>NZ_FODL01000022.1:0-46585 GCF_900110355.1 Pseudomonas sp. NFACC39-1 | reverse complement strand
CAACTACCTGCCGCCAATAGCCATGGAGCAGCAGGCAGCTTGATCACCGTAATCGGTGTCCGGAAAAACTTGACCAGAACAAGCCCGCTCCCACATTGGATTGAGTCCCCCCGCAAAAACAGGTCGGCTATGAGGCCACCTCGCGGTGGACGTTGATCTCGGCGCCCCGTTAACCACTCTGGCCGAACGCAGGTGTTGCGCAGTGGGCACCTCGGCAAAGAAAACGGCGCTTTCCCGTCTCGAAAAGCGCCGTTTCCTTAAGTGAACAGCATGACCCAAAAGGCAGGTCTATATCACTCTCGCGAGGATCAGAACTGCGGTTTGTACGTCACGCTGAACATCAGATTGCGCGGGTCACCGAAGTTGTTGTTGCCATTGAGCTGGTTGTAGGCGGACGTTATGTACGTCTTGTCGAACAGGTTGTTGGCGTTGACCGCCAAAGCGATTTCCGGCGTCAACTGGTAGCCGACACGGGCGTTCCATACGGTGTAACCCGGGATTTCACGATCATAGTCGTAAACCAGCGTGTGGCTTTGGGTGGTGAAGCCCAAGCCGGTGCTGACACGGCTCCAGTCGCCGGTGAACTGGTAGTTGCCCCACACACGCAGCATGTGTTTCGGCGTCCAGGTGCTGAAGACACTCCCTTCATTGTCCGGGTCCTCCAGGTACTTGGTGGTGTTGTAGGTGTAGCCCGCGAACAGCTGCAGGTTGTCTATCACTTCACCACTGATTTCGGCATCGATACCCTGGCTGCGCACTTTGCCCGAGGCCACCGAGCAACCCGAGCCGCCACACCCCGAACCACCGTCGTTGATGGCACGGTTCTCATGGTCGTAGCGGAAGATTGCCAGGGAGGTATTGACCCGACCGTCCATCAACTCGCCCTTGAGGCCGACTTCGTAGTTGGTGCCGACTATCGGCTTGAGCACCGAACCGTTGGCATCGCGATTGGTCTGCGGCTGGAACACGTCGGTATAACTGGCATACACGGCCCATTCGCGGCTCAGGTCATAGATGATGCCCGCGTAGGGCGTGACTACCCCGGTTTCAGTTCCGGTGCTAGGCGCGTTGCCTGTGATACCGACTGAGTTTTCGGTTTTCGACTTGTAGCTGTAGTCGTACCAGCTGACCCGGGAACCCAGCACCAGCGTCAGATCGTCCACCGGCTTGACGCGCCAGGTGCCGTACACACCCTTCTGGCGGATATCGTATTTGCTGAGGGTGCCCTGGCCGCCTGCGGCGATCAAACTGTCGTAGCTGATGTCCGGACGATCATTGTCAATGTCGAAGATGGAATCACTGGTGTTGTTGAATGTACGGGCGTAGCGGTCATCGGTCTCCAACTGCGAGTAGTTGCCGCCCAGCATGACTTCCTGCTCCATCGACAAGGCTTCGAACTTGCCGGTCAGGTTCATGTCGAGACCGGCCTTCGTGGACTGGAAATCGGTCAGGAAGTCGGCGTATTGCACGCCACTGCCATCAGGCAAGAGACCACCCCCCCTTTGGACTCGCTGGTTTTTCGCCTGGTTGTCTTCGCTCATATGCACCGCGCCGATCTTCAACGCCCAGTCCTCGTTGAAACGGTGCTCCAGATCGGCATAGAGGGTGGTGACGTCGATTTCGGACCGGTTCCAGCGCGCCCCCGTGTAGGTCGAGCGCGACACGTCCGGCATCCTGCCGTCGGCGTAGCGTGGCAGGCCGCGGATGTTGCCCCGCGATTCGCCGTTGGATTGGCTGACCGCGAAACCCAGGGTGGTGTCTTCGCTCAGGTCGACGTCCAGCGCGCCGTACAGCGAGTGGGTCTTGCTCCACGCATGGTCGACGAATGAATTGCTCTGGTCTTCATCGACGACGATGCGACCGCGAATGTTACCGGCCTGGTTCAGCGGGCCGCCGGCGTCCAGTTGCAGACCGTAGTGATCCCAGGAGCCGGCCTTGCCGGTCAGGGTCACGGTCGGTGCATTCTGGCCACGCTTGCGCACCAGGTTGACGGCACCACCGGGGCTGCCGGTGCCTTGCAGCAGGCCGGAGGCGCCGCGCATGATTTCCAGGCGGTCGAAGAAGATCAGGTCCTGGGTCGCCCAGTTGCCCAGCGAATAGTTGTTCCGCAGGATCGGCACACCATCGTATTGCCAATCGTCAATTTGGAAACCACGCGACGACAGGATCATGCCTTGGCCAACGCCCTGCAGGCCGACGATGCCGGTGGTCTGGTTGACGGCGTCCTTGAGGTTGACCAGGTTCTGGTCATCCATCTGCTTACGCGTCATCACGGTGATCGACTGAGGAATTTCCTTGAGGCTGTGGGTGCCCTTGCCGATGGTCACGGCGTTGCTGGTGTATGACTTGCTGCCTTCGGTCGTCGCCACCAGCTCCTGTGCTTTGACGGTGGTCGCGCCCAGCTCAAGGGCTTGGGTGGAACCGCGCACCAGCATCAGGGTATTGCCCTCAATGCTGTAGCGTACGCCAGTGCCCTTGAGCAATTCGGTGAGGGCCGCCTGCGGGCTCATCTTGCCGCTGACGCGGTTGCTTTTCAGTCCGGCCATATCGCCGGCGTTGTAGATCACTTGCTGGTTGGTCTGCTGACCGAACGCTTGCAGTGCCTGGGGCAGCGATTGCGCAGGGATGTCGATGCTGACGTCTTCAGCCATCACCTGAGCGCTGAGTGGCAGCAAGCAGACCAGCCCCAGACCGGTCAACACCCTACGCGAACGCAGGCCGCGGGACATGACGAGTGCCTTGAACAGAGGTTTGAACTCATGAATGGATGACATCGTGCTCTCTATTATTGGTAGAAGTAAAAGTCCATGGGGCCAAAGGGCCCGCCGCTCGCCAGCACGAGAGAACCCGCACGGTCGATTGCCCCAGGGCAATGTGTCAGTGCGGGGCCGACCGGCCCCTCCCCGGGCACGGTCATCCAGCTGGACGACGGCGAAATTTTTGCTGAACACATCCGGTGCCTGAGCGTCCTGCCCGACCCGATTTGTCCACATACCTAAGTAAGACGCAGCACCTGCCAAAAACCGGAATGAGTTTATTTATCATTCGTGTAAAAAATAAAAAAAAGCCGACGCAGATGGACGTCGGCCTTTTGTTTCATGAGATTTCAGATGCCTTGCGCAGCCTTGGCAGCTTGCAGCTGCCGAGCCTGTTCGGTCAGGAGGGCCTTTTCCTCAGGACTCATCGCCTCCATGCGCAAGCGCACCTGGGCCATTTTTTCCAGCTGCCCCGGACTGCTCTCTAGCGCCCGCAAGGCCAGGGCCAACGACGCCACGGTCGGATGATCGAAGACCAGTCCCGGATGAATTTCGCACTGCAACAACTTGCGAATACCAGCCACCAGTTTGATCACCAGCAACGAATGACCTCCGGCGGCGAAGAAGTCGCGATCGATGCCCAATCGCTCAAGCCCAAGCAACTGCGCCATGCGCGCGGCGAGCAATTGCTCCAGCGCATCACGTGGCGCGGCGTCTTCATCATCCGCTGTAGCCATCGCCAACTGCTGCAGTGCGTGGCGATCGATCTTGCCGTTGGCCAGTCGCGGGAATCGTTCGATCAGGTGCACGTGCTGGGGCACCATCACGCTGGGCAAGCGGGCGCTCAGCTCAGCGCGGGCGGCGTCGAGCAAGCCCGTCGACAGCCCATGCTGCGCCACGACAAAGGCCAACAACCCCTGCTCGGCCAACGCTGCCGGCAACACCAATGCTTCGGCCACTTGAGGCATGCGTACAAGCACGGCCTCGATCTCCGCCAGTTCAATGCGGAACCCACGCACCTTGACCTGCTGATCGCGCCGTCCATATAGCTGGATCGCTCCGTCCGGCCGATAACGCGCCAGGTCGCCGGTGCGATATAAACGCTGCGCTGGATCGAACGGACTCTGGATGAACATAGACTCATCGGCCTCGGCATTCAGATAACCCCGGCACAACTGCGCTCCGCCCAGGTACACCTCACCCAGCACGCCCACCGGCGCCAAACGCAGATCGGCGTCCAGCACGTAAACCTGGTTGTTGCCCAACACCTGGGTCAGCGCCGAACAGTCGCCGGCCGCGCCGTTCAGTGACAGCGGATGAATCATCACCCCCACCGTGGCCTCGGTCGGCCCGTAGTGGTTGAACACCCGGCAATCGCTGCGCAACCGGGCGATGCGCTCGACCAACGTCGCAGCGATCGGCTCACCGCCAAGCACCAGCGTAAGCGGCAGCATCGCCCGGTCACTGTCCAGCAGCGCCGCGAGGTGCGAGGGCACGATTTTCAGGCAATCGATCTGTTGCTGTTGCAGGTACTGGGCAAACAGCGCGCCGTCCTGCATCTGCTCATCGCTGGCCACATGCAGGGTCGCGCCGTTGAACAACGCGCCAAACAACGCCGTATTGCCCAGGTCCGCCGCCACGGTGGAACTGAAAGCGACGTTTTTGCACTGGGCAAGCCCCAGCGCCTGACTGGCCTGGGTGGTGTAGTTGAGCAGTTGCCGATGCTCGATCACCACGCCTTTGGGCACACCGGTGGAGCCGGAGGTAAACAACACATAGGCGATATCGTTGCCTTGGGTAGCGAGCGCAGGCAGTGCCATAGCCGGATGGCTCAGCTCAGCCGCGGTCAGCGCCTTATACGGCTGCCCCTGCCAGACCGGCAGATGCGCCGCATCGGTCAACAACACTGCCGCGCCGGCCTGTTCCAGCATCAACGCCTGACGCGCCTGGGGCCACTGCACATCAAGGGGCAGATACGCCGCACCAAGGCGCCAGCTCGCCAGCATTGCAATCACCAGATCCAACGAACGCGGCAACGCCAGCGCGACAATCGAACCGGCGCCCACGCCTTGCTGCTTGAGGCCCTGCGCCATGCTGTCGACCCGGGCTTGCAACTGGCCGTAGCTCAGTTGCTGACGGGCGTCGGTCAGGGCAATGGCGTTCGGTGTATGCAACGCCAGATCAGCGATGCGCTGCGGCAGATAACGACCATCAGCCAATGCCTGCATGGCGGGGTTGATTGCCAGCAAGCGCTGCTCTGCGGTGCGGCTCAACAGGCCGAGCCCCGCTAATGCGGTGTGTGGAGCGGCAAGGATCGACGCCAACAGCACGCCGTACTGTTCCAACACGGCGCTGGCCGAGGCCGGCGAATAACGCGAGCTGGCGTAACACAGATTGACCGCGGCAAGCTGCTGGGCAGCGTTCAATTTAACCTGCAACAGCAATTCGAACGAGTCTGCCGGCACACGCACGGACTCTGCGACCGCCCAGTTCAGACCAGCACGGGTCCCGGTAGGCCTCTCCTGCCCCAGCGTAAAGCCGTAGGCCGGGCGCGCCGCCCCAGGCGACAGTTCCGGCGCCCAGTATTCCTGCCAGGTACGATGGGCTTCCAGACGCGCCGCCAGCTCGTCCAGCCACTCGCTGAACGACACCGTCGCGGGCAATGAAACGCTAAGCGACAGGGTTTTCTCGAACACCCCCACGGCATTGGCGAAGTATTCATAGTCGCCACGGCTGTCATGGCGCACGCCCACCAGCGCCTGCTCAAGGCCGCTCAGACGTCCCAGCAACACCCACCATGCGCCTTGCAACACCGTGGAAAGCGGCTGACCGAGCTGCTCGGCCAACCGTTGCAACGCGTCGCGCTGGGCCGGTTCCAGTGTCAGCGACACACAGGTATCGGCGGGCCCCGCCTCACTGCCGGCGCTGCGCGCAGCCAACCACGGGGTGGCGATGTCCGTTTGCACGCCCTGCAGGTATTGCTGCCAGTAGGTTCGTCCGGCGGCGGCATCTTCATCAAGCACCACCTCGCTGCGCCATTCCAGGTACTGGGCAAACTCGCCCGGCGCTTCGTCTTCCGGCGCCTGAACTGCGGCGTACACTTGCTGGATTTGCTCCAGCAACAGATTCAGCGATTGCGCATCGGCACTGTAGCGGGCGATGCCCAGCACCAGTTGCCACTGCTGCGGCGCCAGACGATAAAGCACGGCCTGGACGTTTGGCGATTCGCCCACCACAAAAGCTCGGCCCAGCCAATCCTTGATCTGCGCCTGGACATCCTCAGTCCGTTGCTCGCCTGCCGGTATCGTCAGCGGGAAACGAGCGGCGCCGCTGGCGGCCTGACGCAAACCGTGGAAACCGGCCACTTTGTCCAGCCGCGCCAGCAGCATTGGCTGCTGCGCCAGGAACGTATCGAACGCGATCTGCAAGCGCTGCGGATCGAGATCGCCGTCGATGACCACGTTCAGCCAACGCAAGGCTTCGCCACAGGTCGCCGTGCTCGACAGTTGCTCGAGCATCGCTTGTTGCTCGGGGGTCAAGGCGAAGCCGGGATCCTGCTGCTCCATCAATACCTCGTTCATGCTCCGGTTTCCTCCAGGTTGCGGATGCCCTGGATGGCGGGCCCGGCATCGGCCTGGCCCTCCAGAGCGCTGCGCTCATACATATCGCCCATGGCAACCACGATCTTGCGGGGGCCCTCGAACGGGTCGCGGGCGTGGGCCACCAGCATGTTGTCCAGCAAGATCACGTCGCCCTTGCGCCAGTCGAAACGCACCGCACAGGCTTCATACAAATCACCGATGCGCGCCATCACCTCATCCTCGATGGGTGTGCCATCGCCGTAATACACATGCCGAGGCATGCGTTCCAGGCCGAACATCGACAGCAGGTCCTCCCGCACATCCGGCTCCAGCCAATAGATGTGATGCAATTGCACCTGATTGAAGAACGACTTCTCCCCAGTGATCGGGTGCGTGATGATCGCCGGCCCCGGTGTACGGGTCTGCAACTCGTTGTTGTCGAGCCAGCGCCACTGGATACCCCCCGCCCGACACCGGGCCTCCACTTCGCGGCGGTCCTCGGTCTTGAAGAAGTGCTGCCACGACACGTCGAGTTTGTCGGTGAAGGTGCGCACATACAGCAGCCCTTTGTCTTCGAACTTCTCGCGAAGGTCCGCCGGCAGCTTTTCGTACATCAACCGGCAATCGACCACCGGCGTCGCACCGCCCACAGGCGCGGCTTGCTCGCAATAGAACATCTGCTTGCGCGGCCAGCGGTCCTGATGGGAGCTTTCGTTGTGGAACAGAATCATCTTGCGCTCCGGATACGGCGTGGAACGGTAGGTGTTCTTGCCCCCTTCCTTCTTCGGCAGATCGCCGTACTGGCCATAAAGGCCGGGCTGGATCGCTTCGGCGAACGCTTCAAAGCCCTGGATGCCGTCCAGTTCAAAGCCGCGGAACAGAATGCCCGCGTGTTCGGCCAGTTTTTGCTCGATCAGCGACCGGTTCTGGTGAATCCACTCGATGACATCCAGCTGGGGTTCACCCGGCTCCAGCATCAACGGGAATCGCTGCGGTGCTGCCACTAGTGATTCACGCACCCGCGCCGGTCGAGGCTTGGCGAGCGGTGTCACGGAGCGTTTGAGAAACTTGCCCAGCTTATCGGCCTTGGGCCCCGGGACGGTGGCAGGCCTGGCGGCGGCCGCCAAGTTGTCGACTGGCATGCTGATAGCTCCCAATTGAATGTTCTGATCAGCGACGATCTGTTCCAACAGGGCGGTCCAGGCCTGAATCAGGTGCTGAATGCGCTCATGTCCGAACAAGGTTGTGGCGAATTGCCAAGTGCCGCGCAATTGCCCTTCTTCTTCGTCAACGAACAACGCCATATCGAATTTAGAATGGGTCTCCAGCGCCGGTAGCAATTCCACGCTCAACCCCTTTATGGCGCGGGTACGCACCGGTACGTTGTTCATCACGAACAACACCTGGAGCAAAGGGTTCATGCCCTTGTGTCGCGGCACGCCCGAGGCTTCGACAATTTGGTCGAACGGCAAGTCCTGATGCTCCAGGGCGCTGAGCAGGTTGTCCTGGGTTTGCGACAAAAAGCTTGCGAACGTGGCATCGGCGTCCAAGCGCGAACGCAGGGGCAGCACGTTGACGAAGAAACCGATCAGCCGCTCCAGCTCCGGCTGTTCACGACCCGCCACGTCGGCGCCAACCACCAGGTCTTGCGCAGCGCAGAGCCGATGCAGCAACACCTGGAAGGACGCCAGCAGCGTGCTGTACAGCGTCACCCCGGCTTCACTGGACAGCCGGCGCAAGGCTCCGGTCAGCCCGGTAGGAAGCTGGAACTGCAGCGCATCACCGTCATAGGAGGCGGTCTGGCCCCGAGGACTTGCCAGCGGCAGGTTCAGGCGCCCCTCATAGCCACTGAGCCGATGTTTCCAGTAGTCGGCCTGACGCGCCAATACGCCCTGCTCTTCCAGCGCCTGCTGCCACAAGGCGAAGTCATGGTACTGAATCTCCAGGGGCGCCAGCGGCATCGTTTCACTCGTGAGGGATGCTTCGTAGACCTGCACCAGTTCGTTGATCAACAACCCCATCGACCAGCCATCGGAGATGATGTGATGCATGGCGTACAGCAACACATGTTCAGTCGGCCCCAGGTGCAGGATCCGCCCGCGCAGCAGCGGTGCCTGCTCCAGATCGATCGGGGTGCGGGCATTTTCCAGCGTCGCCTGGGCCACCTGTTCCTGCCGGGCACTGGGCGACAGACCAGACAGGTCGATCACCGGGAAGTCCAGTCGGACCTCATCGGCAATCAGCGCCACCGGATCCCCTTCTTCGTTTTGGCGATACGCAGTGCGCAATACGTCATGACGGCGTACCACGTCGGCAAAGCTGCTCATCAGACGCTCCACCGACAACTCGCCGCACAGGCGCAGCGCCATGGGCATGCCATACGCCGAAGTGCCGCCGGACAATTGTTCGGCGACCCACAAACGTCGCTGCACCAACGACAGCGGCGCGGAACGTCGTGGCCCATGGGCCTGGAGCCGCACCTCACGGGAATCGCCCGCCCGGACCGGCCCATCGGTGGTGCCGGCCATCAGCGTCGCCAGCGCCTTGAGCTGCGGATGATTGAACAGGTCACGCAGACTCAGCGGATAGCCGGTCAGCTTGCGCAAGCGTGAAACGGCCTGGGTCGCCAGCAATGAGTGCCCCCCGCGCTCGAAGAAGTGATCGTTGCGACCGACCTGTTCCAGCTCCAGCACCTCTTGCCAGACACCGGCAATCTGTTGCTCCAGCTCACCCTCAGGTGCCACGAAGCCTTGCTGCGACTGGCTGGCGTCGAACCGAGGCAGCGCCTTGCGTTCCAGTTTGCCGTTCGGGCTCACCGGCATGCGCTCCACCAATACCCAGTGCTGCGGGACCATGTAGTCCGGCAGATGCTGGCTCAAGTGGGCCTTCAATGCCTGCTCGAATTCGTGGCGGATGTCGTCTTCGGCACTCAACAGCGCCTGGCGTTGTGGCACCACATAGCCCACCAGCACCGCACCGTCCTGGGCGATCACTACGGTTTCGCGGACCTGCGCATGCTCGGCCAGCCGCGCCTCGATCTCCCCCAACTCGATGCGCAGGCCACGGATTTTCACCTGGTGGTCCATGCGCCCGGCGTACTCGATGACACCGTCGGCACGGTAGCGCGCCAAATCGCCGGTCCGGTACAGGCGCGTACCGTCACCGAACGGGCTGGTGACGAAGCGCTCGGCCGTCAGCGACGGGCGAGCATGGTAACCGCGAGCCAGGCCTTCACCGCCCAAGTACAACTCGCCCGTCACCCCCACCGGCAACGGCGAAAGGTTGTGGTCGAGGATAAACATACTCAGGTTGGCAATCGGCTGACCGATCGGCACCGCGTCGCGGCCCTCGTCCACGCACGTCCAATGGGTCACGTCGATGGCCGCTTCGGTGGGGCCGTACAGGTTGTACAGGCCGGCCGCCGGCAACTTGGCGAACACCTGCAATTGAGCATCCACCGGCAAGGCTTCACCGCTGCAAATGATCCGCGTCAGGCTCTGGCAGCCGCCGACTGCGGGATCTTGCATGAACGCCTGCAACATCGAAGGCACGAAGTGCAAGGTGGTGATCTGCTGCGAGGTAATCAGCTCGACCAGTTGCTCCGGATCGCGGTGGGCACCCGGTGGCGCCATCACCAGGGTCGAACCGGTCAGCAATGGCCAGAAAAACTCCCAGACCGATACGTCGAAACTGAACGGTGTTTTTTGCAGCACACGGTCACTCGCGTCCAGCTGATAGGCGTCCTGCATCCAGCACAACCGATTGACCAGGGCCGAATGCCGGTTGCCCGCACCTTTGGGTTTGCCGGTGGAACCGGAGGTGTAGATCACATAGGCCAGGTTTTCGCCGCTGAGCTCGACCACCGGATTGGCCTCGCTGCGGCCAGCCAGCCAGTCGCCCGGCTGATCCAGCACCAGGCTGCGCAGGCCCGCCGGCAGCGGTAATTGTTCAAGCAAGTGGCGCTGGGTCAGCAACAAGCCAATGCCGCTGTCTTCGAACATATAGGCCAGGCGCTCCTGTGGATACTCAGGGTCCAGCGGTACGTAGGCGCCACCGGCCTTGAGGATCGCCAGCAGGCCGACCACCATTTCCACTGAACGCTCCATGGCGATGCCCACCAACACTTCCGGCCCGACGCCTTGCTCCATCAGTACATAGGCCAGTTGGTTGGCCTGGGCATTGAGGGCCGCATAGCTCAGCCGTTGCCCGGCAAATACCAGGGCACACGCATCAGGCGTCTTGGCCACCTGCGCTTCAATCAGTCGCTGCACGCTGCAATCGAGCGGGTACGGCGTCGCGGTGGCGTTCCACGCCTGCTGAACCCGTTGCTGTCCTGCATCGAGCAACGACAGTTGCCCCACCGAGCGCTCGCCGCCAAGCACCATCTGTTCCAGGAGATAACGCAGGGACTGGCCGATACCGACAATGTCGTCTGGCGCGAAGCTGGCGTGGTTGTAGCTCAAGAGCAACGACAGCGTGTCACCCAGGTTCACCGCCAGGGTCAGTGGATAGTTGGTTTGTTCATGATTGGCGACTTCACCGAAGCGCAACGTGTCCGGGGCGCCCTGCTGCAACGCCTGGGACACTGGATAGTTCTCGAACACCAGCAACGTGTCGAACAGCGCCGCACCACCCTGCCCGGCCCAGCGCTGGATGTCGAACAGCGGCGTGTGTTCGTGCTCGCGCAGGCTCAGGTTTCGCCCCTGGACCTCTTGCAACCACTGGCCGATGCTCTGCTCCGCCCGCGGGCTGCCCACCAGCGGCAAGGTGTTGATGAACAGACCGATCTGTTGTTCCACGCCGGGGATATGTGCGGGACGTCCGGCCACGGTGGCGCCAAAGGCAACCACCGACTGCCCGGTGCAACGTTGCAGCAATAACTGCCAGGCCGCTTGCACCAGTGTGTTGACCGTCACTTTCTGCTCGCGGGCAAAGGCATGCAGCCGGGCCGTGGCATGGGTATCGAGCACCTGCTCATATTCGCCGTGGCCGGCGCTTGCCTCGCCGCGATGGTCCCGGGCAAAGGCCCCCGCAAGGTGGGTCGGCTCGTCCAGTTCGGCCAGTTGTGCCGTCCAGAATTGCTCGCTGGCCTGTGGGTTCTGAAGCGACAACCAGTCGATGTAGTCCCGGTAACGTCCAGACGGTCGGGCCGGTGTCTGGCCGCTGTAGCGCTGCAGCACTTCACCGAGCAACTGCGAGTTGCTCCAGCCGTCCATCAGGATGTGATGGCTGGTGTAGATCAGGTGATAGCGGTCCTCCGCCACGCGCGCCACCAGCAAGCGCAACAGCGGCGCCGCATCCAGCTCGAAACCCTGCTGGCGCTGCGCCAACGCCAGGGCGTCCAGGTCCAGGGATGGATTCGCTACGGCGCCCCCATCGTGGAACAGGAACGCAACCTCCCTCTGTTTATGTACCACCTGCAGCGCCCGCTTGAAATCGCCGTCCCAGACGAAACTGCTGCGCAGCACTTCATGGGCGTCCATGGCCGCCTGCCAGGCCTGACGGAAGCGCTCGACATCCAAGCCTGCAACATCTACACGCAGTTGATTGATGTAATTGCCAGCCTGTTGCTCATACAGCGTATGGAACAGCATGCCTTGCTGCATGGGCGACAACGGATAGATGTCTTCGATCTGCCGCGCAGCCAGCGGCAACGCGTCCAGCTGGGCCTGGGTCAACCCGGCCAGCGGGAAGTCCGACGGTGTGAAGCCCTGATGCCGGGTCTGGCAGCAGTGCTCGATCAACGCCTGCAGCTCCTGAGCGTAATCCAGGGCCAGCGCCTGGATCGTCGACTCATCGAACATCTGCGTGCTGAATGTCCAGTCGATGCTCAACTCACCCGCGTAGACGCTGCCATTGAGCGTCAGCCAATTGTCCAGTGGCGCCAGCGGGCTCTGTGGCGTGCCCGCCGATTCGCTGGCCGGGATAAACAGCCCGGCGGCGTCATCCGCAAATCCGCTGTCGAACTGGCCCAGATAGTTGAAGGTGATCCGTGGCACCGGCAACGCCTGAAGGGTACGCCGCGTCTGCTCATCCCCCAAGTAGCGCAGCACGGCGAATCCGAGGCCCTTGTCGGGTATCGCGCGCAATTGCTCCTTGATGGCCTTGATCGAATCCTCGGTGGTCGCGGCCGGTGTCAACCGGATTGGAAACAAACTGGTGAACCAGCCGACGCTGCGGCTCAAATCCAGGCCGTCGAACAGAGCCTCGCGGCCATGGCCCTCCAACTGAATCAAGGTCGAGGCATCCCCGGTCCACCGACCGATCACTCGGGCCAGGGCCGTCAAGAGCAAATCGTTGACCTGGGTGCGATAGGCCGCTGGCGCTTGCTGCAAGAGTTGGCGGGTCTGGTTTTTATCCAGACGCGTCTGGACCTGCGCCCCATGGCACCTGCGCAGTTCGCCCTGCGGCCGGTCACAGGGCAAATCGTTGCGAGCGCCCTCAAGTTGCCCTTGCCAGTACGCCCTCTGGGTGTTGAGCGCTGCACTGCCTGCATGGGTTTTCAAGCGTTGTGCCCAGGCCTGGGTGGCACTGGTCTTGGCCGGCAGTTTCGGCGCCTGACCGGCCTGCAATTGTTCATAAGCCTGTTGCACGTCTTCCAGCAGAATGCGCCAGGACACCCCATCCACCACCAGGTGATGGATCACCAACAACAGCCGTTGACTACCATCGGCCAGGTTCGCCAGGACACCGCGCAACAACGCGCCGTTTTCCAGGTCCAGGCTGCGCTGGGCTTGTTCGGCCAAGCGCTCCAGCGCCGGGGCATCTGCCACCTCAGCGGTCCACAACAGCGGTGAGCGGCGCCAAACCGCCTGCTGTTCGGCGAGTGTTTGGTGGCGAGCGGTCCACGCGTCGTCCTCACGCCTGAAGGCCAGGCGCAAGGCATCGTGATGGGCAACCAATGCTTGCAACGCCTGCTCCAGATGCCCGGCGTGTACCGGCCGCAGCCCCTTGAGCAGCACCGACTGGTTCCAGTGATGAGGCTCAGCCATGGGCTGGTCGAAAAACCATTGCTGGAACGGCAGCAGCAGCGTCTCTCCCGTCACCGGCCCCTGATCGATAGTCAACCCGCTGTCACCCAGGGTCGCCACGCTGGCCAGGCCCTGGATGGTCTGGTGTATGAACAGATCTTTGGGGCTGAAATGGATGCCTGCCTGACGGGCCCGGCTGACCATCTGGATGGAGACAATCGAATCGCCCCCCAGCTCGAAGAAGTTGTCACTGATCCCCACTTTCCCGCGCCCGAGCACGCTTTGCCAGATACTGGCCAAGGCCTGTTCGATGGCGGTGACCGGTGCGGCGTATGCCTTGGGGCTGACAGTGATATCGGCTTTGGGCAGGGCTTTGCGCTCCAGTTTGCCATTGGGGCTGACAGGCATTTTTTCCAGCCACAACCAGTGCTGCGGCACCATGTAGTCGGGCAAGGCCTGGCTCAAATGCTCCTTGAGACGGCCTTGCAATGTCTGGCGAGCGATGTCTTCGGCGGCCAGCAACTCGGCGCACGCCGGCACCACGTAGGCCACCAGCAAGGTCCCGTCCTGAGCGATGACAACGGCTTCGCGCACGTCGTCGTGCTCGGCCAGGCGCGCTTCAATTTCACCCAACTCGATGCGCAGGCCACGGATCTTCACCTGATGATCCATCCGCCCGGCGTATTCGATCACGCCATCGGCGCGGTATCGCGCCAGGTCACCGGTGCGATACAGCCGCTGACCATGGCCGAAGGGACCGGTCACGAACCGCTCGGCCGTCAGCGCCGCGCGTCGATGGTAACCACGGGCCAGGCCCTCGCCCGCCAGGTACAGCTCGCCGATTACCCCCACTGGCACCGGCGACAGTTCATCATCGAGGATGCAGGTGCCCAGGTTGGCAATCGGTTGACCGATCGGCACGCTGTCGCGCCCCTCCTCGACACAGGTCCAATGGGTCACGTCGATGGCCGCCTCGGTCGGACCGTAGAGGTTGTACAGGCCGGCGTTCGGCAGTTTGGCGAACACCTGCTGCTGCGCATCCACCGGCAAGGCTTCACCGCTGCACACGATGCGTTTCAGGCTGGTGCATTCGGCCACGTGTGGGTCTTGCAGAAAAGCCTGCAACATCGACGGCACGAAGTGCAGCGTGGTGATGCGCTGCGCCGTGATCAGTTCGATCAGTTGCGTCGGGTCGCGATGAGCGCCCGGCGCGGCCACCACCAACGTCGAGCCGGTCAGCAGTGGCCAGAAAAACTCCCAGACCGACACGTCGAAACTGAACGGCGTTTTTTGCAGCACGCTGTCGTTCGCCTCCAGCCGATACGCGTCCTGCATCCAACACAGCCGGTTGACCAACGCCGAATGACGATTGCCCGCGCCCTTGGGCTTGCCGGTGGAACCCGAGGTGTAGATCACATACGCCAGGTTCTCCCCGTCGAGTTTGACCTGCGGATTGGCGTCGCGGCCTGCTTGCAGCTCGTCATCGGGCAGATCCAGCACCAGGCTGCGCAGCCCCTGCGGGATCGGCAATTGTTCAAGCAAGTGGTTCTGGGTCAGCAGCAAACCGATGCCGCTGTCGTCGAACATGTGGGCCAGGCGCTCCCGTGGATATTCCGGGTCCAGCGGCACATAGGCACCGCCGGCCTT
This sequence comes from Pseudomonas sp. NFACC39-1, assembly GCF_900110355.1. NCBI lineage: Bacteria > Pseudomonadati > Pseudomonadota > Gammaproteobacteria > Pseudomonadales > Pseudomonadaceae > Pseudomonas > Pseudomonas sp. NFACC39-1. The sequence continues at coordinate 31,630 of NZ_FODL01000022.1, read as the reverse complement.
GAGAATCGCCAGCAACCCCAGGACCATTTCCACGGAACGTTCCACGGCGATGCCCACCAGCACATCCGGACCGACGCCCAGCTCGATTAGCCGGTGAGCCAACCGATTGGCCCGGGCGTTGAGCTGGGCATAGGTCAGACGGTGCTCGCCGAAAACCAGTGCCGGCGCATCCGGGGTTCGCCGCACCTGTTCTTCGATCAGCCCGTGCACGCTGCGATCGAGGGGATATTGGGCCGTCGTTGCGTTCCAGTCGACCAGCATCCGCCGCCGTTCGTCATCGTCCAGTAGCGCCCACTGCGCAACGGGGCGATGCAGGTCCTGCACCAGGCCTCGCAACAGGTTGAGCCAATGCCGGCCCATGCGCTCGACGGTGGCCGGCTCGAACAGATCCGTGGCGTAGGTCAGGGCGGCGTGCAACCCTTGCGGGCTGTCGGTGGTATCCAGGCTCAGGTCGAATTGTGCGGTGCGCTGCGCCCAGCCAAACGGTTCGACCGCCAAGCCCGGCAAGGCATGGGCCAGTGTCGCACCGGTTTCGTTGCGATGGTTGAACATGGCCTGGAACAACGGGCTGTGGCTCAGGTTGCGCTGCGGTTGCAAGGCATCGACCAATTGCTCGAACGGCAGGTCCTGATGCATTTGCGCCGCCATGGCCGTCTGCTTGAGCTGTTGCAACAAACCGGCACCGGTCAGATCGCTGTGGAACTCGGCCCGCAGCACCTGGGTATTGACGAAGAAACCGATCAACCGCTCGGTTTCCAGGCGTTGACGGTTGGCAATCGGCACTCCGACGCGGATGTCGGCCTGACCGCTGTAGCGATGTAGCAGCGCCTGAAAAGAACCGAGCAACAACACGAACAGCGTGACGTTTTCCCGTCGGGCCAAGGCCTTGAGAGCATCGCTCAACGCGCGATCCAGCACAATCGGCATACGCGCGCCGCGCAGGCTTTGCTGCGCCGGGCGCGGATGGTCTGTGGGCAGCGCCAACAGCGGTTGCTCGCTGCCCAGTTGCCCGGTCCAGTACGCCAGTTGTCGCTCCTGTTCGCCGGCGGCCATCCATTGCCGCTGCCAGACGGCAAAGTCGGCGTATTGCACCGCCAGAGGCGGCAACTGCGCGGGCTGCTCCTGAATGAAAGCCGAATACAGGCTCATCAGGTCATCGACCATCACCTGCAACGACCAGGCGTCGGCAACGATGTGATGCACAGTCAGGACCAGCAGGTGCTCCTGCTCACTCAGCTCCAGCAGCGCCACGCGCAACAGCGCCTCGCTCAGCAAATCGAACGGGCGTTGCGTCTGCTGCTCGAGGAACGCCTGAATACTGGCCTCGTCCGCCACTGCCAGGCGGTGCTCGACGAAGTGGACCTGCCCCTGCGGGCGAATCACCTGGCAGGTGCGGCCATCGTCCTCGACGAACGCCGTGCGCAAGCTTTCGTGACGTGCCAGCAGCGCTTCAAAGCTGTGACGCAGGGCGATTTTGTCCAGCGCACCGCGTATCCGCAGCGCGGTCGGAATATTGTAGGCGGCGCTGTCGGGGTCCATTTTCCACAGGAACCACTGGCGTTCCTGGGCAAACGACAGCGGCAGCGGTGCGTCACGCGACACCGACACCATCGCAGGCGCCTGTTCGCCTTGGCCGGCGTCGAGGCCATTGACAAAGTCCTGCAACGTGCTGTGTTCGAACAGGCTACGCAGCGGCACTTCGATATCCAACGCTCGACGGACCCGAGACACCACCTGGGTGACCAGCAGCGAGTGTCCGCCCAACTCGAAGAAGTTGTCCTCCAGCCCTACTCGTTCAAGCTTGAGCACCTCCTGCCAGATCGCTGCCACCTGTTGCTCACGCTGATTGCGGGGTGCCACGTAAAGCCGTTGCACGTCGCCAACATCGGGCGCCGGCAACGCCTTGCGATCGACCTTGCCATTGGGCGTCAGCGGCAGTTGTGCCAGGAACACCAGATGTGCCGGAACCATGTACTCGGGCAATTGCGCCTTGAGCGCGGCCTTGAGCGAAGCGCGTAACGAAGACTCGTCCGCTACTTCACCGGTCGCGGGCACCACGTAACCCACCAGTTGTGCACCGGTCGGGGCTTCATGGGCCACCACCACGGTTTCCCGCACACTGTCCTGGGCCAGCAACGCCGCTTCGATTTCCCCCAGCTCGATGCGCAAGCCGCGGATCTTGACCTGATGGTCGATGCGCCCGAGGTACTCGACCACGCCTTCGGCCCGATAACGGGTCAGGTCGCCGGTGCGGTACAGCCGCTCGCCGCAGGTGGAGAACGGGTCCGGTACAAAACGTTCGGCGGTCAACGCCGGACGTTGAAAGTAGCCGCGGGCCAGCCCGTCGCCGCCAATCAGCAACTCACCCGGCGCGCCCGCAGGGTTGAGCGTCAGGTCACTGCCCACGATGTATAGGGCCGTGTTGTCCAGCGGCTTGCCCAGGAACGGACGGCTGCTTTCCAGACTCAGCGGATGCACCGCCGACCAGATCGTGGTTTCGGTCGGGCCATAGAGATTCCAGACCTTCGGCGAGAGCGCCAGCAGTCGTTGCGCCAACTCCAGGGGCAACGCCTCGCCGCCACAGAGGAACGTGCGACCGGCCAGCAACGCCGAGTGCTCATGATCGAGCAACATGCGCCAGCTCGAAGGCGTGGCTTGCAACACCGTCACATCGTGTTGTTCGATCAGCGCCAACACCGCTTGTGGATCCTGATGCACGTCCTGGCCGGTCAGCACCACGCTGGCGCCGGCCGACAACGGCCCGTAGATTTCCAGGCCAAAAATGTCGAAGGAAAACGTCGTCAGCGACAGCATGCGATCGCTGGCCGTGATGCCGGGCCGGGCGATCATGCTGGTGACGAAATTGCTCAGCGCCCCATGACGCACCATCACGCCCTTGGGTTTGCCGGTGGAGCCGGAGGTGTAGATGACGTAGGCCAGGTGCTCGGCGGTCAAGGGCACCGCCGGACAAGTGCGCGATGCATCGAGCCAAGCGGCGTCCGGCTGGTCCAGCAACAGGGTCTGGAGGGTCGCTGGGATCGGCAGTTGAGCTTGCAAAGGGGCCTGAGTCAGCAGCAACTCGATGCCGCTGTCCTGGATCATGTAGGCCAGGCGATCCTCGGGGTACGCCGGGTCCAGCGGCACATAAGCGCCGCCGGCCTTGAGAATCGCCAGCAGGCCGACGATCATCTCGGCGCTGCGCTGCACCGCGATGCCCACCGGCTGATCCGGCGTCACGCCCAGGGCAATCAGGTGGTGGGCGAGCTGGTTGGCGCGTGCGTCCAGTTGCCCGTAGCCCAAGGCCTGTTCATCAATGGTCAACGCCAGTGCATCGGGCGTGTTGCGCGCCTGTTCGGCGATGCGCTGGTGCACGCACAGGGCGTCGCTGCCATGGTCGACCACACGGTGCCAGTCTTGCTGCGTGAGGCGCTGCTGGGCGGTGTCGAGCAGCGGCAACTCACCGATGCGCTGCTGCGGCGCATCGACGATGCCCTGCAACAGGTTTTGCCAGTGGCGGGCCAGTCGTTCAATCGTCTGCGGTTCGAACAGGTCGGTGGCGTAAGTCAGCTCCGCCGCGACACCCTGCCCGGTTTCATAAGTGCCCAGGGTCAGATCGAACTGGGCGGTGCGCCCTTCCCACACCAGGTCTTCGACGCTCAAGTGCGGCAGTTGCAGTTGTCGATTCTGGGTGTCGCTGGCGGTCTGGTGGTTGAACATGACCTGGAAGATCGGGCTGTGGCTGAGGCTGCGTTCAGGTTGCAGGGCCTCGATCAACTGCTCGAACGGCAAGTCCTGATGAGCCTGGGCCGCCATGGCCGACTGCTTGACCTGCGCGAGCAAACGGTCGAACGGCAGTTGTCCATCCACATGGGCATTGAGCACCTGGGTGTTGACGAAAAAGCCGATCAGGCCCTCGGTCTCGACCCGATTGCGGTTAGCCACCGGCACGCCGACGCGAATCTGCGGCTGGCCGCTGTAGCGATGCAGCAAAGCCTGGAACGAGGCCAGCAAGACCATGAACAGACTGGCGCCTTCGCGCTGGGCCAACTGCTTGAGCGCCGCGCCCAGTTCCGGCGGCAGGTTCAGGTCCAGGCGCGCACCGCGAAAGCTCTGCACGGGCGGGCGCGGATGATCGAGGGGCAACTCCAATACCGGTTGTTCGTCGCCCAGGGTCTGCACCCAGTAGGCCAACTGCCGCTCACGCTCACCGGCCTCGAGCCAGTGACGCTGCCAGATCGCATAGTCGGCGTATTGCACGCTCAGCGCTGGCAACGCCAACGGCTGGCCGGCGGTGTCGGCCGCGTAGTGCCGCACCAGTTCATCCACCAGCACCTGCATCGACCAGCCATCGGCAATGATGTGATGCTGGATCAACGCCAGCACGTGGTCATCCTCGGCGATTTTCAACAGCGAAACCCGCAGCAACGGCCCCTGGCGCAAATCGAACGGGCGTGCAGTTTCAGCCTCGACGAACGCCTTGATGTCGTCGTCCAGGCTGGCCAACGGACTGGCAGTCAAGGCATGGACCGCGATGCACAGCGGCATGTTCGGGTGAATGACCTGCACGGCTTGCTCGCCGTTCTCGATGAAAGTGGTGCGCAGGCTCTCGTGGCGCTCGAGCAGTGCGTTGAAGCTGCGCTCCAGGGCCGGCACGTCCAGTTGCCCCTTGAGGCGCAGGGCACTGGGGATGTGGTAAGCCGAACTGTGGGGATCCATCTGCCAGAGGAACCATTGACGTTCCTGGGCATAGGAGAGCCGGATGTGTTCGAACCCCAGACGCACCTCGGGAATCGGCAGATTGGCCGGCGAAACACCCTCTTCGAGCATCTTCTCCAGGTACAGCTTACGTTTGTCCAGCGGCAGAGTGATAAAGCGCTTGGCAATCGTCAAAGCAACACTCTTGTCCATCAGACTTCCTCCATTTCATCAAGCAGGGTTTGCAGCTTGCTGAGTTTCTGTTCATTGATTGGCGCGTCCCCGGTGTCCAGTTGCGCGACAAAATCCCTCAGGACGGGGTGCTGGAAAATCAGTTGTGGGGTCAGGGTCAAGCCCAGTTCGAGCGCCATGCGCGAGACGGCATTGACCGCCAGCAGCGAATGCCCGCCCAGCTCGAAAAAGTGATCGTTCAGGCCCACACGCTGCACCGTGAGCACCTGTGCCCAGATCGCCGCGACCTGCTGCTCAAGCTCAGTGACGGGCGCGACATAACCGGCCTGCAACAGACCGGTGTCCACAGCCGGCAGGGCCTTGCGGTCGAGCTTGCCGTTGGGGGTCAGCGGCAATTGATCGAGGAACAGCAGATGGGTCGGAATCATGTAGTCGGGCAGGTGTTCCTTGAGCCTGGCCTTGAGTTCATCGCGCAGTGCGCGTTGCTCCTCGGCGCCCTCCAGGTTCAGGGACGGCGCGACCACGTAGGCCACTAATTGCTGGCCGCCCGACACGTCCTGGGCCAGCACCGCCACTTCACGCACCTGGGGCTGTTGCAGCAGTCGCGCCTCGATCTCTCCCAGCTCGATACGGAAACCGCGGATCTTCACCTGATGGTCGATGCGACCCTGATACTCGAGCACGCCATCGGTGCGATAACGGCTCAAGTCACCCGTGCGGTATAGACGTTCGCCGGTGGTGGAAAACGGGTTGGGCACGTACTTCTCGGCGGTCATCGCCGCCCGCCCGAGGTAGCCACGGGTGATGCCCGCGCCGCTCAGGTACAGCTCGGCCGACACACCTTGGGGGACGGGTTGCAGGTCGGCGCCCAGCAGGTAGCTGGCGGTGTGCTTGAGCGGCCGGCCGATGTTCGCCGTGCCGCCAGCGGTGCGGCGGGTCCAGGTCGAATAGGTGGTGTCTTCCGAGGGGCCATAGAGGTCGTAGACATGCTCAATCCCTGCCAACTGTGGGAGCAGGCCTGTGGGAGCAAAGCTTGCTCGCGATAGCGGTGAGTCAGTCACGCACAAGTCAGCCGATAGGACGCCATCGCGAGCAAGCTTTGCTCCCACAGGCGTTACTCCTACAGGCTGGGGAGGATGCTGATACAACTCATCCACCAGGCTCTGCTTCAGCGGCTCACCCGCCAGGTTGATGATGCGCACGCTGGCCGGAATCTCACCGCTGCGCTGCAACGCGGCGACGGCCGACGGCACGCTGTTGATCAGCCGTACCTGATCGCGGGCCGGCAGTTGCGGCAGCTCCAGGGCATTGCGGGCGATGATCAGCGAACCGCCGTTGGCCAGGGTCACGAACAGCTCCCACACCGACAAGTCGAAGCACACTGAAGTCGAAGCGAGCACGCCCTGGATGTCGTCCTGGCTGTAGACCGATCTGGACCAGTCGATCAGCGCCAGCACATTGCGATGGGCAATCGCCACGCCCTTGGGTTGGCCGGTGGAGCCGGAGGTGTAGATCACGTAGGCCAGGTTGTCTGGCATGACCGTTGTGTGCGGTGCGCTCAATGGGTAGTGCGCCAGGTCGAACTGATCCAGCATCAGCACAGCGGTTTCGGCCGGCACGCTCAGCGACGCCGCCACGGATTGTTCAGTCAGCAATACCCGCGCGCGGCTGTCGTCGAGCATGTAGGCCACGCGCTCGGCCGGGTAATCCGGGTCCAGCGGCACGTAGGCGCCGCCGGCCTTGAGCACCGCCAGCAAGGCGATCAGCAGTTGCTCGGAGCGCGGCATCGCCACGCCCACGCGCACTTCCGGGCCGACGCCCAATTCGATGAGCTGGTGAGCCAGGCGATTGGCGCGGCCATCGAGTTCGCTGTAGCTCAGACGGGTGTTGGCGAAAGTCACCGCCAGGGCATCCGGGGCGGCCTCGGCCTGGCGAGCAATCATCTGGTGGATGCACAGCGCTTGCTCGAAGGGCGCATCAACCGGGTTCCAGTCGTGGGTCAGGCGCTGATGCTCATCGAACTCCAGCATCGACAGTTCACCCAGGCAACGCTCGCCGCCACCGGTCATCTGTCCCAGCAACTGAGCGAGATGGACCGCCATCCGTTCCACGGTGGCCGCCGAGAAACTCGCCTGCTGGTAGCTCATGTGCACCGACAGTTGCCGATCCACCCCCACCAACAGCGTCAAGGGATAGCTGGTTTGTTCCTGAGTGAGCGGCGGACCAAAGCGCAAACCGTCCGGTGCGCCCTGCTCCAAGGCCTGGGAAATCGGATAGTTCTCGAACACCAGCAAACTGTCGAACAGCGCTTCACCACCCTGCCCGGCCCAGCGCTGGATATCCAGCAACGCGGTGTGCTCGAACTCGCGCAGCGCCAGGTTTTGCCCTTGCACGGCTTGCAACCAGCTGTCCAGGGACTGTTCGGCCCGGGGGCTGGCGATCACCGGCAAGGTGTTGATGAACAGACCGATCTGCTGCTCGATACCGGGCAAGTCCGCCGGGCGACCGGCCACCGTCGCGCCGAAGGCCACGGTGTCTTTGCCGGTGTAACGCTGCAACAACAGCAGCCACGCCGCCTGCACCAACGTGTTGACGGTGACTTTCGAGGCGCGGGCAAACGTTTCCAGGCGCCGGGTCAGCGTCTCGTCCAGGACCTGCACATGATCGCCGTAGCCCGTGTCAGCCTCCCCGGACTTCGCAATGGCATCGGCCAGCCGCGTCGGCGTTTCCAGGCGCTGCAGCGCAGGTCTCCAGAACGCTTCGCTGGCGGCGCCATCCTGACGTTGCAGCCAGGCGATGTAATCGCGGTAACGACCGCCGTGCACCGAAACGCTCTGGCCGCTGTAGCGCTGCAACACCTCCCCCAGCAACTGGGAATTGCTCCAGCCGTCCATCAGGATGTGATGGTGGGTGTAGATCAACTGATAGCGCTGCTCATCGAGACGCACGATCAGCAGTCGCAACAGGGCCGGCGCGCTCAGGTCCAGCTGCCGGCGCTCGGCTTCGGCCAGAGCCTGCAAGGTTTCATCAGGCTGCGCAGCGTCCCGCAAATCCTGCAAGTGGTAAGGCAAGTCCAATTGCTTGCTGACGATCTGCACCGGATCTGGCAGGTCACCCTGCCAGACCACCCGCGTGCGCAGGATGTCATGGGCGTCCACCGCTGCCTGCCAGGCTTGACGGAAACGTTGCGGGTCAAGCCCTTCAACGTCCAGGCGCAATTGGTTGATGTAGTCGCCCGTGGCGTCGCCGTAGACGCTATGGAACAGCATCCCTTGTTGCATCGGCGACAGTGGATACAGGTCGGCGATCTGCGCCGTCGCCACCGGCAATCCATCGAGTTGCTGCTGGTTCAGGCGGGCCAGGGGGAAGTCCGACGGCGTCACGCCGCCATGCTCGCCGTGGCAGCAATGTTCGATCAAGCCTTGCAACTCGCGGGCGTAGTCGTCGGCCAGGGCCTGGACGGTGGCTTCGTTGAACTGCTCGCGGCTGAAGGTCCAGCCTAGGTTCAGTTCGCCGCCAAACACTTGGCCGTTAAGCGCCAGGACGTTGGACAGCGGTGCCTGGGCGCTCAATTCATCGCCGGCGCCTTCGCTGGCCGGCACGAACAAGGCACCTTGCGCTTCGCTGAAGCTGGCATCGAACTGCCCCAGGTAATTGAAGGTCAGCTGCGGTACCGGCAGCCGGGCAAGGATCGCCTGCGTCGAGCTATCCGCCAGATGGGCCAAGGCACCGAAACCCAGGCCTTTGTTGGGGATCGAGCGCAACTGCTCCTTGACCTGCTTGAGGGAGCTGCCCAGGTCCGTCGACGGCGTCAGTCTGGCCGGGTACATGCTGGTGAACCAACCGACGGTGCGGGTCAGGTCCACATCATCGAACAACGCTTCGCGGCCATGGCCTTCGAGCTGGATCAACGCGCTGTCGCTGCCGGTCCAGCGCACCATGACCCGGGCCAAAGCGGTGAGCAGCAGATCATTGACCTGGGTGCGATAGGCCTTGGGCGCGTCTTGCAGCAGTTGGCGGGTCAATGAAGCATCGAGCCGGGTGCGTACCGTCAGCGCGAGGTGGTTCTGCTGGCCGCCCTGGGGATTGTCCATCGGCAACCGCCCATCGACACCCTCCAGTTGGGCCTGCCAGTAGGCCAGTTCTTCCTGCAACGACGCGCTGCGGGCATAACCTTGCAGACGTTCGGCCCAGACCTGTGCCGAGGTCGTTTTCGCTGGCAACTGCAGCATCGCGCCGTCGGCCAGTTGCCGGTAGGCGCTTTGCAGATCGTCGAACAGAATCCGCCACGACACGCCATCCACCACCAGGTGATGGATCACCAGCAACAGCCGCTGGCTGCCATCGGCCAGCGTCGCCAGCACCGCCCGCAGCAGTGGCCCGTCTTGCAGGTCCAGGCTGCGTTGCGCGCGGTTGGCAATGTTATCCAGCGCCTGGGCGTCAGGCACATCCACCGCCCAGAGCAGGTCTGCGCAGTGGCTGGCCGGGGACCGGTAAGTGGCCTGCCAGCCCTCACTGCGTTCGCTGAAGCTCAAGCGCAGGCCATCGTGCTGCACCACCAGCGCGCTCAAGGCTTGCGCCAGCACACGGGCATCCAGAGCGTGTGTGGGCTTGAGCAGCACCGCCTGGTTCCAGTGCTGACGCTCAGGGATCGCCTGCTCGAAGAACAGCCGTTGCACCGGCAACAGGGTCAGCGCACCGCTCACCGGGCCTTGATCGATGACGTGCGTGGTTTCACCCAGACGCGCCACCACCGCCAACGCTTCGATGGTCTGGTGCTGGAACAAGTCTTTGGGGGTGAAGTGAATACCGGCCTGCCGGGCGCGGCTGACCACCTGGATCGAGACGATGGAATCGCCGCCCAGCTCGAAGAAGTTGTCCCGCAGCCCCACTTGCTCGAGCTTGAGCACATCCTGCCAGATCGACACCAGTTGCTGTTCCAATGTGCTGCGCGGTGCCACGTAGGTTTGCCGCAATTGACTGACGTCGGGCTTGGGCAGGTTCTTGCGGTCGAGCTTGCCGTTGGGGGTCAGTGGCAGGCGTTCGAGCAGCAGCAGATAGGCCGGGACCATGTGCGCCGGCAGGGTGGCCTTGAGTTGGTCGCGCAGGTGCTCGGTGAAATCGGCACGCGGGACCATTGATTCATCGGCCACCACATAGGCCACCAGACGCTTGCCGCTGCCGGCACTGCCTTCCTGGGCGACCACCACTGCTTCACGCACGCCATCGAGGGCTTGCAGGCTGGCTTCGACTTCTCCCAGTTCGATACGGAAACCACGAATCTTCACCTGGTTGTCGATACGGTCCAGATAATCGAACGTGCCGTCGGCGCGCTGGCGCACCAGGTCGCCGGTGCGGTACAGCAAGCCACCACCCGCACTGAACGGGTCGGCGATAAACCGCTCGGCCGTCAAGCCTGGACGGTTGAGGTAACCCCGGGCCAGACCGCTGCCACCCAGGTACAGCTCACCGGCCATGCCTTGGGGCAGCAGGTTCAGATCGGCGTCCAGCACGTAGGCGCTGCGGTCGCCAATGCGGCTGCCGATGGGCGCATACGCGGCCCCACACACCACGTCACGGCCGGCTTTCCAGATCAGCGGCGTGACCACGGTTTCGGTCGGGCCGTAGCCGTTGATGATGAAGTCTGGATTCAGGGCGCGCTTGACCCGTTCGAAACTGGCGCTGGCCACCGCATCGCCGCCAAAGCAGTAGATCCGTACCTTCGGCGGGTTGCCTTCGCGCTCGGCGTGTTCGGCCAGTTGTTGCAGGTACACCGGCGGGAACGCCACCACCGTCACAGCGTGCTCGCGCATGGCGTTATAGGTTTGTTCCGGGGTCCACAGGCTGTCATCGCGAATCAGCAAGGAGGCACCGTGGGTCAGGCTGGTGAGCCAGCGCTCATGGGCACCGTCGAAGGCGAAGGACATGAAATGGAATTCGCAATCGCTGCTGTGCATTTCATAGCGCTCGCCAATGGCCTGGCAGTGCATCGCCAGCGGACCATGGGCCACACTCACACCCTTGGGATTTCCGGTGGAACCGGAGGTGTAGATCACGTAAGCGAGGTTCTGCGGGTCGATCTGGACGGACGGTGTGCTCACCGGTTGCAGGCTCAGGTCCAGGCGATCGAGTTCCAGCACCCGGGCGGCGCTTTCCAACGGCAACTGCGCCGACACCCGGGAGTCGGTGAGCAACAACGCCAGCCCTGAATCCTCGATCAGGTACGCCAGGCGTTCACGGGGATAGCCAGTGTCCAGCGGCACATACGCACCGCCGGCCTTGAGCACCGCCAGCAGCGCGACAATCACCCCTTCGCTGCGCGGCAAAGCCACACCGACCCGGGTTTCCGGGCCCACACCATGGGTTATCAGTGCGTGGGCCAATTGGTTGGCCCGCCGCTCGATGTCGCCATAACTGAAACGCTGGCCGTCAAAGATCACCGCCGTACTGTGCGGGTTTAGCGCCGCCAGATGGGCGATGCGCTGGTGTACGGCAATGTCGGTCGGGTATGGCTGCGGGTGGTTGTTCGCCTGTTGCCGGGCCTGTTCCTCGGCGCCGGCCAAGGCGATTTCCCCCAGGTTGCGCAGCGCCGATTCGGCGAAGCGTTCCAGCAGTTGCAACAGGTGCTCGCTGATGCCGGCGATGGCCGCCGGGCTGAAATGCGCCCGGTCGAAGCTGTAGTGCAGCGCCAGGCTCTGACCAATGGTCACCGCAACGCTCAACGGGTAATGGGTTTGCTCCTGGTGTGTGACCTCACCGAACACCACGCCCTGCCCGGCGCCTTCTTGCAGGGCCTGGGCGATGGGGTAGTTCTCGAACACCAGGATGTTGTCGAACAGCGCTTCGCCGCCCTGCCCGGCCCAGCGCTGGATGTCGGCCAGCGGCGTGTGTTCGAAATCGCGCAGGCTCAGGTTCTGCGCCTGCACCGCTTGCAGCCAGGCCCCGACCGACTGATCCGGGCGCGGCGCAGCGATCACCGGCAACGTGTTGATGAACAGGCCGACCTGTCGCTCGATGCCCGGCAAGTCCGCCGGACGCCCGGCCACGGTGGCACCAAAGGCGACGCAGTCGTGACCGGTATAGCGTTGCAGCAACAACAGCCACGCCGCTTGCACCAAGGTATTGAGGGTGACTTTCTGCTGGCGGGCAAACTGTTCCAGAACCTGGGTGCGCTGCACGTCCAGGGTCTGGAAGTGATCGCCATGACCGCTGTGGATTTCGCTGGCGGACATCACTCGCGCCAAGCGGGTCGGCTCCTGCAAAGTCGCCAGTTGAGCGCTCCAGAACGCCTCGCTCAATTGCCCGTCCTGACGTTGCAGCCAGGCGATGTAATCGCGATAGCGCCCGACGGCGCTGGCCGACGTGCGGCCGCTGTAGCGTTGCATCACCTCACCGAGCAGCTGCGAATTACTCCAGCCGTCCATCAAGATGTGGTGATAGGTGTAGATCAAATGCCATTGGCCGGCGCCGGTCTGCACCAGCACCAGGCGCAACAGTGGCGCCTGGCTCAGATCGAAACCTTGCGCGCGCTCGGTATCGGCCAGCGCGGCAAGGGCCTGCGACGGATCGCTACGCTCGCGCCAGTCCAGCACCGTGAACGGCAATTGCACCTTCTTGTGGACGATCTGCAGCGGTTGCTGCAATTGCCCCTGCCAGACGAAGCCGCTGCGCAAGATGTCCTGCGCATCGACGGTGGCTTGCCAAGCGGCGCGGAAACGCTCGGTGTCCAGGCCTTGCACGTCCACCCGCAACTGGTTCACGTACTCACCGGCGGCCTGCTCGTAGAGGGTGTGGAACAACAGCCCCTGCTGCATCGGCGACAGTGGATAGAGATCGTCGAGCTGGCCGGCCGGCACCGGCAGCCCGTCGAGTTGCGCCTGAGTGACAGACGCCATCGGGAAATCCGACGGTGTGGCTTGCGGCGTGACCAGGTTGGCGCAATGTTCGATCAGCGCCTTGAGCTCAATGGCGTATCGATCGACCAGTTGCTGCACGGTCGCGCGGTCGAACATCTCACGGCTGAAACCCCAACTCATCGCCAGTTCGCCGCCATAGACCTGACCTTCCACGGTCAGCCAGTTGGCCAGTGGTGCGGTCGGATCCTGGGCGACGCCGCTGCCTTCGCTGGAGGGCACGAACAACGCCGCCTCATCGAACTGGCGGTCGAACTGCCCGAGATAGTTGAACGTGATGCGCGGGGGCGCCAGATCCACCAATTCGGCGCGCACCGAAGGTGCCGCCAAATGACGCAGCACGCCATAACCCAGGCCTTTGTCCGGGACGCCGCGCAGGTGTTCCTTGATCGCCTTGATCGAACCGCCGAGATCGTCGCTGGCCGTCAGCTTCACCGCGAACAGGCTGGTGAACCAACCCACCGTCCGGGTCAGGTCGATGTCTTCGAACAGCGCTTCACGGCCATGACCTTCCAGTTCGATCAGCGTGTCCGGCTGCCCGCTCCAGTGACTGATGGTGCGGGCCAGCGCGGTCAGCAGCAGATCGTTGACCTGGGTGCGATACGCCGCAGGCGCCCGCTGCAGCAATTGTCGGGTCAGTTCGGCATCCAGACGCCATTCGATCTTCGCGCCGTGGGTATTTTCCAGGCTGCCTTGGGGCCGATCGCACGGCAGATCCAGCGCGCCCAGATGCTGGGCTTTCCAATAGGCCAACTGATCGTCGAAGCGCGACGTTTCGGCGCTCAGACGCGCGGTCCAGCTCTGGAATGCACTGGTCTTGGCCGGCAAGGTCACGCCGCCACCCGACGCCAGTTGTTCGTAAGCCTGCTGCAAATCTTCCAGCAACACCCGCCACGACACGCCGTCCACCACCAGATGATGGATGACCAGCGCCAGCCGCTGGCTGCCGTCGGCCAGATTCACCAACATGGCGCGCAACAGCGGCCCTTCTTGCAGGGAGAGGCTGCGCTGTGCCTCGTCGCACAGCGCATTCAATTGCTCGGCGGATTGGGCTTCGCGCAGCCACAGATCAGCGCTTTGCCGCAGCGGTCCGTGGCTCTGTTGCCAGCCGTCCGCGCCAGGCACAAAGCGCAGGCGCAGGGCATCGTGATGATTGATCACGCAGGTCAGCGCCGCGTCGAGCCATTGCCCATTCAAGGGCTCGCGAGCGGTCAGCAGCAGCGACTGGTTCCAGTGCTCACGGGCGTTCATCGGCCGCGAGAAAAACTGCTGCTGGATCGGCCCGAGGAGGGCCGCGCCGGTGATGGGCCCCTGATCCACCGCACTGTGATGGTCGAGGCTGGCGACCAGGGCCAGGCTGCGCACGGTCTGGTACTGGAACAGATCACGCGGATTGATGCCGATACCGACCTGTCGCGCACGACTCACCACTTGAATGGAGATGATCGAATCACCGCCCAGCTCGAAGAAGTTGTCTTCGAGGCCGACCCGCTCCAGCCCGAGTACGTCCTGCCATATTTCAGCCAGCGCGATCTGCAGCGCATCCTGCGGCGCGACGAACGCCTGCTGCGGCGCCGCGTCCGGTTGCGGCAGGGCCTTGCGGTCCAGTTTGCCGTTGGCGGTGACCGGTAATCCGGCCAATGGCATCAGGTAGGTCGGCACCATGTATTCCGGCAGACTGCCCAGCAGCCAGGCCTTGACGTCCTGCTGCCACTGCTCGTGCGGGTGGGTGTGTTCCAGCACCAGATAACCCACCAGATGCTTGCCGTCCTGCACCAACACCACCGCCTCGCGCACCAGCGGGTGCTGCATCAGGCGGGTTTCGATTTCACCCAGTTCAATGCGCAGGCCACGCAGCTTGACCTGATGGTCGAGGCGGCCAAGGTATTCGATCACCCCGTCGGCACGCTGGCGCACCCGGTCGCCGGTGCGGTACAGGCGCGCGCCGTCATGGAAGGGGCACGGCACAAAACGCTCGGCGGTCAGCGCCGGGCGCTGGTGATAACTGCGCGCCAACCCCGCCCCGCCCAGGTACAACTCGCCAGACACGCCGTACGGCACCGGCGCCAATTGGGCGTCGAGCACGTGGGTGCGCAAGTTGGCGATCGGCCGACCGATCGGCACGCAATCGGCACCTTCGTCGACGCACGTCCAGTGGGTCACGTCGATGGCCGCTTCGGTCGGCCCGTACAGGTTGTAGAGGCTGGCGTTCGGCAGTTTGGCGAAGACCTGTTTCTGCGCGTCCAGCGGCAAGGCTTCGCCGCTGCAGACGATGCGCCTTAGCCCTTCACAGGTTTCCACGCCCGGCTCATGGATAAACGCCTGCAGCATCGACGGCACGAAGTGCAGCGTGCTAATGCCGTAACGGTTGATGATCTCGATCAGTTGCTGCGGGTCGCGGTGCACGCCCGGCGCGGCCACCACCAGACACGCACCCGCCATCAGCGGCCAGAAGAATTCCCACACTGACACGTCGAAGCTGAACGGCGTTTTTTGCAACACCGCATCGCTGTCGTCCAGGCCGTAAGCCTGCTGCATCCAACACACACGGTTGACCAATGCCGCGTGACTGTTGCCCGCGCCCTTGGGTCTGCCCGTGGAGCCGGAGGTGTAGATCACATAGGCCAGACTCAGCGGATCAACCGTCACCTCGGGGCGACGCTGGCTGTAACCGTCGAGCCAGCCGCTCGGCTGATCGAGCAAAATCACGGTGACGCCATCGGTTGGCAGCCCCGCCGCCAGCGAGCGCTGGGTCAGCAGCAACGCGATCCCGCTGTCTTCGATCATGTAGGCCAGACGATCCTGCGGGTATTCCGGATCCAGCGGCACATAGGCGCCGCCAGCCTTGTGAATCGCCAGCAGGCCGACCACCATTTCCACCGAACGCTCGACGCAGATCCCCACCAGCGTGTCCGGCCGCACACCGCGCTCACGCAGCAGATGGGCCAGGCAGTTGGCGCGGGCATCGAGCTGGGCGTAGCTCAGGCTTTGTTCGCCAAACAACAACGCCGGAGCATCCGGAGTGCGCGCCACTTGGGCTTCAATCAGTTGATGCATGCAGCGGTCGCTCGGATAGCGTTGGCTCGTGGCATTGCAACCGTGCACCAGGGTGTTGTGCTCATCGGCGTCGAGCAGCGGCAATTCGCCGATGCGTTGCGACGGATCGGCGACCATCGCCGCCAGCAAACGCAACCAATGCTGGGCCATGCGCGCGATGGTTGGTGCTTCGAACAGGTCGTTGGCGTACGTCAGCGCGGCATGCAGCTTGCCGGCCTTTTCGTAGGTGTCCAGGGTCAGGTCGAACTGGGTGGTACGGCCCTGCCAGTCGAGCATGCCAAGCTCCAGCCCGGACGCGGTGCTGACCGTGGTGATGTCGGCTACGTGCGGCTGATGGTTGTACATCACCTGGAACAGCGGCGTATGGCTGAGACTGCGTTCCAGCTTCAAGGCTTCGACCAGGCGCTCGAATGGCAGGTCCTGATGAGCCTGGGCACCGAGCGCGGTCTCTTTGACTGCGCGCAATAAATCGGCAACCCGCGTCTGCCCGTCGAGTTCGGTGCGCAGCACCTGGGTGTTGACGAAGAAGCCGATCAGGCCTTCGATTTCATCGCGATTGCGGTTGGCGATCGGCACACCGACGCGGATATCGGACTGGCCGCTGTAGCGATGCAACAGCACGTTGAACGCGCCGAGCAACAGCATGAACAGCGTGACGCCATGCTGCTGGGCGGTGCTGCGCAGTTGCTCCGCCAAAGCGGCGTCGATGGCAAACTCATGACGGCTGCCGCGATAGCTCGGCATGGCCGGGCGCGAGTGATCGGTCGGCAGTTCGAGCACCGGATGCTCGCTGCCCAGTTGCGCCTGCCAATACTCGAGTTGCCGCGCCTGCTCGCCCGCTTCGAGCCAGCGGCGCTGCCACAGGGCGTAGTCGCTGTACTGGATCGGCAGTGGCGTGAGTTGCGGCGTCTGTCCCGCTTCATGGGCGTCGTAGCAGCGGATGAATTCGTCGATCAGCACGTTCATCGACCAGCCGTCGGAGACGATGTGGTGCAAGGTCAGCAACAGCACGTGTTCCTGCTCGTCGAGCTTGAGCAACTTCACCCGCAGCAGCGGCCCGACCGCCAGATCGAAGGGCAGCAGTGACTGTTGCTGCGCCGCCTCGGCCACCGCCCGCTCGCGCTCGGCGGCCGGCAAGGCACTGAAATCCTGTTGCTCGATCACCAGCGGCGCGCAGGTTGGCACTTGCAACAGGCTATCGTCCGCCTGACGCTGGAACACCGTACGCAGGGTTTCGTGACGTGCGACGAGGCTGGCGAAGGCCTGCTCCAGCGCCGTCAGGCTCAACGCGCCCTTGAGCCGCACCGCCCCCGGCAGGTTGTAGGCCGCGCTGCCGGGCTCCAGTTGCCAGAGGAACCACATACGCTGCTGGGCGTAGGACAAGGCTTGGCGATCTTCGGCTTCGACGCCCTGGGGGATGGGGAAACCGCTGAACTCGACGCCCTCCTTGGCCAGCGCCGCCAGGAACATCCGGCGCTTGTCCAGGGGCAACCCGATAAACCGGCGAGCAAATTTCAAGGCGTCTTCAGCATTCATTTCTGGGTATCCGGAATCAGTGGGCACAAGGCACAAAGGCATGTCGTCCCTATAAAACGAATGCAGACCGGAAAAATTAGCGTTTGAGAATAGAGGTCAGGAAAGAGGGAAATCCGTGGCTGTAGGAGCTGGCGTAGCCTGCGATCTTTTGATCTTGATCTTGATCTTGATCTTGATCTTGATCTTTCGCTTGAGACCTAAACTGTCCGGGACAAGATCGCAGCCTCGTTACACTCGTCAGCTCCTACACGCGGCGCAACCCAGCGGGAGCAAGCTCCCTCGCCACAAAAGCAGATTGTTTGTGAATCAGTGCATCAGGCGCTGATTGCCAACCCATGCCGCCGATGATGCACGCTCAACTGATCCTTTATCAGCCTTAGCACCCGCGCCTCGTGCTCATGGATAAAGAAGTGACCGCCGGCCAGCATGTCCACCGAAAAGCTGCCGGAGGTTTCCCGGCTCCAGCCGATCAGCTGCTCGGTACTGGCCTTGTCAGTAGTGCCACCGAGTACGTGCACCGGGCATTTGAGCGGCGCTCGGGTTCGCGGCTCGAAGCGCCCGCACAGCAGAAAATCGGCCCGCAGCACAGGCAAGGTCAGGGCCATCAGTTCTTCATTGGCCAGTATTTCTTCGCTGGTGCCATTGAGGGTGCGCAGTTGCTCGATCAATTCGGCATCGGTTTTCGGCGTGGCAAAACCGCGGTCGTAATCAGCGCGCATCGTCGGCGCCGCGGTGCCCGAGGCGAACAGCGCTACCGGTTCCGGGCAACCTAATTCGCGTAAGGCATGGGCGATTTCACAGGCCAGCAGCGCGCCCAGGCTGTGGCCGAACAACGCATAAGGGGTCTGGAGAGTGGGGCGCAGTTCGCGGGCCAATTGCATCGCCAACGGGCCCATGTCGGTGTGCAGCGGCTCGCCGAAACGCGCCCCGCGGCCCGGCAACTCCACCGGTTGCACGTGCAACCATTGCGGCAATTTGCGCCGCCAGCGGCTGTAAACCATCGCGCTGGCGCCGGAATACGGCAGGCACAGCAGGGTCAGTTGGGTCACTGCGGTTTTCTCCGATCGGTCGTGTATGAAAGATAACGAAGTGGCAACACGGCGAATTAGTCAGCGTCGCGGGATGGCCCCCATGCTTTCACAGGCGCCCCTATACTGGCGAGCATCTCGGTCAGATCCACTCCACAGGAGAGCACCATGAGCTGGTC
Source organism: Pseudomonas sp. NFACC39-1 (assembly GCF_900110355.1). Taxonomy (NCBI): domain Bacteria; kingdom Pseudomonadati; phylum Pseudomonadota; class Gammaproteobacteria; order Pseudomonadales; family Pseudomonadaceae; genus Pseudomonas; species Pseudomonas sp. NFACC39-1. The sequence continues at coordinate 13,030 of NZ_FODL01000022.1, read as the reverse complement.
CGCCAAGCAATACGTCACGTTTGAACAGGAACGCACCCGCCCGGCCCGCGACCTGCTGGCCGCCATCCCGCCGGGGCAGGCGCGCTCGGTGATCGACCTGGGGTGCGGCCCCGGCAATTCCACAGAATTATTGGTGGAGCACTTTCCCGGGGCCACGGTGCGCGGCCTGGACAGCTCCAGCGACATGATACAGGCCGCCCGCCAGCGCCTGCCCGAAGTGGCATTCGACACCGCGGACATCGGCCAATGGGACGAACCCGGCCCCTTTGATGTGATCTTCGCCAACGCGGTGCTGCAATGGCTGCCCGACCACGCCACCCTGCTGCCGTCACTGGTGAACAAACTGGCCGAGGGTGGCAGCCTGGCGATCCAGATGCCCGACACGCTGCACCAGCCGTCCCACCGTTTGATGCGAGAAATCGCCGCCAACGGCCCCTGGGCCAGGCAACTGGCCGGAGCAGCCGATACGCGCACGGAAGTGGCCGATGCCAGCCAGTACTATTCGATCCTCAAGCCCCATTGCACGCGCGTCGATGTGTGGCGCACCACCTACCATCACCCGCTGGCCAGAGGCGCCGCTGGCGTGGTGGAGTGGTTCAAGGGCAGCGGCTTGCGGCCGTTTCTCGAGCCGCTGGATGAGGTGCAACGCGGGCAGTACCTGGAGCAGTACCGCAACGCCGTCGAACAGGCTTATCCAGCCCTGGACGATGGAACGGTCCTGCTGCCATTTCCTCGTGTGTTCATGGTCGCAACCCGCTAGGAGGGTTAAATTTCCGGTTCCGGCCCTCGTTACCTGCTCAGACTAAAACCCACAAGAGTGACCGCCGTGGACCTGCAAACCATCCTGGGCAAACTGTTCGCCAACGCCGGCGCCGTTGGTATCGAAGGTGTTTTCCAATTCGTGTTCGGCCCCCAGCAGGCGTACTGGTCCGAGGTCAAGACCAGCAGCCGCACCCAAGCCGGTCGCCACAGCAGCCCCGACGTGACCATCGAAGTGGCGGAAAAAGACTTTCTCGGGATCATGGCCGGTATGGCCAATGTCGAGGAGCTGTTCGCCAGCGGACGCCTGAAGATCGGCGGCAACATGGGTCTGGCGACATTGTTGCCGCAGATCATCGAGCATGCCCGCCATGGCGGCGGCGCGGTGGAAAAGGTCGACATGAACAAGCGCTACCCCACCCCGCCGCGCTTCAGCGAAAAGCTCACCGCCAGCCTGCCGACCCAACGCAGCGTGGAACGTCGGCCGCGCAGCGAGCTGTCGGTGCAGGAGTTTCGCGCGCGCTACCTGCCTCACGGCATTCCGGTGGTGATCAGCGATGCCTTGCAGGACTGGCCGTTGTTCAAGCTCAGTCGCGAAGAATCCCTGGTGCATTTTGCCGAGCTACAAGGCATCACCCGCCACGGCGACTACGTGAAGAAAACCTTCTCCACCGAGCGGGATTTTCGCTCAACGTCCATGGCCGATTTCATTGCTTCCCTGGACAGCCCGGCGATCAAGGGCGCCGATGGCGAACCGCCGGCCTACATGGGCAACAACATTCTGCCGGCGCAGTTGATGGAGCAGATCAAATACCCGGCCTACTTCGACCCGTCGCTGTTCATCCCCCCGCGCATCTGGATCGGCCCCAAAGGCACCCTGACGCCACTGCACCGCGACGACACCGACAACCTGTTCGCCCAGGTCTGGGGCCAGAAAACCTTCACCCTTGCTGCGCCCCATCACCGCGAAGCCCTTGGCACTTGGTCCACAGCGCCCCAAGGCGGGCTGGACGGTTGCGACTTCAACCCTGACGCGCCGGATTACCAGCGCTTCCCCCGCGCCCGTGATGTGACCTTCCTGCGGGTGACGTTGGAGGCCGGGGATCTACTGTTCCTGCCCGAAGGCTGGTTCCATCAGGTGGAGTCGGTGTCCACTTCGTTGTCGGTGAATTTCTGGGTGAATTCGGGGCGGGGTTGGTGACGTTCGGGTGAGAGCGCATGCTCCCGCCGGGCTGTGTAGGAGCTGGCGAAGCCTGCGATCTTTTGATCTTTCACATGAAATCCAAGTGCCTGGGGAAAAGATCGCAGCCTCGCTTCGCTCGGCAGCTCCTACAGGTCCTACAGGCGCTTGCTCCCTTGGCGTCCGGCAGCGGTTGAAATGTGAAGACTGTTTTACCTAAATGAACTCCACGCACCTCATACCAGTCAGCAGGTAAGGCCCTCCATTCAAGGTGCTAGACCATGCAGATATCCCTCGCCCGACAGGTTGCCCTGGTCACCGGCGCCAGTTCCGGCATTGGTGCGGGCTCGGCCAGGGCATTGGCGGCGGCCGGTGCCGCCGTGGTGCTCAACTACCACTCCAGCGCCGGCCCGGCCGAAGAACTAGCCCGCGAGATCAACGACAACGGCGGCCAGGCCATCGCTATCGGTGCCGATGTATCGAAAGAGCAAGACGTCGAACGGTTGTTCGCCCAGACCCTGGATGCGTTTGGCACGCTGGACATTCTGGTGGCCAACTCTGGCCTGCAAAAAGACGCCGCCGCCGTCGACATGAGCCTGGAGGATTGGAACACCGTGATCGGCGTCAACCTGACCGGTCAGTTCCTCTGCGCGCGCGCTGCACTGCGGATTTTCGAACGTCAGGGCATTCGCCAGGGCGTGTCCCGGGCTGCGGGCAAAATCATTCACATGAGCTCGGTGCATCAGCGTATTCCTTGGGCGGGTCACGTCAATTACGCCGCGTCCAAGGGTGGCGTCGATCTGCTGATGCAGAGTCTGGCCCAGGAAACCAGCCACCAACGCATCCGCATCAACAGCATCGCGCCCGGCGCGATCCGCACGGCCATCAACCGCGAGGTGACCGAAGGCGAACAGGAGCAGAAATTGCTGGAGCTGATTCCTTACGGGCGTGTCGGCGATGTGGAGGATGTCGCCAACGCGGTGGTCTGGCTGGCGTCGGACTTGTCCGATTATGTCGTGGGCACCACATTGTTCATCGATGGCGGGATGAGCCTTTATCCGGGGTTTCGCGGCAATGGCTAACGATCACGAACCACAAAGCCCTATCGAGAACCACGGCATCATCGGCGACATGCGCAGTGCTGCGCTGGTGAATGACCGAGGCAGCGTCGACTTTTTCTGCTGGCCGGAATTCGACAGCCCATCGATTTTCTGCTCGCTGCTGGACACCCCCGAAGCGGGCATCTTCCAGCTCGCCCCGGACCTGCCCCACGCCCGTCGCCAGCAGATCTACCTGCCTGATACCAACGTGCTGCAAACCCGCTGGCTGAGTGACGGTGCGGTGGTGGAGATCACCGACATGCTACCCATCAGCGACAGCGAGGATGATTTGCCGGTGCTGATGCGCAAAGTGCACATGACCGTCGGCCGAGCGACCTTTCGCATGCGCTGCGCGGTGCGCCACGACTATGCGCGAGCAGCGACCACTGCGCGCCGGGACGGTGATCACGTCCTCTTCGAAGCCGCGCAACAACCGACCCTGCGCTTGTGTTCCGATCAGGCCATGACGCTGAGCGGCAACGCGGCGCAGGCCGAGTTCACCCTGGAAGAGGGCCAGACTGCCGAGTTCCTGTTGGGCGGTATCGACGACCCACGACTTCAGGATGACGTCAGCGCCCTCTGCCTGGAACGAACCCTGGCGTTCTGGCGCGGCTGGATTGGCCAATCGAATTATCGCGGGCGCTGGCGCGAGGTGGTCAACCGCTCCGCCCTGGCGCTGAAACTGCTGACCTCGCGCAAACACGGCGCCATCCTCGCCGCCGCGACCTTCGGCCTGCCGGAAACCCGTGGCGGCGAGCGCAACTGGGATTACCGCTACACCTGGATCCGCGACGCGTCCTTCACCGTTTACGCGTTCATGCGCCTGGGCTTCGTTGAAGAAGCCAACGCCTACATGCGTTTTCTGCGGGGCCGGGTCAGTGACTGCTGCGACCAGCCGACCAAACTCAACATTCTGTACGGCCTGGATGGCAGGCAGGAGCTGCCGGAAACCGAGTTGCCGCACCTGAGCGGCTTCGGCAATGCACAGCCGGTGCGCATCGGTAACCTAGCCTACAAACAGGTGCAACTGGACATCTTTGGCGAGCTGATGGATGCGGTGTACCTGGTCAACAAGTACGGCGAAGCCATTTCCCATCAAGGCTGGAAGCACACCGTCAACGTGGTCGATCAAGTGTGCGAAATCTGGCAGGACAAGGACGTGGGCATCTGGGAAATGCGCGGCGACAAGCAACACTTCCTGCATTCGCGCCTGATGTGCTGGGTCGCCGTCGACCGTGCCATCCGCCTGGCCGAAAAACGCTCCCTGCCCGCCCCGTTCGCGCGCTGGGACCAAACCCGACAGGCCATCTACGAAGACATATGGGCAAATTTCTGGGACGAGGAACGGCAGCATTTCATCCAGCGCCTGGGCAGCACCGCCCTCGACGGTTCGATGTTGCTGATGCCACTTGTGCGCTTCGTCAGCGCCCGCGACCCGCGCTGGCTTTCGACCCTCGATGCCATTGAAAAAGACCTGGTGCGCGATGGCATGGTGTACCGCTACCGCAACGACGACAGCCCCATCGACGGGCTTAGCGGCACCGAGGGTTCGTTCGTCGCGTGCTCGTTCTGGTACGTCGAATGCCTGGCACGCGCCGGCCGCGTGGAAAAAGCCCAGCTGGAGTTCGAGCAGTTGCTGCGCTACGCCAATCCACTAGGCTTATATGCCGAAGAGTTCGACAGCCACGGCTACCACCTGGGCAACACCCCCCAAGCGTTGAGCCATCTGGCACTGATCAGCGCCGCCAGTTTTCTGGACCGAAAATTGAGTGGGGACAAAACCCATTGGCAGCCGTGAGTTGTGCGTGTGAATGAAAATAAATCTTTTGTGGCGAGGGAGCTTGCTCCCGCTCGACTGCGCAGCAGGCGCAAAGTCTCCATGACACAAGGGGGTCGCTTCGCAACCCAGCGGGAGCAAGCTCCCTCGCCACAGAGAACAGGTGCAATGACTACCGCGTAGGCTCAGCCAATTCGATGTCATCCAACGCACGATCGGCCAGCAACGTCCCCAGCTCAATCAACTGCTGAATCCCCAGCGCCACATGCCGCCGGGAGCCTTCCAGCTCGAATGCCAGGTCACTGACCATGGCGTTGGCCGAAGCCAGGGTTTCGCTGAGGCTGGTCAACACGGATTCGGTGTTGAGGCCTGGGACCACTGAAAATACCTGGCCATGCTGGGTATCGGGTTGGGTTGGGGTCAGGGGAGACAAGTGGATATTCAGCGCCCGGTCGGCGGCTTCGCGGAGCTTTTTTGTGTCGAGGGTGGTGTAGGCGGACAGGTTTTCGGCTTTTGGGGGGTTGGGGGTGATCTTGACCATGACGTGAAGCTCCATTCAAAAGAGGGAGTTCGCCCTTTCCGCGACCAAGCAGGAGGGTGGCGAACTGTACGCAGGTTGGTCGACCAGGGAATGGAAACCCGGCAGGGCCCGAAGCCCTCCCACGCACAGCCAGCCATAAAACAGCTTGCCGCTCACGCGGCACCGTGCGCCATTCTAAACCCGGGCGACCAAACCCGGTCGCTGATTTTGCAGCGACCGGCAAAGCCTAGCCCCGCCGCTTCCGAACCGACAACCGCCACGACTCGTCAGAAAATTCCGGCTCACCTGTTTTTTTGTAGGAACACAGCCCGTGGCGAGGGAGCTTGCTCCCGCTCGACTGCGCAGCAGGCGCAAAAAACCTGGGGGTCGCTTCGCAACCCAGCGGGAGCAAGCTCCCTCGCCACAAGAGCGTTGTCAACTTACGCCCGCCATTTATCGCCACGCCCCGCTACAGGTTGCCAGCCCCGCAAACCCCTCCTAAGATCGATGCACTCACGGGTGCAGCGGAGCTGCCCGATAAAACCCGATTCAAGGATCTGACATGACCCATGTAAAACGCTCTATCACCACCCCGCCCCGAACAGGCCTGACCCGGGAAGACCTCTGGGAAGGCCAGGACAAGGGCCTGATCAAGTGCTGGGAAATCGGCCGCGACCGGGCGCTGAAGTTTCCCGAGCTGGCGCAGCGTTGCCTGGCCGGTGAGTTGCCGGTGCTCGGCTGGAAAGGCGGTGTCAGCCGCAGCCTGAAGAAAAACGAAAAGTTCGGCTGCCTCAAGTACCTCGCCCAATGGCAGGGCCTGCGCGGTGAAGATTTGGACATCGACCTGTCCCAGGACCGCACCCTGACCTGCTCCAGCACGAACATGATCGTGACCTTCACGCCGGATCGGAGCAAATACGTGAATCAGGAACCCGCATAACCTCAACCGGGCGCCGCCGGAGGTCGACATGAAGCAGGAACCGAAGGTCAGTTTTGCGGTGACGCCGCTGTTGCGCATCGCCTACGAAGAGCATGGCCCCGCCAACGGCGAGCCGGTCATCCTGCTGCATGGGTTCCCTTACGACCCCAGGGCCTTTGATGACGTCGCACCGGCCCTCGCCCAGCGCGGCTATTGGGTTATCGTGCCGTACCTGCGCGGCTACGGCCCGACCCGGTTCAATAACCCGAGCATCCTGCGCTCCGGCCAGCAAGCGGCGCTGGCCCAGGATCTGCTGGACCTGATGCAGGCACTCGCCATCCCCCAAGCAGCGTTATGCGGCTACGACTGGGGCGGGCGGGCCGCGTGTATCGTGGCGGCGCTGTGGCCCGAACGGGTTCGCTGCCTGGTGACTGGGGATGGCTACAACTTGCAGGACATTCCCCGATCGACTCAGCCACTGGCCCCTGAGACCGAGCACAGATTGTGGTACCAGTATTACTTCCACACCGCACGGGGCGTCGAGGGCCTGACCCAGAACCGGCGCGAACTGTGCCAGTTGCTCTGGCGCCTGTGGTCACCGACCTGGACGCGCGGCGCAGCGCTGTATCCACTCAGCGCCCCGTCCTTCGACAACCCGGATTTCGTCGAGGTTGTGATTCATTCCTACCGCCATCGCTTCATGTACGCACCGGGCGACCCGACGCTGGAGTGGATGGAGGAACGACTGACCGCGCAACCGACCATCAGCGTGCCGAGTATTTCCCTGTGCGGTGCCGATGACGGCGTCGGACCTGCGCCTGAACACGACGAAGACGCCGAGCATTTCAGCGGTTTTTACCAGCGTCGAGTGCTGGCCGGCGTTGGCCACAACATTCCCCAGGAAGCCCCCCAGGCCACGCTCAGGGCATTGCTGGATCTGCTTGAAGGCTGACCGCGAAACGCTCACGATACGCCTGAGGCGTCACGCCCATGGCCCGCAGGAAGCTGCGGCGCAGGGTTTCTTCGCTGCCAAAGCCGCACTGCACCGCGACCCGCTTGATCGGCAGTGCAGTGTCGGCCAGCAGCCGGCGGGCGGTCTCCACGCGAATCAGCTCCACCGCCCGCGCCGGCGTCTGACCGGTGTCGGCGCGGTAGTGGCGCACGAAACTGCGCTCGCTCATCCCCGCCTCGGCCGCCAGATTCGGCAAGCCCAGGTCCTGGGTGAGGTTTTCCGCAATCCAGGCGTGCAGATCGTCAAAACGACTGCCCTGATTCTGCAGTGACAAGGTCACGCTGAACTGCGATTGACCGCCCGGACGCTTGAGGAACACCACCAGTTGCCGGGCGACTTCCAGGGCGATGGGGCGACCCAAATCGTCCTCCACCAGGGCCAACGCCAGGTCGATGCCGGCCGTAACGCCCGCCGAAGTCCAGACCGGGCCGTCGTTGATAAAAATCGGGTTGGGTTCGACCCGCAGTTGCGGATGCTGCCTGGCCAGTAGTTCACAACGGGTCCAGTGTGTGACCACTCGGCGTCCGTCCAGCCAACCGCTGGCGGCCAGCAGAAACGCCCCGGTGCACACCGACGCCACCCGGCGCGAACGCAGGCCATGATCCTTGACCCAGGCCACCAGCGCCGTGTCCTGCGCCGCCTCGTACACCCCCCAACCGCCGGCGATGAGCAATGTGTCGCTGCCCTCGCTCGGCAGCGGCTCGGCCAGCAGCGCCAGCCCCGCCGACGACATCACCGCCCCGCCACCGGCAGCAATCACGGTCGGGGCGTAAGGCAACGGCAAACCTTGCTGGCGTGCCAGGTCGTTGGCCGAAGCAAAGACCTGCAAAGGCCCGGTAACGTCCAGCACCTGCACGTTGGCAAAGGCCAGCACATGAACGGTTTTCGGGGGATTTGGCATATTGGCGTAATTCGTGGGCTTATTGGCGTATACGCCAGAGCCTACGGGCCTAAAGTTAAACCGTCCACCCCTCAGGTATCACTTCAGGAGAAAACGCCATGGCGTTGCAGATCGGTTTTCTGTTATTTCCCCAGGTTCAACAACTGGACCTCACCGGTCCTTATGACGTGCTCGCCTCGCTGCCCGACGTGAAGGTGCATCTGATCTGGAAAGACCTGGCCCCCGTCACCGCCAGCACCGGGCTGGTACTTCTACCGACCACCACATTCGAGAATTGCCCCAAGCTCGACGTGATCTGCATCCCAGGCGGCAGCGGCGTCGGGCCCTTGATGGAAGATGAGCAGACCTTGGCGTTCATCAAGCAACAGGCGGCCCACGCGCAGTACATCACCTCGGTGTGCACCGGTTCGCTGGTGCTGGGTGCGGCGGGCCTATTGCGGGGTAAACGGGCCACCACCCATTGGGCCTATCACAGTCTGCTGCAAACTCTGGGCGCCACACCGGTCAAGGACCGCGTGGTACGCGACGGCAACTTGTTCACCGGGGGTGGCATCACCGCCGGGATCGATTTTGCCTTGACCCTGGCGGCCGAACTGTTCGACCAGGACACCGCCGAGCTGGTCCAGCTACAGCTTGAATACGCCCCGGCCCCGCCATTCAGCGCCGGCTGCCCGGACACTGCGCCGTCCCAAGTGCTGGCAGAAGCCAACCGACGCGCAGCAGAGTCGTTTCGAGTGCGCTCGCAGATTACTCAACGAGCAGCGGCGCGATTGACACTGCAATAACGATTCAAGTCAGAACGGGCTGGCCGTTGGGCGCACCACCAGTTCGCTGACGTCCACATCGTCCGGCTGTTCAATAGCGTAGGCAATCGCCCGGGCAATCGCCTCGGCGGGAATGGCGATCCGGCGAAACTCGCGCATCTCGGCGCGCCCGCCTTCATCGGAAATGCTTTCGGCCAACTCCGACTCGGTTACGCCAGGGGAAATCACCGTCACTCGCACGTCACCGCCGACCTCCTGGCGCAAACCCTCGGAAATCGCCCGCACAGCGAACTTGGTGGCGCAGTACACCGCCGCCGTCGGGCTGACCGTGTAGGCACCAATAGAAGCGATGTTGATGAACTGGCCACTGCGCTGGCGTTGCATCAAGGGCAAACCGGCGGCGATACCGTGGAGTACGCCACGAATGTTGACGTCAATCATGCGGTCCCATTCATCAACTTTCAGCGCCTCGAGTTTGGAGAGCGGCATGACCCCGGCGTTGTTGACGATCACATCGACCTTGCCGAATCGCTCGACAGCGAAGTCGATCAGGCTCTGGACATCATCACGGCGCGTCACGTCCACGGCTTTGCAAGCAGCCTGCTGGCCGTCGGCTTCAAGTTCCTGCACCAGCGCCTGCAAGCGATCGACGCGTCGTGCACCCAGCACCACTCGCGCGCCCCGGGCAGCCAGCAACCGTGCTGCGGCTTCGCCAATACCGCTGCTGGCGCCGGTGATAACCACAACTTTGTTTTGAATAGTGGACATGATGGTTTCCTCGTCTGGATGTATTGCCCCCCGGTGGGAGCGTTTTGACAGGTCCAGATTAGGGAGCAGATCCGTGTCTGGGTTAGCCGGATCCTCCTGCGCCCTTGCACGATCCTGTAGCGATAAAACCGCCTCTGGTCGCCGGGCGCACAATCGGCTTTACTAGCGCGGTCCACCCATTTGGCCAGGGAGATAGATCGGCATGTCGGTATCCACGTCCATACACATTGCGCCCGACGACGGCGCCAACCAGCGCCGCACCGAACTGGCGGAACTGATGAAGCGCTTCGCCCCGGAATTCGGCGTTCATCCCACGGCCATCGAGGCCTTGCACCTGATCCGTAGCGACCAGCCCACAGAGGCCCTGCACACGATCCACAAGCCCGGTTTGTGCGTGATCGTCCAGGGGCGCAAAGAGGTTCGGCTGGCGGATGAATGCTACGTCTATGATTCGCTCAACTACCTGGTGGTATCGGTCACCCTGCCGCTGGCGGGTCAGGTGATCGAAGCCAGCCCCGAGCACCCCTACCTGTGCATTCGTCTGGATATCGACCCGGCGCAGATCTGCCGTCTGATCGCCGACGCCAGCCCCATTGGAGTACCGGCCCAGCGGACCGGTCGCGGATTATTCCTGGATCGCATCGATGCGCCGCTGCTCGATGCAGTGTTGCGTTTGCTGCGGCTGTTGGAGAGTCCGGACGATATCGCCACACTCGCGCCCTTGGCCCAACAGGAAATTTTCTACCGCCTGCTACGGGGTGCCCAGGGCCAGCGCTTGCACGAAATTGCTATCCCCGACACGCAAACCCACCGTATCAGTCGCGCAATTGAGTGGCTCAACAGCCATTATGCCGAGCCGCTGAGCATCGATAGCCTGGCACAAATGATCAATCTCAGCCCTTCGGCACTGCATCATCGCTTCAAAGCTGTGACTGCCATGAGCCCGCTGCAATACCAGAAACAGCTGCGCCTGCAGGAAGCCCGACGGCTGTTGCTGGCGGAGAATAGCGACGTTTCGTCAATCGGCTACAAAATGGGGTATGAAAGCCCCTCGCAGTTCAGCCGCGAATACAGCCGTCTATTCGGGGCCTCGCCGAGCAAGGACATCGCCCGGCTACGTGCCGAGGCCTTGCAGGTGAGTCGCGCCTGATCCTGCACACAAACAGGATCAGGCAAACCGAGGGCAGTATCCGTCTAACGGCGTCCCCCTCCTCGCCCCTACTCTGAACCCATGCAGCAAGACTACCGTCCGGGCTGCAACGGGTTCAGCAGATCGCGACATCTGAACGACCCGGCACTCAACCCCTTTGATATGACCGGAGTCATCGCCATGAAAACTTTCAGCTCCTTGATCGCCGTTACCACCTTCGTCCTGAGCGTCAGTGCCTTTGCCCTGCCGAGCCAGCAGCAGGACCGTTTCTTTACGCAAACGCTCGGATATCAGCAGCCTGTGGCCGCTGATGGTTCGGACCGCACACCTGGGCAGGCCCTTGCCGCTGATGGTTCGGACCGTACACCTGGGCAGGCCCTTGCCGCTGATGGTTCGGACCGTACACCTGGGCAGGCCCTTGCCGCTGATGGTTCGGACCGTACACCTGGGCAGGCCCTTGCTGCTGATGGTTCGGACCGTACACCTGGGCAGGCCCTTGCTGCTGATGGCTCGGACCGTACTATGGCGCAACGCCTGGCTTGATAGGTCGGCTTTTCTGCAGACGAAAAAAAACCCGCCGAGGCGGGTTTTTCCAAGACCATCACGACTCCCTGTCGATAGCCATCCTTGCAAGGTCGATCGTCCCTGATCCTGAAGCACTCCCTGTGCTTCAGTGGTTGAGTACAGATTACGCATCGGATCCAAAACGCAACAGACGATATAGCAACCATAGCGTGTAAGACATTCGCTATAGCCGCCCTTCCGTAAACCCTTAGAGTGCTCAAACACTGAAGATCAGGCCTTGGCCAGGAATGCTTCGATATTGACCATCTGCTCGTCCCAACCACGGCTGTCCATACGAAAAGCCTTAAGCCGACGCGCCTGCGGGATACCGTTAAAGCCCGACTCCACCACTTTGAGCAAGGTGCCGCCATCCATGTCTTCAAGTTCGAACTGAACCCTCGTTTCGGGTTCCTGAGAGTAGTCCACCTGCGGTTCAATGGCGTACGGATGCCAGCGAAACGAAAAAACCCGCTCCGGCTCGACTCGCTCCACCGCAACGTCCCAGATGAGGTGTTCATAGCCTGGATAGGTGATCTGCCCCTGGGTACGCTCGCCCGCGACAAATCGTCTACCCTCAAGCGCGACGCCGAACCATTGACCGAAGGCTTCAGCATTGGCCAAGGCCCGCCAAACCTGCGAGCGCGGCGCCTTGAGCAGAATTTTTCTTTCGATGCGATCAGATGAATGCATGAGTCACCTCCTGTGTTCAACACTAGGCCTGTAAGACCACGAGGCCAACCAGAAAGTTGTATCGAACCCGCGTTTGGGTACACTCCTTCGGCATTTGTAACCCCATCAGGGAGAGATCGACCATGTCCTCACGCTTGTTCCTAGGACTGACGCCGCTGCTTTTTGTCAGCGTCGTTCAAGCCAATGACTGCGCCAATGCTACCACCCAGGGAGCGATGAACCAGTGCGCAGCCCAAGAGTACGAAGCCGCTGACAACGAGCTGAACCAGCTGTACAAGCAGATCACTGCACGCCTGAAAGATGACCCGCAGGCCAAGCAGCTACTGGTCAAGGCACAGCGAGCCTGGATCAGCTTCCGTGACGCCGAATGCAATTTTTCTGCGTCCGGAGTCGAGGGGGGGAGCGTCTACCCGCTGGTCCACAGCAATTGCACCACAGCCGTAACCAAGGCCCGGGTCGAGACGTTCAAGACCTACCTCAAGTGCGAAGAAGGCGATCTGAGCTGCCCGGTCCCTGGGGCTTAACTGCCGGATGCAAAAAAGGATGACCTGAAGAGGTCATCCTTTTTTTTCGGCACAAAAACAAAACCCCTACCTGCATCAGCAGATAGGGGTTTCGGAATTTAATCTTGACGATGACCTACTCTCACATGGGGAAACCCCACACTACCATCGGCGATGCATCGTTTCACTGCTGAGTTCGGGATGGGATCAGGTGGTTCCAATGCTCTATGGTCGTCAAGAAATTCGGTAGCCGGTGCGTGCCTTGCGGTCACGTTCCAGCGAATGGGTATGCGATAGGTTTGTGTGTTGTGCGAACTTTCGGTTCATAGCGTCTTCACACACCGCAATCTGGTGCCCTGTGTATCGGGTCAGCAAATTGCTTGGGTGTTATATGGTCAAGCCTCACGGGCAATTAGTATGGGT
>NZ_FODL01000020.1:0-62740 GCF_900110355.1 Pseudomonas sp. NFACC39-1 | reverse complement strand
ACCGCTTTCGATCGAGAAGATCGAATCGTTAACGGAGCCAGAAAAACCGCCCCACCAACTACTTCCCGAGCTTCGATAACCTGAAGCCCTGCACCCTCGAAACCTACTTAACTCATTGAAACTCAAGGAGTTTTCCGCTTCGACTGCGCCGGAAGTGGGGCGAATTATAGACGTCCAGAATTTGCCGTCAAGCGTTAATTACGCTTTTGTTGCAGAAGGTGCCTTGCGCCCCACTAAGCGCGGAATCCGACGCATAACCGGCGGAACTCTCAACATCAGCAGCACGACCCCTATAGAAGCGTAAATCGACCACTCCTTAAGATCCGCCCGCACAATCCACAACATATGCAGCAATCCAAGGCCCAAGATCGGATAAACCAGGCGATGCAGTTTTTTCCAGCGCGCGCCCAATCGCCGCTGACTGTAGCGATTGGAAGTAATCGCCAGCGCCAAGAGCCCCAGAAACCCAAGCGCCCCAACGATAATATAAGGGCGCTTGCTCAGTTCGACGCCCAGTTGCGACCAATCGAACCCCAGGATGAACGCCGTATATCCACTCAGATGCAATACCACGTAAGCAAAACACCACAATCCCAGCTGACGCCTGACCGCGATCCACCCTGCCCACCCCGTGAGTTTCTGCAACGGCGTCATGCTCAAGGTGATCAACAACAAAATAAGCGTGCCCAACCCGAGCCGATCCACCAGCACCTTGCCCGGGTCAGGTCCCAACTTATTCATCAACGCTTCGTAGAGCCAGAGCAACGGCCAAACCGCCGCCGCAACAAAGACGCCGATTCGCCAGACTGGAAAACGCATCAGTAGTCCTTCCTCAAGTCCATCCCTGCATATAAAGAAGCGACTTCATCCTGATAGCCGTTGAACATCAACGTATCGCGCACGTTAGGACTGAACAGCCCGCTCGGCAGACGGCGCTCCCGTGCCTGGGTCCAACGCGGGTGATCGACCGTCGGGTTGACGTTGGCGTAAAAACCGTACTCGTCGGACGCAATGCTCTGCCAGGTCGTCTTGGGCTGCTCGCTGACCAGACTGATGCGCACAATGGACTTCACACTTTTGAAACCGTACTTCCACGGCACCACCAAGCGCAACGGCGCACCGTTCTGATTCGGCAACTCTCGCCCATACATCCCAACCGCCATGATTGCCAGCGGACTCATCGCTTCATCCAGTCGCAAGCCCTCGACATAGGGCCAGTCGATCAAAGCAAACCCTGAGCGCTGCCCTGGCATGGCCTTGGGATCCTGCAGGGTTTCAAAACGAATGTACTTGGCCTTGGAGGTCGGCTCGACCTGCTTGAGCAATGCGGAAATGGGAAAGCCGATCCACGGAATAACCATGGACCAAGCCTCCACGCACCGCAGGCGATAGATTCGCTCCTCCAACTGATATGGTTTCATGAAGTCTTCCAAAGCATAGCGCCCCGGCTTGCCCACTTCCCCGTCGATCACCACGCTCCAGGGCTCGGTTTTCAAGGATCCGGCATTGGCCGCAGGGTCCCCTTTGCCGGTTCCGAACTCATAGAAATTGTTGTAATGGGTGGCGTCTTTAAAAGGCGTGATGGACTCATCCTTGACCGTAACCGCGCCCCATTGGGTGGACGGCAGCTTCTCGGCAAACCAGGACGGCGCCTTGCCGGGCTCGACATCCGCATAACGCGCAACATCGGCAGCACTGGCCCAACGCGGAAGGCCGCTGACGGCAAGCCCCGCCATGGTGGCTCCCAGCATTTGGCGACGGGATAGGTAGAGGGATTCTGGCGTGACGTCCGACTCAAGGCAGTCGGACGACTTGGGGATCTTGATCAGCATGACAACTCCGCAGCATTGGAGGGCAGATGCACCAATAGACTGCGGAGTATGAGGGAAATTACATCACTCGGCTTTTTTGTGGCGGCGCAGGCGCAACAGGTATTGAACCGGACCGGAGGCGGCATAGGCGAGGAACACCAGCAACAAGATACGTGGCGGATCACTGAAGACCACCGCGAACACCAGCACCACTGCCAGAATCGCCACGAACGGCACCCGCCCTTTGAGATCCAGCTCCTTGAAGCTGTTGTACTTGATGTTGCTGACCATCAGCATACCGGCCGCTGCTACCAGCAGCGCCACAAGGAACGACATCTTCGATCCCTGGATACCGTAGTCGCTGAAAGCCCAGACCACACCGGCTACGACACCCGCTGCGGCAGGACTCGCCAAGCCGATGAAGTAGCGCTTGTCAGCCGTACCGACCTGGGTGTTGAAACGTGCCAGACGCAACGCAGCACCGGCAACATAGATGAAGGCGACCATCCAGCCGACCTTGCCCATGTCCCCCAGCGCCCAACCGAACGCCAGCAAGGCCGGGGCCACGCCGAAAGCGACCATGTCCGACAGCGAATCGTACTCGGCACCGAACGCGCTCTGGGTATTGGTCATGCGGGCCACGCGCCCGTCCAGGCCATCGAGCACCATGGCGACAAAGATCGCGATGGCAGCGAAGGCAAAGTACCGACTCGCCCCGGCGCTATCGCCGGCGCTCAAGGCCGCTTGGGCGCTCATGGAGCTGATGATGGAATAGAAACCGGCGAACAGGTTCGCGGTGGTGAACAGATTCGGCAGCAGATAGATGCCACGGTGCCGGACCTTACGGCCTTCAGCGTCATGTCCTTCTTCGACGTGCTCATCAATGGGCAGCAGGCTTTCGGCGTCAGGAGCCTGGTTGGGCTCGTCGGGGCGTTCGCTCATGGACAGTACCTTGCAACGGTGTGAAAAATTCGACAGGTGTCTGGGACGAGGGTTCGGCCGCAAACGATGCAGCTTTATACCAGAAGCCACCGCCCAAACGAAAAAACGCGGCCAGGGCCGCGTTTTCCGATCAAGCTCGCGACTTAGTTCTTGGCTTTGTCGACGATCTTGTTGGCACCGATCCACGGCATCATCGAGCGCAGCTGCTCGCCAATGATTTCGATACCGTGGGCGGCGTTGTTGCGACGCTTGGCGGTCATCGAAGGATAGCCGGTAGCGCCTTCGCTGATGAACATCTTGGCGTATTCGCCGTCCTGAATACGTTTCAGGGCGTTACGCATGGCCTGGCGGGACTCGGCGTTGATCACTTCCGGACCCGTCACGTACTCGCCGTATTCAGCGTTGTTGGAGATCGAGTAGTTCATGTTGGCGATACCGCCTTCGTACATGAGGTCAACGATCAGCTTCAGTTCGTGCAGGCATTCGAAGTAGGCCATTTCCGGCGCGTAGCCAGCTTCAACCAGGGTTTCGAAACCGGCCTTGACCAGCTCGACAGTACCGCCGCACAGAACGGCTTGTTCGCCGAACAGGTCGGTTTCGGTTTCGTCCTTGAAGGTGGTTTCGATGATGCCGGTGCGGCCGCCGCCAACACCGGCAGCGTAGGACAGAGCGACGTTCTTGGCGTTGCCGGAAGCGTCCTGGTAGATCGCGATCAGGTCAGGGATACCGCCGCCCTTCACGAATTCGGAACGAACGGTGTGGCCCGGGGCCTTCGGCGCGATCATGATCACGTCGAGATCGGCGCGTGGCACGACCTGGTTGTAGTGAATCGCGAAACCGTGGGAGAAGGCCAAGGTGGCGCCTTTCTTGATGTTCGGTTCGATTTCATTCTTGTACAGCGAAGACTGGAACTCGTCCGGGGTCAGGATCATGACCAGGTCAGCAGCCGCAACAGCGGAAGCAACGTCGGTCACTTTCAGGCCATGAGCTTCGGCTTTGGCAACAGTCGCCGAACCTTTACGCAGACCAACAGTAACGTCAACGCCGGAGTCTTTCAGGTTGCACGCTTGAGCGTGGCCCTGGGAGCCGTAACCGATGATGGCGACTTTCTTGCCCTGGATGATCGACAGGTCGCAGTCTTTATCGTAGAAAACTTTCATGAATTACCCCTATATCCGGCCATTCAGGCCATTCGCTAATTTGGTTTAGATGCTCAGCACTTTGTCGCCACGGGCAATCCCGGTGACGCCACTGCGTACGGTTTCCAGAATCGAGGCAGTGCCGATCGATTGAATGAAGCTGTCGAGCTTGTCGCTGGTACCGGTCAACTGAACGGTATAGACGCTGGTGCTGACATCGACGATCTGCCCACGATAAATATCGGTAGTGCGTTTGATCTCGGCGCGCTGGGCACCGGTGGCCTTGACCTTGACCAGCATCAGCTCGCGCTCGATGTGAGCGCTTTCCGACAGGTCCACCAGCTTGACCACCTCGATCAGCTTGTTCAGGTTCTTGGTGATCTGCTCGATGATTTCATCGTGCCCCACAGTGGTCAGCGTCAGACGCGACAGGGTCGGGTCTTCGGTTGGCGCCACGGTCAGGCTTTCGATGTTGTAGTTGCGCTGCGAAAACAGGCCCACTACGCGAGACAGAGCACCCGGTTCGTTTTCCAGAAGCAGGGAAATAATATGTCGCATGATTAGGTACGCTCCGTCTTGCTCAGCCACATATCGCGCATGGAGCCGTCTTTGATCTGCATCGGGTAGACGTGCTCGCTGGTATCGACCTTGATATCGAGGAACACCAGGCGATCCTTCATGGCGAAAGCTTCTTCGAGCCCGGACTTCAAGTCCTTCAGGTCAGTGATGCGGATGCCCACGTGACCATAGGCTTCGACCAGCTTGACGAAGTCCGGCAGCGACTCCATGTAGGAGTGCGAGTGACGGCTGCCGTAGCTCATGTCCTGCCACTGGCGAACCATGCCCAGTACGCCGTTGTTCAGGTTGACGATTTTCACCGGCAAACCGTACTGCAGACAGGTCGACAGCTCCTGGATGTTCATCTGGATACTGCCCTCGCCCGTGACACAGGCGACGTCGCTATCCGGAAAGCTCAACTTGACGCCCATGGCCGCCGGGAAACCGAAGCCCATGGTGCCCAGGCCACCAGAGTTGATCCAGCGGTTGGGCTTGTTGAACTTGTAGTACTGCGCGGCGAACATCTGGTGCTGGCCCACGTCGGAGGTCACAAAGGCATCGCCCTTGGTCACTTCGCACAGGGTTTCGATCACGGTCTGCGGCTTGATCACGCTGCCGTCGCCCTTGTCGTAAGGGAACAGGCCACGATCACCGCGCCACTCATCAACCTGCTTCCACCAACTGGCCACGGACTCCTTGTTCGGAGCCTCGCCGATTTCCTTGAGGATGGCGACCATTTCGCTCAGCACGCTCTCCACAGGACCGACAATCGGCACGTCTGCCTTGATGGTCTTGGAGATGGACGCCGGGTCGATGTCGATATGGATGATCTTGGCATTCGGGCAGAATTTCGCCGGGCCGTTGATGACACGGTCGTCGAAACGCGCGCCGACCGCCAGAATCACATCGGCATGGTGCATCGCCAGGTTGGCGGTGTAGCTGCCGTGCATGCCGAGCATGCCGATGAACTGACGATCAGTGCCCGGGTAGGCGCCCAAACCCATCAGCGTATTGGTGACCGGCAGGTTAAGCATTTTCGCCAGTTCGGTCAGCGGCGCGGAGCCACCACCGAGGATAACGCCACCACCTGAGTACAGCACCGGACGCTTGGCCGCCAGCAGCATTTCGGCTGCCTTGCGGATTTGCCCGGAGTGACCGCGCACAGCCGGGCTGTAGGAACGCAGCTTGGCTTTCTTGGGGAAAATGTATTCGAACTTCTCGGCCGGGTTGGTCATGTCTTTCGGGACATCGACCACAACCGGGCCCGGACGACCGGATTCAGCCAGGTAGAAAGCCTTCTTCATGACCTCCGGGATCTCCGAAGCGTGCTTGATCATGAAGCTGTGCTTCACGATCGGCCGGGAAATACCGATCATGTCGGTTTCCTGGAACGCGTCGGTGCCGACCATGGTGCTGGGCACCTGACCGGAGATGATCACCATCGGGATGGAGTCCATGTACGCCGTGGCGATACCGGTGATGGCGTTCGTGGCGCCAGGGCCGGAAGTCACCAGGACCACGCCGGCTTTACCGGTGGCACGGGCATAACCGTCAGCCATATGGGTCGCCGCTTGCTCATGACGAACCAGGATGTGGGTCACTTCCGGTTCTTTGAACAGGGCATCATAGACATGAAGAAGAGCACCACCGGGGTACCCGTAGATATATTTGACGCCTTCGTCACGCAAAAAGCGGACGAGCATCTCACCGCCAGATAAAAGCTCCACGTTGTTCACCTCTAAAACGCCAGAATACCGGCCCACACAAAGGGACGGGTCTTAATAGGTTTACTTCTCGGCAGAGCATGAGCGACGGTGGTCGCCGACTACGTCAGCACTGACTGAGCAAGTATTGGGATCGTCCCAAGTGTTGCGGGCCTTTCCCACCCAGCGCGAGGTAACGCGTTGCGGGTGTAACAGGTCGGCGCGGATGTGCGCCTCATGATCTGCCGAGTGGGCCTGCTTCTGGCAGTCCCTCTACAGCGGACTTTGGATTCTTCTGTTTCGCCCTCTGCAAGTCAAGCCGTCAATGTGCTTTATTCGAAGTAAGCGCATGAGAACGCAAGAAAAAACCTTTAAACAGCAACTGTGTTAGCTTCAATTGCGCAACCCATGACAAGGAAACAGCATGCGAATGTTCTTCTTGACGGCCAGCCTACTGGTTGGCCTGAGCCCGATGTGCATGGCCGGTCAGGTCTATAAATGGGTGGATGCCCAAGGGGTTACCCACTTTGGCTCTCAGCCACCGCCGGGAGGACAGGCCACGACGGTGATCAAGCCCTCCCCTTCCGCCGCCAAGCCAGCAGCCCCCCCGCCTGCCGGGGTCATTGGCGACCAGAAGGCGATTGACCAACAGGTCAAGCAACAGATTGCCGAGCAGCAAGCCCAGCTCAAGGCCTTCTGCGAACAGACTCGAACCAATCTGGCGCAACTGCAGAACAATCCGAGGGTACGCGAGGATGTGGAAGGGGAAATGCGCCGCCTCACAGAAGAGGAGCGGCGCCAGCGCATCGACGAAACCCGTAAGCAGATCGAGGAGCACTGCCAATAAATGGCAGTCAGTTGACGTCGCTGATCAATTGGTCGAACTGCGCCAACAGTCGCTGCAACTCGATACCCTGCCCCGGCCGCTGGGCATAGACCATTTCAGCCATCGCCAGGATGCCGGAGGCGTTGGGCAGCGGCAGGTCATTTTCCAGGATGGCTTTCATGCGTGGCAGGAAAATCCATTGCAGCCATTGCTCGAAGTCCAGCGTGTCGACCGCGAACGGCTCGACACTGGCCAACGCCTCGGCCGACGGCGAAACGCTGCTCCACCAGCCCTGGACCCGCAACTCCCGCTCAATCAGCAGCAACTGATCGGCGATCTTGGGAAAACGCGTATCCATCAGAGCGAAACCTTGGCCTTCTGACGGGCCAATGCCGCGCCGGCGGAGTCGCCTTGTTTCTCACGGGCCTGAGCGATCAATTCCCACAGGCTGGCCTGAAGCGCAGGACGACCGTTGGCGAACGTCAGGCCACGGCGGGCCAGTTGCTCGGCTTGCGGCGCATCGCCCTGGGCCATGCGCACCTGGGCCAGGCGATAGAGAACCTGGGGTTCACGCGGCGCAACACGCTGGGCTCGCTCCAGGCTGGAGGACGCACCATTGAGATCACCACCGGCCTGTTGCTGTTGAGCCGTGGTGAGCAATGCCAGTACTGGACCGTCCAATTGTTCATCTGCGGACAGACCTCCCGAGCTGGTCGAGGGAATGCTGCTTGGCGCAGAAGGCATGCTGTAGCTACCCTGGTCGATCGGTGAGGTATCGATAGGTCCTGGCGTAATCGGCCCCGGCGTGATCGGTGTGCTGCTGATCGGTGCCGACGTCGTGGCGCCGCCACCGGGCACCATCACCACGACACCGGTATCGCCCTGGGGAATCGCCTGGACCTGTCCCTGCACCGGCCGCTGCACCGTCGTTTGACGGAAACCGCCATTGGCCGAGACCCGCTCGCTATTGGAAACGGCAGTGCCGGAATCGACAACCGGAATCGACCCGCGCTGTACGGTAGAGCAACCGCTGAGCAATGCCACGGCCGTTACCGCTGGAATCAACCACTTGTTCACTTGAAACCCTCTTTGCTTAATTCATCCAGTCCTTGACCCAATCCATGACCGATTCGGCGGGATTTGGAATGCCACAGGCTGCACCGGGTGGTGGTTCGCTGCCGCGAATATACGGCATCTGCACCGCGCCCGGGCAACTGGCGTCGGAGCCTTGGCCGGTGCGCGAATCCACCCAGGCCTGAACGATATTGTCTGGTTGCGGCATGTCCAGCGGCAACGGATCGGCCTTGCGCATGAAACTGGTCCAGACCTGCAATGCACCGGTGGCGCCAGTGAACGGGGTCTTGCCATTGTCGTCACGGCCGAGCCAGACCACCGCCAGCAGATCCTGGCTGAAACCGGCAAACCAGCTGTCGCGCGAGTCGTTGCTGGTACCGGTCTTGCCCGCCAGGGTCAGGTTACGCGGTAGTACGTTATAAACCGAACTGCCAGTGCCTTCACGCATGACCCGTTGCATGGCGCTCTGGATCAGATAAATGGACGCTGGATCAAAACGCTGCTGGATCTGGAACGGATAGCGCTTGAGCGGCTCGCCGTCGGCGGTCAGCACGCTGCGAATGCCGCGCATCGGCGTATTGAAACCGCCGTTGGCCAGCGTCTGATACATGGCTGCCACTTCAATCGGCGTGAGGCCACCGGCCCCCAGCAGCATCGATGGGAATGCCGGGAATTCGCGACTGACACCCAGGCGGGCCAGGGTCTTGAGGACGTTCGGCACGCCGATTTCAAGCCCGAGGCGAGCCGTCGACAGGTTGTAGGAATGCGCAAGTCCCTGGTACAGGAACACCGTACCGTGGGACCGGCGATCATAATTCTGCGGTTTCCACACCTGGCCATCCGCGCCCTTGACCGAGAACGCCTCGTCGGACAACCAACTGGTCAGGGTGTACTGGCTCGGCTTTTCCAGGGCGGTGAGGTAGACCGCCGGCTTGATCAGGGAGCCGATCGGGCGGACCGCATCGAGCGCCCGGTTGAAACCGGCAAAACTGGCCTGCCGACTGCCGATCATGGCCTGGACTTCCCCGGTTTCCGGGTTGGTCACCACCATCGCGGCTTCCACTTCATCAGAGCCCTTGCGCCCGGCCAGTCGCTTGAAGGTGTCATTGACCGATGCTTCGGCCTTCATCTGCAGGATCGGGTCGAAACTGGTGAAGATCCGCAGGCCTTCTTCGGTCAAGTCTTCATCGCGGTAGTCTTCACGCAGTTGACGCTTGACCAGGTCCATGAAACCAGGAAACGAGCTGTCTGCCAGACTGCCGCGCTTGGTCACGCCCAAAGGCATCTTCTTCGCCGCTTCGACTTGCTCGGCCGTCGCCACGCCTTGCTGTTGCAGCAAGTCGAGTACCAGATTGCGCCGCTCGAGGGCGCGCTCCGGATTACGCCGCGGGTTGTAGGAGGACGGCCCTTTCACCATCCCCACCAACAATGCCACCTGATGCAGCTTGAGCTCGGACAGCGGCTGGCTGAAGAAGAACTGGCTGGCCAGGCCGAAACCGTGAACCGCTCGCTGGCCGTCCTGGCCGACGAAGACTTCGTTGAGATACGCCTCGAGAATCTCCCGCTTGTCGTAGTGCAGCTCCAACAACAGCGCCATCATGGCTTCGGTAAGCTTGCGGCTGAGGCTGCGCTCGTTGGTCAAATAGAAGTTCTTGACCAATTGCTGGGTCAGGGTACTGCCGCCCTGGCGCATACGGCCCGAGGATGTGTTGACCCAAATGGCTCGGGCAATCGACTTGGGCGAAACGCCGAAGTGATGATAGAAGTCGCGGTCCTCGACAGCGATCAGCGTATCGAGCAGGAACGGCGGCACCTGGTCGATCTTGATCAGGATCCGGTCTTCAAGGTTCTTGGGGTACAGGCCACCGATCAGCAGCGGTTCAAGGCGCACCACTGACAGCTTCGCATTGTTGGCACCGGTCAGCGCAGCGACGTAGTCGCCGGAGAAACGCACTCGCACCGCCTGCGCCTGCTCCATGCCCTCATAAAATTGGAAACCGCGGGTATTGAGGTCGACGGTATTGCCATTGACGGACGCAGCACCCGGGCCATTGGCAACGCTTTCACGGCGATAGCCCAGGGCATCGAGCTCGGTCAGGAAATCGTCCCGACTCAGCTTTTGTCCGACGAACAGCTCCAGGGGCCTGGCGTAGACCTTGGCCGGGATGGTCCAGCGCTTGCCGGAGAACTTCTCCTGGACCACGGCATCGAGATAGACCGCAAAGCCAGCGAGCACGACGAGGCCCACCAGGCTGAGTTTAAGGGCCCAGCCCAGCCAGGGCCGCAGGCGACTGGCGGGTGGTTTCTTGGGGGTACGGGGGGATCGGGTACGAGTCATGGCGGCGGATTATACGCACTTTGCCGCGCTTCAACATGACCACACAACGGGCCCTTCTGTTTGCGTTAACGCGGCTTGCCGCCATAATGACGGTCTTGAACTTTCCCAGTCTCTGAAGGATCGCCCGTGAGCCAGTCCCTGATCGCTGCCCTGCAAAACCCGGCCCTCTATCCGCATCCCGTCGAAGGGTTCCAGGTCATCGAGACCCACATTTCCTGGGTATTGCTCACTGGGCCGTATGCCTACAAATTCAAAAAACCGGTCAATTTCGGCTTCCTTGATTTCACCAGCCTCGAGGCACGCAAGCATTTCTGCGGGGAAGAACTGCGCTTGAACCAGCGCCTGACCCAGGATCTGTACCTGGAAGTCATGCCGATTACCGGCACCGAGCAAGCGCCACAATTGGGTGGCGAAGGCCCGGCCATCGAATACGCCCTGAAGATGCGTCAGTTTCCCCAGAGCCAACTGCTCAGCACACTACAGGCCAATGGTGAACTGACCACTGCGCACGTCGACGAAATGGCCGCGCAGATCGCCCGTTTCCATCTCTCCACGCCCACAGTGCCTGCCGAAAACGAAGCCGGCACCCCCGACAGCGTCATGGCGCCGGTGCGGCAGAACTTCGAACAGATTCGTCCGTTCCTCAGTGACAAGGCTGACCTGTTGCAGCTCGAAGCCCTGCAAGCCTGGGCCGAAAGCAGCTTCGAACGCCTCAAACCGCTGTTCAGTCAACGCAAAACCGAAGGTTTCATCCGCGAATGCCACGGTGACATCCACTTGGGCAATGCCACGGTGATCGATGGCAAGGTCGTGATTTTCGACTGCATCGAGTTCAACGAGCCCTTCCGCTTCACCGATGTCTATGCCGACACCGCTTTCCTGGCCATGGATCTGGAAGACCGGGGTCTCAAGTCCTTGGCGCGACGTTTCGTCAGCCAATACCTGGAGCTGACCGGCGACTATCAGGGGCTGGAGCTGCTGAACTTCTACAAAGCCTACCGCGCCCTGGTCCGCGCCAAGGTCGCGCTGTTCAGCATGCCGGCCGAAGCCGACCCGGTGCAGCGCGCCACAACCCTACGTCAATACCGCAACTACGCGAACCTGGCCGAAAGCTACAGCACCATTCCCTCGCGCTTTCTGGCTATCACCCACGGCGTTTCGGCCGTTGGCAAAAGCCATGTCGCGATGCGCCTGGTGGAAGCCCTGGGCGCCATTCGCTTGCGCTCGGACGTTGAGCGCAAGCGTCTGTTTGGTGAGCAGCAAGTGCCCAATGATCCACAAGCCGGCATCTATAGCAGCGACGCCAGCGATGCCACTTATGCCCGTTTGCATGAAATCGCTGGTGTCATCCTGCATGCCGGGTTCCCAGCAGTGATCGACGCCACGTACCTCAAACACGATCAGCGCGATGCGGCAGCGAAAGTTGCCGAGGCCACCGGCGCTCCGTTCCTGATCCTCGATTGCAACGCACCACAAGCGGTTATCGAAAGCAGACTTGCGCAACGTCAGGCCGATCAAACAGATCCCTCCGACGCAAATCTGGCCGTTATCGCCGCCCAACAGGCCACCCGCGAAGCACTCACCCCGGCGGAAATCCTCTGCAGTAAACGGGTCCAAACCAATGAAAGCGGCACGCTCGACATCGTGGTCGCGCAGATTCGTCAACGCTTGCCAGGCTTGTAAGAAACTATTTCGGTCGTGGAGTCCTCACAGCCTTCACGGCCGCCAAATAGTGGCAGTATACTGGCGTCATAAAACCAACAGGTGATATGAAATGAGCCAACCCAAGCTTCTCAGTACCCCGCTGTATGCTTTGCTGCGTGCAGACGACATTGCCGGTTTCAACAACGAACGGCCTCAAGGCCCCGTTGATATGCGTGGCGGCGACTTTCGCGGCCTGGACCTGCGCGAGCTCAATGCCGACGACGTGGATTTCACCGACGCTTACTTTCGCTCCGCGGATTTGCGCGGTATCGATTTTCGCAAGTCTTCCCTGGAAGGTGCCAGCCTGGCCCATGCGCAGATCTCAGGCGCCTATTTCCCCGCGGAGCTGTCTGCCGACGAGATTCTGATGTCGATGAACTTCGGCACCCGGCTGCGCTACCGCACCCGCTGAATCGGGCCGAATCTACCGTAGCCCCATTGATCTCCAGCGCCCCTGCCTGCGCTGGAAGACGCATCCTGCCGCGCCTCCCCACCCTATCGTGCGTAATGCATTAGAAGCTTTTGCTTCAAATCCCACCAAAGAATCACGTTTTTCCTACTGACCGCTACACTGCTGAGAAGCTTGCCCACTGCACCAATCGGCCGTCGCAAGGAGGCTCGATGAATGATGAACTGCAACACCTGAAGAACCTGGGCAAGACATCCGCCCAGTGGCTGCATGCCGTGGGCATCCACAGCGCCTCTGATCTGCGCCGCCTCGGAGCGGTTGATGCCTATCGCGCGGTACGCACCCGCGGGTTCCGGGCTTCGAAGGTGTTGCTCTATGCCATTGAGGGCGCATTGATGGATGTGCACTGGAATGACATCCCCGCCGAACGCAAGGAAGCCTTGAACAAACAATTGGATGCCGTTTCGACGCGTCACAAAGCCTGACCATTCTCCTTGTTTGTCGCCACACGGCCTTCGCTTGAAAGTTATTTAGGCAAATTCCCAAAACAACGTTTGACATGGTAATGAGAATCGCTATTATTAGCGCATCCGGTCGCGAGACTGGTCGATATTTGAAAAGCCCTTGGTTCGGACTCTCAGATATCTCCTCATCAGGCTAATCACGGTTATTTGACCCGACTTTTGTCGGGTCTTTTTTTGTCTGAAAGAATGCACCTTTCTCCACATCGCCCCTGTAGGAGCTGTCGAGTGCAACGAGGCTGCGATCTTTCCCAGACCTGACTCTCAAGCGAAAGATCAAAAGATCGCAGGCTTCGTCAGCGCCTACGGGGCTCGCTTGTGTTCGCGCATCTGGGCACAGTAATCCTGCGGCGGCGTAGCCTTGGTGTACCACACGTAATCTGCCATGGCCGATGTCATCTCGCTGCCCTCCTCGGCCAGCATCAGCACGATCGGTGCCTCACTGGCCCCCAAGTCCAGCACATGCAGCGGCACGCCGACGTCTTTTCGTCCATGCCAGGCACCGGCGAACAACAACGCAGGTAATGGCGCCTCCAGGAGACGTTCGGCCATGCGTCGGTCACGTTGTTGCTGGACGGCCAGCATGGCCGGCATCTGTGATTCGGGCAGCAGGCCGCAATGGGATTGGCGGATCTGCTCCAGCAACTGATCCTTCACACCGACTGCATTCGCACGGGCGCCTCGCAAGTGCGGCGCTTGCCGGTAGACGCGCTGGATCTCGGCGGTGTCCAGATTGGCGGCCAACAACGGATAACGTTGCGCCAAAGCGAACTCGACGACCGGCCCATACAGGCTCCAGTCCCATCCCGGCGACCAATCCAGGGCTGCGGGCAGATCAGCGGGCAAGGCAGGTAACTGGCGGACCGCGTCAACCCGAGGCTGCTGGAGGGGCGTCAACATTTCCAGCAGAAGGCTGCCTTGGGTCCGTTGCGCGGCCAGGGCCTGAAGCAGCCATAGCTGCAGCGCGTGGTGATCGCGATTATCGTGCTGCTCGCCCACCACCACTCGCGGCGCCCGTGCCAGGCGCTCGATCAACGCTTGAGGCGTGACGGCCCGGCCATTGTGCAAATCAAGGAGCTGCCCGTCGACCGGTGGCGGCGCGACACTCTGACACGCCGTCAGCACACTCAATGCCAGAACCAGGATCAGGCGCACGTCTACATCCTCAGGCAACCCTCAGCGGGCGATGATCAATGGATGTCCGCGCTCCGGGTGGGGTTGCACCAGCACTTCCAGGCCAAACACCGCTTTGAGCGGTTCCGGGCGCAGCACTTGCTGCGGCGTGTCCAGGGCCACCGGCCGGCCAGACGCGAGCAACAACAGGCGATCACAATAACGCGCCGCCAGGTTCAGGTCATGCAGGATCACCAATATAGCCGCGCCGCGATCGGCAAACTCACGCACCGCTTGCAGGATGGTGTGCTGGTGCAGTGGATCAAGCATCGAGGTCGGCTCGTCCAGCAGCAGGGTCTGCCCCGCTTCCCCTGGCCACAACTGTGCCAAGACCCGTGCCAGGTGCACCCGCTGACGCTCGCCTCCCGACAACGCCAGGTAACTGCGGCCCTGCAGATGCGCCGCGTCTGCAGCGTGCAACGCCAAGGCAACAATTTGCTCGTCACGCACTCGACCACTCTGATGAGGCAGGCGCCCCATGCCGACTACTTCTTCGACGCGGAAGGCAAAATCCAGGGTCGATGACTGCGGCAATACCGCCAGGCAACGGGCACGCTCGGCCCCCTCCCACTGGGACAAAGGCCGATCATCGAGCCAGACCTGCCCCTGCGCGGGAGGCAATTGACCGCACAGCCCCGCCAGCAAAGTACTTTTACCTGCACCGTTGGGCCCGAGCACGCCCAGCACCTGGCCGGGATGAAGCTCAAGATTGATATCAGCCAACACGGTCTTGCGACCCCGCTGGATGTGCAAGTTCTGCGCTCGTAACATCAGGCGCGCCCTCGCAGCAATAAATAGAGGAAGAACGGCGCCCCGATGAATGCCGTGACGATACCGATCGGCAGCTCCGCCGGTGCCAGCGCCAGACGCGCCACCAGGTCGGCGAACAGCAGCAGGCTCGCCCCCGCCAGCACCGAAGCCGGCAACAGAACGCGATGATCGGGGCCGGCCATCAACCGTACCAGATGCGGTACCACCAGCCCGACAAACCCGATCATGCCCGCCGCTGCCACTGCCGCGCCAACCCCCAGGGCCGTGCAAAACACCAATTCACGCTTGAGCCCTTCGACATCAACGCCCAAATGAGCAGCTTCGGACTCACCCAGCAACAGAGCATTGAGCGCCCGGGCCCGTCGTGGCAGCCAGAGTGCTACTCCAACGCTGACCAGCAACAGCGGCCACAACCGCGCATAACTGGCGCCATTCAGGCTCCCCAGGTTCCAGAACGTCAAGGTACGCAGGGTTGCGTCGTCCGCCAGATAAGTGAACAGGCCCACCGCCGAACCGGACAGCGCGGTCAGGGCGATACCGGCCAGGAGCATGGTCGCGACATGGGTCTGGCCGTTGCGCCGGCCGAGGCGATAAACCAATGCCGTGACCCCAAGCCCGCCGAGAAACGCACACAACGACAACACATAGGGACCGAACGCTTCGGGCAAGCCGCCCAGCGCCGAGCCGCCAACAATGGCGAACGCCGCGCCCAGCGCCGCACCGCTGGACACCCCCACCAGTCCCGGGTCGGCCAACGGGTTACGGAACAGCCCCTGCATCGCCACCCCGGATAATGCCAATACCCCGCCCACCGCCAACCCCAACAACGTGCGTGGCAGACGGATCTGACCGAGGATCAGCTCGGCCTGCTCCAGACCCTCGGCGGCCACTGGCAAGCCCATCAGACGCAACGCGGCGCGCAAGGTATCAAACAGGGGCAAACTCACCGGCCCCAGCGCCAGGGACAGCCAGATCGCCAGCAGACACAACACTCCGAGGCCAATGAACAAGGTGCGCGGCTTGACCAACGGGGTCATGGTGCCTTGGCCGGCTCGGCTGGGTAAAAACCGTTCGTCAGCTTCACCAGACCTTGCGGCAAGCGCGGACCCAGTCCGCCGACCAACAGCGTCGGGTCAAGCTCGATAACGCGCCCGGCCCTGGCGGCGCGGGTGGAGGAGAGAATCGGGTTTTCCCGGAACAACGCCGCACGAGCTTCCTCGCCACTTAACGCGCGATCAGCGAACACCAGGACTTCGGGATTCAGGCCGGCCAAAGTCTCCACCGAAAATGACTTGTAACCTTTGTGTGTCGCCAGGTTGTGACCACCGGCCTGCTGCACCAGCCAATCGGCGGAGGTGCCCAGGCCAGCGACCATTGGCTTGCCGCCGGCGCTCCCGATCAACAGCAACACCCCGGGGGCCTTTTGCTTGAGCTGGATTTTACTCACCCGAGCTTTTTGTTGGCTGAGCTGCTGTTGATAACGGTCGAACAACTGCGCGGCTTGGTCCTCGGCGCCCAGCAGTTGACCCAGGTGTCGCAGATTGTCCTGGAGAGTCGGCAGGTCCGGCGTGGCCGAGAACAGTTCAACCTGTACCCCGGCGCTGCGGATCTGCGACAGCACCGGTGGTGGCCCCATTTCTTCGGTGCCTACGAGGATCTGCGGACGCAGGCTCAATATCCCCTCGGCCGACAGCTGTCGCTGATAACCGATACTGGGCAAGCCTCGCAAGGCTTCCGGATGCTGGCTGGTGGTGTCCACGCCCACCAGTTTCGACTCACCGCCCAGCGCGCTGACCCATTCGGACACTGCCCCGCCGGCACTGACCCAGCGCTGCGGCAATTGAGCCGCCACCAAGCCCTGGCTGGCCAACATGACGACACAGAGCGTGACAACACGGATATTCAGGCGCATCAGGCTGCTTCCTCGAAGAAATATTCACAGGGCCGGGCATGAACCCCTCAGGCAAAGTATCCTCAGCCCCCTGCGAAGGAGGCGCCATTTGATAATTGTTTTCATTTGACCGTCAAGCATGAACCTTTTGGTGTGACCTCTGTGGAAGCGAGCCTGCTCGCGATAGCGGTGTGTCGACTACATTGCTGCTCACTGATCGATTGCTATCGCGAGCAGGCTCGCTCCCACATAAACTCGATCACTCATAACCATAGAGACCCACATGAAGTTTCTTTGTACCGGCGCCGAACTGCCCGACAACAGCAGTCGCGGTTTCGACATCGATGGGCGCAGGTTGCTGGCCGTGCGTCGCGCAGGCCAGGTTTATGTTTATCTCAACCGCTGCCCGCACCGCGGTGTGCCGCTGGAATGGCGGCCCGACGAGTTTCTCGACGCCAGCGCCAGCCTGATCCAGTGCGCCACCCATGGCGCACTGTTTCTGATCGAAAGCGGTGAGTGCGTCGCCGGTCCCTGCGCCGGACAGTTCCTGGCTGCGTTAGAGAGCAGGGAGGACCAGCAGGGGATCTGGGTTGAGCTGTAGTGATTCAAGCAACACCGGCAACGGGCGGTCCACCCACATCTGCTCGGGCGTCAGCGTCACCCCGTAGGCCAGCACTTCCACACCCGCGGCCACAGCGTCGCGCAACGCCGCCGCGTACACCGGGTCGATTTCCTGTGCCGGACGTACGGCGTCGATTCCGCTCAGGTTGACACAATACAACTGCACCGCCCGCACGCCGTCCCGGGCCAAGTGAGCGAGTTCGCGCAGATGCCTGGCTCCCCGCTGGGTCACCGCATCGGGAAACGCCGCCACAGTCGTGCCGTCAAAACCCAACGTGACACTTTTGACTTCGACCCAGGCGCAGCCTTCGTCATAGTCCAGTCGAAAATCGATACGACTGTTTTCCTGACCGTAGGCCACTTCACGCTTGAGCCCGGTAAAACCGTTCAGCTCGCTGATGACCCCGGCCCGCAGGGCCTCCTCAATTAACGGGTTGGCTCGCGCGGTATTGATGCAGGCCAACCGCCCCTGGGGGGTCTCGCCTATTTCCCAGGTGCCGGGCAATTTGCGCTTGGGGTCGCTGGAACGACTGAACCAGACTCGCGCACCTTCGGCCATGCAGTTGAGCATCGACCCGGTGTTGGGACAGTGAATGGTCAGCAGTTCGCCATGAACGGTCTCGATATCGGCAAGAAAACGCTTATAACGTCGAATCAGCCGACCTTCTTCCAGCGCAGGTGAAAAAAGCATCAGCCTTGCCAACTCCGCAGTCCGCGCTCGATTCGCTCCACCGCTTCTTGGAGCCGCGGCAGGCTCTGGGTGTAGGCGAAACGCACATGGTGCCCAGCCTGATGGCGGCCGAAATCCAGCCCGGGCGTGAACGCCACATGTTCGGTTTCCAGAAAGTGCTGGCAGAACGCAAAAGCATCGCCGCCGAATGCACGAATGTCGGCATACAGGTAAAACGCGCCTTCTGGCTCCACCGCAATGCCGAAACCCAACTCACGCAAGGCCGGCAGCAGAAAGTCGCGCCGCAGCGCGAACTCGGCACGACGCTGCTCGAATATCTCGATTGTCGCCGGTTCGAAACAGGCCAACGCCGCGTACTGGGCCATGCTCGGCGCACTGATGTAGAGGTTCTGCGCCAGCTTTTCCAGCTCACCGACAGCCGCCGAAGGGGCCACCAACCAACCCAGCCGCCAGCCGGTCATGCCGAAATACTTGGAAAAACTATTAAGGACGAAAGCTTCGTCGTCGACTTCCAGCACGCTCGCGGCGTCGGTGCCATAAGTCAGGCCATGATAGATCTCATCCACCACCAGGTGACCGTTGTGGCCCTTGATTGCCTTGGACAGGCCGGCCAGTTCGTCCCGGCTGAGAATCGTCCCGGTCGGGTTGGCCGGTGACGCGACCAGCGCCCCCACGCTGTTCTGGTCCCAGTAGCGGTTCACCAGGTCCGGGGTCAGTTGATAGCGAACGTCCGGGCCGACCGGCACCAATTGAGCCGCACCTTCCACCAGCCGCAGGAAGTGACGATTGCAGGGGTAACCGGGATCCGCCAACAGCCAGTGCTTGCCCGGGTCCACCAGCAACGCGCTGGTCAGCAGCAATGCGCCGGATCCGCCCGGCGTGACCAGGATGCGCCGTGGGTCTATGTCCACACCGTAGCGCTGCCCATAGAAACCGGCGATGGCTTCGCGCAGCTCGGGGATGCCACGGGCCGCCGTGTAACGGGTCTTTCCCGCCGCCAGCGCGGCCTGGCCGGCCTGGATGATCGGCTCAGCCGTGGTGAAGTCCGGCTCGCCGATCTCCAGATGGATGACATCGTGCCCGGCGGCCTGCAGCTCATTGGCACGGGCCAGGAGCGCCATCACATGGAAAGGTTCGATGGCGCGGCTACGCGCACTGTAGGGCTGAGCCATTAGCCTTCCTTCTGGTAAAAAAGAACCGATTCTACCTAACTCTCTTGCCAACCCAGAAACAACTGCGCAAGCGAGCACAAACTCAGGGTCCGGCCGCTGCAGCAAATGTCTCCAGCGATTGGCCCAGGCTTGACTAGAATCAAGCATTGAGCAGGTTTGTCACTCCACCGGACTGAACTTGACCCCGCTTTGCAAGCCCCGGCCACCGCAGGCTCGACAACCGGGAGTAGCGCGGCCCGATTTGATCTGGTAAGTTCGCCCGCTTGCAGCCGCAGGGCCGGCAGGTGTCGGTGATGGAGCAATCCTGCGTAGTGGATTACAAGAGTAGAGGCGGTCCATTCATGCCCACCCAAGCAAAGCAGAATCAAAATCAGTCGCTCAGCGGGTTTGAGCCGTACGTCCCGCAAGCTGGCGAAGAGTACATGGGCGCCCCCATGCGCGCGCACTTCACCAAGATCCTGAACAAGTGGAAACAGGACTTGATGCAGGAAGTCGACCGCACCGTGGATCACATGAAAGACGACGCGGCGAACTTCCCCGACCCGGCCGACCGGGCCAGTCAGGAAGAAGAATTCAGCCTCGAACTGCGCGCCCGCGACCGTGAGCGCAAGCTCATCAAGAAAATCGACAAGACGTTGCAACTGATCGAAGATGAAGAATACGGTTGGTGCGAGTCCTGCGGCGTCGAGATCGGCGTCAAGCGGCTGGAAGCACGTCCGACCGCCGACATGTGTGTCGACTGCAAGACCCTGGCGGAAATCAAGGAAAAACAGGTCGGCAAGTAATTGCCTGGGCTGTAACAAAAACGGAGCGTTCACACGCTCCGTTTTTTGTTTCTGAAACGTTCTCCAAGCTTGGCGACTTTGTGGGAGCGGGCTTGCTCGCGAAGGCGATGAATCATTCAACCTATACTTCAACTGACACACCGCTTTCGCGAGCAAGCCCGCTCCCACAGGAGATTTCGTGATCGCCAGATGTGTGTTTCTGCCCGGCTGGACTCAGTAACATACGCCCCATGACTCCCACTGCCCCCTACATCGGCCGCTTCGCCCCCACGCCCAGTGGCCATCTGCACTTCGGCTCGCTGGTCGCCGCGCTGGCGTCCTATCTGGATGCCCGGGCCGCCGGCGGGCGCTGGTTGCTGCGCATGGAGGACCTTGACCCACCACGGGAAGAGCCTGGCGCACAAGCGGCCATTTTGCAGGCGCTGCAAAGCTACGGGTTTGAATGGGACGGCGAGATGGTCCGCCAGAGTGCACGCCATGAGGCCTACGACCAGGTCATCAATCGCCTGCTCAGCCAGGGTCTGGCCTATGCCTGCACCTGCTCGCGCAAACAACTGGAGCCGTATCAGGGCATTTATCCAGGCCTGTGCCGCAACGCCGGTCACGACATCAAAGACGCGGCCATCCGCCTGCGCGTTCCTGAGCTGGCGTATCACTTCAGCGACCGCGTACAAGGCCAGTTCCGTCAACACCTGGGCCGTGAAGTCGGCGATTTCGTGATTCGCCGTCGCGACGGACTCTATGCTTATCAACTGGCGGTGGTGCTGGACGACGCCTGGCAGGGGGTCACCGATATCGTGCGCGGCGCCGACCTGCTGGACTCCACGCCACGTCAGCTGTACCTGCAAGAGCTGCTTGGCTTGCCACAACCGCGCTACCTGCATGTGCCGCTGATCACCCAGCCGGACGGGCATAAACTCGGCAAGTCCTATCGTTCGCCACCGCTGGCGGCCGATCAGGCCACGCCAATGTTGTTGCGGGCACTGCGCGCGCTGGGCCAACAGCCGGGCCCCGAACAGGTCGACGCCAGCCCCCGGGACCTGCTGGACTGGGGCATTCGCCATTGGGATGCCGGGAAGATCCCGCGCACGTTGACCCTGCCAGAGGCGCAAATACGTTGACGGCGCTTGCAGCTTGGCCCCCATCCGTTACCATCGCCGCACGTTTTCGGGCACGCGTTTAAAAAAGAGAGGCCGGGATGTACATCTATCGCTTGGTCCTGCTCCTGGTAGTGGGGATTTATCTGTTCTCCCCGGCCATCATGGATTGGTGGATCGACGCCACGGGTGCCTGGTATCGGCCCTATCTGCTTTGGCTGATCCTGATCGTCGTGACCTTCATCCTGCAGAGCCAAAAAGATGCCGATGAGCTTTAGCCTGACCCAGATGATCCTGATCAGCGCCGCCTACCTGGCAGTGCTGTTCGGCGTCGCCTGGATCAGCGAACGGGGCATGATCCCCCGGGCGATCATCCGCCACCCGCTGACTTACACCCTGTCGCTGGGCGTCTACGCCAGTGCATGGGCG
Organism: Pseudomonas sp. NFACC39-1; assembly: GCF_900110355.1. NCBI lineage: Bacteria > Pseudomonadati > Pseudomonadota > Gammaproteobacteria > Pseudomonadales > Pseudomonadaceae > Pseudomonas > Pseudomonas sp. NFACC39-1. The sequence goes on along the minus strand of NZ_FODL01000020.1, from coordinate 41,085 downwards.
TTCTATGGCACGGTCGGGCTGGCCTATCAGTACGGCTACGGTTTTCTGTCCAGTTACCTGGGTGTATCGGGGGCATTCCTGCTGGCGCCGGTGTTGCTCTACCCGATCCTGAAAATCACCCGCACCTACCAGCTATCATCCCTGGCCGACCTGTTCGCCTTTCGCTTTCGCAGCACCTGGGCCGGCGCGCTGACCACGATTTTCATGCTGGTGGGCGTACTGCCGTTGCTGGCCCTGCAGATCCAGGCGGTGGCCGACTCCATCAGCATCCTCACCCGCGAACCGGTGCAGCACCGGGTCGCACTGAGTTTCTGCGCGCTGATCATTCTCTTCACGATTTTCTTCGGTTCCCGCCATATCGCCACCCGGGAGAAACACGAAGGCCTGGTGTTCGCCATCGCCTTCGAATCGGTGATCAAACTGATCGCCATCGGCGGCGTCGGCCTCTATGCCCTGTACGGCGTCTTCGATGGCCCGCAACAACTGGAGCTGTGGCTGCTGCAGAACCAGACCGCCCTCGCCGCCCTGCACACACCTCTGCAGGAAGGCCCGTGGCGCACGCTGTTGCTGGTGTTCTTCGCCTCAGCGATCGTCATGCCGCACATGTACCACATGACCTTTACCGAAAACCTCAACCCGCGCTCGCTGGTGAGCGCAAGCTGGGGCCTGCCGCTCTTCCTGCTGCTGATGAGCCTGGCGGTGCCGCTGATCCTGTGGGCCGGACTGAAGCTGGGCGCCAGCACCAACCCTGAGTATTTCACCCTCGGCATCGGCATCGCCGCCAACAGCAAGGCCCTGGCGTTGCTGGCCTACATCGGTGGCCTGTCGGCGGCCAGCGGCCTGATCATCGTCACCACGCTGGCGCTGTCGGGCATGGCCCTCAACCATCTGGTGCTACCGCTCTACCAGCCGCCGGCCGAGGGCAATATCTACCGCTGGCTGAAATGGACCCGCCGCGCACTGATCGTCGCCATCATCATGGCCGGCTACGGCTTTTACCTGATGCTGGGAGACGGGCAGGACCTGGCCAACCTCGGCATTGTCGCGTTCGTCGCCACCTTGCAGTTCCTGCCCGGCGTACTGTCGGTGCTGTATTGGCCAACTGCCAACCGCCGTGGCTTTATCGCCGGTCTGCTGGCGGGGATCCTGGTGTGGCTGGTCGCCATGCTGTTGCCACTGCTGGGCAACATGCAGGGCTTCTATATCCCGTTGCTGAACATGATCTACGTGCTCGACGACACCAGTTGGCACATGGCGGCCATCGCCTCGCTGGCGGCGAACGTGCTGATGTTCACCCTGATTTCACTGTTCACCAACGCCAGCAGCGAAGAGGCCAGCGCCGCCGAAGCCTGCGCGGTGGACAATGTCCGCCGCCCCCAGCGTCGGGAACTGCACGCCGCCTCGCCCCAGGAGTTCGCCACGCAACTGGCCAAGCCCCTGGGCGCCAAGGCCGCGCAAAAAGAAGTCGAGCAGGCGCTGCGCGACCTCTACCTGCCCTTCGATGAACGCCGTCCGTATGCCTTGCGTCGCCTGCGGGACCGGATCGAAGCCAACCTGTCCGGCCTGATGGGCCCCAGCGTGGCCCAGGACATGGTCGAGACGTTCCTGCCCTACAAGGCCGGCGGCGAGAACTATGTCACTGAAGACATCCACTTCATCGAGAGCCGCCTGGAAGACTACCACTCGCGCCTCACCGGCCTGGCCGCCGAACTCGACGCCTTGCGCCGCTACCACCGCCAGACGTTGCAGGAACTGCCGATGGGCGTGTGCTCCCTGGCCAAGGACCAGGAAATCCTGATGTGGAACAAGGCCATGGAAGAACTGACCGGAATCGCCGCCCAGCGGGTGGTCGGTTCGCGCCTGAGTACCCTGAGTGAGCCGTGGAAAGGCCTGTTGCAAGGCTTCATCGACCTGCCGGATGAGCATTTGCACAAGCAGCACCTGGCCCTTGACGGCCAGACGCGCTGGTTGAACCTGCACAAGGCGGCGATCGACGAGCCGCTGGCGCCGGGTAACAGTGGCCTGGTGTTGCTGGTGGAAGACCTCACCGATACTCAGATGCTCGAAGACAAGCTGGTCCACTCCGAACGGCTGGCAAGCATCGGTCGGCTGGCCGCCGGGGTCGCCCACGAAATCGGCAACCCGATCACCGGCATCGCCTGCCTGGCGCAAAACCTGCGCGAAGAGCGCGAGGACGACGGCGAACTGACGGAAATCAGCGGTCAGATCCTCGAACAGACCAAGCGTGTGTCGCGTATCGTCCAGTCGCTGATGAGCTTCGCCCATGCCGGCGGCCACCAGCACAACGATGAGCCCGTCTGTCTGGCCGAAGTGGCCCAGGACGCCATTGGTCTGCTGGCCCTTAACCGGCGCAATTTCGAGGTGCAATTCTTCAACCTGTGCGACCCGGACCATTGGGTCGACGGCGATCCCCAGCGGCTCGCCCAGGTACTGATCAACCTGTTGTCCAACGCCCGCGACGCCTCACCTGCGGGCAGCGCGGTGCGGGTCAAGAGCGAAGCCAGCGAACACACGATCGACCTGATCGTCGAAGACGAAGGCAGCGGTATCCCACAGAACATCATGGACCGATTGTTCGAACCTTTCTTCACCACCAAGGACCCGGGCGAAGGCACCGGTCTGGGCCTTGCACTGGTCTATTCCATCGTTGAAGAGCATTATGGACAAATCACCATCGACAGCCCGGCCGATGTACAAAGCCAACGCGGCACCCGTATACGGGTGACCTTGCCGCGTCATGTCGAAGCGACGTCCGCTGTGAACTGAGACCGTCGAGAGAATCGAATCAATGCCGCACATTTTGATCGTCGAAGACGAAACAATTATCCGCTCCGCCTTGCGCCGCCTGCTGGAACGCAATCAGTACCAGGTCAGCGAAGCCGGTTCAGTGCAGGAAGCACAAGAACGTTTCAGCATCCCAACGTTTGACCTGATCGTCAGCGACCTGCGCTTGCCAGGCGCGCCCGGCACCGAACTGATCAAGCTCGGCCAGGGCACGCCGGTGCTGATCATGACCAGTTACGCCAGCCTGCGCTCGGCGGTAGACTCCATGAAAATGGGCGCAGTGGACTACATCGCCAAGCCGTTTGACCACGACGAGATGCTCCAGGCCGTGGCCCGCATCCTGCGCGATCGACAGACGGCGGCCAGCCATGCGCCGGAACCCGCGAGCAAGGCGACAGCCTCCGCCAAAGGTGGTGCCGGCAACCATAACGGCGAAATCGGCATCATCGGCTCCTGCCCGCCCATGCAGGACTTGTACAGCAAGATCCGCAAAGTGGCGCCCACCGACTCCAATGTCCTGGTCCAGGGCGAATCCGGCACCGGCAAGGAGCTGGTCGCCCGGGCGCTGCATAACCTGTCCCGACGGGCCAAGGCCCCGATGATTTCGGTGAACTGCGCTGCGATTCCGGAAAGCCTGATCGAGTCCGAGCTTTTCGGTCACGAAAAGGGCGCGTTCACCGGTGCCAGCGCCGGGCGCGCCGGGCTGGTGGAAGCGGCGGACGGCGGGACGCTGTTCCTCGATGAAATCGGTGAGCTGCCCCTTGAAGCCCAGGCACGTTTGCTGCGGGTGCTTCAGGAAGGCGAGATCCGGCGGGTCGGGTCGGTGCAGTCGCAGAAAGTCGACGTGCGCCTGATCGCCGCTACTCACCGTGACCTCAAGAGCCTGGCGAAGATCGGCCAGTTCCGTGAAGACCTGTATTACCGTTTGCACGTCATCGCCTTGAAGTTGCCGGCCCTGCGCGAGCGTGGCGCCGACGTCAACGAAATCGCCAATGCTTTCCTTGCCCGCCAGAGCGCGCGGGTCAACCGCACCGATCTCAAGTTCGCCCCGGATGCCGAACAGGCCATTCGTCACTACGCCTGGCCGGGTAACGTTCGAGAGCTGGAAAACGCGGTAGAGCGAGCAGTGATCCTGTGCGAGAGCCCGGAAATCTCGGCCGACCTGCTAGGCATCGACATCGAACTCAGTGACCTGGACGATGACGAGTTCATCGGCCTGGCCCCGCAACAGGGTGGTGCCAACAACTCCAGTCACGAGCCTACCGAAGACTTGTCCCTGGAAGATTACTTCCAGCATTTCGTCCTCGAACACCAGGACCACATGACGGAGACCGAACTGGCGCGCAAGCTGGGGGTTAGCCGCAAATGCCTGTGGGAGCGCCGTCAGCGCCTGGGTATCCCACGCCGCAAGACCGGGGTCGCCAGCGAAAGCTGAGGTGCGCGGGTAACACCGCCCAATGTGAAAAAACTGTTACCTCAGCTTTTTCACGTAACAGAAGCCGGGGTTTACGGTAACGAAACCCCGGCTTTTTTTCGCCCCGAAAAAACCAGAAACCCCACCACTCCCCCGGCTTTGCTGGGGTTCGCAAAAGTTGGCACGCACCCTGCTATAGCTTTGGTACAAGAACAATAACAAGCCGTGTAAACGACAATAAAAATAAGACGAATCGACTCACGCACAATAAAAACAAGACGGCGAGAGGCGCAGCTAACTGATTCTTTTGGAGAGGCGTTGTATTTGGGGCTTGCCCCACAACCAGGCCGAGAACAATAAAAACTGTCTCAAGACAGGTGCCTGAACTGGTTGGATCGATTGATCACTGCAACACAGCGACCAAAGCAATCCGTTTGCTCTTGACTCCCGAATGGGAGGGTCACGCAGGGAAAACCTCGTGGCGCGGGCACTCAACAAAAACAAGAAGCCCGAAATCAATAATAAAAACAGAGCACGCAACTAATTCTGGGGGAGCTTCGGCTCCCCCTGTGGTTTCCGGCATTCCCCTTCCTTGAAGCCTACAAGGCTTGTCGCTCAAGCTTGCAGCTCAAAACTGCTCCGTCCTACACCATCCCTCGACTAAATGCTAGAATCCCCGCCCATCATGCGGTCACTCTTCGTTTTTGGCCGAATATTCCTTCAAACAGTGCATCCCATGCTGAAGAAGCTGTTCCAGTCATTCCGTTCTCCCTTGCGTCGTACGCAACACATTCGCAGCACGCCTGAAGTGCTCAACAGTGGCCAGCACTCGTTGCAAAAGGCCCAGTTCAGCCGTTACGCGGTGAACATCGTCGAACGCCTGCAGAACGCCGGTTACCAGGCTTATCTGGTGGGTGGGTGTGTGCGTGACATGCTGCTCAACATCACACCCAAGGATTTCGACGTCGCCACCAGCGCCACGCCGGAACAGATCCGCGCCGAGTTTCGCAACGCTCGGATCATTGGCCGGCGCTTCAAGCTGGTCCACATCCACTTCGGCCGCGAAATCATCGAAGTGGCAACATTCCGCGCCAACCACCCGCAAAGCGATGAAGAAGAAGACAGCAACCAGTCTTCACGCAACGAGAGCGGGCGCATCCTGCGCGATAACGTCTACGGCACGCTGGAAGAAGACGCGCAGCGCCGCGACTTCACCATCAACGCCCTGTATTACGACCCGGTCAGCGAACGCATCCTCGACTACGCCAATGGCGTACACGACATCCGTAACCGCCTGATCCGCCTGATCGGCGACCCCAAACAGCGTTACCAGGAAGACCCGGTGCGCATGCTGCGAGCCGTGCGTTTCGCCGCCAAGCTGGATTTCGGCATCGAAAAACACAGCGCCACGCCGATTCGCGAACTGGCACCGATGCTGCGGGAGATCCCGTCGGCGCGCCTGTTCGAGGAAGTGCTCAAGCTGTTCCTGTCAGGCAACGCGGCGGACACCTTTGAAATGCTGGTGGACCTGCAACTGTTCGACCCGCTGTTCCCGGCCAGCGCCGAAGCGCTGGAGTACAACCCGACCTACACCCACACCCTGATCAGCGAAGCGTTGATCAACACCGATCTGCGCATCAAGCAGAACAAACCGGTGACCCCGGCCTTCCTGTTTGCCGCACTGCTCTGGCCTGCTCTCCCGGCCCGGGTGCTGCGCCTGCAGGAGCGCGGCATGCCGCCGATCCCCGCCATGCAGGAAGCCGCCCACGAGCTGATCAGCGAACAGTGCCAGCGCATCGCGATTCCGAAACGCTTCACGATGCCGATCCGCGAAATCTGGGACATGCAGGAACGCCTGCCACGGCGCAGCGGCAAACGTGCCGACCTGCTGCTGGACAATCCGCGTTTCCGGGCTGGCTACGACTTCCTGCTGCTGCGTGAAAGCGCCGGCGAACAAACCGATGGCCTCGGTGAATGGTGGACCGACTACCAGGACGCCAACGACAGCGAGCGCCGCGACATGATCCGCGAGCTCAGCGGCAAGGACGATGGCGCCAGCGGCCCGCGCAAGCGTCGTCGCAGTAGCGGCGCCAAGCGCAAACGTGCCGGTGTCCCGAGCGCTTCGGACGAATAGTCGATGGAACACATCTACATCGGCATGGGCAGCAACCTCGCCGAGCCCGCCGAACAATTGCGCAGCGCTATCCAGGCGCTGGCGCAACTGCCCGATACACACCTGACGGGCGTGTCAGCGTTCTACCAGAGCGACTCCCTGCTGCCCGGCCAGCCACGCTACACCAATGCGGTCGCGGCGCTGGACAGTCGCCTGGCGCCGCTGGACCTGCTCGATGCGCTGCAAGCCATCGAAACCGGGCAAGGTCGCGAACGTCTGGAACGCTGGGGTCCGCGCACCCTGGACCTGGACATCCTCCTGTTCGGCGATCGCCTGATCGACGAACCCCGCCTGAAAGTCCCTCACTACCACATGCACGCCCGGGCCTTCGTCCTCTATCCCCTCGCAGAACTGGCACCCACCGACCTGTGCCTGGCCGATGGGCGTCTGCTCAAGGATTTGCTCGCAGCGTGCCCGTTTGTCGGCCTGGAACGCTTGTCCTCCAACTGACGTAGATAGCCTGTGGGAGCGAGCCTGCTCGCGATAGCGGTGATTCAGCCAATGCAAATGTCGACTGACACACCGCAATCGCGAGCAGGCTCGCTCCCACAAAACTCGGACCCTACAGTCACTTTCGAGACTCTCCCCCACGCTGAAACGCATCAGTAACCCCGGTAACACCCGGCGGTAACACATCCAATTGACTTCCCGGGTACTCCTCACGACTATAGGCGTCCCGTTGCCGCCAACGCGGCGCTAAAGGGCGCAATCCAGGCCTTACAAGCACCACGCATAGAAGGTGCGCCTGTATAAATGACCCATCATGCGCGTTACTCGCAGTAGATCACGAGCGCCTAATGAGGACTTTTTCATGCCAGCTATTACCCTGACCACGCTGCAAGGTCTCAAGCAAAAAGGTGAAAAAATCACCATGCTGACCTGCTATGACGCAACCTTCGCCCACGCCTGCAATGAGGCCGGTGTCGAAGTGCTGCTGGTGGGCGATTCCCTCGGCATGGTGCTGCAAGGTCACGACAGCACACTGCCGGTGACCACCGCCGAGATGGCCTACCATGTGGCCGCCGTCAAACGCGGTAACACCGATGCGCTGATCCTTGCCGACCTGCCATTCATGGCCTACGCCACCCTCGAACAAACCATGACCAACAGCGCCATGCTGATGCAGGCCGGCGCACACATGGTGAAAATAGAAGGCGCGTTGTGGCTGGCCGATTCCATTCGCCTGCTGGCCGAACGCGGCATCCCGGTGTGCGCACACCTGGGCTTGACGCCCCAGGCGGTGAACATCCTCGGTGGCTACAAGGTTCAGGGCCGCAATGAAAACCAGGCCCGTCAGATGCGCGCCGATGCGATCGCGCTGGAGCAGGCGGGTGCCGCGATGTTGCTGCTCGAATGCGTGCCCAGCGAACTGGCGGAGGAAATCACCCAGGCGGTGAAGATCCCGGTCATCGGCATCGGCGCCGGCAGCGCCACCGACGGCCAGGTACTGGTGCTGCACGACATGCTCGGCTTGTCGATCACCGGTCGCGTCCCCAAGTTCGTGAAGAACTTCATGACCGGGCAAACGACCATTCAGGCCGCCCTGGGCGCCTATGTTGCCGAAGTCAAGGCGGCGACTTTCCCTGGCGTCGAGCACGGATTTTCTGCATGAACACCGTCAAAACCGTACGCGAACTGCGGGCTGCCGTGGCCCGCGCCCGCAGCGAAGGCAAACGCATCGCTTTCGTGCCGACCATGGGCAACCTGCACAGCGGCCATATGGCGCTGGTCACCAAAGCGGCGCAGCGGGCCGACTTCGTGGTGGCAAGCATTTTCGTCAACCCGCTGCAGTTCGGTGCCGGCGAAGACCTGGACAAATACCCGCGCACCCTCGCCGCCGATCAGGAAAAGCTGCTCCAGGCCGGCTGCCATCTGCTGTTCGCGCCAACCGTCGAAGAAATGTACCCCGACGGCATGACCGGGCAGACCCGGGTCAGCGTCCCGCAAGTGTCCGAAGGCCTGTGCGGCGCCAGCCGTCCGGGGCATTTCGAGGGCGTGGCGACGGTGGTCAGCAAGCTGTTCAACATGGTCCAGCCCGACCTTGCGGTGTTTGGCCAGAAGGACTTCCAGCAACTGGCGGTGATCCGCGCGCTGGTCCATGACCTGAACATGCCGATCCAGATCATCGGCGAGCCCACCGTTCGCGCCGAAGACGGCCTGGCGCTGTCGTCGCGCAACGGCTTCCTCAGCCCGGAACAACGCGCGGTGGCACCCGTGGTCTATCGCAGCCTGAGCCAGATTGCCGAGGCGATCAGGTTGGGGCGCCGGGATTTCCCGGCGCTGGTGGCCGAGCAGATCACGCAACTGAAAACTGTCGGCCTGCGTCCTGATTATCTGGAAATCCGCCACGCCCGTACCTTGCGTCCGGCCACGGCAGAGGATCGTGACCTGGTGATTCTGGTTGCCGCTTTCCTGGGCACCACCCGGTTGATCGATAACCTGCACCTGGACCTCGACACGCCCGCCTGAATACCACAAAACCCTGTGGGAACGGGCTTGCTCGCGAAAGCGGTGTATCTGTCACATCGATGTTGAATGTGCCGACGCCTTCGCGAGCAAGCCCGCTCCCACAAGGGTACTGCAGTGTTATTGCCGCTTCAGTAGCCTTCGGGCAAACTGCCCGCCGTTCGGACCCGACCAGAGGAAACATTCATGCACGCCATCATGCTCAAGGCCAAGCTGCACCGCGCCGAAGTCACTCACGCCGTGCTCGACTATGAAGGCTCCTGCGCCATTGATGGTGAGTGGCTGGACCTGTCGGGTATTGGCGAATACGAACAGATCCAGATCTACAACGTCGACAACGGTGAACGCTTCACCACCTACGCGATCCGTGGCGAAGAAGGCTCACGAATGATTTCGGTCAACGGCGCTGCGGCGCACAAGGCCAAGGTGGGTGACCGGGTGATCATCTGCGCCTACGCCCATTACAGCGAAGCCGAACTGGTCAACTTCAAGCCCCGCATGTTGTACATGGCTCCAGGCAACGAATTGAGCCATACCAGCAATGCCATCCCGGTGCAGCTCGCCTGATCGAGCCCCGGCCAACGGGCGAGCCTGTGGGAGCAAAGCTTGCTCGCGATAGCAGTATGCCAGGCGACATCCATGCAACTGGACCATTGCAGTCGCGAGCAAGCTTTGCTCCCACAGCGGACCAATCCCGCCCCTGTTGTATAAAAAAGTACCGGGCAACGGTCTGACAAAGCCAAGACAGATCGCGACGCGAGGTTTACTGTAGTCGCCCTGTGTCCATAGATCGTGTCGACGCAGTTGTCCGGCCGCCCACCTGAGGCCATGCCGGAATTTTTAGTGTACAAAAGGTCGTTCAAGTAAAAAGGAAACCCGCAGCGATGGCGTACTACCGAACCCCTCACGACGTGACCGCTCTGCCTGCCTGGCAAGCGCTGAATGACCACCGCAAAGCCATGCAGGATTTCAGCATGCGCGAAGCGTTCCATGCCGATCCGCAGCGTTTCAATCAATTCACCCTGTCGAGCTGCGGCCTGTTTCTCGACTACTCAAAGAACCTGATCAACGCCCAGACCCGTGACCTGCTGGTGTGCCTGGCCAATGAAGTCGACCTCAAGGGCGCGATCAAAGCGTTGTTCGAAGGCGAAATTGTCAATGCCTCCGAGAACCGCCCGGCCCTGCACACCGCGCTGCGCCGGCCGGTAGGCGATAAACTGCTGGTGAACGGCGTCGACGTCATGCCCGACGTACACAAGGTGCTGAACCAGATCACTGATCTGGTGGGCCGCATCCATGACGGCCTGTGGCGCGGCTACACCGAGAAACCGATTACCGACGTGGTGAACATCGGCATCGGTGGCTCTTTCCTCGGCCCGGAACTGGTCTCCGAAGCGCTGCTGTCTTACGCGCAAAAAGGCGTGCGCTGTCACTACCTGGCGAACATCGACGGCAGCGAGTTCCATGAACTGACCATGAAGTTGCGCGCCGAGACCACGCTGTTCATCGTCTCGTCGAAATCCTTCAACACCCTCGAAACCCTGAAGAACGCCCAGGCCGCCCGTGCCTGGTACCTGGCCCAGGGCGGTTCCGAAGCGGAGCTGTACCGCCACTTCATCGCCGTGTCGAGTAATAACGCCGCCGCCGTGGCCTTCGGCATCCGCGAAGAAAACATCTTCCCGATGTGGGATTGGGTCGGCGGGCGCTACTCGCTGTGGTCGGCCATCGGTTTGCCGATCGCCCTGGCCATCGGCATGTCGAACTTCAAGGAATTGCTCTCCGGCGCCTATTCCATGGACCAGCATTTCCAGAGCGCGCCGTTCGAACAGAACATGCCGGTACTGCTGGCGCTGCTGGGCGTGTGGTACGGCAACTTCTGGGGCGCGCAAAGCCACGCGATCCTGCCGTACGACCACTACCTGCGCAACATCACCAAGCACTTGCAGCAACTGGACATGGAATCCAACGGCAAGAGTGTGCGCCAGGACGGCACGCCGGTGTCGACCGACACAGGTCCTGTGATCTGGGGCGGCGTCGGCTGCAATGGTCAGCACGCCTACCACCAGTTGCTGCATCAGGGCACCCAGTTGATCCCGGCGGACTTCATCGTGCCGATCGTCAGCTTCAACCCGGTGTCCGATCACCACCAGTGGCTGTACGCCAACTGCCTGTCCCAGAGCCAGGCGCTGATGCTGGGCAAGACCCGCGCCGAAGCCGAAGCGGAACTGCGTGACAAAGGCGCGAGTGAAGAAGACGTACAGAAACTGGCCTCCCACAAGGTGATCCCGGGCAACCGGCCGAGCAACACCCTGGTGGTCGAACGCATCAGCCCACGTCGCCTTGGCGCATTGGTAGCGCTGTATGAACATAAGGTGTTCGTGCAAAGCGTGGTCTGGGGCATCAACGCTTTCGACCAATGGGGCGTGGAGCTGGGCAAGGAATTGGGCAAGGGCGTCTACAACCGTCTGGTGGGCAGCGAAGAAAGCGCGGCCGAAGACCCTTCGACCCAGGGTTTGATCAACTACTTCCGCGGGCGTCATCGCGGGTGATAGTCTGACAGGGCGGCTCACCCGCCCTGTCGCTTTTCGTTCAGGACAGTTCCTACGGCTCGGGTTACCCGCACACCGTGGGGTACACGGCACTGTAGGAGCTGCCGAAGGCTGCGATCTTTTGATCTTGATCCTCCACTTGGTATTCAAGTGTATTGAGAGAAAAGATCGCAGCCTTCGGCAGCTCCTACGAGGGTCGTGCCGCTCCCCTCTTGTCGCAAAAACAAGAATAAGGAACCGTCATGTTCGATATCAGCCAGTACCCCCAAGCCGATGCCGTCCGCCGGGCTGCGCAACTGAGTCAGGACGAGTACACGCGGCTCTACAAAGAATCCATCGAACACCCCAGCGCTTTCTGGGGCGAGCAGGCGACGCGCTTTCTCGACTGGATGACGCCTTGGCAAACCGTCCAGCGCTATGACCTCAAGATCGGCGACGCCACCTGGTTCGCCGGGGGCCAACTGAACGTCAGCGCCAATTGCATCGACCGCCATCTGGATACACGTGGCGACCAGACAGCGATCATCTGGGAAGGCGACAATCCCGCCGAATCGGCAGAAATCACCTACAGAAAACTTCATCACCATGTTTGCCGCCTGGCCAACGTGCTGAAAAGCCGCGGCGTGAAGAAAGGCGACCGTGTCTGCATCTACATGCCGATGATCCCGGAGGCGGCCTACGCCATGCTTGCCTGCACCCGCATTGGCGCCGTGCATTCGGTAGTGTTTGGCGGCTTTTCGCCGGATTCGCTGCGCGACCGGATTCTCGACGCCGATTGCCGCACCGTGATCACGGCCGACGAAGGCGTGCGCGGCGGACGATTCATACCGCTCAAGCGCAATGTCGATAAAGCCCTGGCAAGTTGCCCCAACGTCAGCACCGTGCTGGTGGTCGAGCGCACTCAGGGCGAAGTGGCCTGGGTCGAAGGCCGCGACCTGTGGTACCACCAGGCCATGCATGAGATGAGCGACGATTGCCCACCGGAACCGATGGATGCCGAGGACCCGCTGTTCATCCTCTACACCTCCGGCAGCACCGGCAAACCCAAAGGTGTGCTGCACACCACCGGCGGTTATCTGCTGCAAGCGGCGATGACGTTCAAGTACGTACTGGACTACCGCGACAACGAAGTGTTCTGGTGCACCGCCGATGTCGGCTGGGTCACCGGCCACAGCTATATCGTCTACGGACCGTTGGCCAACGGCGCCACCACGCTGATCTTCGAAGGCGTGCCGAGCTACCCCAGCAGTTCGCGCTTCTGGCAGGTGATCGACAAGCATCAAGTCAACATTTTCTACACCGCCCCGACCGCCCTGCGAGCGCTGATGCGCGAAGGTACCGGGCCGCTGCAGGAAACGTCGCGCAAAAGCCTGCGATTGCTCGGCAGCGTCGGTGAGCCGATCAACCCGGAGGCGTGGGAATGGTACTTCAACGTGGTGGGCGAACAGCGCTGCCCGATTGTCGACACCTGGTGGCAGACCGAAACCGGCGGCATCATGCTCAGCCCGCTGGTGAGTGCGCCGCGGCTCAAGCCGGGCTGCGCCACCCGCCCCATGTTCGGCGTGCAACCGGTATTGCTCGATGAAACCGGCAAGCAAATCAATGGTGCCGGCAGCGGTGTGCTGGCGATCAAGGCGAGCTGGCCGGGGCAGATTCGCAGCGTTTATGGCGATCATCAACGCATGGTCGACACCTACTTCAAGCCCTACCCTGGCTATTACTTCACCGGCGACGGCGCCCGTCGAGACGAAGATGGCGATTACTGGATCACCGGGCGCATCGACGATGTGATCAACGTCTCCGGACACCGCATCGGCACTGCCGAAATAGAAAGTGCCTTGGTGCTGCACGACAACATCGCCGAAGCAGCAGTGGTCGGTTACCCCCATGACCTCAAAGGCCAGGGCATCTACGCCTTCGTCACGCCGATGGATGGAATCGAGGCCAACGACGCGTTGAAAAAAGAATTACTGGACCACGTCAGCAAGGAGATCGGCAGCTTCGCCAAACCGGAACTGATCCAGTGGGCGCCGGCACTGCCCAAGACCCGTTCGGGCAAGATCATGCGGCGCATCCTGCGCAAAATTGCCTGCAACGAGCTCGACAGCCTCGGCGACACCTCGACCCTGGCCGATCCGAGCGTGGTGGAGGGGCTGATCGATAAGCGGCTCAATCGCTGAGCCAGCAACACAAGAGTCTGTGGCGAGCGAGCTTGCTTGAGCTGGACCTTCGGCAGCTCCTACAGTACAGCCCAGTGGGAGCAAGCTCCCTCGCCACAGGTCGGTGCCCGGCTTCATATCCGTATGCAATCCCAACCCGAGTATCCATAACTGCTAAACTCCCGCGCCTCATTTCCTTAAGGCGCGCCCGGCATGTCTTCCTTGAATCAGGCGCTGCGCGCCGCCCTCGATCAGCGTCAGGACCTGCTCGGCCAATTGCACCAGCAAGGCACCGATTGCTATCGCTTGTTCCATGGCAGCCAGGAAGGCGCCCCCGGCCTGACGGTCGACCGCTACGGCCCGCAATTGCTGGTACAGAGTTTCCATCAGTCGCTGGAACGCGATGCCTTGCTGCAATTGCACGGTATCGTCAACGAGTACCTGGGCCTGGACACCCTGCTGGTCTACAACGATCGCGCCCGGGGCAATTCGCGCGTCGACCGCCAGGACACCGTTTACCAAGCTGACGAAGCCGCCCTGCAAGACCTTGTCGGCCGTGAATGGGGCTTGAACTACCGCGTGCGCGGGCGCCATGCCGGGCAGGATCCGTTGCTGTTTCTCGACCTGCGTAACGCCCGTGGCTGGGTCAAGGAACACAGCCGCAACAAAAGCGTGCTGAACCTGTTCGCCTACACCTGCGGCGTCGGCCTGAGCGCCGCAGCCGGTGGCGCGCGCGAGGTGTGCAACCTGGACTTTGCCGAAGGCAACCTGGCGGTGGGGCGCGAGAACGGTCTGCTCAACCCTGATCTGCCGCCCATGGATTTCGTGCAATCGGATTACTTCCCGGCCATCCGCCAGCTGGCCGGCCTGCCCATCAGTCAGCGGCGCGGGCAGAAACTGCCAGGTTATGTGCGCCTGGAGCAACGCCAGTACGACCTGGTGCTGCTCGACCCGCCCGCCTGGGCCAAGAGCGCGTTCGGCACGGTCGACCTGTTGCGCGATTACCAGAGCCTGCTCAAGCCGGCGCTGCTCACCACCGCTGAAAATGGCGTGCTGATCTGCTGCAACAACCTGGCAAAAGTCTCCATGGACGACTGGCGCGAGCAAGTGCTGCGCTGCGCGGAAAAGGCCGGCCGCCCGGTGCGCGAATGGAAAATACTGACACCCGGCAGCGATTTCCCCTCGCTGGACCAGCAGCCGCCACTCAAGACGTTGATCCTTCAGCTCTGAACCAGCGGTTCAACTCCTACGCCGAAAACGGATAAATCTGATAAATCACAGTGGCTTCGGAACCGTAAACGCATGCCATACTCCAAGGCACTCCGAATTCACACCAGATGAAGCCGCACATGCCCAAAGGATTGATTCGCGCTTTCGGCGCCCTGTTGACCGTACTGGCCCTCTACAGCCTGCTGGGTTTTCTGATATTACCCGGTGTTGCCTTGCGGATCGCCAATCAACAACTGGCCGACCATGCAACGGTGCCAGCCCGGATTCAGCGTATCGAGCTCAATCCGTTCAGCCTCGAAGTCACGCTTTGGGGCCTGAATGTCGGCGAACCGGGCAAGGAGCAGGTCGCCTTCGAGCGGCTGTACACCAACCTGCAGCTCGACAGCCTCTGGTCCGGCGCCCTGCACCTGACCGATATCGAGCTGGACAAGCCCAAGACCGAGATCATGTTCGCCAAGGACGGTCAGCTGAACCTGCTGGGCCTGTTCAAGCTGCCGGCCAGCGAACCCACCCCGACCGACCCCGACGCCAAGCCGTTTCCGCTGCGAATCGACCGGATCAAACTGGCCGGCGGTTACCTGCATTTTCAGGACCTGCGTCCCAGCGAGCCCATCGAATTTCTGTACGACACCCTTGATTTCGAGCTCAAGAACCTCAGCACTCTGCCCGACGACAACGCCGACATGACCCTGGTAGCCGTCAGCCCTCAAGGCGGCCGGGTCGACTGGACCGGCAACTTCAGCCTCACGCCGATCGCCTCCGAGGGTAAGATCAAAGTCACCGACGGCCAGATGAAAGTCTGGTGGCCCTACGTACGCGACGCGGTACCGCTGGTGCTGGAAAACGGCGTGCTGAACCTGAGTACCGACTACAAGCTCAACCTGGCCAAGGGCACCGAACTGCTGCTCAACAACGTGGCCGTCAGCGTGGCCCCCTTCTCCATCAAGGCGCCGGATGGCCGCCCATTGGCGAAGCTCGAACGCCTGGATGTGAGTGAAACAACCGTCGACCTGGCCAAGCAACACGTCATCGTCGGCAAGATCCGCAGCCAGAAGCTGGAAACCTGGGCCGCGCGCGAGGCGGATGGGCAACTGGACTGGCAAAAACTCTTCGCCAGTCAGCCGGCTAAACCGCAGGTCAAGGTCGAACCGGCATCGGCCCCAGCAGCCGCCGATTCGCCCGAGCCTGAACCCCAAGCACCGAGCAAGCCCTGGCAGGTGCTGTTGAAGGACGTGCAACTGCGCAATTACCAGGTGCATCTGGCCGATCGTCAGGCGCAACCTGCCGTGGCCCTGGACCTGGGCCCGCTGAACCTCGACCTGCAGAACTACGACACCCTCAACGGTTCACCCTTTACCCTCAAGCTGGATACCGGGATAGGCAAACAGGGCAAGATCCTGGCTGACGGCGAGGTCAACCTGAACCCGGTCACCGCCCGGCTCAAGGTCAAGACCCAGGACATCGACCTACGCGTCGCCCAGGCGTACATCAACCCGTTCATTCGCCTGGAACTGCGCTCCGGGATGCTCGGCAGCGATCTGGCGGTGGACCTCAAGAGCACCGAGCCGCTGGCATTCGCCGTCACCGGTCGCGCCCAGGTCGATCAACTGCACACCCTCGATACCCTCAGGACCCGGGACTTCATCAAATGGAAACAGTTGGTGCTCGAAGGGCTCAACTATCAGCACGGCGATAGCCTGTCGATCGACAAGGTCAACCTGTACCAGCCTTACGCGCGATTCATGATCAACCGAGACCGCACCACCAACGTCGATGACCTGCTGATCCCGCAACCGGCCGACAGCGGTACGAACAACAGCCCGGCAAAACCGGCCTCCCAGGACAAACCGCTGGGCATCCACGTCGGCGGCATTGCCATCAATGACGGTTCAGCCAACTTCGCCGACTTCAGCCTGACACCGAACTTCGCCACGGCCATCCAACAGCTCAACGGCCAGATCGGCACCATCGACAGCCGCCAGGCCAAGCCGGCCAGCGTGGACATCAATGGCAAGGTCGACCGCTACGCGCCTGTCACCATCAAGGGCGCGGTCAATCCCTTCGACCCGATGGCCAGCCTCGACATCGCCACCAGTTTCAAACGGGTCGAGCTGACGACCCTGACGCCCTATTCCGGCAAATTCGCCGGCTATCGCATCCGCAAGGGCCGACTCAACCTCGACCTGCATTACCGGATCACCAAAGGCCAGTTGCAGGCCGACAACAAAGTGGTAGTCGAGCAACTGCAGCTGGGGGAAAAGGTCGACAGCCCGGACGCCGTGAGCCTGCCGCTCAAGCTGGCCGTCGCGCTGCTGAAGGATTCCGAAGGCAGGATTTCCATCGAGCTGCCGGTTTCCGGCGACCTCAATGACCCGCAATTCAGCGTGATGCCAATTGTCTGGCAAACCCTGCGCAACCTGGTGGTACGCGCGGCCCAGGCGCCATTCAAACTCATCGGTGGACTGGTGGCCGGGGGGGCCTCGCAAGATTTGGGCAGCGTGTCATTCGCCCCGGGCTCAAGCGAACTGAACCCGGACAACGAAGGCACGCTGCTCAAGTTGTCCGAAGCCCTCGGTAAACGTCCGGAGTTGCGCCTGGAGATCGAAGGCACCGCCGCCCAAAGCAGCGACGGCCCGCTGCTCGCCGCCCAGCGTCTGGAACGTGAATACCAGTACAACTACTACAAGATGCTGCAGCGCAGAGGCGACAAAGTCCCTGCCAAAGCCTCGCTGCTGGAGGTGCCCGAGGATGAAAAGGCACCGCTGCTCGAAGGCATCTATCGCACCCGTCTCAAGACCCAGCCACCGGTGGAATGGACGCAACTGGATAAAAAGGCACGCACGGAAAAACTGCGCGAAGGCGTGATCACGTTCTGGAGTGGCAACGAAGTGCTGTTGCGCCAGCTGGGACAGGAGCGTGCCAGCAGCATCAAGGACTTCCTGGTGGACAAAGGGCAATTGGCCGATGACCGTGTGTATTTCATCGACGCCAGCCTCGGTCAGGCCGAAAGTGACGGGCGCGTGATCACCCCTATGCATCTGGATGCCGAATAAGATGAAACGTCTGCACGAGCTTAGCCTGATCTTGCTGCTCGCCAGCGGCCACGTGTCGGCGGCCGATACATTGCGTTGTGGCAGCCAGTTGATCAGCGTCGGTGATCGCTCCAGCGAAGTGCTGCAAAAATGCGGGCAACCCACGGCGCGGGATGACCTGGGCTACGAGCGCAGTGTCAATCGCCGGGAAGAATACCCGGTGGAAGAATGGACCTACGGCCCCAACAATGGCATGTACCAGTATTTGCGCTTCAAAGGTAACCGGTTGGTGCAGATCACCAGCAAGCGGGGGCGCTGAGCGGGCCACTGCACAATCGGCAGGCATGTGGGTTAACGTGCCGCCGCCTTCGCGAGCAAGCCCGCTCCCACAGTGGACCGAGTTTCGTCAGGAAGAATGTGATCCATTGTGGGAGCAGGCTTGCTCGCGAAAAGGGCCACTCGATTTCCCAGGCTGATCCCTGAATACTTTTCCGCCCCGCAATAGAACAGGCCCCCGGCACGAATGCCGGGGGCCTGTAATGGCCACGTCCGTGTGGCCTTTCGCATGAACTCCAAAGCAACGGCAAACGTATGTCTCAGCCCGCTTGCCGTGCCTTCTCCCGGTCCAGGCGAGAAGTCTTGAGTCTTACTCGGATTTCAGGCCGTCAGCCGAAACATCTTTGACGCCTTTGATGTTCTTGGTGATCATCACGGCACGCTCTTTTTGCGCGTCGGTCAGCACTGTAGTCGAGGACAGTGAAACAACACCTTTGTTGGTTTCGACCTTGATGTCGGTAGCAGGCATGCCAGCTTCGGTAGCCAGGTCAGCTTTGACCTTGGTAGTGATCCAGGTATCAGAAACGTCTTCCTTAACCTCTGTCACTTCACCAGCAGCCAGCATCATCGGAGCCTGAGTTGCTTGAGTGGTCTCGGCGAAAGCGCTAGCCATGGTCAGAGTCAGGGCGGTGGCAGCTGCGGCAGTGATAGCGAACTTCTTCATACGAGTAACTCCTGTTTTTCTCAAAAACTGCCGGCGGTGTTTCCCGGCAGGGTTAACAGGAGTAGTGCGAAGGTTGTGCCAGTTTTGCATCAGCAATTAATTCGTTTTAAATCAATCAGTTAAGCGAAACGGCAATTTTCACAATCATGCAAAATGCATGGCCTGCTGATTTTGGACATGCAAGTTGCGGGTTTTCGGCTCTCGCTAAGTTTATGAATTGTTAAGATTTTCCGTGACGAGGGGAAAGCCCCCTCGCCACAGGCTCAGCCAGGCCCGAAATCAGGGTGCCGCTGCCCCCGTGCAACCGGCGGGCAAGAATTCCTGGACGGCCGTCGAACCGCAGGTCCAAACACCGGCCGCTGAACGGGAGAGGGTGATTGCCTTGCCGAGAACCGGAGCTGGCGCATTCAACAAGGTGCAGGCAATGGTTCCGGTTCCGTCCGCTGCAGTACCTGAAGCGGTCAGGGTGCAGTTGCTGGTGGGCGATGTTCCGCCGATGTTGGCTAACGTCGGGTTGGTTCCCTGGTTCATGACGTCCTCGAACGGCACCTTCAACGCGGAGACTTCCGCCAGCCCCGCCGTCGCTTTCGCCCGTGCCTGATACTTGGAATACTGCGGCAACGCAAACGTCGCCAGAATGCCGATGATCGCCACAACGATCAGCAACTCGATCAGCGTAAAACCCTTCTGCTTATTCATAGATATCTCCATAGCATGAGGTGGAGTCTCATGACCTGAAGGGACCTTTGCACGGCCTGTGCCAACCCTGTCGCGCCCGCTGGCAAGGGACTTCGACCCGAAGCGCCGCTAGGTCCTACCCAACAACCGCACTATCTGACATTTTTTGTCACCCCGCCCCGCTGGTTTGGTCTGGATGCTTGACTAGGCTATAAGTCATGAACTGTCCGCGTTCGGGATTCCCATGAATGACATCGCCTTAAGCGGTCTGGCCAAGCAATTGGTACTGGCCGAACTGATCACCGAGCAAAGTGCGCAGCAGGCGTACCAACAGGCCCAAAGCAGTCGCATGCCCCTGGTCAGTTACCTGGTGCAGAACAAACTGGTCCAGAGTCGCCAGGTGGCGGAAATCGCCTCGGAGCATTTCGGCGTGGCCCTGCTGGACCTCAACAGCCTGGACAAGGAAACCCAACCCACCGGCCTTGTCAGCGAAAAACTGGTGCGCCAGCATCACGCCCTGCCGCTGTGGCGACGTGGTAACAAACTGTTCGTGGGCATCTCCGACCCCACCAACCACCAGGCCATCAATGACATTCAGTTCAGCACCGGCCTGACCACCGAAGCCATCCTGGTGGAGGACGACAAGCTCAGCGACGCTATCGAAAAGTTTTTCGAGTCTTCCAGCACCGGCCTGGAAGGCATGGGCGATGTCGACCTCGACGGCCTGGACATCGAGTCGATCGATGATCACAAGCAGGACTCCATCGCCGGCCAGGACACCGACGACGCGCCGGTGGTGCGGTTCGTCAACAAGATGCTGCTGGACGCGATCAAAGGCGGCTCCTCTGACCTGCACTTTGAGCCCTATGAAAAAATCTACCGGGTGCGGGTGCGTACCGACGGCATGCTGCGGGAAGTGGCCCGCCCGCCGATCCAGCTGGGCACCCGCATCGCCGCGCGCCTGAAGGTCATGGCCAGCCTCGATATTTCCGAGCGGCGCAAACCCCAGGACGGGCGTCTGAAAATGCGCCTGTCGAAAAACAAGTCCATCGACTTCCGGGTCAACACCCTGCCGACGCTCTGGGGTGAAAAAGTGGTGATCCGGATCCTCGACCCCTCCAGTGCGCAGATGGGCATCGATGCCCTGGGCTACGAGCCGGATCAGAAAGAGTTGTACATGGCCGCTCTCAAACAACCACAAGGGTTGATTCTGGTCACCGGCCCCACCGGCTCTGGCAAAACCGTGTCGCTCTATACCGGGCTGAATATACTCAACACCGTGGACATCAATATTTCTACCGCTGAGGATCCGGTGGAAATCAACATGGAAGGCATCAACCAGGTCAACGTGAATCCACGCCAGGGTCTGGATTTCGCCCAGGCCCTGCGTTCGTTTCTGCGCCAGGACCCGGACGTGATCATGGTAGGCGAGATCCGCGACCTGGAGACCGCCGAAATTGCCATCAAGGCCGCGCAGACCGGACACCTGGTGCTTTCCACCCTGCACACCAACAGCGCCGCCGAAACCCTGATCCGTCTTCACAACATGGGCATTCCCGGCTTCAACATCGCCACCGCGGTACACCTGATCATTGCCCAGCGACTGGCGCGCAAGCTGTGCCCGCAGTGCAAAAGGGCCATCGAGATTCCCGAGGAAACCCTGCTCAAGGAAGGCTTCCCCCGGGAACGCATCGGCTCGTTCACGATCTATGAGCCGGTCGGTTGCGAACAGTGCAACAACGGCTACAAGGGGCGCGTGGGGGTTTACGAAGTGGTCAAGAATACGCCCGAGCTGCAACGGCTGATCATGGCCGAGGGCAACTCGTTGGAAATCGACCTGCAAATGCGTAAGGACGGTTTTAATGACCTGCGCGCCTCGGGACTGCTCAAAGTGATGCAAGGCATCACCAGCCTCGAAGAAATCAACCGGGTCACCAAGGATTGAACATGGCGGTCAAGGCAATAAAAACCGACGTTTACACGTGGGAAGGCAAAGACCGCAAGGGCGCAAAAATGACTGGGGAGCTGACCGGTCAGAGCCCGGCCCTGGTCAAGGCCCAGTTGCGCAACCAAGGCATCAACCCAGGCAAGGTACGCAAGAAGTCCACGTCGATATTCAGCAAGGGCAAGCGTATCAAGCCATTGGATATCGCCCTGTTCACTCGTCAGATGGCGACCATGCTCAAGGCCGGCGTGCCCTTGTTGCAGGCGTTCGACATCATTGGCGAAGGCTTCGACAACGCCAACATGCGCAAGCTGGTGGACGAGGTGAAACAGGAAGTCGCCGCCGGCAACAGCTTCGCCGCGTCGTTGCGCAAGAGCCCGCAATACTTCGACGAACTGTACTGCAACCTGGTGGACGCCGGTGAACAGGCCGGCGCCCTGGATACGCTGCTGGAGCGCGTCGCGACCTACAAGGAAAAAAGCGAAGCCCTCAAGGCCAAGATCAAGAAGGCCATGACCTACCCGGCCGCCGTGGTGCTCGTCGCCGCCGTCGTCACGGGGATTCTGCTGGTCAAGGTGGTGCCGCAGTTTGAATCGGTATTCTCCGGGTTCGGCGCCCAACTGCCGGCCTTCACGGTGATGGTCATCGGCCTGTCGGAGTTCATGCAGCAGTGGTGGTGGATGCTGCTGGGCGGCGCGGTGGCGGCGTTCTTCGGTGTCAAACATGCACTCAAGCGCTCCCAGGGCTTGCGTGACTGGCGCGATAAATGGCTGCTCAAACTGCCGCTGATTGGCACCCTGATGTACAAATCCGCCGTGGCCCGCTACGCCCGGACCCTGTCCACGACATTCGCGGCCGGCGTGCCGCTGGTGGAAGCCCTGGACTCGGTATCAGGCGCCACCGGCAACGTGGTGTTCAAACGTGCGGTACAACGCATCCGGCAGGATGTCTCGACCGGCATGCAGTTGAATTTTTCCATGCGTGCTTCAGGCATATTCCCGAACATGGCGATCCAGATGACCGCCATCGGCGAGGAGTCCGGCGCGCTGGACGACATGCTCGACAAAGTGGCGAGCTTTTATGAAGCCGAGGTGGACAATCTGGTGGACAATCTCACCAGCCTGATGGAACCGTTCATCATGGTGGTCCTGGGGGTGGTCGTCGGCGGCCTGGTGGTTGCCATGTACCTGCCCATCTTTCAACTCGGCTCTGCGATCTGACATGCCCCTGACTGAGTTTTTCGCACTGTATCCCCTGGCCTTTGTGCTCGCCGCGTTATTGCTCGGACTGATCATCGGCAGTTTCCTCAACGTCCTGGTGTGGCGCCTGCCCAAGATGCTCTCGCGCGAATGGCGGCTGCAAGCCCATGACTTGCTGGGCCTGCCCGCCGAAGCCCCCGGCCCGGTCTACAACCTGATGCTGCCGCACTCCCAGTGCCCGCACTGCGGCCACCGCATCCGGGCCTGGGAAAACATTCCGCTATTGAGTTACCTGGCATTGCGCGGTCGTTGCTCCAGTTGTGCCGCGCCCATCGGCCGGCGTTATCCCCTGACCGAGTTGGCCTGCGGCATCCTGTCGGCGTTCGTCGCCTGGTATTTCGGCTTTGGCTGGCAGGCCGCAATGGTGATGGTGCTGACCTGGGGCCTGCTGGGCATGAGCCTGATCGATGCCGAGCACCAGTTGTTGCCCGATACCCTGGTGCTGCCGTTGTTGTGGCTGGGCTTGATCGTCAACAGCTTCGGGTTGTTCGTCCCCTTGAATCAGGCGATGTGGGGCGCCGTGGCCGGCTATCTGGCGCTGTGGTCGGTGTTCTGGGTGTTCAAACTGATCACTGGCAAGGAAGGCATGGGCTACGGGGATTTCAAGCTGCTGGCGATGCTGGGCGCCTGGGGCGGCTGGCAGATCCTGCCCCTGACGTTGCTGTTGTCATCGCTGGTGGGCGCCGTTATCGGGGTCATTGTGCTGCGCCTGCGTGATGCACCGACATCGACGCAAATCCCCTTCGGGCCCTATCTGGCCATTGCCGGCTGGATTGCCTTGCTCTGGGGTGGTCAAATAACCGACTTCTATTGGCAGTCTGTCGGTTCCTAATGTCGATTTCAATGAATAGCCCCGCAGAAAAACCCTGGATTCTCGGCCTGACTGGCGGTATCGGCAGCGGCAAAAGCGCGGCGGCGCAGCACTTTATCGACCTGGGCGTGCACGTCGTCGACGCCGATCACGCGGCGCGCTGGGTGGTCGAACCCGGACGCCCGGCCTTGGCTAAAATCGCCGAACATTTTGGCCCCGGCGTATTGCAGGCCGACGGCACACTGAACCGAGCGCCCCTGCGCCAACTGATTTTCGAAAATGCCGAGCAACGCCGCTGGCTCGAGGCGCTGCTGCATCCGTTGATCGCCGAGGAAATCGCTCATCATCTGGCCCAGGCACAATCACCCTACGCGATTCTGGTGTCGCCGCTGTTGATCGAGTCCGGCCAGTACGCCATGACCCAGCGGATCCTGGTGATCGATGTGCCGGAACAACTACAGATCGAACGCACCTTGCAGCGCGACAAGACCAGCGAGCAACAGGTCCAGGCGATCCTCAAGGCCCAGTCCAGCCGTCAGGATCGCTTGAGCCATGCCGACGACGTGGTGGTCAATGACCGCGACCTCGCCTGGCTGCACAGCGAGGTCGAGCGCCTGCATCACTTTTACCTTACTTTGCGTGGAGGCCAGTCATGAGCCAAACCCCAACCGTTGATTGCCCAACCTGTGGCGCCCCTGTGGAATGGAGTCCGGAAAACACCTTCCGGCCCTTCTGTTCCGACCGCTGCAAACTGATCGACCTGGGCGCCTGGGCGTCGGAAGAACACAAGATCCCGGTCAGCCCCGATGCCGAGGACGACCTGTTCAGCGAAGAGTTCGAGCCTCGCCATTAAGGCCGCATGAAACCGTAGTCCTGTTCATCGTCGAGGTTCTCCGCCAGGAAACTCAGCTCATCGGCCAGGTCTTCCACGCTGCGCACCGCCTTGCTCTGCTGCACGATCGCACTGAGCAAGGCCCGCAGGCTAAGGCCCGGGTCGAAGCCGATTTCCACTGCCGCGTCCTGGCTGCGCCTGATCTCTTGTCTTGCCCACTCATAAACACTCATGGTTGTGCTCCCTGGAATTTTTCCAGAGCATGAAGCGCGTCCGGCTGCTCAGCCTTGATGTGAATCAAGGCTTGTCGTCATCCTTCCAGGGGGCCGACAGATAGCGCGTACGGTTAAAGGTCTCCAGCCATTCGGGGCTGAACACCACCAACGCACTGACCACCATGCCGTTGATAAACGCCTCGGGAAAGATGATCAGCCAGAGGTAGCCGATGAAATCTTCCAGCCAGTAAGGCATGGCGAACACCCCGTCGTACCACAGCAGGCCAAGCCCCACCAGCAGGCACAACAACGCCGAAAGCGCGGCGGCGAGAAATCCCGAACAGAAGATGTACACGAACAGATTGCGCGGTTGGGCGCGTTCCACCAGGATCGCGCAGCACTCGGTGACCAGCACCGGCAGCAAAATCAGCAACGCACCGTTGATACCCACCGCCGCCATGTCCTGGCGCCCCAGCAGCACCAGGGCAAGCTGGGCGCAAAGGCCGCCGAGAATCGCCAGCGGCCAATCCAGCAGCAGTGTCACGGCGGTCATGCCGATGAAGTGATACGAGACGCCGGTATCGAAATCCCGTCGCACCAGCCACAACATGAACAGGGCCAGGACCGTGCCGAACAGCAAGTGCTGGCGACGGCTGTCGGTGAACAGCTCCACCCAGGGCGCCCGCACTACGGCCCAGGCCAGCACCGGCAGATAAATCAGCCAGCCGACCGTCAGCGTCTGCGCAGACAGCAGTTCGGCTCCGATCATGGCGCTACTCCTCTGGCTTGTCCTTGCATCAAAGACTCCATGATCACCTCAGGATTCAAGCCGGCAGTCTACACCCCACCCCGAACCGGCCATAAATCAATGCAACGCTTCCAGCTTGTCGCAATTGAACGCTAAGCTTGGGCTCATGGATGATTCCGATTATTTACGCCTGCTGACCATCGCGGCCGAGCAAGCCAACGCCTTTCTGTCCAATGCCCGCAAATGGGAGCGTGAGCGTTGGGTCTGCCAGCGTCTGCTGCAAGGGCTGAACGTACCCTATCGCGCCGACGAGTTCGCCCCTGCCGGAGAGCCGCCGGACGTATTGTTTCGCGATGCCAACTTCGAAGTGTTTTTTGTCCTCGACGAAGGCCGTCGCCTCAATGACGAATGGCGCGACGAGCTGCAACGCCGTCGTAGCGCTTTCTCCCTGAGCCAACTGGTGCGCCGCGAAGCCAAGCCCCGACGCATCCCGGCCAATGAGTTCCTGCTGCGCCTGGCCCCGACCCTGCGCAAGAAAGCCCACAACTACACCGAACGCGGCATGGACCTGGGGGAGTTGGACATCATCGCCTTCGCCAGCCTCAAGCGTGAAGTGCTGGATCTCAATAGCCATTTCCCGCCGCCGACCGAATACCTGCGCCAGGGTTGGCGCTCGCTGTCGCTGGTGGGGCCGACGTTTGCCCGGGTACTGTTCGCCCATCCCGACGCGCCGGATTTCCTGCGCAGCAATCTGGGGCGCAGCATCGTGTTCGATGTCGGGATCAGCCTGTGAGCCCACTGCAGGAACTGATTGCCGCTGTGCCCCAGCAAGGCCGCGTACGCTGGATAGGCGTGCGACCCCAGGGCCATGCGCCCATGATTGCACTGGACGCCGTGGAGGCACGCCTGGAAGCCGGCCTGACGGGCGACCATGCCCGTCCCGGCGTGCGCAATGCCCGGCAAGTCACCTTGATTCAGTGGGAACACCTGGCCGTGATCGGTTCGCTGATGGGCCGCCCGGTGGATCAGCCGGTGTTGCCGCAAGAGCTGCGCCGCAACCTGGTGGTCAGCGGTATCAATCTGTTCAGCCTCAAGGGCCGGCGCTTTCGCATCGGCCAGGCCATCTTCGAAACCACCGGCTGGTGCCAGCCGTGCGCGCGGCTGGAACGCAACCTCGGCGAAGGGACGTTCCAGGCCGTGCGCGGCCATGGCGGAATCACCGCACGGGTGTTAAAAAGTGGAATCATTCGCCTGGACGACAGCTTGAGTGTCGAACCTGTTCCGGCGAGCGGCTACGCTGCTTTCAATGCCGGATAGCCAGACGCTGTAGCGTCTATACCTTTCGAAACGTCTACCTGCCGAGGCCTTTATGACCAGCCGCCTGAACCCGGAAGACCAGAAGCATGTCGAAGAGTACCTGCAACTGTCCCAACACCGAGTCGAGCGCCGGCCTTTCCGGCCGTGGATGCTCCTGGTGGTGGTACTGGCCATCACCATCGGCCTGGGCCTGTTGAGCCGACTGATCAGTTACCTGACGCTATGAGTTGCGTGGCACTCGCGCGGGTAACGGCACCGATTTCCTTTAGCCTTGCGAGATATCCCCATGACTCATCGTATTGTCATCGTTGGCGGCGGCGCCGGCGGTCTGGAGTTGGCTACCCGTCTGGGTAAGACTCTGGGCAAGCGCGGCACGGCCAGTGTGATGCTGGTCGACGCGAACCTGACCCATATCTGGAAACCGCTGTTGCATGAAGTGGCTGCCGGTTCCCTGAACTCCTCCGAAGACGAACTCAACTACGTCGCCCAGGCAAAATGGAACCATTTCGGTTTCCAGCTGGGGCGCATGAGCGGTCTGGATCGGGAGCGCAAGAGCATCCAGTTAGCCGCCACCTATGACGAGGCGGGCCTGGAACTATTGCCGGCCCGTGAACTGGGTTACGACACTCTGGTGATCGCCGTCGGCAGCACCACCAATGACTTCGGCACCGAAGGCGCGGCGCAACATTGCCTGTTCCTCGACACGCGCAAACAGGCCGAGCGTTTCCATCAGCAATTGCTCAACCATTACCTGCGCGCCCATGCCGGGCAAACCGACGTGGTCGAACGCATCAGCGTCGCCATCGTCGGCGCCGGTGCGACGGGGGTTGAGCTGGCGGCCGAGCTGCACAACGCCGCCCATGAGCTGGCTGCCTATGGCTTGGACCGGATCAAACCGGAGAACATGCACATCACCCTGATCGAAGCCGGACCGCGGGTCCTGCCGGCCTTGCCAGAACGCATCGGCGGACCTGTGCACAAGACCCTGGAGAAACTTGGGGTCAATGTCATGACCAACGCCGCTGTTGGCCAGGTGACAGCCGACAGCCTGATCACCGTCGATGGCAAGGTCATCAACGCGAGCCTGAAAGTCTGGGCCGCCGGGATTCGCGCCCCGGACTTCCTCAAGGAAATCGACGGGCTGGAGACCAACCGGATCAACCAGCTACAAGTACTGCCGACACTGCAAACCACCCGTGACGAGAACATCTTTGCCTTCGGCGACTGCGCCGCCTGCCCGCAACCGGGCACCGACCGCAACGTCCCACCCCGCGCCCAGGCCGCCCACCAGCAGGCCTCGCTGCTGGCCAAGTCCCTCAAGCTGAAGATCGAAGGCAAGGCGCTGCCCGAATACAAATACACCGACTACGGCTCGCTGATCTCGCTGTCGCGTTTCTCGGCGGTGGGCAACCTGATGGGCAACCTCACCGGCAGCGTGATGCTCGAAGGCTGGCTGGCGCGGATGTTCTATGTATCGCTCTACCGCATGCATCAGGTGGCGCTGTACGGCATGTTCCGTACGGCGATGTTGATGCTGGGCAGCAAGATCGGGCGCGGGACTGAGCCCAGGCTGAAGTTGCACTGAAGATAACCGGGAGCGACCGCTAGCGACTTCGCTCGATCAGCAACACCGCCATCGCGAGCAGGCTCGCTCCCACAGGGTGACCACAATCAACTGTGGGAGCGAGCCTGCTCGCGATGACTGCCGCCCAGGCAATCACGCGCTTGAGTTGAAATCCTTACTCCAGGCCGCGTCCCCAATCAAACCTGAAACCGCTGAACCATGGCGCGCAACGCATTAGCCAGTTGCGACAACGCATGGCTGGACGCGCTGGTCTGGTCCGCACCGGTGGCCGAGCGCACGGACAAATCACGAATGTTCACCAGGTTGCGATCCACCTCGCGAGCCACTTGTGCCTGTTCTTCGGCGGCGCTGGCGATTACCAGATTGCGTTCGTGGATTTCATTGACCGACGTCGTGATGGTTTGTAGCGCCTCGCCCGCCCGCTCCGCCATCGCCAGGGTATTGGCGGCCCGACTGGAACTGGCCTGCATGGAATCCAGTGCCTGGGTAGCACCGCTGCGCATGCCTTGGACCATCTGTTCGATTTCCTGGGTCGATTGCTGCGTGCGATAAGCCAGCGCTCGCACCTCGTCCGCCACCACCGCAAAGCCGCGACCGCTTTCGCCTGCCCTGGCTGCCTCGATGGCGGCATTGAGGGCCAGCAGGTTGGTCTGCTCGGCGATGGCCCGGATCACATCCAGTACCTTGCCAATGTCCTGCGATTGGTTGGCCAGGGATTGCACCAGGCCGCCGGTGACCTGCACGTCGCTGGCGAGCGCACCGATGGCGTCAACGGTGTCGCTGACCCGCTCTTGGCCAAGGGTCGCCGATTCACTGGACTGGCGCGTGGCATCGGACGTGGAAACCGCGTTACGTGCAACTTCTTCCACGGCAGTGGTCATCTCAGTGACGGCAGTGGCGGCCTGTTCGATTTCGTTGTTCTGCTGTTGCAGGCTCTGGCTACTATCAAGGGTGACCGCGTTCAGCTCATCGGCGGCGGTTGCCAGTTGAGTGGCCGAGGCGCTGATACCTTGCAACGTCTCGCGCAGGTTCTGTTGCATGGTCGCCAGCGCCTTGAGCAAGCGGCTCACCTCGTCGTTGCCATGGGCTTCGATCGGCCGGGTCAAATCGCCCCGGGCCACGTTTTCAGCGGCATTCAACGCTTCGCCCAAGGGTTTGACGATACTGCGGGTGAGCAGCATCGCCAGTACAACCGTAGCCAGGGCAGCGAGCACAATGAACAGGCTGACGATCATCCGGGAGGTGGCGTAGTGCTCCTGGGACTTCTGACTTTCGATGGACACCTGTTTGGAGAACAGCAGCGCCAGGTCGTTGAGCTGTTTACCGGAACCGTCCACTACGGTCTTCATGTCTACCAGCAACAGCTTGATCAACTCGTCCCGACGGCCCTGCTCTGCCAGGGTGAAAGACTGAGCGATGCCCGCACGGTAGGCGGCGAAAGTTTGCTTGAACTGGTCATACAACGCCTTGCCTTCAGGTGTGACGACAAGCTTCTCGTAGCTGGCGATCATTTCGCTCAGTTCTTTATCACGAGTATCCATTTGCCCACGGTACACCGGGATGTTTTTCGGATCCTGGTCCAAGGCCATACGCAGGGAAATAGTGCGGATACGCAGCATCCACTCGCGGATCTCATCCCCGCCGCGAATGCTGGGGAGCCATCGGGTCTCCACCGCGACTTCGCTGTCGCGGATACTCGACATTTGCCCCAGCGCAAACACGCCGAGCAACGCCACCAGCACGGCGATCAAGGCGAAACCCAGTGCGGCACGAGGGGCGATATTCAGCTGACGAAGAAACATAACGAGGTGCCTTTTTTATTGTTGGCCTGAAGTAGGGCGGACGTCCGTGCCCCTGTCGGCGGGTTATCGGCTAGTTGTACGATGACTTGAACCAAGTCACTTTTTCGCAGGCAAAAAAAATCCCCGTATCTTTCGATACGAGGATTTTTAATATGGTCGGGGTAAGGGGATTCGAACTCCTGACATCCTGCTCCCAAAGCAGGCGCGCTACCGGACTGCGCTATACCCCGGTAAAAAAAAGGCGACCTTCGCAAGTCGCCTTCCTCGATCAGCGCTTTTGGCCTCTGATCTTAAGATTCGATTCCAGCGAACTGGTTTCAAAAATGGTGGGTCGTGTGGGATTCGAACCTACGACCAATTGGTTAAAAGCCAACTGCTCTACCAACTGAGCTAACGACCCAAAAATGGTCGGGGTAAGGGGATTCGAACTCCTGACATCCTGCTCCCAAAGCAGGCGCGCTACCGGACTGCGCTATACCCCGATTGAAATGGCTCCGTGACCAGGACTCGAACCTGGGACCCAATGATTAACAGTCATTTGCTCTACCGACTGAGCTATCACGGAACTGATATTTCAAGTTACTACTTTAAGCTGCTACGTTGAAGCCAGCTTCAACCTCTTCTACCCTAGCGCATCGCTGCGTTCGTGTGTCTGAGGCGCGCTATTCTACAATCTTAAAAACCTCTGTCAACCCCTTAAATTGCTTTCAAGACAATGATTTGCAACTTATTTTGGGTTCCTTCTCACAGAGAAGTGGCCCTCGGGGGTGACGTACTGCGGGGCGCACTTTACAAGCCTTTTCCTTTGAGTTCAACGGCCTGATGAAAAAAATGGCGCTTGGAAGCAAACACCCATAAATCAGGAAAAGATCGACGGTCGTGGCGAGGGAGCTTGCTCCCGCTGGGTCGCGTGACAGCCCTCAAAAAACGAGGAGTGCTTCGCCCTCCAGCGGGAGCAAGCTCCCTCACCACAAAAGACCAGACAATCGCCTCAGTTGAAAACGATTTCGTCGTTCTCCACGGTGCCTGTGACGGTTTCGCCTGGCATGAAGCGACCAGAGAGGATCAACTGTGCCAGCGGGTTCTCGATCCAGCGCTGGATCGCCCGTTTCAGCGGCCGCGCGCCATAGACCGGGTCGTAACCTACCGCGATCAGCTTATCCAGCGCCTCGTCACTCAATTGCAGCTTCAGCTCGCGCTCGGTGAGACGACTGCGCAGGCGACCAAGCTGGATCTCGGTGATGCCAGCGATCTGATCACGGGCCAGCGGCTCGAAGATCACCACTTCGTCCACCCGGTTGATGAACTCCGGCCGGAAGTGGGTGGAGATCGCGTCCATCACAGCGGCGCGTTGCGCCTCGCGATCACCGACCAATTCCTGGATCTGCGCCGAGCCCAGGTTGGAGGTCATCACGATCACGGTATTGCGAAAGTCCACCGTGCGTCCGTGGCTGTCGGTCAGACGACCATCCTCCAGCACTTGCAGCAGGATGTTGAACACATCCGGGTGGGCCTTCTCGACTTCATCGAGCAGGATCACCGAGTACGGCTTGCGTCGCACAGCCTCGGTCAGGTAACCGCCCTCTTCGTAGCCGACATAGCCCGGTGGTGCGCCGATCAGCCGCGCCACGGAATGTTTCTCCATGAACTCCGACATGTCGATACGCACCATGGCCTCTTCGGTGTCGAAGAGAAACTCGGCCAGAGCCTTGCACAGCTCGGTTTTACCGACACCGGTCGGGCCGAGGAACATGAACGAGCCACTCGGCCGGTTAGGATCCGACAGCCCGGCTCGAGACCGGCGCACGGCGTTGGACACTGCCACCACCGCCTCTTCCTGACCAATCACGCGCTGGTGCAGCAGGCTTTCCATCTTCAGCAGTTTGTCACGCTCGCCTTCGAGCATCTTCGACACCGGAATGCCGGTCCACTTGGACACCACTTCGGCAATTTCTTCTTCGGTGACCTTGCTGCGCAGCAACTGGTTTTCGCTCTTGCCGTGCTGGTCGACCATTTGCAGGCTGCGCTCCAGATCCGGGATCACCCCATACTGCAGCTCGGCCATGCGGTTGAGGTCGCCTTTACGGCGGGCCGCTTCCAGTTCCTGACGGGACTGTTCGATCTTTTGCTGGATCTGCGCCGAGCCCTGGACTTCGGCCTTCTCCGAATTCCAGATTTCCTCGAGATCGGAATATTCGCGCTCATGGCGAACGATCTCTTCCTGCAACCTTTCCAGGCGTTTCTTTGCCGCTTCGTCGCTTTCTTTTTTCAAGGCCTGGGATTCGACCTTGAGTTGAATCAGGCGCCGCTCCAGCCGATCCAGCACTTCCGGCTTGGAGTCGATTTCCATGCGAATGCGGCTGGCGGCTTCGTCGATCAGATCGATGGCCTTGTCCGGCAACTGTCGATCCGTGATGTAGCGGTGGCTGAGCTTGGCCGCCGCGATGATCGCGCCATCGGTAATCGCCACCTTGTGGTGAACTTCATAGCGTTCTTTAAGGCCGCGCAGGATGGCGATGGTGTCTTCTTCACTCGGCTCCTCCACCAGCACTTTCTGGAAACGCCGCTCAAGCGCCGCGTCCTTCTCTATGTATTGGCGGTACTCGTTGAGTGTTGTCGCGCCGACGCAGTGCAACTCGCCACGGGCCAGCGCAGGCTTGAGCATGTTGCCGGCGTCCATCGAACCTTCGCCCTTGCCCGCGCCGACCATGGTGTGCAATTCGTCGATGAACAGAATGATCTGCCCTTCCTGCTTGGACAATTCATTGAGCAAGGCTTTGAGCCGCTCTTCGAACTCGCCACGGTACTTGGCACCGGCGATCAGCGAACCCATGTCCAGGGACAACAGTCGCTTGCCCTTGAGGCCATCCGGCACTTCGCCATTGATGATGCGCTGGGCCAGGCCTTCGGCGATGGCGGTTTTACCCACGCCAGGCTCACCAATCAGCACCGGGTTGTTCTTGGTGCGGCGTTGCAGCACCTGGATTGTGCGGCGGATTTCGTCGTCACGGCCGATCACCGGGTCAAGTTTGCCTTCCTCGGCACGCTTGGTCAGGTCGACAGTGTATTTGTCCAGCGCCTGACGGGACTCCTCGTGGTTGGCGTCGTTGACCGCTTCGCCGCCACGCAGGTTGTTGATGGCATTCTCCAAGGCTTTCTTGCTCACGCCCTGGCCGAGCAACAGCTTGCCCAGCTTGCTGTTCTCATCCATGGCGGCGAGCAGCACCAGCTCACTGGAGATGAACTGATCACCCTTTTGCTGGGCCAGGCGGTCGGCCTGGTTGAGCAGTCGCGCCAGATCCTGGGACATGTTCACGTCCCCTGTCGGATTCTGGATCTTGGGTAGCTGGTCGAGTTCTTTGGCCAGCTCTTTACGCAGGCTGCTCACGTCAAAGCCCACCTGCATCAGCAGTGGCTTGATGGAGCCGCCCTGCTGCTCGAGCATGGCTTGCATCAGATGCGCCGGCTCGATGCCGGGATGGTCCAGGCCGACGGCCAACGACTGGGCATCGGACAGGGCCAATTGCAACTTACTGGTTAAACGGTCAATACGCATGGGTCACCTTCCTTTTGAGCAGGCCGGACCTGAAAAACATCCTGAATGAAGAAACCTGCCAGATACCGCTATAGATGTGGACGATTCTGGAAGATTCAAGCAGTGCGCTATTGATACAGATCAGAGAAGTCTAGCGCTCGAGCCAGATCAGGGAGGCGAAGCGACCGGTACGCGGGTTGCGCCGGTAGGAAAAGAACCGTGGGTCGGTCACCGTGCATTGGCCGCCCCCATAGACCGCCGTAACACCGCGCGCCGCCAGCCGCAGACGAGCCAGGGCATAGATGTCGGCCAGCAATTTGCCGGTGTTGTGGCTCGGGACGAAGGCTTGCGCCGCCTGTGGCAACTGCGCGACGAAGGCTTCCCGCACCTCGGGCCCGACTTCGAAGGCTTGCGGACCGATAGCCGGGCCGAGCCAGGCGAGGATTTCATCGGCGGGCACTTCCAGACTGTCCAGCGTAGCTTCCAGCACGCCGTTCGCCAGCCCGCGCCAACCGGCATGGGCTGCTGCGACGCGGGTGCCGGCACGGTTGCAGAACAGCACCGGCAGGCAGTCCGCCGTCATCGCCGTGCAGGCGATACCCGGTGTGGCACTCCAGCTGGCATCGGCGGTGGCCACCTGAGCCGGATCAGCCTCGACCACGGTAATACCGTGGACCTGCTGCAACCAGGCCGGACGGATGGCCAATCGATCAGTGAGGCGACGACGGTTCTCAGCGACGGCCGCAGGCTCATCGCCCACATGGTCGCCCAGGTTGAGGCTGTCGAACGGCGCCAGACTGACGCCGCCGGTACGGGTGGTGACGCAGGCCTTTACCCAGGCCGGCGCGGGCCAGTCGGGTATCAGCCAGTCACTCATCCGATGAACGCCTCGCGGTCTTGCTTGAGCAACGTCAGCAGCCAGACAAAATCATCCGGCAGCGGCGATTCCCAGCTCATGCGCTTGCCGGTAGTCGGATGATCCAGTTCCAGGAAACGCGCATGCAGCGCCTGACGCGGGAAACTCTTCAGCGATTCGACCATGGTCTGGCTGGCAGCCGGTGGAATGCGGAAGCGACCGCCATAAGCCGGGTCGCCCACCAACGGGAAGTTGATGTGGGCCATGTGCACGCGGATCTGGTGGGTACGGCCGGTTTCCAGCTTGACCCGCACGTGCGTGTGGGAACGGAAACGCTCCAGCACGCGATAGTGGCTGACCGCCTGCTTGCCGCCTTCCATCACGGCCATACGCTGGCGCTGCTGGCCGTGACGGCCAATGGGGGCGTTGATCTTGCCACCGGCGGTGACCACACCGATCACGATGCACTCATAAATGCGGCTGACGCTGCGGCTTTGCAGCTGTGTGACCAGTTGTGTCTGCGCCTGAATGGTCTTGGCCACCACCATCAGACCGGTGGTGTCCTTGTCCAGGCGGTGCACGATACCGGCACGGGGCACGTTGACGATGTCCGGCACGTGGTGCAGCAAGGCGTTGAGCAGGGTGCCATCGGCATGACCGGCGGCCGGATGCACCACCAGGCCCGCAGGCTTGTTGATCACCAGGATGTCGTCGTCTTCATAGACGATGTCCAGGGCAATGTCCTGGGCGACCCATTCTCCCTGGGCCTCCTGTTCGGCAGTCAGTTCGAGGATAGCGCCGCCATGGACGATGTCGCGCGGGCGGATCACCGCCCCATCCACAGTCAGGCGGCCGTCCTTGATCCAGGCGGAAAGGCGCGAGCGCGAGTGCTCGGCGAAGAGTTGTGCGGCGACTTGATCGAGGCGTTGGCCGCCCAATTCGGACGGCACCTCTGCGCGAAGTTCTATTTTATCGGACATGCTCGGACTAGGCGTCGGCACAGCCTTTGGTTTCGGCTGCGCGCTTGTGGTTAAATACGGCGTCTTTTGCCCCGAGGCTTCTCAACGGGGCGCTCATCATAACAGGACGGCCCCGCCCAAGACAGCGGCCGTCATAGGGACGCAAGCCGCCATGCAAGTGAAACACCTGCTGCTGATCGCCATCCTCGCATTGACTGCTGCTTGCTCGTCGAAGGAAGTCGTAGACGAAAACCTGAGCGAAGTCGAACTGTACCAACAGGCGCAGACCGACCTGGACAACAACAGCTATACCAGCGCCACGGCCAAGCTCAAGGCCCTGGAGTCGCGGTATCCGTTTGGTCGCTATGCCGATCAGGCCCAGCTGGAGCTGATCTACGCCAACTACAAGAACGCCGAGCCGGAAGCTGCGAAATCTGCCGCCGAGCGCTTCATTCGTCTGCACCCGCAGCACCCGAACGTCGATTACGCTTACTACCTCAAGGGCCTGACTTCCTTCGACCAGGATGTCGGCCTGCTGGCGCGCTTCCTGCCGCTGGACATGACCAAGCGGGACCCGGGCGCCGCGCGCGACTCCTACAACGAGTTCGCCCAGCTGACCAGCCGCTTCCCCAACAGCCGTTATTCGCCGGACGCCAAGCAGCGCATGATCTACCTGCGCAACCTGCTGGCGGCCTACGAAATCCACGTAGCTGACTACTACCTGACCCGTCAGGCCTACGTCGCCGCTGCCAACCGTGGCCGCTACGTGGTGGAAAACTTCCAGGAAACCCCATCGGTGGGCGACGGCCTGGCGGTGATGACCGAGGCTTACCAGCGCCTGCACCTGGACGATCTGGCGGCCACCAGCCTGGAAACCCTCAAGCTGAACTACCCGGATCACCCGTCCCTGGAGGATGGTCAGTTCACCCCGCGTGTTGCCGAAGCCGACAACCGTTCGTGGCTGAGCAAGGCGACCCTGGGCCTGATCGAATCCCGTCCTCCCCTGCCGCCGGGCGAAACCCGCGCCAACCAGGACGTGCAGCGTCAGTTCCAGGATGCCAAGGAAGCCATTCCCAACGAGCTCAAGCCCAAGGACGCCGATGGCGACGTGATCGAGGAAGAAGAGCCCGAGAACGAATCCAGCGATCGCTCCTGGTTCAGCTACATGACCTTTGGTCTGTTCGACTGAGGCCAGGCACCCGTAAAAAGGGAGACCCGCGGGTCTCCCTTTTTTGTGCCTGGATTTTATAGCGCTGTGCGCCGTTCCTGTCCTTGGCTAAACTGCCTGATCATTAGCCAAAAAGCCGCCCATCATGCTTCGTTTACTGTTCTGGATCGCCCTGATTGCCGCCGCGATATGGTTGTGGCGCAAGTTCAAGGGGACCTCTGCCGCGCCGAATTCCCCTCGGGAACAGGACGCACCGCCCATGGTCCGTTGCGCCCATTGCGGCGTGCACCTGCCGCGAGATAGGGCTCTGACCCTCGAACAACAGTGGTATTGCAGCCAGGCTCACCTCGAGCAAGGCCCGGGCACTCGTGACCGCTGAGCAAGCCTCAAGTCCTCGCGTCAAACAGGCGCAGCGCCTGCTGCGTCTCTATCACCTGTACCGTCTAAGCATCGGCATCACCTTGGTGCTGCTGATCTCCAGCAACATGGACAACCGCTTGCTGGAGTTCGCCAACAACGATTTGCTGCGCAGCGGCAGTTGGTTGTACCTGGTGCTGAATATCCTGCTGGTGGTATTTCTTGAAAATACCCGCCGCCCAACCCGGCTGTTCGGCCTGGCTCTGACCGACGTGCTGTTGTTGTCGTGGCTATTCTACGCGGCCGGCGGCGCCCCCAGCGCCATCGGTAACCTGCTCATCGTCTCGGTGGCCATCGGCAATACGCTGTTGCGAGGCCGAATTGGCCTGTTGATTGCCGCTGTCGCCACGCTGGGCATCGTCGGATCAAGCTTCTTCCTCGACCTCAGCGATTCGAGCCGTCCCAGCAGTTATCTGCAGGCCGGCACCCTGGGAGCCTTGTGTTTTGCCGCCGCGCTGCTGGTGCAAGGCCTGACCCGACGCCTGGAAGCCAGTGAAATCCTGGCCGAACAACGGGCCAGCGAAGTGGTTGGCCTGGAGGCGCTCAACGCACTCATCCTGCAACGCATGCGCACCGGCATCCTGGTGCTCGATCGCCAGCGCCGGGTGCAATTGGCCAATGAAAGCGCGTTGAATCTGTTGGGCATGCACGATCTGGTCGGCCAGCGGCTCGACGATTGCTCTGGCGCCCTGGTGGAGCGCCTGCAACTGTGGTTGAACAACCCCAGCCTGCGCCCGCAAAGCCTGACGATTAACGGCACCGGCCTTACCTTGCAACCGAGTTTCATTGCCCTGGGACATCACGATCAGCATCAGATCCTGGTCTTCCTCGAAGACTTGGCCCAAGTGGCCCAGCACGCCCAGCAGCTGAAACTCGCCTCCCTGGGGCGCCTCAC
This sequence comes from Pseudomonas sp. NFACC39-1, assembly GCF_900110355.1. Taxonomy (NCBI): domain Bacteria; kingdom Pseudomonadati; phylum Pseudomonadota; class Gammaproteobacteria; order Pseudomonadales; family Pseudomonadaceae; genus Pseudomonas; species Pseudomonas sp. NFACC39-1. Next base: position 3,235 of record NZ_FODL01000020.1, on the reverse strand, counting down.
CGCCGGTATCGCCCATGAAATCCGCAATCCGTTGGGGGCAATCAGCCATGCGGCGCAATTGCTGCGCGAGTCCGAGGAACTGAACGACGCAGATCGGCGTCTGACGCAGATCATCCAGGATCACTCCCAACGAATGAACCGCGTCATTGAAAACGTCCTGCAACTGTCTCGTCGCCAGCAAACCACGCCGCAACGCCTGGATCTACGGATCTGGCTCGACCAGTTCGTCCGACAAGCTCGGGAAAACGCGGCTGGGCATCAGCACTTGCACCTGAGCATCGACCCGGGCGACTACATCACGCTGATGGACCCCGATCAGTTGACCCAGGTGCTCGACAACCTGCTGCGCAACGCCTGGCGTCACAGCGCGATGGCCCATGAAGAGGCCGAGGTCTGGCTCAAGCTGTTCATCGATCCCCACAGCCAGCTGTCCACGCTGGACATTATCGACAACGGCCCCGGCGTGATGCCGGACCAGCAAGCGCATTTGTTCGAACCCTTTTTCACTACCAGCAGCCAGGGCACCGGCCTTGGGCTCTATCTGTCCCGTGAGCTGTGCGAAAGCAACCAGGCCCGCCTAGACTTCAAACCACGCCAAGGCGGCGGCTGCTTTCGCATCACTTTTGCTCACGGACGGAAACAGATTTGACTACACGCTCACGGCAACGAATCCTGATCGTCGATGACGAACCGGACATCCGCGAACTCCTGGACATTACTCTGGGCCGGATGAAACTCGACACCCGCAGCGCCGAGAACCTTGCCCAGGCCCAAGCCCTGCTGGCTGAAGACACCTTTGACCTGTGCCTGACCGACATGCGCCTGCCCGACGGCACTGGCCTGGAATTGGTGCAACATATCCAGCAACGCTACCCGCAACTGCCCGTGGCAATGATCACCGCCTACGGGAGCCTGGAAACCGCCATCGACGCCCTCAAGGCCGGCGCCTTCGACTTTCTGACCAAACCGGTCGACCTGGGTCGGCTGCGCGAGCTGGTCACCAGCGCGTTACGCCTACCGTCGGTCGCCATCCCGGCGGCGTCCATCGAGCGCTGTCTGCTGGGCGACTCCCCGCCGATGCACAACGTCCGCAAACAGATCGAAAAACTCGCTCGCAGTCAGGCGCCGGTCTACATCAGTGGGGAATCGGGTTGTGGCAAAGAGCTGGTCGCCCGATTGATCCATGAGCAAGGCCCGCGTTCCGCCCAGCGTTTTGTGCCGGTCAACTGTGGGGCGATTCCCACGGAGCTGATGGAAAGCGAGTTTTTCGGCCATCGAAAAGGCAGCTTCAGCGGCGCCATCGAAGACAAACCCGGACTGTTCCAGGCCGCCCACGGCGGGACCTTGTTCCTTGACGAAGTGGCCGACCTGCCCCTGGCGATGCAAGTCAAATTGCTGCGAGCCATCCAGGAAAAGGCCGTGCGGGCCGTTGGCGGACAGCAGGAAGAAGTGGTTGATGTACGAATTCTTTGCGCCACCCACAAGGACCTGGACGCCGAAGTCAGCGCCGGGCGCTTTCGCCAGGACCTGTACTATCGACTCAACGTCATCGAACTGCGCGTCCCGCCGCTGCGCGAACGCCGCGAGGATATCGAACCACTCGCCAATCACACCCTCCAGCGTCTGGCCGCCAACACCGGCAGCCCGGCGGTCAAGCTCCATCCGCAAGCTCTGGACGCCCTTCGAAACTACCGCTTCCCGGGCAATGTTCGGGAACTGGAAAACATGCTCGAACGCGCCTACACCCTTTGCGAGCACCAGTTGATCGAAGCCCATGACCTGCGTTTGGCCGAGGGCACTAGCACCACCGACGCCGGCAGCCCCGACCTGATGCGGGTCGATAACCTGGAAGACTATCTGGAGGACGTCGAACGCAAACTCATCCTCCAGGCTTTGGAGGAAACCCGCTGGAACCGCACGGCGGCGGCGCAGCGGTTGAAGTTGTCGTTTCGGTCGATGCGGTATCGCTTGAAGAAGTTGGGGTTGGATTGAGCCCCGGCTTTCAAGCCCACGCTGCCCCGTGGCGAGGGAGCTTGCTCCCGCTGGGCTGCCGTAGGAGCTGTCGAGTGCAACGAGGCTGCGATCTTTCCCCAAACGCTTGAGTCTCAAGCGAAAGATCAAAAACTCGTCCGAACGCGGCCCGAGCCTTCGGCAGCGCCTACTGCAGCCCAGCGGGAGCAAGCTCCCTCGCCACAGGTTCTGTGTTCGCCTTGGCTGCTTTTCTAGCCCTTCGCCACGGGGACCTGCTCGTCCAGCACGCGATTGGCCAATAACTCACTCAGCTCGATCAGTTGTTGCACTCCCAATGCAACATGCCGTCGCGAGCCTTCGAGTTCGAAGGCCAGGTCGCTGACGGTTGCGTTGGCTGAGGCCAGGGTTTCGCTGAGGTTGGCGAGCAGGCATTCGGTGTCGATGCCTTCCACGACGGTGAATAGCTGGTTTGAGGGTGGTTTCTTTTTGGCTTCGGGCTTTGGGGCTAGGTAATAGTCGAGGGCGCGCTGGGCGGCTTCGTCGAGCTTTTTGGAGTTAAGGCTGGCGTTGGGAGAAGCGTTATTGGTTTCTGAAGGTGATGGAGGTTTGTTACACATTGCGGTACTCCAAAGGGGGAATGGATTACCAAGTTTTCGGGCCGCGACGCCCGGACGCTGAATTGGCAGCGACGGGAAAAAGGTTAGCCAGAGTTCTTCCCACCCGGCAACCGCCGGAACTCGTCGGAAAATTCGGCTCGAATTAGGGGCTTTGTCCGACCCTTCCCACAAATTCTGGTTGGCTGTCAGGCTGCCTCCGTGAGTGTGTATATCCGTTTCTGCGGTAACGGCCACTTATGGTTCCGCTCTTACAGCGGGTCACTTTCGAAAAGCCGGAAGCCGGCCCAGGCGAAAGTAACCAAAGCGCTTCTGCCCCACCACTCGGCACCTCGCTTAGGCTCGGTGTGCCCTCACTCCGGCATTGCTCCGTGGGCCCGCCGCGAAGGGCCATCCATGGCCCAGCGCGGCTACCTCGGCATCCATGCCGAGGTACCCACTGCGCAATACCTGCGTTCGGCCAGTGTGGTTAACGGGGCGCCGAGATCAACGTCCTCCGCGAGGCGGCCTGACAGCCGGCCTGGTTTTGTGCGGACGCGTTTCTCCTGTGGGAGCGAGCCTGCTCGCGATAGCGGTACCTCGGTCACATCGAGGATGGATGGGCTCCCACACGGGGATAGGGATACGACCGGGAGAAACAGGTCGGCTAT
>NZ_FODL01000001.1:621730-931582 GCF_900110355.1 Pseudomonas sp. NFACC39-1 | reverse complement strand
TCAAGACCATCGCGATGGAAGACGGTCTGCGTTTCGCTATCCGTGAAGGCGGTCGTACCGTCGGCGCTGGCGTCGTAGCCAAAGTCATCGAGTAAGTCTCTTGTAGAGTCAGCTCGATGAGTTGAAGAGCCCCCGCCTAGCGGGGGCTTTTTTATTGGGTTGACACCTATCAGGGGCGTCTATAGAATTGCGCCTCCTTTTAACGGGCGTATTGCGCTCGGTGGGAATAGCAGCCGGAGTCTGAAATCCAATGCAAAATCAGCAAATCCGTATCAGGTTGAAGGCTTTTGACCATCGCCTGATCGACCAATCCACCCAGGAAATCGTGGAAACCGCGAAACGTACTGGTGCTCAAGTGCGTGGTCCAATTCCACTGCCTACCCGTAAAGAGCGGTTCACCGTTCTGGTCTCCCCGCACGTCAACAAAGACGCGCGTGACCAGTACGAGATCCGTACTCATAAGCGCGTTCTGGACATCGTCCAGCCAACGGATAAAACCGTTGATGCACTTATGAAGCTTGATCTTGCGGCCGGTGTGGAAGTGCAGATCAGCCTCGGCTAAGACTCGGTCTTGGTCGTGTAACGCTCTGAAATGGGCGGCCATAGCGGGTGAAAGCCCCGTACACTCATGAGGTTTACAACATGACTATTGGTGTAGTCGGTCGTAAATGCGGTATGACCCGTATTTTCACCGAAGAAGGTGTCTCCATTCCGGTCACGGTCATTGAGATCGAGCCGAATCGCGTCACCCAGTTCAAAACTGAAGAGACCGATGGCTATCGTGCAGTGCAAGTCACTGTCGGCGAGCGTCGTGCTTCGCGTGTAACAGCTGCTCAAGCTGGCCACTTCGCCAAGGCGAACGTTGCCGCTGGTCGTACCGTAATGGAATTCCGCCTTGAAGAAGGCGAGTACCAGGCCGGCGATCTGATCAACGCTGAAATCTTCGCTGCTGGTCAACTGGTTGATGTAACCGGTCAGTCCAAGGGTAAAGGCTTCCAGGGTACGATCAAGCGTTGGAACTTCCGCGGGCAAGATAACACCCACGGTAACTCCGTATCCCACCGCGTTCCAGGCTCTATCGGCCAGTGCCAGACTCCTGGTCGTGTATTCAAGGGCAAAAAAATGTCCGGTCATATGGGCGCTGAGCGCGTGACCGTGCAGTCCCTCGAAGTAGTGCGCGTGGACGCTGAACGCAATCTGTTGTTGGTCAAGGGCGCTGTTCCTGGCGCTACTGGCGGCAACTTGGTTGTACGTCCAGCAGCCAAGGCTCGCGGTTAAGGGGAAGCTGACATGCAATTAAATGTAAATGACGCTCAAGCGATCGAAGTTTCCGAACTGACATTTGGCGGCGAATTCAACGAGACGCTGGTTCACCAAGCAGTCGTGGCCTACATGGCTGGCGGCCGTCAAGGTAGCAAGCAGCAAAAGACCCGTTCCGACGTTTCTGGTGGCGGTAAGCGCCCATGGCGTCAGAAAGGTACTGGCCGTGCTCGTGCCGGTACTATCCGTAGCCCAATCTGGCGTGGCGGCGGTACCACTTTTGCGGCTCGTCCTCAGGATCACTCCCAGAAGCTGAACAAGAAGATGTATCGCGCAGCAATGCGTTCCATCCTTGCTGAGCTGGTGCGTACTGATCGTCTGGTCGTGGTTCAGGACTTCGCTGTTGAAGCACCGAAAACCAAAGATCTGCTGAACAAGCTGAATGGCATGGGCCTGACTGACGTCCTGATCGTGTCTGACGCTGTTGATCAGAACCTGTACCTGGCTGCTCGCAACCTGCCACACGTTGATGTTCGTGACGTGCAAGGTTCCGATCCGGTCAGTCTGATCGCATACGACAAGGTGTTGATCACCGTGTCGGCCGTGAAGAAATTCGAGGAGCTGCTGGGATGAACCAGGAACGCGTATTTAAAGTTCTGCTTGGCCCGCACGTTTCCGAGAAGGCTACGGTTCTGGCAGACAAGAAAGGCCAGTTCGTTTTCAAGGTTGCTACCGATGCAACCAAGCTGGAAATCAAGAAGGCCGTCGAAAGCCTGTTCAGCGTGAAAGTAGAGCGCGTTACTACCCTGAACGTTCTGGGTAAGAGCAAGCGCACTGCTCGCGGTCTGGGCAAGCGTAATGACTGGAAGAAGGCAGTTATCTCCCTTCAGCCAGGCCAAGATCTCGATTTCAGCAGCAGTGCTGAGTAAGGAAGGGGTGCATCATGGCAATCGTTAAATGCAAACCGACTTCCCCTGGCCGCCGTTTTGTGGTCAAGGTGGTCAACCAGGAGCTGCATAAAGGCGCTCCTCACGCACCGCTGCTCGAGAAAAAATCGAAGTCTGGTGGTCGTAACAACAATGGCCGTATTACCACTCGTCACATCGGTGGTGGTCATAAGCAGCATTATCGTCTGGTCGACTTCCGTCGCAACGACAAGGATGGCATCGCTGCCACCGTCGAGCGTATCGAATACGATCCAAACCGTACTGCTCACATCGCTCTGCTGCTGTACGCAGATGGCGAGCGTCGCTACATCATCGCCCCTAAAGGCGTGAGTGCTGGCGACCAGCTGATCGCAGGTGCCTTGGCGCCGATCAAGCCGGGCAACGCTCTGCAACTGCGTAACATTCCAGTTGGTAGCACCGTACACGGCATCGAATTGAAGCCAGGTAAAGGCGCACAGATCGCTCGTTCCGCTGGTGCTTCGGCTCAGTTGATCGCTCGTGAAGGTGTCTACGTGACCCTGCGTCTGCGTTCTGGTGAGATGCGTAAAGTACTGGCTGAGTGCCGTGCGACCCTGGGCGAAGTCTCGAACTCCGAGCACAGCCTGCGTTCGTTGGGTAAAGCTGGTGCCAAGCGCTGGCGTGGCGTTCGCCCAACCGTTCGTGGTGTTGCCATGAACCCGGTTGACCACCCACATGGTGGTGGTGAAGGTCGTACCTCTGGTGGTCGTCATCCGGTATCGCCATGGGGCTTCCCGACTAAGGGCGCGAAGACTCGTGGTAATAAGCGTACCGACAAAATGATCGTCCGTCGTCGCAAGTAAATAGAGGGATACGACAGTGCCACGTTCTCTGAAAAAAGGTCCTTTTATTGATCTTCACCTACTGAAGAAGATCGAAGTGGCGGCGGAAAAGAACGATCGCAAACCAGTTAAAACCTGGTCGCGCCGTTCGATGATCCTGCCACAAATGGTCGGTCTGACCATCGCAGTACACAACGGTCGCCAACACGTCCCAGTTCTCGTTAACGAAGACATGGTCGGCCACAAACTGGGCGAGTTTGCCGGTACCCGCACATACCGTGGGCACGTGGCTGACAAGAAAGCCAAGCGTTAAGGGGTAAGGAAATGGAAGTAGCCGCTAAGTTGTCGGGCGCTCGAATCTCCGCCCAGAAAGCCCGCTTGGTCGCCGACCAGATCCGCGGGAAGAAGGTGGGCGAAGCGCTCAACCTGTTGGCTTTCAGCAGTAAGAAAGCCGCCGAGATCATGAAGAAAGTGCTGGAGTCGGCCGTAGCCAACGCCGAGCATAACGAAGGCGCAGACGTTGATGACCTGAAGGTCAGCACCGTTTTCGTCAACGAAGGGCGTTCGCTGAAGCGCATCATGCCACGTGCCAAAGGCCGTGCTGATCGCATCGTCAAGCGGTCTTGCCATATCACTGTCAAGGTTGCTGACAAGTAACGGAGTCGAAGAGATGGGTCAGAAAGTACATCCCATTGGCATTCGCCTGGGAATCGTCAAGGAGCACACCTCCGTCTGGTACGCAGACGGTCGGACTTATGCGGACTACTTGTTCGCTGATCTGAAGGTGCGTGAGTATCTCCAAGACAAACTAAAAAGCGCGTCCGTAAGCCGTATCGATATCCATCGTCCGGCGCAGACTGCACGCATCACCATCCACACTGCTCGTCCAGGTATCGTTATCGGGAAGAAAGGTGAAGATGTTGAGAAGCTGCGTCAGGACCTGACCAAGCAAATGGGTGTGCCTGTGCACATCAATATCGAAGAGATCCGCAAGCCGGAGCTCGACGGTATGCTGGTTGCGCAGAGCGTAGCTCAGCAGCTGGAGCGTCGTGTAATGTTCCGTCGCGCTATGAAGCGCGCTGTACAGAACGCAATGCGCATTGGTGCCAAAGGCATCAAAATCCAAGTGAGCGGTCGTCTCGGCGGTGCTGAAATCGCACGTACTGAATGGTATCGCGAAGGTCGTGTGCCACTGCACACCCTGCGTGCCGACATCGACTATGCCAACTACGAAGCTCACACCACTTACGGTGTGATCGGTGTAAAGGTTTGGATCTTCAAAGGCGAAGTAATTGGTGGTCGCCAAGAAGAGCTGAAGCCACAAGCACCAGCGCCTCGTAAAAAAGCTGCTAAGTAAGGGGTACGCCAAATGTTGCAACCAAAGCGTACGAAGTTCCGCAAGCAGATGACCGGTCACAACCGTGGCCTGGCATTGCGCGGTAGCAAAGTCAGCTTCGGCGAGTTCGCGCTGAAGTCTGTTGCTCGTGGTCGTCTCACCGCTCGTCAGATCGAGTCAGCGCGTCGTGCTCTGACCCGTCACGTAAAACGTGGCGGCAAGATCTGGATCCGTGTATTCCCGGACAAGCCTGTCACCAAGAAGCCACTCGAAGTTCGGATGGGTAAAGGTAAGGGTAACGTGGAGTACTGGGTTGCCCAGATTCAGCCAGGCAAAGTCCTGTATGAAATCGAGGGTGTTTCTGAAGAGCTGGCGCGTGAGGCTTTCGCCCTGGCTGCTGCAAAGCTGCCGCTCGCCACCTCCTTTGTTAAACGGACGGTGATGTGATGAAAGCGAATGAACTTCGTGAAAAATCAGCACAGCAGCTGAACGAGCAACTGCTCGGCCTGCTGCGCGACCAGTTCAATCTGCGTATGCAGAAAGCAACTGGCCAGTTGGGGCAGTCTCATCTGCTCTCGCAAGTTAAGCGTGACATCGCTCGCGTGAAAACTGTGCTCAACCAGCAGGCAGGTAAGTGATCATGGCTGAAGCCGAAAAAACTGTCCGTACGCTGACTGGCCGTGTTGTCAGCGACAAGATGGACAAAACCATCACCGTTCTGATCGAGCGTCGCGTTAAGCACCCGATCTACGGTAAATACGTTAAGCGTTCGACTAAGCTGCACGCGCACGACGAAACCAATCAGTGCCACATCGGCGACAAAGTCACTATTCGTGAAACTCGTCCGATGGCCAAGACCAAGTCTTGGGCGCTGGTTGATGTTCTCGAACGCGCTGTGGAAGTCTAAGGGCTAGGGGTCGGAGAAATTATATGATTCAGACTCAATCCATGCTCGATGTGGCCGATAACAGCGGCGCTCGCCGTGTTATGTGCATCAAGGTGCTGGGTGGCTCCCATCGTCGTTACGCTGGTATTGGTGACATCATCAAAGTTACCGTCAAGGAAGCAATTCCCCGCGGTAAGGTGAAAAAAGGCCAAGTGATGACTGCTGTTGTAGTCCGCACTCGCCACGGTGTTCGTCGCGCTGACGGCTCCATCATCCGCTTTGATGGCAACGCTGCTGTTCTGTTGAACAACAAGCAAGAGCCAATCGGCACCCGTATCTTTGGGCCAGTGACCCGTGAGCTTCGTACTGAGAAGTTCATGAAGATCGTCTCGCTCGCCCCAGAAGTGCTGTAAGGAGATCCGACATGCAAAAGATTCGTCGTGACGACGAGATCATCGTGATCGCCGGCAAGGACAAGGGTAAGCGCGGTAAGGTGCTGAAGGTTCTCGCTGACAACCGTCTGGTTGTTGGTGGCCTGAACCTGGTCAAGCGCCATACCAAGCCTAACCCGATGTCGGGCGTACAGGGCGGTATCGTCGAGAAAGAAGCGCCACTGCACGCTTCCAACGTCGCCATTTTCAACGGCGAAACCAACAAGGCTGACCGCGTTGGTTTCAAAGTAGAAGACGGTAAGAAAATTCGTGTCTTCAAGTCGACCCAAAAAGCGGTTGATGCTTGAACACTGCTAGGTAGAAGACCATGGCACGACTAAAAGAGATTTACCGGAAGGAAATCGCACCGAAGCTTAAGGAAGAACTTAAGCTTTCGAACGTGATGGAAGTTCCGCGCGTTACCAAAATCACCCTGAACATGGGTCTGGGCGAAGCGATCGGCGACAAAAAAGTCATCGAGCACGCTGTTGCTGACCTGGAAAAGATCACCGGTCAGAAAGTCGTTGTGACTTACGCTCGGAAATCCATCGCTGGCTTTAAAGTCCGTGAAGGTTGGCCGATCGGCGTCAAAGTGACCCTGCGCCGTGAGCGTATGTACGAGTTCCTGGATCGTCTGCTGTCGATCTCCCTGCCTCGGGTTCGCGACTTCCGCGGCCTGAATGCCAAGTCCTTCGATGGTCGTGGCAACTACAGCATGGGCGTTAAAGAGCAGATCATTTTCCCGGAAATCGATTACGACAAGATCGACGCTCTCCGCGGTCTGGACATTACCCTGACCACCACTGCTCGGACGGATGACGAAGGTCGCGCACTGCTGCGCGCTTTCAAATTCCCGTTCCGCAACTGATTGGAGTAGGAAAATGGCCAAGAAGAGCATGAAAAACCGTGAGCTGAAGCGTCAGCTCACCGTTGCCAAGTACGCCACCAAGCGTGCAGCGCTGAAAGCTATCATCGTTGATCTGAACGCAAGTCCAGAAGCACGTTGGGAAGCTACCGTAGCACTGCAGAAGCAGCCACGTGACGCAAGCGCTTCGCGCATGCGTAACCGCTGCCGCCTGACTGGTCGTCCGCACGGCGTGTACCGCAAGTTCGGCCTCGGCCGTAACATGCTGCGTCAAGCTGCAATGCGTGGTGACGTTCCAGGTCTGGTTAAAGCCAGCTGGTAAGCACTGTCAATGTCTCGGTGTTCAGGGTCGCAAGATCCTGACCGCCGGTGACCTTGAACTTGAATCAAGCCCCTTTTGGGGCTTGATTCATTTGTGGGGTGTGTCTAGAATACCCGGCTCGCCTGAGCCCGTGCTTTTATCGCGCGGATGTGCTCGGCGACACGTAGTAGCCGAAAGGCTAATTTTTTGTGTATTAGGAGCGTCTAGCCCATGAGTATGCAGGACCCGTTAGCGGACATGCTAACTCGTATCCGTAATGCCCAGATGGCTGAAAAGTCCGTCGTAAGCATGCCATCTTCTACTTTGAAGGTAGCTGTTGCCAAAGTCCTGAAGGACGAAGGTTACATTGCGGGTTATCAGATCAGCAGCGAAATCAAGCCACTGCTGTCCATCGAGCTGAAGTACTTCGAAGGCCGTCCGGTCATCGAGGAAGTGAAGCGCGTTAGCCGTCCAGGCCTGCGTCAGTACAAGTCCGTCGAGGATCTGCCAAAAGTTCGTGGCGGTCTCGGTGTGTCTATCGTCTCCACCAACAAGGGTGTGATGACGGATCGTGCTGCGCGCGCTGCCGGTGTCGGCGGCGAAGTTCTTTGCACTGTGTTCTAAGGGGGGATAAGCATGTCACGCGTCGCTAAGAACCCCGTTAAGCTGCCAGCCGGTGTCGAAGTCAAATTCGCAGGCCAACAGCTTTCGGTGAAGGGTGCCAAGGGCACTCTGCAACTGAACATCCATTCGTCCGTTGAGATCGTTGAAGAAGCTGGTGAGCTGCGTTTCGCTGCTCGCAATGGCGATCAACAAACTCGCGCAATGGCTGGTACCACTCGTGCGTTGGTAAACAACATGGTCCAAGGCGTAAGCCAAGGCTTCGAGCGCAAGCTCCAGCTGGTCGGTGTTGGTTACAAGGCGCAAGCAAAAGGCACAGTGCTGAACCTGGCTCTTGGCTTCTCGCACCCAGTGGATTATGAACTGCCGGAAGGCATCACCGCTGAGACTCCTAGCCAGACCGATATCCTGATCAAGGGCATCGACAAGCAGCTGGTAGGTCAAGTGGCCGCCGAGATCCGCGACTTCCGTCCACCAGAGCCGTACAAAGGCAAAGGTGTGCGCTACGCGGACGAAGTCGTCCGTCGTAAAGAAGCCAAGAAGAAGTAGGGCATAGCAAATGACCGACAAAAAAGTTACTCGACTGCGTCGCGCTCGCAAAGCACGCCTGAAAATGCACGAACTCGAAGTCGTGCGTCTCTGCGTGTTCCGCTCGTCGCAGCACATCTACGCCCAGGTCATTTCGGCCGACGGCAACAAAGTCCTGGCAAGTGCCTCGACTTTGGATAAAGAACTGCGTGATGGCGCCACTGGCAACATCGACGCGGCCACTAAGGTTGGCCAGCTGGTCGCTACGCGTGCTAAAGCCGCTGGCGTCTCGCAGGTGGCTTTCGACCGCTCTGGCTTCAAGTACCACGGCCGCGTCAAGGCGCTGGCTGATGCTGCTCGTGAAGCTGGGCTGGAGTTCTAAGTTATGTCAAATAACGACCAAAAGCGCGACGAAGGCTACATCGAGAAGCTGGTTCAAGTTAACCGCGTAGCCAAAACCGTTAAAGGCGGCCGTATCTTCACTTTCACCGCGTTGACCGTGGTAGGTGATGGTAAAGGGCGTGTTGGCTTCGGCCGTGGCAAGTCGCGTGAAGTGCCCGCTGCGATCCAGAAGGCAATGGAAGCTGCTCGCCGCAACATGATCCAGGTTGATCTGAACGGCACCACTCTGCAGTACGCAATGAAGTCTGCCCATGGCGCTTCGAAGGTGTACATGCAGCCTGCTTCTGAAGGTACCGGTATCATCGCTGGCGGCGCTATGCGTGCTGTCCTCGAAGTTGCTGGCGTTCAGAACGTTCTGGCCAAGTGCTACGGCTCGACTAACCCGGTAAACGTGGTTCACGCCACTTTCAAGGGTTTGAAAGCAATGCAGTCTCCTGAATCCATTGCCGCCAAGCGTGGCAAAAGCGTCAAGGAGATCTTCTGATCATGGCTACCGTAAAAGTTACGCTGATCAAAAGCATGACCGGCCGCATCCCTAACCACAAACTGTGCGTTAAGGGTCTGGGTCTGCGTCGCATCGGTCACACTGTAGAGGTCCTGGATACTCCCGAGAATCGCGGGATGATCAACAAGGCCTACTACATGCTGCGTGTAGAGGGTTAATCGATGAAACTCAATGATCTGAGTCCAGCGCCGGGTTCCCGTCGCGAAAAGCATCGTCCGGGCCGTGGTATCGGTAGTGGTTTGGGCAAGACCGGTGGCCGTGGCCACAAAGGTCAGACCTCCCGCTCCGGTGGCACCATTGCTCCAGGCTTTGAAGGCGGTCAACAGCCGCTGCATCGTCGCCTGCCGAAGTTCGGTTTCGTTTCCCTGAAGGCCATGGATCGCGCAGAAGTGCGTCTGTCCGAGCTGGCTAAAGTGGATGGCGACATCGTCACCGTGCAGTCCCTGAAGGATGCCAACGTGATCAACCAGAACGTACAGCGTGTGAAAATCATGCTGTCGGGCGAAGTTGCTCGCGCTGTCACCATCGGAAAGGGAATCGGCGCCACCAAAGGTGCGCGTGCGGCTATCGAAGCAGCTGGCGGCAAGTTCGAGGAATAAATGGCTAAGCAAGGTGCTCTCTCTGCGCTCGGCAAAGGCGGTATGTCTGAACTCTGGGCTCGTCTGCGTTTTCTGTTCCTGGCGATTATCGTCTACCGAATAGGCGCACACATCCCGGTTCCAGGTATCAACCCGGACCGACTCGCGGACCTGTTTCGACAGAATGAGGGGACCATTCTTAGCTTGTTCAACATGTTTTCCGGCGGTGCGCTGGAACGGATGAGCATCTTTGCTCTGGGGATCATGCCGTACATCTCGGCATCGATCATCATGCAACTGATGACCGCCGTCAGCCCACAGCTGGAACAGTTGAAGAAGGAAGGTGAAGCTGGCCGTCGCAAGATCAGCCAGTACACCCGCTACCTCACCGTCGTCCTTGCTCTTGTCCAGGCTGTTGGCATGTCCATCGGTCTGGCAGGGCAAGGCGTAGCGTTCACTGGTGACTTTGGCTTCCATTTCGTCGCGGTAACCACGTTTGTGGCGGGTGCGATGTTCATGATGTGGCTGGGTGAGCAGATTACTGAGCGTGGTGTTGGCAACGGTATCTCGATGTTGATTTTCGCAGGTATCGTCGCCGGTCTTCCGAGAGCGATCGGGCAGTCTTTCGAGTCTGCGCGTCAGGGTGACATCAACATTTTTGCCCTGGTTGCGATCGGTTTGCTGGCAGTAGCGATTATCGGTTTCGTGGTGTTCATTGAGCGTGGTCAGCGTCGTATAGCTGTTCACTACGCCAAGCGTCAGCAGGGCCGCAAGGTATTTGCTGCGCAGACTAGCCACTTGCCGCTGAAGGTGAATATGGCCGGTGTTATCCCGGCTATTTTTGCGAGCAGCATTTTGCTGTTCCCGGCTTCGCTGGGTGCCTGGTTTGGTCAGTCTGAAGGTATGGGCTGGCTGCAGGACATCTCGCAGTCGATCGCTCCTGGTCAGCCGTTGAATATTCTGCTGTTTAGTGCAGGGATTATTTTCTTCTGCTTCTTCTATACGGCGTTGATGTTCAATCCGAAAGACGTAGCGGAAAACCTGAAGAAGTCCGGTGCCTTTATTCCGGGTATCCGTCCAGGCGAGCAGTCGGCGCGCTACATTGATGGCGTTTTGACTCGTTTGACCTTGTTCGGTGCTCTCTATATGACGGCCGTTTGCTTGCTTCCCCAGTTCCTGGTGGTTGCGGCAAATGTTCCGTTCTACCTTGGCGGGACCTCGTTGCTGATCGTGGTCGTGGTTGTGATGGACTTCATGTCCCAAGTACAATCGCACCTCGTTTCGCACCAGTACGAATCCCTGATGAAGAAAGCCAACCTGAAGGGCTACGGCAGCGGCATGTTGCGCTGAGTAGCGTCCATAAGGTTCGAGGAGTTGGTGATGAAAGTTCGTGCATCGGTGAAAAAGCTGTGCCGTAACTGCAAGATTATTCGCCGCGAAGGCGTTGTTCGGGTAATTTGCAGCGCGGAACCGCGTCACAAACAGCGCCAAGGCTGAGTGTGATTGTGCTTTAAGCCCGGCAGCTAGTGCGCTGCCGGGTTGATTATTTGTTATTACAGCGATATTATCTCGCGCCCTATTTCTTGGCTTCCGGGGCGTAGGTAGCTGTCAATTGGAGTCCCACTGAATGGCCCGTATTGCAGGCGTTAACATTCCAGATAACAAGCATACTGTTATCTCGCTGACCTACATCTATGGTGTTGGTCGCACTACTGCACAGAAAATTTGTGCAGTGTCTGGGGTCAACCCAGCGGCAAAGATCAAAGATCTGAGCGACGAGCAGATTGAACAGCTGCGTGGCGAAGTGGCGAAGTTCACCACTGAAGGTGACCTGCGTCGCGAAATCAACATGAAAATCAAGCGCTTGATGGACCTCGGTTGCTATCGCGGTCTGCGTCATCGTCGTGGTCTTCCAGTACGCGGTCAGCGTACCAAGACCAACGCGCGTACCCGTAAAGGTCCGCGTAAGCCGATCCGCAAGTAATCGCCCCAGCGAATCGACAGGAATTTAATCATGGCAAAACCTGCTGCTCGTCCTCGTAAAAAAGTTAAAAAGACAGTGGTTGATGGCATCGCCCACATCCATGCTTCTTTTAACAACACCATCGTGACCATTACCGACCGTCAAGGTAACGCTCTTTCCTGGGCAACCTCCGGTGGTTCGGGTTTCCGCGGTTCCCGCAAGTCCACCCCGTTCGCTGCTCAAGTAGCTGCTGAGCGTGCTGGTCAAGCTGCGCTGGAATACGGCCTGAAAAACCTCGACGTCAACGTCAAGGGTCCAGGTCCGGGTCGTGAATCCGCAGTCCGCGCTTTGAACGGCTGTGGCTACAAGATCGCCAGCATCACCGACGTGACGCCAATCCCGCACAACGGGTGCCGTCCGCCGAAGAAGCGCCGCGTGTAATCCAGGAGATTGTAAAGAATGGCTCGTTACATTGGTCCAAAATGCAAACTCGCTCGTCGCGAAGGCACCGATCTCTTTCTGAAGAGCGGCGTGCGCGCGATCGAATCGAAGTGCAACATTGAAGCAGCACCTGGTATCCACGGCCAACGCCGCGGTCGCCAGTCCGATTACGGCACCCAACTGCGTGAAAAGCAGAAGGTCCGTCGTATCTACGGCGTTCTCGAGCGTCAATTCAGCGGCTACTACAAAGAAGCAGCTGGCAAGAAGGGCGCAACCGGCGAAAACCTGTTGCAACTGCTCGAATGCCGTCTGGACAACGTTGTATACCGTATGGGTTTCGGTTCTACTCGTGCCGAATCCCGTCAGCTGGTATCGCACAAGTCGATCAGCGTTAACGGTCAGACCGTAAACGTTCCGTCCTACCAGGTTCGTGCTGGTGACGTGGTTGCTGTTCGCGAGAAAGCAAAGAACCAACTTCGCATTGTCCAAGCTCTCGATCTGTGTGCCCAACGTGGCCGCGTAGAATGGGTAGAAGTAGACACTGAGAAGAAGTCGGGCGTTTTCAAGAACGTTCCTGCTCGCAGTGATCTGTCCGCCGACATCAACGAAAGCCTGATTGTCGAGCTCTACTCCAAGTAAGGGCTAGAAAATAGGTGCATCCATGCAGATTTCGGTAAATGAGTTCCTGACACCCCGCCATATTGATGTGCAGGTTGTCAGTCCAACCCGCGCCAAGATCACACTCGAGCCTCTCGAGCGTGGTTTTGGCCACACCCTGGGCAACGCGCTGCGCCGCATCCTGTTGTCCTCAATGCCCGGCTGTGCAGTAGTCGAGGCCGAGATTGACGGTGTGCTCCATGAGTACAGCGCCATCGAAGGTGTACAGGAAGATGTAATTGAAATCCTGTTGAACCTTAAAGGTCTGGCTATCAAGCTGCACGGTCGTGACGAAGTTACGCTGACCTTGTCGAAGAAGGGTTCGGGGGTGGTTACCGCTGCCGATATTCAGCTGGATCATGATGTCGAGATCGTTAACCCCGATCACGTAATCGCTAACCTGGCGTCTAACGGCGCCCTGAACATGAAGCTCACCGTAGCTCGTGGTCGTGGTTATGAGCCGGCAGACTCGCGTCAGAGCGATGAAGACGAAAGCCGCAGCATCGGTCGCTTGCAGCTTGACTCTTCGTTCAGCCCGGTTCGCCGTATCGCATACGTGGTGGAAAACGCCCGTGTCGAACAGCGTACTAACCTGGACAAGCTGGTTATTGATCTGGAAACCAACGGTACCCTGGATCCTGAAGAGGCCATTCGCCGCGCTGCAACCATTCTGCAACAGCAGTTGGCTGCGTTCGTCGACCTCAAGGGTGACAGTGAGCCAGTGGTTGTCGAGCAGGAAGACGAGATTGATCCGATCCTGCTTCGCCCGGTTGACGATCTGGAACTGACTGTACGTTCGGCTAACTGCCTTAAGGCGGAAAACATCTACTACATCGGCGACCTGATTCAGCGCACCGAAGTAGAGCTGTTGAAGACTCCGAACCTTGGCAAGAAATCCTTGACTGAAATCAAGGACGTTCTGGCCTCCCGCGGTCTGTCCCTCGGCATGCGCCTCGACAACTGGCCGCCTGCAAGTCTTAAGAAGGACGACAAGGCGACTGCCTGATCGTCGTAATCACCGAACGTTGTGTTTGGTAAGGAATGAACCATGCGTCATCGTAAAAGTGGTCGTCACCTGAGCCGCACCAGCTCGCACCGCAAGGCCATGTTCCAAAACATGGCGGTGTCGCTGTTCGAGCACGAGCTGATCAAAACTACACTGCCGAAAGCCAAAGAACTGCGCCGCGTTGCTGAGCCGCTGATCACTTTGGCCAAGACAGATAGTCTGGCTAACCGCCGTCTGGCTTTCGACCGTACTCGTTCGAAAGCTATCGTTGGTAAGCTCTTCAACGACCTGGGCAAGCGTTATGCTACCCGTGAGGGTGGCTACCTGCGCATCCTCAAGTGCGGTTTCCGCGCTGGCGACAACGCGCCTATGGCGTACGTCGAGTTGGTTGATCGTGCTACCAGCGGTGAAGCTGTATCCGCTGAGTAAGTCGGCAACATACAAAAAACCGGGCCTTGTGCCCGGTTTTTTGTGCCCGGTCAAAAAGTATCAGTCACCTCTTTGTCTGGGGGCGCGCAGGCAATAAGGCATCGTTAGATAATGACTATCGATGTCCATGATTTAATGAATTTGGATACTGTCATTAACATGATCAATACTCCTTTCCAGCCGATTAGCCGGCAGTTTGAAGACCGACCTAGGAAGATTGAGCATGAGCCAGACCAAAACGCTTACGACCGCCAGCGGCGCTCCTGTCGCCGATAACCAGAACTCTCGCTCCGCTGGCCCGCGTGGTCCGCTGTTGCTCGACGACTTCCACCTTATCGAGAAGCTCGCTCACTTCAATCGCGAGAACATTCCCGAGCGCCGTGTACACGCCAAGGGATCAGGCGCTTACGGCACATTTACCGTAACCCGGGATATCACCCAATACACCAGCGCCAAGCTGTTTGAGTCGGTCGGCAAGCAGACCCCAACGTTCCTGCGTTTTTCCACCGTGGGTGGCGAGCGTGGCTCTGCGGATACTGAACGCGACCCACGCGGTTTCGCCCTGAAGTTCTACACCGAGGAAGGGAACTGGGACATCGTGGGTAATAACACCCCTGTGTTTTTCATTCGCGATCCGCTGAAATTCCCCGACTTCATCCATACCCAGAAGCGCCTGCCCCAAAGCAATCTGAAAAGTGCCCAAATGATGTGGGATTTCTGGTCGCATTCGCCGGAGGCTTTGCACCAGGTCACCATTCTGTTCTCTGATCGTGGCATTCCCGATGGCTACCGTCACATGCACGGCTTTGGCAGCCACACCTATAGTCTGATCAGCGCCCAGGGTGAGCGTCACTGGGTGAAATGGCACTACAAGACCAAGCAAGGGATCAAGAACCTGACGCCGGCTGAAGCTGCGCGCCTGGCGGGCACCGACCCGGATTACGCTCAGCGTGATCTGTTCAATGCGATCGAGCGTGGTGATTTCCCGAAGTGGAGCGTCTGCATCCAGATCATGACCGAGGCTCAAGCCGCGGCCCACTACGAGAACCCGTTCGATGTGACCAAAACCTGGTCGCAAAAAGAGTTTCCGTTGATCGAGGTTGGCGAACTGGAGCTCAACCGTAACCCGCTGAACTACTTCGCTGAGGTTGAGCAGGCTACGTTCGGCCCGAGCAATATGGTTCCAGGGGTTGGTCTTTCACCAGATCGCATGCTGCAAGGTCGTGTATTCGCCTACGCTGATGCGCACCGCTACCGTGTGGGCACCAATCACCAGCAATTGCCAGTCAACGCCCCGCGCAGCCCGGTCAACACTTACCAGCGCGACGGAGCCATGGCGTTCGGCAGCAATGGCGGTGCGGCACCGAACTACGAGCCTAACAGCTACGTCGAGGCGCCCAAGCAGGCTCCGCGTTATGCTGAACCGGCCCTGGCGCTCGGTGGTTCGGCAGACCGTTACGATCACCGCGAAGATACCGACTACTACAGTCACGCCGGTGCGCTGTTCCGCTTGATGAATGATGCCCAGAAAGCGCTGCTGATCAGCAACATCGCGGGTGCGATGGCCGGTGTATCGGCGGATGTTGTCGATCGTCAGCTGCAGCACTTCTTCAAAGCGGATGTCGCTTATGGTGAAGGCATCGCCAAAGCGTTGGGCGTACAGCTTAACTAAGTCTAAACGAGAAGCAGAACCGCCCTCAATTGGGCGGTTTTTGCGTTATTTAACCGGCTTTTCTCAGATTTTCTTCGCTTTTATTGCGATAGGCGAGTGACCTTGCGGTCAGCTTGGTTCAAACTAGAGCCTTCAAAGCTTGTGGAGATGTAGGGCGATGCAAGGTCACCCAGACGTAATCGATTACCTCAACACGCTGCTGACAGGCGAACTGGCAGCCCGTGATCAATATTTCATCCACTCGCGGATGTACGAGGACTGGGGTTTTACCGAGCTCTACGAACGTATCAATCATGAGATGGAAGAAGAGGCACAGCACGCCGATGCGTTGATGCGCCGGATCCTGATGCTCGAAGGTACGCCACGCATGCGCCCGGATGATCTGGACATCGGCACCACGGTGCCAGACATGCTCGCTGCCGACCTGCGCCTGGAATACAAAGTCCGTGCCGCGCTGTGCAAGGGCATTGAGCTCTGCGAACAGCACAACGATTACGTGACCCGCGAGATCCTGCGCATCCAGCTCAACGACACCGAAGAAGACCATACCTACTGGCTCGAGAAGCAGCTGGGCTTGATCAAGTTGATCGGGTTGGAGAATTACCTGCAGTCGCAGTTCTAATCGCGATAATTGTGGGAGCGAGCTTGCTCGCTCCCACAGAAGAAAAGCAAAAGCCCCTGCCATCGATGAGATGACAGGGGCTTTTTCGTGTCCGGGCAGGAATCAGTCCCGGTCACGCTCCAGCAACGGCTTGAGGTAGTAGCCAGTGTGCGATTGCTTCATCTCGGCCACTTCCTCGGGCGTACCCACCGCGATGATCTGACCACCCTTGGAGCCGCCTTCCGGGCCCAGGTCAACCAGCCAGTCCGCGGTCTTGATCACATCCAGGTTGTGCTCGATCACCACCACGGTGTTGCCATGGTCGCGAAGGCGATGCAGGACGTCGAGCAATTGCTGGATATCCGCGAAGTGCAAACCCGTGGTCGGCTCGTCGAGGATGTACAGGGTCTTGCCGGTATCGCGCTTGGACAGCTCGCGAGACAGCTTGACCCGCTGGGCCTCGCCGCCGGACAACGTTGTCGCCGATTGGCCAAGCTTGATGTACGACAGCCCCACATCCATCAGCGTCTGGAGCTTGCGCGCCAGTGCCGGCACCGCGTCGAAGAACACCCGGGCCTCTTCGATGGTCATCTCGAGGGTTTCGTGGATATTCTTGCCCTTGTACTTGATCTCCAGGGTTTCGCGGTTGTAGCGCTTGCTCTTGCACACATCGCACGGCACATAGATGTCCGGCAAGAAGTGCATTTCGACCTTGATCAGGCCGTCGCCCTGGCAGGCTTCGCAGCGCCCGCCCTTGACGTTGAACGAGAAACGCCCCGGGCCATAGCCGCGCGAACGGGATTCCGGCACGCCGGCGAACAGTTCGCGGATGGGCGTGAACAGCCCGGTATAAGTCGCCGGGTTGGAGCGCGGTGTGCGGCCGATGGGGCTCTGGTCGATGTCGACAACCTTGTCCAGATGCTCCAGGCCCTTGATGCTGTCGTGGGCGGCGGCTTCCAGGGTCGTAGCGCCGTTCAGGGCGGTGGCGCTGAGGGGGAACAGGGTGTTGTTGATCAGCGTCGATTTGCCGGAACCGGACACGCCGGTCACGCACGTCAGCAGGCCAATCGGGATGTCCAGGTCGACGTTGCGCAAGTTGTTGCCACGGGCGCCCTTGAGGCTCAGCGACAGCTTCTTGTTGCGCGGCGTACGCTTGGCCGGCACCTTGATCTTTACCCGGCCCGACAGGTATTTACCAGTCAGGGAGTCAGGATGCGCCATGACTTCGGCGGCCGTGCCTTGGGCGACGATATGCCCGCCATGCACGCCCGCACCCGGGCCGATGTCCACGACGTAATCGGCCAGACGGATCGCGTCTTCGTCATGCTCGACCACGATCACCGTGTTGCCGATGTCCCGCAGGTGCTTCAAGGTTCCCAGCAACCGATCATTGTCCCGCTGGTGCAGGCCAATGGACGGTTCGTCGAGAATGTACATCACCCCCACCAGGCCGGCACCGATCTGGCTGGCCAGGCGAATACGCTGGGCTTCGCCGCCGGACAAGGTATCTGCGCTGCGATCGAGGGTCAGGTAGTCCAGGCCGACGTTCACCAGAAATTGCAGGCGTTCGCGAATTTCCTTGAGGATCTTGTCGGCAATTTCGCCCCGGCGGCCAGTGAGCTTCAAGCCGCCGAAGTAGTCGGTGGCGTCGCCAATCGGCAGATTGGTCACCGCTGGCAGGGTTTTCTCACCGACCCACACATGCCGCGCCTCCCGACGCAAACGGGTACCACGGCAATCGGGGCAAGGCTGGGTGCTGAGGAACTTGGCCAGTTCTTCGCGCACGCTGGCCGATTCGGTCTCGCGATAACGCCGCTCCAGGTTCGGCACGATGCCTTCGAACGGGTGGGAGCGTTTGACTATATCGCCACGGTCGTTCAGGTATTTGAAGTCGACACTTTGTGAACCACTGCCGTGCAGGATGAATTTCTGCTGGTCGGCGGGCAGTTCGTTGAAGGGTTTGTCCAGGCTGAACTTGTAATGGGCCGCCAGCGACCCGAGCATCTGGAAGTAGTAGACGTTACGCCGGTCCCAGCCGCGAATCGCGCCTTCGGCCAGGGTCAGTTCACCATTGACCAGGCGCTTGGTGTCGAAGAACTGCTTGACCCCCAGGCCATCGCAGGTCGGACACGCGCCGGCCGGGTTGTTGAAGGAGAACAGCTTGGGTTCCAGCTCGCTGATGGCGTGGCCGCAGATCGGGCAGGCGAAGCGCGCCGAGAAGATGATTTCCTCGCCGGGCTCGTCGTCCATCGGCGCTACCAGGGCGATGCCGTCGGCCAGTTTCAGCGCCGTCTCGAAGGACTCGGCCAGGCGCTGCTGCAGGTCGGCGCGGACCTTGAAGCGGTCGACCACCACATCGATCGAATGCTTTTTCTGTTTATCCAGCTTCGGCAGTTCGTCCAGCTCACACAGCTTGCCGTTGACCCGTGCCCGAACGAAGCCTTGGGCGCGCAGTTCTTCGAAGACCATCAGGTGCTCGCCCTTGCGCTCGCGGATGACCGGCGCCAGCAGCATCAACTTGCTGCCTTCGGGCTGGGCCAGCACCAGGTCGACCATCTGGCTGACGGTCTGGGCTTCCAGCGGGATGTCGTGGTCGGGACACCGGGGAATACCGACCCGCGCATACAGCAAGCGCAGGTAGTCGTAGATCTCGGTGATGGTGCCGACGGTGGATCGCGGGTTGTGGGAAGTCGACTTCTGTTCGATGGAAATCGCCGGCGACAGGCCTTCGATGGTGTCGACGTCGGGTTTTTCCATCATCGACAGGAACTGCCGGGCGTAGGCCGACAGCGATTCGACATAGCGGCGCTGGCCTTCGGCGTACAGGGTGTCGAAGGCCAGGGATGATTTGCCGGATCCGGACAGGCCGGTGATGACGATCAGCTTGTCCCGTGGCAGGGTCAGGTCGATGTTCTTCAGGTTGTGGGTACGGGCCCCACGAATCAGGATCTTGTCCAAAGTGGCCTCGCTCGGCGGGCGTCGAAAACGTAGGAGTATACGGGCAAATACTGGATGGATGCACACTATTGAAAGTGCGTTTGCAGTCATACATGAAGACTGCGCGGCAAACGGTCGCCATATACCCCCTCAATCGATGGGACTGGTAGAATCGCCGCCGGTTCACACGAGGTTTTTCCATGCACGATCCCCACAGCGAACGCATGAGCAGCGGCGAGACCCGCGCGGCAAGCGGTCTGGCCCTTGTGTTCGCCTTCCGTATGCTGGGCATGTTCATGGTGTTGCCGGTGCTGGCGACCTATGGGATGGATCTGGCTGGCGCGACCCCGGCCCTCATCGGGTTGGCGATTGGCGCGTACGGCCTGACCCAGGCGATTTTCCAGATCCCGTTCGGGGTCATTTCCGACCGCATCGGCCGGCGTCCGGTCATCTATCTGGGCTTGATTATCTTTGCCCTGGGCAGTGTGCTGGCGGCCAATGCCGATTCGATCTGGGGCGTGATCGCCGGACGCATCCTGCAAGGCGCCGGGGCGATTTCCGCAGCCGTCATGGCTTTGCTGTCGGACCTGACCCGCGAACAGCATCGGACCAAGGCCATGGCCATGATCGGCATGACGATCGGGCTGTCGTTCGCCGTCGCCATGGTGGTTGGGCCGTTGCTGACCCGCGCCTTTGGCTTGTCGGGCCTGTTCCTGGTCACGGGAGGCATGGCGCTGGTGGGCATCCTGATCGTGGCGTTCATGGTGCCGCGCTCGACCGGGCCGTTGCAGCACCGCGAATCCGGGGTGGCTCGCCAAGCGCTGATTCCGACGCTCAAGCACCCGGATCTGCTGCGCCTGGACCTGGGCATCTTCGTGCTTCACGCCATGTTGATGTCCAGCTTCGTGGCCTTGCCGCTGGCGCTGGTGGAGAAGGCCGGCTTGCCCAAGGAGCAGCATTGGTGGGTTTACCTGACTGCGCTGCTGATTTCGTTTTTCGCCATGATCCCGTTCATCATCTACGGCGAGAAACGACGCAAAATGAAACGAGTTTTGCTCGGCGCCGTCGTGACGCTGATGCTCACTGAGCTATTCTTCTGGCAGTTCGGCGACAGCCTGCGGGCCCTGGTGATCGGAACAGTGGTGTTCTTCACCGCGTTCAATCTGCTGGAGGCGTCGCTGCCGTCGCTGATCAGCAAGGTTTCACCGGCGGGCGGCAAAGGCACGGCGATGGGGGTGTACTCCACCAGCCAGTTCCTCGGTTCGGCGTTGGGCGGGATCCTCGGCGGCTGGCTGTTCCAGCATGGCGGTTTGTCGGTTGTGTTCCTGGGATGCGCCGCGCTGGCTGCACTTTGGCTGGCCTTTGCTGTTACCATGCGCGAACCTCCGTATGTGACGAGCCTGCGCTTGCCGTTGTCGCCCGAAGCCATCCGCGAAGCAGGCCTGACCGAGCGCCTTAAGGCCGTCGTTGGAGTAACCGATGCAGTGGTGGTCGCCGACGAAGCGGCCGTTTATATCAAACTGGACACCGAATTATTGGATCGCGCGACGCTCGAGCGCCTGGTGAACAACCCGGCCCCGACCACGTGCGAAGCCTAGGAGAACGTTATGGCCCGTGGGGTTAACAAAGTCATATTGGTCGGTACTTGCGGCCAGGATCCCGAAGTTCGCTACCTGCCCAATGGCAACGCTGTGACCAACCTGAGTCTGGCGACCAGCGAACAGTGGACCGACAAGCAGACTGGCCAGAAGGTCGAGAAGACCGAATGGCACCGCGTGTCGATGTTCGGCAAGGTGGCCGAAATCGCCGGCGAATACCTGCGCAAGGGTTCGCAGGTGTACATCGAAGGCAAGCTGCAGACCCGCGAGTGGGAAAAAGACGGCATCAAGCGCTACACCACCGAAATCGTGGTCGACATGCAAGGCACCATGCAACTGCTGGGCGGTCGTCCACAGGGTGACCAGCAGCAAGGTGGCAACAACTACCAGCAGGCTGCTCCGCGCCAGCAGGCGCCTCGCCCGCAGTCGGCGCCTCAGCCACAGCGTGAGCGCCCAGCGGCCCCGCAACAGGCCGCGCCGCAACCGGCTCCGGATTTCGACAGCTTTGATGACGATATTCCGTTCTAAAGCAGCCGGAAGCTTCAAGCCGCGAGCTTCAAGCTAAAGACAAAACCGCGCTTCGGTTTACGAGGCGCGGTTTTTTTTAGCCTTGAATTTGCCGCTTGAGGCATGACTCAGTGGCGGGCAGCCAAAAACTGTTCGGTGCTCACCACATCCGCATAGGCAAACCCCAGGGCCGACATGAAGGCCGCGTGCACTTGAGCCGCCGGGACGACGAGCCCATTGAATTCCAGATCGCGGCTGGCACAAGCATCGTGAATCACCGTGACCTCATAGCCCATGTCCGCCGCCGCCCGGGCGACTCCGTCGATGCACATGTGGCTCATGCTGCCGACGATCACCAGATGCTTAATGTCGTGACGGTCAAGGATGGCTTGCAATTGGGTTTCGCGAAACGAGTTGACGAAGTGCTTGAGCACCACCGGTTCGTCGGGACGGTTGAGCACTTTGGGATGCAACTGAGCACCTTCAGAGCCTGGGGTGAAGAACGGCGCCGAGTCGGAGGTGAATTCGTGACGAATGTGCACCACCTGATCTGCGGCCTGGCGAAAGGCTTCGATCAGTCTGGCGGCGTTATCGGCGGCCGCTTCGGCATCGACCAATGGCCATTTTCCCTGGGGGAAGTAGTCGTTCTGGATATCGACTACGATGAGCGCTTGCTTGGACATAAGGCTTCCTCGATCAGTGGGGTCTGAAGCCAGTATTGGCTCATGCCAGCGGTTTCAGAATTGGCCGTAACGACAATAAGCGAGGGAAAACTGACAATGGCGCAGCAAAGGGCAGTCGCTGAACTCGGGGTGCTCATCTACCCCGGCGCGCAACTGGCGGCGGTGCATGGCTTGACCGATCTGTTCGCCGTGGCGGAGCGTATTGCCGACGAGCAAACCAGCGCTCAGTTGCCGCGCCTGCGGGTCAGTCATTGGCGAGCGCAGGAGGGTGAAGTGCCGACCCGGGTGTTCGACAGTTTCGCCGGTCCCCAGGGCAGACTGGTTGCGCTGCTGATTCCACCGTCCATCGCCGGTTTCGATGACGGGCTGGTTTCGCCGGCGCTGATGACCTGGTTGCGAGCGCGGCATGCCGACGGCACCGTGCTGGGTGGTGTGTGTGTCGGTTCGATTCTGTTGGCCGAAAGCGGTCTGCTCGATGGGCGTAGTGCCACGACCCACTGGACCTCGGCCAAGACCTTTGCCGCACGTTATCCAAAGATCAAGCTCGACGCTGACAAGCCCATCGTCGACGATGGCGACCTGATTACCACGGCCGGGCTGATGGCCTGGTCAGAGTTGGGGCTACGACTGGTGGACCGCCTGCTCGGACCCAGCATCGCCACGCGCACGGCGCAGTTTCTGGTGATCGAACACAGCGACAGCGCTAGCCAATGCGGCAGTAACTTTGCGCCCATCCTCGGACACGGTGACGCGGCCATTCTCAAGGTCCAGCACTGGTTGCAAGGCAGCGGCGCAGTGGACGTTTCCCTCGGTGCCATGGCCGAACAGGCCGGGCTGGAGGAACGCACCTTCCTGCGCAGGTTTCGCGCCGCCACTGGGCTCAAACCCACCGAGTACTGCCAGCACCTGCGCGTCGGCAAGGCCCGGGAAATGCTGGAGTTCACCAATGGCACCATCGACCACATTGCCTGGACGGTGGGTTATCAGGACCCGGGGGCTTTTCGCGCGACGTTCAAGAAAATTACCGGGTTGGCGCCCAGTGATTATCGAGCGAGGTTTGGGGTGAGTCCGATGAATGCTCAAAAGTAGTCATTGATCCTCTCCATCGTCGCAGCCGTCGTGCAATTTGCCGGATGGCCTCAGGGTGTCGTGCAGAATGAAACAGGCCCGGTGCTATCAATTCCCCCTCAGGCGCCCGTTTCGTTGCTCGTCCTGGCTTGTAACACCGTTGGCCTGATCTCTGCACCCCTTTACCTAAAGCCATCGAGCGCAGTTAAAAGGGCACCGCATGACGACGGTCAATCGCAACAAACGGGTAGTGGACCATTCGATCAACCCCCACGCGCCGCTTCATGAAGTCGAAACCAATCGGGCGCTGGCCCGCTGGTTGGCGCAGATTCTCGGGCTTGAATACGGCGGCAGTTATGACCAACAGCTTCATGCTGGCCATGATCTGTACTTGCTGCCCACGCAAACCGTCATAGGTGCAGAGACCGCGTTGCGCTTGGGCGTCAAAGGGCCAGAGGATCTCTGGGGCGGTTACGTCGAGCATGATTTTATCTGCACCAAGGCCATTACCCACGGTCTGCTGAACCGGCATGCGGTCGCGCCTTTGGGCTGGTCGCCGTTGTTTGCCAAGTTGACCCGGGGGGCGGTGCTCGATGGTGTGACGGTGTTTGCGCTCAAGGATGCGCGCCAGGCGGCCGAGCATCTGCTGTACACCGGAGCGATCCGCTTCAAGCCTATCCATGCCTGTGCCGGCCGCGATCAGCGGGTGATCAAGAGTCTGGCGCAATTCGATGAAATCGCCGCCGACCCCGAGGCCCAGACGCTGTTTCGCGACGGTGTGGTGCTTGAGCAGAACCTCGAACAGGTCAAGACCCAGAGCGTCGGCCAGAGCTTCATCAACGGCCAGGTCTTGAGCTACTGCGGTGTGCAACATCTGACGCGCGACAGTGAAGGGCTGGAGGTTTACGGCGGCTCGGACCTGTTGGCGGTGCGGGGCGGCTATATTGAGTTGCTCAAACTTGAGCTGCCCGACGATGTGCGTGAGGCGGTGCGGTTGGCGCAGGTGTTTGACGATGCTGCCAATCAGGCCTTTCCAAGTTTCTTTGCCTCGCGGCGCAATTACGACATCGCCCAAGGTATTGATGTCAGCGGTCAGCCTCGCGGTGGTGTGCTGGAACAGTCATGGCGCATGGGTGGCGCCAGCAGTGCTGAGCTCGCGGCGTTGCAGGCGTTCATTGAGGACCCTTCGTCCAGCGCGGTTCGTGTGTCCTCGGTGGAGACCTACACTGACCAGCCTCTGCCCCCAGGCGCCAGGGAGGTCTATCGCGGCCCGGCGCACAATGGTGACTTTCTTCTTAAATACGTAACGGTTCATTCCTATGACGGCTAGAAGCGAAACCATTCAGATCGAGATCGACGACGAATACATGAACGGCACCTTTCTGAGCCCTAAATCGAAGGTTCCGGGAGTGTTGTTCGTCCACGGTTGGGGCGGTAGCCAGGAGCGTGACCTGGAGCGAGCCAAAGGCATCGCCGGCCTGGGCTGCGTCTGCCTGACCTTCGACTTGCGCGGGCATACCGGCGGGGCGGGCATTCCGTTGTCCCGGGTGACCCGGGAAGACAACCTGCGGGATTTGCTCACCGCCTACGACCGGCTGCTCGCTCATCCAGCCCTGGACACTTCGGCGATCGCCGTGGTCGGTACTAGCTACGGCGGTTACCTGGCGGCGATCCTGACGTTGCTGCGGCCGGTGCGCTGGCTGGCATTGCGGGTGCCGGCGTTGTACCGCGACGAGCAATGGCACACGCCCAAGCGTGACCTGGACAAGACTGACCTGCTGGATTACCGCAGTACCCTGGTGCACGCCGACACCAACCGCGCCTTGCACGCGTGCTCGCAGTTCACGGGTGATGTGTTGCTGGTGGAGTCGGAGACCGATGACCATGTGCCCCACGCGACGATCATGAGCTACCGAGCGGCGTGCCAGCAGACCCATTCGCTGACGCACCGGATCATCGACGGCGCCGACCATGCCTTGAGCGACCCGGTGTCACAACAGGCCTACACCTCAATCCTGGTGGATTGGATCACCGAGATGGTGGTGGGCGAGCGGTTGAGCATCATTCAGTCGCGGTGATGGCGCGGGGGGCAGGCGGGCCCCATCGCGAGCAGGCTCGCTCCCACAATTGATCTCGTGTGAACATAAAATCTCATGATCACCACAAATCCTCTGTGGGAGCGAGCCTGCTCGCGATGAGGCCCGCTCAGACAACCCATCACTCAGAACCCCGTCACTTAGGCCCCGGCTTGACCCTCAACGCCTTGGCCTTCGCCTCGATCACCAGGTACATCACCACCGTAACCAACAACGGCAAGATGAAATAGATCGCCCGATAGGCAATCAACCCCGCCAGCAGGCTGCCGCGAGAAACCTCATGCTGCAGCAGGGCAATGAACACCGCCTCCAACACCCCCAATCCCGCCGGAATGTGCGTGATGACCCCGGCGATGCTGCTGATCATCAGCACCCCGAGTACCACCGGATAATCCAGTTTGCCCGGCAGCAGGGTAAAGATCACCGCCGCCATCAGCGACCAGTTCAACGCCCCCAGCGCCAGTTGCAGCCCTGCCATGCGCAGCGACGGCAGGTTGATTTCCATGCCACGGATGGTCCAGGCCCGGCGTTTGGAAAACCGGCAGGCCACCAGGTAACCGGCACTGATACACAGCAACAGCACGCCCACACCTTGCAGCGCAGTGCTGCTCAGTTTCCAGCCCGGCGGCATCGTGACCAGGCCGCTGCTGAATACCACCCCGGCCAACGTCATGTAGCCGAACCAGTTCGTGGCCAGGCTCAGGCCGAGGATCTTGGCGATGTTCCCGTTGCTCACCCCCAGCCGCGAATACAGCCGGTAGCGCATGGCGATGCCGCCGACCCAGGCGCTGAGGTTCAGATTGAAGGCGTAGCTGATCACGCCCACCGGGAGGATCTGCCGCCAGCCCAGTTTCTGCCGTATGTAGGTGCGACCGATCAGGTCGAAGCAAGCGTAAGTGATGAAACTGGTCACGGTCAGCGCACCGGCAATGAGCAATGTGCGCAGTTTGAAGTCCGCCAGAGTGGCGAACACTTCCGCCCAGTCGATGCGCCGGGCCAGGGCCGTGAACAACACGATCAGCAGCAGGAAGAAGGCCAGGGTCAGTGGGCGTTTCCAGCGGCTCCAGCGTGATTTGGCTTTGCTTTGTTCGCCCGCGTGGGCATCACTTGGCGCCGTGTGCGCGTCAGAGTGGTTCATGGGGTTCGCTCCGAACCGCGGTGGGCGGCGAAAAAGGTTTCAGACGCGGCTTATGGGCCGGCAGCCAGCCGGCCCAGGCCGGAAAGTGACGCAGGAAGTGAAACACCATGAAGCCGATGGTCATGCGCCACAGCAGGCCTCTCGGGGCGGGGTTGGCCGGCATGGCAGTGCAATGGTTGCGACTCAGATGATCGAGGCGCTCGAACAATTCACGGTTGAAGGCCCGGTCACGGATCAGCACATTGGCTTCCAGATTCAGGGACAGGCTCAGAGGGTCGAGGTTGCTTGAGCCCACCGTGCTCCAGTCCTCATCCACCAGTGCGACTTTGCCGTGCAACGGCCGTTCGCAATATTCGTAGATCACCACGCCGGCCTTGAGCAGATAGTTGTAAAGCATCCGCGCTGCGAGCTTGGCGATCATCATGTCCGGCTGGCCCTGCAGGATCAGCCGTACTTGCACGCCACGCCGCGCGGCATTGCGGATCTCGCGCAGCAGCCGGTAACCGGGGAAGAAATAGGCATTGGCAATGACCACGCGCCGCTGGGCACTGCGCAATACTTGCAGGTACACCTCTTCGATGTCGGTCTGATGCTCATGGTTGTCGCGATAGACCAGCCGCACCTGACCGTCATGATCGTTGAAGGCCAACTCGTTGCGCCGGCTTCGGCGGCGTTGCCACCAATATTTTGCCCGGCTGGGCCGACCGCTCTGCAACAGCGCGAAGTGGTGGATATCCACCACCGCCGGTCCTTTGACCTCCACGGAATAATCCTGCTTGGCCTCGGGGCCGAAGTCGCCGAGATGGTCGGCGGAAAAATTGATCCCGCCGATAAACGCGATCACACCGTCCACCACGACGATTTTGCGATGCAGGCGTCGGAACCAGTTGGTGCGGATCCCCAGGTGCCGTGGGGCGGGGTCGAATATCTGCAAGCGCACCCCGGCATCGCTCAATGTCGCGAGAAATTCCGGGGTCAGCTCGCCGCAACCAAAACCGTCCAGGCTCACGGTGATGCGTACGCCGCGTCCGGCCGCGTCCACCAACAGGTCCCGTAGCTCGATACCGACTTTGTCCTCGAACAGAATGAAGGTCTCAAGGAGTATTTCCTTTTCGGCCCGGCGTATCGCCTCGAAGACCCTGGGGAAATATTCCTCGCCGTTCTCCAAAAGCGTGACCCGGTTATTGCCGTGCCAGCCGTACTCGATGTCCACCAGCGCCGGGTTGCGCTCGGTCGGCGGAACCTCCACCTGTTCCACCGTCGCCTTGTTCATAGTCGCGCTCATAGTTCGATCTCCACCGAAAGCGGGGCATGGTCGGAAAGGTGCGACCAGGGGCGTACGTGCAATACCTTGGGATGACGGGCCTTGAGGTTGCGCACGTAGATGCGGTCCAGACGCAGGACCGGCAGGCGCGCCGGAAAACTGCGGGCCGGCTTGCCCCATTGTTCGGCGAACACCTCCCGCAGCCCGCTGGGTTCGAGCAGCTCGCTGGCTTTGCCGCGCCAGTCATTGAAGTCGCCGGCGACGATGACCGGCGCCTCGGGCGGCAGTTCGCTCAAACGCTGGCAAAGCAGTTTCAATTGCTCGACACGATGCCCCTCGCGCAACCCCAGGTGCACGCAGATGGCGTGGACTTCGCGCTCATCGCCGCCCGGCAGGCGCAACACGCTGTGGAGCATGCCGCGGCTTTCATGGCCACTGATGGAGACGTCCAGGTTTTCGTGGCGAATGATCTGGAATTTGGACAGCAATGCGTTGCCATGGTCGCCCGCCGGGTACACCGCGTTGCGTCCGTAGGCGAACTGTGGCCAGAGACTATCGGCGAGGAATTCGTACTGCGGCATGCTTGGCCAGTTGGAATAGCGCTGCGGGTGGTGCTCGTGGGTGCCGTGCACTTCCTGCAAGAACACCACGTCGGCGGACACACTGCGCACCGCCTCGCGCAGTTCCGGCAGGATGAAGCGCCGATTCAGGGCGGTGAAACCTTTATGGGTGTTGACCGTCAGGACGGTGAAGCGATTGATCCGGTCGAGGTCTTGCGTCCGTTCCTGGGTTGGATCGCGGGTCGTTTCGGTGAACTCCGGGATGCTCATGGCAATACCCCCTCGGCCGGGCGCTCGCCGGGCGTGGTGGCCAGGTCCTTGTCCAGGTCGAAGTGCTCCAGCAAATGACGCGCGTCATAGGGCGCACGGACTTTGATGTCATTGTCGAAATAGCAGAACACCTCCCGGCTCTTGCGGGCGCGGGGTTTCTTTTTCGGGTCGATCAAATGGGCATCGCGCGGTTGTGTGCCGTGGCTCCAGGCCTCGATCCGCTCGCCCCAGCGTTTCAAGGCCGCGTCGGTGTAGCCGCTGGCGTACAACTCCTCGGCTCCGTGCAGGCGCAAGTACACGAAGTCGCTGGTCACGTCTTCGCGATAGGGCCATTTGCCCGCAGTGTCAGCGATCACCAGTGCCACGTCATAGCGTTTGAGCAAGGTGATGAAGTGTGGATCGATAAAACTGTCATGACGGATCTCCACGGCGTGGCGCATCGGCCGTTTTTTATCGGTGTGGGTGCTGGCGTGACCGTTAAGGCGCGGTTCGTGCTCCCGGGCCAGGGCGGCGGCATCTTCGGTGTTGTGGGGCAGTTGCTTAAGGAAATCTTCGAAAAGCTCGGCATCGAATTTGAAACTGGGAGGAAACTGCCAGAGGATTGCGCCGAGTTTTTCCTTGAGCTCCAGCACGCCGGAGGCGAAGAAATTGGCCAACGGCTTGTGAATGTCCCGAAGACGTCTGATGTGGGTGATGAAACGCGGTGCCTTGACGCTGAAGACGAAGCCGGGCGGTGTCTCGGCGTACCACTGGGCATACCGTTCAGGGCGTTGCAGGGCGTAGAACGATCCATTGATTTCGATGCTGTTGACCGCTCGCGAGGCGAATTGCAGTTCCCGTTTCTGGGTCAACCCTTTGGGGTAGAAATCCCCCCGCCAAGGCGTGTAACGCCAGCCGGAAATGCCAATGTGGATCGCCGTCATGTGTCCCTCCCGTGCCAATGACCTCGTACCGCCTGTGTCTTTTGATGACTGTCGCGCGGGGTAGAAAGTTTCGATGGGCTTACCGGCGGTGGGTGCGTGAGCGTTCCATGTTCTGGTTGCCCTACTTAGTCACCCGTGGCGAGGGAGCTTGCTCCCGCTCGGCTGCGTAGCAGCCGTCGCTGTTGGGCTGATCTTTGAATCGAGCCGATCAGGATTTTGGGTCTGCTGCGCAGCCCAGCGGGAGCAAGCTCCCTCGCCACGGATTTTTGGGGTGTGGGTTAAAAGTGTTGAATCAGCTTATTCCTCACCTCAGCCATGCCCTGCGCATCCAGCTCCAGCCACAGATGTTGCTTGCCGGCGATCTGCGCCGCCGCCGGCAAACCATCGCGATACACCAACCGATTGTTCGCCAGGGCCGGCACTTTTGCGCCCGGCAACAAGGTCCCGGCCAGGTTCAGCGGGTCGACGCCGCACACCGCCACCAGGCTGCCATCCGTGGGGCGGCGACGCACTTCACGCAACAGCGGGATGGCTTCGGGCAGGGCGAATTGCTCGCCCGCCAGGCCGCTGACAAAACGTCCGCCGCGAATCTCGCCCCGCGCCTCCAGGCGATGAAAAGTGCGCAGTAACTCGCGCCAACTCGGCAACCAATCCGCCTCCCGCTCCAACAGGCGCCAGAACACCACGCCATAACGGCGCAGCAAGGTCATGGCGATGTGTTCCAGGGTGTCGGGCGGCAGGGTCGCTGGCTGGTTTCCTTCCTCGGGCACTGGGGCGTTACGGCGTAACAAGGCCCAGCGCCCGGCATCGTCCATGCCGCCCACGAACGCTCCACGCCCGCGCCGACTGCTGCGCGCCTGGCGCTTACTGGCAGGGGTGATCAGCGCGCGTAACCCGGCGAAGCTGTCGGCATTCACCAGCCCGGCGCCGACCAGTTCCTGTAGCGCGATCTCCAGTTCGCTGCGCAGCAAGTGCGCCTCGTGCAACAACTCATCGAAAAACAGCGCGCCGTGTTCGCTGAGGGCCTTATGGACTTTTTGCGTCTTGGGTGACAGCTCGCTGGGTGGGGTCTGTTCAGTCAGGCTGCTCCAGAGGGCGACCTGATTGCGCGCCAGTAACACAATCGGCGTGCTGCGCAAGGCGCTGGAGGATTGCTTCTGGCGCGCGCTCAGGCGAGTCCACACCAGCTTGCCACTGCGGCACAGTTCATCGAGCCAGCTCGGGGAATAGTCCTTGATCCGTGCCGGCAACAGGTCGCTGTCCCACGCCGAAGCGGCAGCCGGGTAGCCTTCGAACTGACTGATGATCGATGGCAGCACCGCGCTGCCCCGGCCCTGAGTGGCCGGCGACAGATGCTGCCAGTCGAACAGGAACCGCATGAAGTCCTGCAACATCACCGGCTCGATTTCCCGGCGCAGGCGCTTGACGGTGTAGCGGTGGATGCGCGCCAGCAAATGCCGCTCGCACCATTCTTCCTGTCCGCTGCCGGGGGTGAATCGACCGCGTAGCACATAGCCTTGCTGTTCCAGCTGCGCCAGGGACTGACTGATTGACGGGGACGATAAACCGAGGGGATAGGCGATGGCCTCCAACGGCAGTGGACCAAAGGCGCTGAGCCGCGCGCGCAGTACCTCCACCATGGCTTCATCGCGGTCCCAGGGTTCATCGAAACCCGCCAGCGGCGTCAGCGGCGGTCGCCATTGAGCCTGTGGATAAATGGCTTGCAGACACGTCAGCCGTTCCAGCGCCACCCACAGACCGTGTTCGGCGCTGATCTGTACATGACTGGCGCGGCCGCGCTCGGCCAGGGCCTGCAGCCAGTCCAGCCACGACGGCTGAGCAGTTGCCTCGCTATCGGCGATGCAGGCCAGGCTCATCAGGGCTTCGTGCATTTCATCGAGGTGGGTGGGGGCCGGCCAGGCTTCGTCCCGTACCGCCTGGATGGCGTCGGCGTCCAGTGCGCCGAGGTCGTCGGTAGACTGCGGGTCGCTCCAGCGCCGGTTGATCACCGCTTGAGTGCGGCGTTCTTCCAGCGGTGCGTCGTCGAGAAAGGTGTAGGGCCGGGCACTGAGAATCTCCGCCGCCAGGGGCGAGGGCGCCGGCAGATCGCGGCTGATCAGGCGAACTTCACCCGCTTCCATGCGCCGCAACAGCGTCAGCCAGCCTTCGCTGTCCATGGCTTCGTGCAGGCAGTCGTCTAGGGTCTGTTCCACCAGTGGGTGATTGGGGATTTCCCGCTCGCCGGCGAGGTTTTCCAGGCAGGCGATCTGGTCCGGGAATACGCTGGCGATCAGGTCTTCGCTTTTCATGCGCTGGATCTGCGGAGCGACTTTGCGTCCGCCCGTGTAGCGCGGCAAGGCCAGGGCGACACTGGCATTCCAGCGCCAGCGCACGCCGAACAGCGGCGCGTCCAACACCGCCTGGATCAATATCTGTTCGGCACTCTGGCTATTGAGATAGCGCCAGACCTCGTCCAGCTCGAAGCTGTGGCTGGTGGACAGCGACAGCACGATAGCGTCTTCGCTGGCGGCGGCCTGCAACTCGAAGTTGAAGGTGCGGCAGAAACGCTTGCGCAGGGCCAGGCCCCAAGCGCGGTTGATGCGGCTGCCAAAGGGCGTGTGGATGATCAGTTGCGTGCCGCCGGATTCGTCGAAAAACCGCTCCATCACCAGCGTGTCCTGGGAGGGCAGGGCGCCGAAGGCCAGACGTGCCGGGGCCAGGTAATCCACCAGTTGCTCGGCACTGGCCTGGTTCAGTTGCAAAGTGCCGGTCAGCCAGTCGAGGGCCGGTTGCAAGTTGCCCGGCGTGGCACCGAGCAGTTGGTCCAGTTGGGCTTGCAGACGGGCTACCGCCAGGGACAACTCGGCGCTGCGCCCAGGGGCTTCGCCAAGCCAGAACGGAATGGTCGGCGGCTGGCCCTGGGCATCCTCGACCCGCACCCGACCGGTTTCCACGCGAATGATGCGGTAAGAGGTATTGCCCAACTGGAACACGTCGCCGGCGATGCTTTCTACGGCGAAGTCTTCGTTGACGCTGCCGATGTTCAATCCCTGGGGTTCGAGCAGCACGCTGTAGTCGGCGTTGTCCGGGATGGTGCCGCCGCTGGTCACGGCGGTCAGCTTGCTGCCCCGACGCCCGCGTAGGGTCCGGGTGACAGCGTCGCGATGCAGGTACGCACTGCGCACGCCCTGACGACCATTGAGGCCCTCGGCGAGCATTTGCAGCAATGCCTGATAGTGTTCGTCATCCAGCTCGGCATAGGGCGCGGCGCGGCGAAAGGTTTCCAGCAGCGCCTGTTCCTGCCATTCCTGGCAACTGACCTCGGCGACGATCTGCTGGGCCAGCACATCCAGTGGCGCCTTGGGAATATGCAGAATGTCCAGCTCGCCACGGCGCACGCAATCGAGCAGGGCGACGCATTCGATCAAGTCGTCGCGGGTGGTGGCGAACAGGCGCCCCTTGGGCGTGCCGCCAACCTGATGGCCCGAGCGGCCGACCCGTTGCAAAAACGCCGAGATCGACCGCGGCGAGGCGATCTGACACACCAGATCGACGTCGCCGATATCGATGCCCAGCTCCAGGGACGCGGTGGCGATCAGCACCTGCAACTCGCCGCGTTTGAGCCGTTGTTCGGCGTCAAGGCGAAACTCCTTGGCGAGGCTGCCGTGGTGGGCAGCCACGGCGTGCTTACCCAGGCGTTCGCTCAAATGACGGCTCAGGCGTTCGGCCAGCCGTCGGGTGTTGACGAAAATCAGGGTGGTGCGGTGTTCCCGGGCCAGGTCGGCGAGGCGGTTGTAGACCAGTTCCCAGACGTCATTGGCCATCACCGCCGAGAGCGGCACTGGAGGCACCTCGATATCGAGGTCCCGGGGGCGGGCGTGGCCGATATCGACGATTTCACAGCTGCGCCCCTGGCCGACGAGAAAGCGCGACACCGCTTCGATGGGTTTTTGCGTGGCGGACAGACCGATGCGCATCAGCGGTTCGGCGCACAGCGCTTGCAGACGCTCCAGGCTCAAGGCCAGGTGACTGCCGCGCTTGCTGGCAGCAATGGCGTGGATCTCGTCGACAATGACGGTGCGGGTGCTGGCGAGCATTTGCCGGCCGGAATCGGAGCCAAGCAGCACGTAAAGCGATTCGGGCGTGGTCACCAGAACATGCGGCGCGCTCTTGCGCATCGCAGTGCGGTCTTTTTGTGGCGTGTCGCCGGTGCGCACGGCGGTGGTGATGTGCAAGGGCGGCAAGCCCATCTGCCGCAATTGTTCGGTAATGCCGGCCAGTGGGTTTTGCAGGTTGATCTGGATGTCGTTGCTCAGTGCCTTGAGCGGCGAGACGTAGACCACCAGGGTCTGGTCCGGCAGCCCGCCCTGTTCCAGGCCTCGGTGTACGAGGTCATCCAGTACGGCAAGAAATGCTGTGAGGGTCTTGCCCGATCCCGTGGGCGCGGCCACCAGGGTCGAACGGCGCTGCCCGATCAACGGCCACGCCCGGGCCTGAGCGGCCGTGACCGCCGGGAATGTCTGGCTGAACCAGGCGCGAACGGCGGGATGAAAGCCTGCCATGGCGTGGTCGGCTGGGAAGGGCAGATTCATGTGGGCAGTTATGCGGGTGGGATGGGGAAGATGCAAGTACCGTCCGGGATCTCTATCGCCAGATAGGGGCCCCTTCGCAAGCAAGTCGGATCGCCGCACCGCCGCTCCCACATTTGGAATGCATTCCCATGTGGGAGCGGGCTTGCTCGCGAAGGGGCCCTAAAGAACAGTACAAAATACCGGATCTGCACTTTACGGATGACGGTTGCGCACTAAACCCGCAAAATGCAACGATTCCGACAACGCCTGCGGGCGTTGTCGACCCCAAATCTTTTGCCAACAGACCGGGCCTGCTGACTTTATGCGAATGCGCCTTATGTTACTGGGCGGCGGAAATGCCCTTGGGCAGGCGCTGATTCGCCTCGGTGCGGAAGAAGACATCGGTTTTCTTGCCCCCCGCCCCCCCGAAGACGGTTGGGATGCCGCGAGCCTGACGCAGCTGCTGGACGACACTCGACCGGACGCCTTGATCAACCTGGCGTACTACTTCGACTGGTTCCAGGCCGAAACCGTCAGCGAGCAGCGCCTGGCCAGCCAGGAGCGCGCCGTCGAGCGCCTGGCCGAGTTGTGCCAGCATCACAACATCATTTTGCTGCAACCGTCGAGCTATCGCGTGTTTGACGGTTCCCGCGCCACGGCATACAGCGAAAAGGACGAACCCGTACCCTTGGGCCTGCGCGGCCAGGCGTTGTGGCGAATCGAGCAGAGCGTGCGCGCCACCTGTCCGCAACATGTGCTGCTGCGTTTCGGCTGGCTGCTGGACGACAGCGCCGACGGCATCCTGGGACGTTTCCTGGCCCGAGCCGAACAACCCGAAGACCTGCTGTTGGCCGACGACCGTCGGGGCAATCCGACGCCGGTGGACGACGCGGCGCGGGTGATCATTTCGGTGCTCAAGCAACTCGATTGCGCCGCGCCGTTGTGGGGCACCTACCACTATGCCGGGCACGAGGCGACCACGCCGCTGGCGTTGGGACAGGCGATCCTCACCGAAGCCCGGGCCTTGCATCCCCTGGCAATCGAATCGCCCACCCCCCAGGCACACGCCGCACGACCGGACGCCGCGGAAGAACCGCAACACGCAGTGCTGGCCTGCAAGAAAATTCTGCACACGTTCGGGATCAAGCCCCGCGCCTGGCGCGCCGCACTCCCGGGCTTACTGGATAGGTTTTATCGTCATGGCTGAAGGTCCTGTTTTAATCACCGGCGGCGCTGGTTTCATTGGTTCGCACTTGGCCGACGCCTTGCTCGCCAAGGGGCATTCGGTACGCATCCTCGATGACCTGTCCACCGGCAAGCGCAGTAACCTGCCGCTGGACAACCCTCTGGTTGAATTGATCGAAGGCGACGTGGCCAATGCGGCACTGGTAGCCCGGGCCGTGGCCGGTTGCAGCGCCGTGGCGCACCTGGCAGCAGTGGCTTCGGTGCAGGCCTCGGTGGACGACCCGGTGCGTACGCACCAGAGCAATTTCATCGGCACCCTCAATGTCTGCGAAGCCATGCGTCAGGCCGGGGTGAAACGGGTGCTGTTCGCCTCCAGCGCAGCGGTTTATGGCAACAACGGCGAAGGCCAGTCCATCGACGAGGAAACACCCAAGGCCCCGCTCACGCCGTATGCCTCGGACAAGCTGGCCAGTGAGTTCTACCTGGACTTTTACCGTCGCCAGCACGCGCTGGAGCCGGTGGTGTTCCGTTTCTTCAACATCTACGGCCCGCGCCAGGACCCGTCCTCGCCCTATTCCGGGGTCATCAGCATCTTCAGCGAACGGGCGCAGAAAGGCCTGCCGATCACGGTGTTCGGCGATGGCGAGCAGACCCGGGATTTTGTTTACGTCGAAGACCTGGTGGACCTGTTGGTGCAGGCCATCGAAACACCTGAGGTGCAAGTGGGCGCGGTGAACGTCGGCTGGAACCAGGCCACGACCCTCAAGCAATTGCTCCAGGCCCTGGCCACGGTAGTGGGCGATCTGCCGCCGATCAGCTACGGCCCGGCGCGCTCCGGCGACATCCGCCATTCCCGGGCTGATAATCGCCGCCTGTTGGAGCGCTTCAGCTTTCCACAACAAACGCCCATGAGCGTGGGGTTGGCGCGGTTGCTGGGCCACTGAATGAGAAAAGGCGCCTTGCAAGGCGCCTTTTTTGTCACGGCATACACTGTTGTGGCGAGGGGATTTATCCCCGCTGGACTGCGCAGCAGTCCCTGTAATCGCCACCGCAGTGCGTCAGGTTCACCTCATGTGTTTATTTGGGGCTGCTGCGCAGCCCAGCGGGGATAAATCCCCTCGCCACAGGATGTGTTGTCAACTTGCCATTGTGCTGCAGGTTAAAACTTGTAACCCAACCCCACCATGTAGATCCACGGGTCCACATCGACATTCACCTTGGCCCGGGTGCCGCTGGCCACGGCGTTGTTGTCCACATAGGCGGTGGTGTCGATGTCGATGTAGCGAATCTGGCCGTTGACCATGATGTTGTCGGTCAGCATGTAGTCGGCGCCCACTTGCCACGCCATGCCCCAACTGTTGCTCGCCCGGAAGTTGCTGAAGCCGTTGGCGCTGGCTTCGCTGCCGACGTGTTCATCGTAGATCCAGGTGTAGTTGATGCCGGCGCCGACGTAAGGCTGGAAGGCCGACTTGGCGTCGAGCGGGTAGTAGACCAGGCTCAGGGTCGGCGGCAGGTGCTTGAGGGTACCGAGCTTATTGTTGGCCGCGCCCAGGGCGGTGCCTTTGATCTTCACATCGTGCTCGAACGGCGATGCCGCCAGCAGTTCGATCCCCAGATTATTAGTGATCATGTAGGCGAAGTTCAGACCCAGCTGAGTGTCGCTGCTCATGGTCGCCTTGCCGCCCAGGTCGGCGCCGGCCAGCGGGCCACGGTCGACCTTGACGCTGGAACTGTCGGCTTCCGGATTGACGGTGATAGCGCCGGCGCGAACGATGATATCGCCGGCGGTGTGCGCCTGGGCGAGCGGGGCCGCGAGCGCGAGGGCGACGAGGGAAGCGCTGAGCAGAGACTTTTGCATGGGGGCTCCAGAGGGCATCTAAAATTGATGTCCCATGGTATGCAGCGCTCTAATCCGGTCTTTTGACTCAGCTCAATGAGTCAGGGTCTATTAATTGACTCAGCTCAATAAAATGATGATGAGGAAATCTTGAGGGCCCTTCGCGAGCAAGCCCGCTCCCACATTCGACCGCATTCCTTCTGACGAAACTCGGTCAACTGTGGGAGCGGGCTTGCTCGCGAAAGCTATTTCAAAGGCGATACATAACCGCCGGATTCACTCCGGCAGCTCATACACATAAATCTTCTCAGCCGCCATCTGATACCCGGCATCGGCCAGTTCACTGGTGGACGGTTTGACCTGCATCGGCCCTTCGACCCAGTACGGCTGGTACAACTCGTCGAGCTTGACCCCGATTTCACTTTTCACATGCACGATCTGATTCGACGGCGGTGGCGGTACGTGGATGCACGCGCCGAAATACGGCACCAGCAAAAAGTCCGTGGTGCGGCCTTCCTCGCTGACTTCCAGCGGCACGATGTAACCCGGCAAACGAATCTGCTGGCCGTCGAGTTCCTTGACCACCGGCGCGTTGGGCAAATCCTGCTTGGCCGCCGGGGCCGCTTCGGCGGCCAGGGCATCGCTCATCTGCGACAGGTCGTGCAGCGGGGTCATGTTCGGCACTTCCGCCGGGGCGTCCGGCGGGATCATTTCCTGCCACGACAAGTCCCTCGGTTCGGCCGCCCACAGCGGTAGGGCGACCGTCATCAACAGCGCAAGCAAAGCGCGGGGCATCTTCAACGTCCTCATAAACGGATCGACAGGCCATCGGCCAACGATTGGCGATAGGCGCGCCAGGCCGGCACGCTGCCCATCAGTAAAGCGGCGACCAGAATGCCAGCCATCAGCGTCCATTCATATTCGCTTGGCCAGGCCAAGGGCAGATACAACCCATAGGCCGACTGCACATAACCCTGCGCGGCGGCGATGCCGATGTACAGCAGGGCCAGCCCGGCGGCGACCCCGGCCAGCGCCAGGGCGAAGGCTTCGAGCACCAGCAGGGTCGCGATGTGCCACGGCCGCGCGCCCACCGAACGCAGAATCGCCATCTCCCGACGCCGCTCGTTGAGGCTGGTGAGAATCGCTGTGAGCATGCCGATCAGGCCGGTCAGCACCACGAACAGCGAAATCACGAACAGGGCTTTTTCCGCGGTGCCCATCAGACTCCATAACTCTTGCAACGCTACGCCGGGCAGGATCGCCAGCAACGGCTCGCCGCGGAACTCGTTGATCTCGCGCTGCAAGGCGAAGGTGGAAATCTTGCTGTTGAGGCCAAGCATGAACGCGGTGATCGCCTTGGGCGTCAGGTCCATGTTGCGGGCCTGGTCGGCGCTGATGCGGCCCTTGCCCTGGGCCGGTACACCGTTTTTCCAGTCGATGTGGATCGCCTCCATGCCGCCGAGGCTGATATGCAGCGTGCGGTCCACCGGGGTGCCGGTGCGCTTGAGAATGCCGACCACGGTGAAGGGCTTGTCATCGTGCTTGACCAGGCTGACCACCGCCACGCCGTGGGCCAGCACCAGTTTGTCACCGAGCTTGTAATGCAGCGCCTCGGCTACTTCGGCGCCGAGCACCACTTCGAACGGATCGGTGGCGAAGGCGCGGCCCTCGGCCAGTGCCAAGTGTTGCCGGCGACCGTACTGATAATGCTCGAAGTAGGCCTCGGTCGTGCCCATCACCCGGTAACCGCGATGGGAATCGCCCAGGGACATGGGGATCGCCCATTTCACTTTCGGGTTGCTGGCGAATTGCTCGAAGCTGTCCCAGCGAATGTTGTTGGTGGCGTTGCCGATGCGAAACACCGAATACAGCAGCAGGTTCACCGAACCCGAGCGAGCACCGACGATCAGGTCGGTGCCACTGATGGTGCTGGCGAAACTGGCCCGCGCCTCGGTGCGTACCCGCTCTACCGCCAGCAGCAGGCACACCGAAAGGGCGATGGCGAAAGCGGTGAGGATCGCGGTGAAACGGCGGTTCGCCAGGCTGGCCATGGCAAGACGGAACAAATACATCTCAGACCTCGAGTGGCGTGGCGGCGCGATTGAGATCGGCCAGCGAGAGGTGGCGGTCGAACAGCGGCGCCAGGCTCTGGTCGTGGCTGACGAACAGCAGGCTCGATCCGGCCGCACGGCATTCGGCGAACAACAGCCGCAGGAAGTTTTCCCGGGCATCGTAGTCCAGGGCCGAGGTGGGTTCGTCGGCGATCACCAGTTCCGGTTGGCCGATCAACGCCCGGGCGGCCGCGACCCGTTGCTGTTGGCCGATGGACAGCGAGTCGGCGCGGCGCCCAAGCAGATTTGTGTCGGTCAGACCCAGGTGCGCCAGCAGTGTGGCAGCGGCTTGATCGACGCTGCCGTGACGCTGGATCGCCCGTTGTGCACGCAGTTTCGAGAAGTGACAGGGCAGTTCAACGTTCTCGCGCACCGAGAGAAACGGCAGCAGGTTGAATTGCTGGAAGATGTAGCCGGTGTGGTCCACGCGAAAACGGTCGCGGGCCCCGGCGCCCAGTTCAGTGAGTTCCTGGCCAAGCAGGCGAATGCTGCCACGGTCCGGTGTCTGGACGCCGCCCAGAAGCCCCAGCAGCGTGGTCTTGCCGCTGCCGCTCGGCCCCTTGAGGAACAAGGTTTCACCCGCTTCCAGGCGAAAGGCCGGAATATCCAGCAACGGCGGATGCCCGGGCCAGCTGAAGCCCAGGTCGGACAGTTCGATGAGTGCTTGGGTCATGTTTACCGCTTCAAAATATGAATACCTGTGGGAGCGGGCTTGCTCGCGAAAGCGGTGTGTCAGTCGACTTCAAAGTTGAATGTGCCGTCGCCTTCGCGAGCAAGCCCGCTCCCACATGAGGGATTCAGTGTATTCAGAACTTCAGGGCAGGTGCCTTGGCCGTCACTTCCACGCCTTGCTGGCCGCTCGGGCTGATCAGTTGTACCTGAATTTTCTGGGTGGCCGGGAAGGTTTTGAACAGGGTCGCCAGGTCCAGGCTCTTCAGCGCCCCTGGTGTGGCGCAGGTGAACTGGTAGTGGGCATGGATTTCACTGTGTTCGCCGTGGTGTTCGTCGCCATGGTCATCTTCGTCGTGGTCATCGTGGTCCGGTTCATCTCCAAACAACGGGCTTTCCAGTTCCTGCTGGGCCACGGTGCATTTGGCGGCGGCGGGCAGGCTGAACAGCGCCAGCGGCTTGTCCAGTTGCGCACGCACGGCGGCGACCTTGGCCTTGTCGGCATCGCTGGTGGCGGCGTGTTCAAAGCCCACCAGGTTCATCGCCGGGCTTTCCAGCTCCAGTTCCAGGGTTTGGCCATCCAGTGCAGCATTCAGCCGGCCGACACCGTGTTCATGGGCGCCGAGGCTGCCGTGCGCGTGATCATGATCGTGGTCATGCTCGACCGCCGCATGGGCGACAGCCAAGGGCAGCAGGGCGAACGGCAGGGCGAGAAGCAGACGGCGCATGACGAGTCTCCAGATAAAATGAGTGTTCTGTTATGTAATCTTATAACGAAAGTGCGCAGAGTTTGACCGGCTGCTTGGCGTCGCGCAAGGCCCATGGGAGCATGGGCACATGAAATTTTCAGGAGCACGGTAATGTTGCGGATACGCGGAACCGTCGGTGATTGGCCGGTGGACTTGTCGATCGACATGGATGAGGGCGACTGGGCGCAGCTCGGCGCGCAGTTGCAAGCGGTCAAACCCGATAACGCGGCGACGCCTGCGAGCCGGCCGGCCAATCAGGACGATGCCTTGTGGCAGATCGCCAGGGAGCTGCTGCGCAAGGCCGGGCAGTTGAGCGGCCCGGACCTGCTGGAACAGCTCGAAGGCCTGACCGGCAGCGCCCCGGCCGGCAAACGCCTGTTAGTGCGCTTGCGCCATAGCCCGGACGTGAAAGTCATCAGCGGCGGCGATACACCGCTCTACAGCTGGCACGAAACCGCGTAGGCGCTATGTAGGAGCTGTGTAGGAGCTGACGAGCGAAGCGAGGCTGCGATCTTTACCCCCTGACGCTTGAATCCCAAGCGAAAGATCAAAAGATCAAAAGATCAAAAGATCGCAGCCTTCGGCAGCTCCTACAGGGGTGTGCGGTGTATTTAGTACAACGCCGCGAACAGCTTGCGGCGATAGGTCGTCACCAGCGGATGGTCGTTGCCCAGCAATTCGAAGACTTGCAGCAAGGTCTTGTGGGGCAGGCCTTCGCTGTAACTGCGGTTGCGGATAAACAGCTTGAGCAGCGCATCGAGGGCCGGCTCATACTGCTGGCGGGCCAATTGCTGGATTGCCAGTTGATACACCGCTTCGTCATCCTGCGGGTCTTTCGCCAGGCGGGCCTTGAGGTCGGCGGCGTCCGGCAGATCCTTGGCCAGGCCGAGGAACTGAATCTGCGCCTTGGCCCCGGCCAGTGCGGCCTTGTGCTCATCGCTTTTCACCGCGTCGAGCACGGTTTGTGCCTCAGTCAACTCACCTCGCTCGGTCAGGCAACGGGCATACAGGATCAGGGCCTTGGCGTTGGTATTGTCCTCCCCCAGCAGTGCAGTGAGTACGGCCTCGGCATCAGCGAAACGCCCCTCGTC
Source organism: Pseudomonas sp. NFACC39-1 (assembly GCF_900110355.1). Classification (NCBI taxonomy): domain Bacteria; kingdom Pseudomonadati; phylum Pseudomonadota; class Gammaproteobacteria; order Pseudomonadales; family Pseudomonadaceae; genus Pseudomonas; species Pseudomonas sp. NFACC39-1. The sequence continues at coordinate 890,096 of NZ_FODL01000001.1, read as the reverse complement.
GAACAGCGCCTGGGCCTGTTCAAACGGGTCGGCGGCGGCCGGAGGCGGCATCTGTACATGAGGTTCGAGCATCGCCCGCACGGCGGACTCCGGCTGGGCCCCGGCGAAACCGTCGACGGGCTGGCCGTCCTTGAACAGCACCACGGTAGGCAAGCTGCGAATGCCGAAGCGGGCGACGATGTCCTGCTCGATGTCGCAGTCGACCTTGGCCAGCAGCAGTTCGCCCTGATAACTCTCGGCAATGCCCTGCAGCATCGGCATCAGCGCCTTGCACGGCGCGCACCACTCGGCCCAGAAATCCACCAGCACCGGTTTGTGAAAAGAGTTGGCGATCACCGACTGGTCGAAATCGGCGGTGGTGGCGTCGAAGATGTACGGGGTGTCCTGGGTCATGGGGATCTCGTAGAACGCTTTGAATGAGGCAACTATACGGCTTGGTGGGGGTGGGCTGAAAGCGCAGGACTTTAGTCTTGTGGTGTCTGATAGGGCGCTATCGCGAGCAGGCTCGCTCCCACAGGGGATTTGTGATGAACACACATTTAGTATCCGGCACGAAACCCTGTGGGAGCGAGCCTGCTCGCGATGCTTTTAAGGCTGACGCCGCGCGTGGTACAGGCTCACATGCCGAAACTCCTCGGGCTCGGCCAGATCTGGCAGGGTCATGGCTTCGAGCATTTCGATGCGCCGGTACAGCGGATGCTGGAAGTCCCGCACCCGGGAGTCGGCCACCAGAGCCTCGCGGCCGCGACTGAGGAACTGGTCGAGCAACGGCAGGTTGGCGCGGTCGTAAAGCACATCCGCGACCAGGATCAGGTCGAAGCGATCGTCCTCAGCGAAAAAATCCTCCGAATACCCAAGCTTTACGTCATTTAGCAGGGCGTTGGCCTGGCACGCAGCAAGCGCCAGCGGATCCAGATCACAGGCCACCACTTCCAGCGCCCCGGCCTTGAGCGCCGCGATACCCGCGACGCCGGAGCCGGCGCCGAAGTCCAGCACCCGCTTGCCTTCGACCCAATGTGGCTGTTCGACCAGATAGCGTGCCATGGCCAGGCCGCTGGCCCAGCAGAAGCTCCAGTAAGGGGGCTCGTGGAGAATGCGCCGGGTTTCTTCCGGGCTGAACGCGCGGTCCATGTTATCGCCGTCGATCAGCCACAGTTTCAGGTCAGTGCCAGGCAGCGGGCAAGCCACCAGGTGCGCATCTCCAAGCAACTGACCCAATGCGTGTTGCAGGTCTTGCGGTGAATTCATGGCGCTTTGACAAATTGCAGCGCGCCCAGCGCCTGAGTGGTCGGCTGGCTGATGCGTTGCTCCGGCAGATGCAGGATCAACTGGCCGGACTGGCTGGCGCGGCCGCGCAGTTCCACGCGGGCGCCAACCGGGAAGGCTTCGGGGTTGAAGCGCAGGCGAAAGGGCAGGGCCTGGTTATTGCCGATCAGGCTGGAGCTGGCGAGTAATTGTTGCGGCCGGTCCTTGTCATCGATCACCAGCAGTGCCAGTTCGACCTCGGCCCCGGCCGGTATCCCTTGCAGGGTGCCGCTCAACTCCCGCTGATGCGCCGGCAGCGGTCCCAGTTCGGCGGCCTGGCGGGCTTTTTCCTGGGCCTGTTTCGGCGCAGGGGTCTTGGCCGGGGCGGGGGCATCGGGTTTGGGGGCGTCGCTGCTGCACGCCATCAGCAGGCTGAATAGACTGAGCAAAACGAGCGATCGTAGCGGCATGTGTGGCTCCAGCAAGGTAAATTCCAGGGGTCTGACGGTAACCCCGTCTGTATACCGTAAACCCTATGGCTTGTCTTGCCAGTGGGATGCGCTACCATGGCCCTCCCTTTTTTTGTTGCCTGCCACCATGCACTGTCCCTTCTGCGGTGCCAACGACACCAAGGTCATCGACTCGCGACTGGTCGCCGAGGGCGAACAAGTCCGCCGCCGCCGCGAATGCCTGGCCTGCGGCGAACGTTTCACGACGTTCGAGACCGCTGAACTGGTGTTGCCGCGCCTGATCAAAACCGACGGCAGCCGCCAGCCGTTCGACGAAGAAAAACTGCGCGCCGGCATGCAGCGCGCCCTGGAAAAACGCCCGGTGAGTGTCGAGCGCCTGGAAGCGGCGCTGGTGCACATCAAGCACAAGCTACGGGCCACTGGCGAACGCGAGGTTAAATCCCTGGTGGTCGGAGAACTGGTGATGGCCGAGCTGCAGAAGCTCGATGAAGTCGCCTACATCCGTTTCGCCTCGGTGTACCGGCGCTTCCAGGACCTGAACGAATTCCGCGAAGAAATCGACCGCCTGGCCCGCGAACCGGTGAAAGAATGACCAGCCCGGCGCAACAGGCCATCCTCGACGCCCAATACATGGCCCGCGCCCTGGAACTGGCGCGGCGCGGTCACTACACCACGCATCCCAATCCCCGGGTAGGTTGTGTGATCGTGCGTGACGGGCAAGTGGTCGGCGAAGGTTGGCACATTCGCGCCGGCGAACCCCATGCCGAAGTCCATGCCCTGCGCGCCGCCGGTGAGCAGGCCCGGGGCGCCACGGCGTACGTAACCCTCGAACCCTGCAGTCATCACGGGCGCACACCGCCCTGTGCCGATGCGTTGGTCAATGCCGGCGTGGCGCGGGTGGTGGCGGCGATGCAGGACCCGAACCCGGATGTTGCCGGTCGCGGTCTGCAACGCTTGGCCCAGGCCGGTATCGCTACTGAAAGCGGCGTGCTGGAGGGCGAAGCGCGCCTGCTCAACCAGGGTTTCCTCAAACGCATGGAGCACGGTTTGCCGTTCGTGCGGGTCAAGCTCGCCATGAGCCTCGATGGCCGCACCGCCATGGAAAGTGGCGAAAGCCAATGGATTACCGGGCCGGCCGCACGTTCGGCGGTGCAGCGCTTGCGGGCCCAGGCCAGTGTGGTGCTGACCGGCGCCGATACGGTACTGGCGGACAACGCCCGGCTGACCGTGCGCGCCGATGAGCTCGGGCTGGATGCCGAGCAGACCGCGCTGGTCATGAGTCGTCCGCCGCTGCGGGTGCTGGTAGACGGTCGCCTGCGGGTGCCGCTGGATGCGCCGTTCTTCAAGGCTGGCCCGGCGCTGGTCGCTACTTGCATGGCGGTGGAAGAACAGTACGCCAACGGTCCCGAATGCATGATCGTGGCGGGCGATGACGGTCAGGTCGATCTGCGTCAATTGCTGGTGGCGTTGGCGGCCCGGGATGTCAATGAAGTGCTGGTGGAGGCCGGTCCGCGCCTGGCAGGGGCTTTCGCCCGGCAAGGCCTGGTGGACGAATTCCAGATTTTCATCGCCGGCAAGTTCCTCGGTTCTTCGGCGCGACCGCTGCTGGACTGGCCGCTGGCGCAGATGAAAGACGCTCCAGAACTGAAAATCACCGAAATCCGTGCCGTGGGCGATGACTGGCGAGTCACCGCCGTTCCCGTCGCGCAGGCGAGCGTATAATTCCTGGCTTTCGCTCAAGCGGCGGCCCGTTCTCGAGGAGGACTCCATGTTCACCGGCATCATCGAATCCATCGGCAGCATCCGTGCACTGACCCCCAAGGGTGGCGACGTGCGGGTCCATGTCGAAACCGGCAAGCTCGATCTGAGTGACGTCAAACTGGGCGACAGCATCGCGGTCAACGGCGTGTGCCTGACCGCCGTCGAACTGCCGGGCAATGGTTTCCTGGCGGACGTCAGCCGCGAAACCCTCGACTGCACCGCCATGAACGATCTCAAGAGCGGCAGCCCGGTCAACCTGGAAAAAGCCCTGACCCCCACCACCCGGTTGGGCGGGCATCTGGTCAGCGGCCATGTCGACGGCGTGGGTGAAGTGGTGTCGCGCAGCGATAACGCCCGGGCCGTGGAGTTTCGCATCCGCGCCCCGAAAGAGCTGGCCAAGTACATTGCCCATAAAGGCTCGATCACCGTCGACGGCACCAGCCTGACGGTCAATGCGGTGGATGGCGCCGAATTCCTGCTGACCATCATTCCCCATACATTGAGCGAAACCATCATGGCTTCGTATCGGCCCGGTCGCCGGGTCAACCTGGAAGTTGACTTGCTGGCCCGTTACCTGGAGCGCCTGCTGTTGGGCGACAAGGCCGCAACACCGGCAGCCGGTAACATCACTGAAAGCTTTCTGGCCGCCAACGGCTACCTCAAATCCTGACCCAAGGGGGTGCCGCGTGGCGCTCAATAGCATCGAAGAACTGGTTGAAGACATCCGCCAAGGCAAGATGGTCATCCTCATGGATGACGAAGACCGCGAGAATGAAGGCGACCTGATTATGGCCGCCGAGTGCTGCAAGGCCGAGCACATCAACTTCATGGCCAAGCACGCCCGTGGCCTGATCTGTATGCCCATGACCCGCGAACGCTGCGAGCTCTTGAAGCTGCCATTGATGGCGCCGCGCAACGGTTCCGGCTTCGGCACCAAGTTCACCGTGTCCATCGAAGCCGCCGAGGGCGTGACCACCGGTATCTCCGCCGCTGACCGTGCCCGCACTGTGCAGGCTGCCGCCGCGAAAGACGCCAAGGCCGAAGACATTGTCAGCCCCGGGCACATCTTCCCGTTGATGGCTCAGGCCGGCGGTACCCTGGCCCGCGCCGGCCACACCGAAGCGGCGTGCGACCTGGCGCGCATGGCCGGTTTCGAGGCCAGCGGCGTGATCTGCGAAGTGATGAACGACGACGGCACCATGTCCCGTCGCGCGGAACTCGAAGCTTTTGCCGCCGAACACAACATCAAGATCGGCACCATCGCCGACCTGATCCACTACCGGATGATCCACGAACGTACCGTTCAGCGGATTGCCGAGCAGCCGCTGGACAGCGAACTGGGCCAGTTCAACCTGGTGACCTACCGTGACTCGGTGGAGGGCGACGTGCACATGGCGCTGACCTTGGGCACCGTGTGTGCCGAAGAACCGACCCTGGTGCGCGTGCATAACATGGACCCGCTGCGCGACCTGCTGATGGTCAAACAGCCCGGTCGCTGGAGCCTGCGGGCGGCCATGGCCGCGGTGGCCGAGGCCGGCAGCGGCGTGGTCCTGCTGCTCGGGCACCCGCTCGATGGCGACGTGTTGCTGGCCCACATCCGTGAAACCGGCGATAACACCATCGTGAAAAAACCGACCACCTACAGCATCGTCGGCGCCGGTTCGCAGATCCTGCGGGACCTGGGTGTACGAAAAATGCGCTTGATGAGCGCACCGATGAAATTTAATGCGATATCCGGTTTCGACCTGGAAGTTGTAGAATACGTGCCCTCCGAATAATGGCCTGCGGATTTCGGCATTATTGTTCACTTAAGGCTTGATTAGATTCATTGTGGCGAGGGAGCTTGCTCCCGCTGGACGTAGGAGCTGCCGAAGGCTGCGATCTTTTGATTTTGATCTTTCGCTCTCGACTCAATTGTCTGGGGTAAGATCGCAGCCTCGTTGCACTCGACAGCTCCTACGACGCAGCTCGGCGGGGAGCAAGCTCCCTCGCCACAAAAGATGTGCAAGTGAACTCATGACGGGATCTACGGCCCTGTATTCGTGGCTAATATCACCAAAGGAGCGCGTATTCGAACGCGCTCTGGCTCTTTAAGAGATCTGACGAATGACCCTGAAGACCATCGAAGGTACCTTCATCGCCCCTCAAGGCCGCTACGCTCTGGTAGTGGGCCGTTTCAACAGCTTCGTGGTTGAGAGCCTGGTTGGCGGTGCGGTCGATGCCCTGGTTCGCCATGGCGTGAGCGAAAGCGACATCACCATCATCCGTGCGCCTGGCGCCTTCGAAATTCCGCTGGTTGCGCAGAAAGTCGCTCAAAAGGGCGAATATGCGGCGATCATCGCCCTGGGCGCGGTCATTCGTGGCGGTACTCCGCACTTCGAATACGTGGCCGGCGAATGCACCAAGGGCCTGGCCCAGGTGTCCATGGAGTTCGGCGTGCCGGTCGCCTTCGGCGTGCTGACCGTTGATTCCATCGAGCAAGCCATTGAACGTTCCGGCACCAAGGCCGGTAACAAAGGCGCCGAAGCCGCCCTGTCCGCCCTGGAAATGGTCAGCCTGCTGGCGCAGTTGGAGGCCAAGTGATTAGCGACGAAAGCGATCGTTTCAACCCGCGCGATCCCAAGCCAGCCGATGCCGGCAAGCCTTCGAAGAGCGTCAAGCGTCGCGAAGCCCGTCAGCTCGCGACCCAGGCGCTGTATCAATGGCACATGGCCAAGCAATCGCTGAACGAGATCGAAGCGCAGTTTCGGGTCGACAACGATTTCAGTGACGTTGATGGCGCGTACTTCCGCGAGATCCTGCACGGCGTCCCGGCCCACAAGACCGAGATCGACATTGCCTTGGCCCCTTGCCTGGACCTGACCATCGAAGAGCTGGATCCGGTTGAACTGGCCGTGTTGCGCTTGTCCACCTGGGAACTGATGCAGCGCGTCGATGTTCCGTACCGCGTAGTGATCAACGAAGGGATCGAGCTGGCTAAAGTCTTCGGCTCCACCGATGGCCACAAGTTCGTCAACGGTGTACTCGACAAGCTGGCCCCGCGTCTGCGTGAAGCTGAAGTGAAGGCGTTCAAGCGCTGATTGGCGCTTGTTATCCCAATGGGTGAGTTTGAGCTGATCCGTCATTACTTCGCCGCCGCGTCTTGTGCGCAGGGCGGCGAGGGCGTTGCGCTCGGGATCGGCGACGACTGCGCCTTGCTGGCCGTTCCACCTGGGGAGCAGTTGGCGGTGTCCACCGATACCCTGGTGGCCAGTGTGCATTTTCCAGACCCTTGCGACCCGTTCCTGCTCGGCCAGCGCTCGCTGGCCGTGGCGGTCAGTGACCTGGCCGCCATGGGCGCTACTCCTTTTGCATTTACCCTGGCCCTGACCTTGCCGACGGTGACCGCCGATTGGTTGCAAGCCTATGCCCGCGGTTTGAACCAGATGGCCCAGGCGTGTGATGTCGCGCTGGTGGGCGGTGACACGACGCGTGGGCCGCTGAGCATGACCTTGACGGTGTTCGGTCGCGTGCCATCCGGCCAGGCCCTGACTCGCGGCGGCGCGCAGCCCGGTGATTGGCTATGTGTCGGTGGCGAGCTGGGCAATGGCGCTGGCGCATTGCCGCTCGTGCTGGGGCAGCGCACTGCCGAACCTGATGTCGCCGAGCCGTTGCTGACGCATTATTGGTCGCCACGCCCGCAAATCGACCTCGGTCTGGCGCTGCGAGGCAAGGCTGGCGCGGCGATGGATATCTCTGATGGCCTGCTGGCCGATTGCGGGCATATCGCGCTGGCGTCAGGTGTGGCCTTACAAGTTGAGCGCGACCGCCTGCCATTGTCCAAGGCTTTGGTAACGTTCCTGGGCCGAGCGAATGCCGTGCATGCCGCATTGAGCGGTGGTGACGATTACGTGTTGCTGTTCACCTTGCCGCCTGTCCGACTGCTGGCGTTGCAGGCCGAGGGCTGGCCAATCCATGTGATCGGCCGCGTGGTGGCCGGGCAAGGTGTCACGCTGCTCGACAGCGATGGGCGCGACATCACCCCACAAATTCGGGGCTATCAACATTTTCGGGAGACACCGTGACAGATCATCCCAACCAGGTCCCAGCGGAGTTCGTTCCGCCCTCGGTCTGGCGTAATCCCTGGCATTTCCTGGCGTTCGGCTTCGGTTCGGGCACTTTACCTAAAGCTCCGGGCACCTGGGGCTCGCTGGTTGCGCTACCCTTCATACCGTTGTGGCAGATGTTGCCGGACTGGGGCTACTGGCTGATGCTCGGCATCACCATGCTGTTCGGCTTCTGGCTGTGCGGCAAGGTGGCGGATGACCTGCGGGTGCACGATCATGAGGGTATCGTCTGGGACGAAATGGTCGGCATGTGGATCACCCTGTGGCTGGTGCCTGAAGGATGGTATTGGCTGCTGGCGGGTTTTCTGATGTTCCGCTTCTTCGACATTCTCAAGCCTTGGCCGATTCGCTGGATCGACCGAAAGGTGCACGGAGGCGTCGGCATCATGCTTGACGATGTATTGGCTGGCGTTTTCGCCTGGCTGGCTATGCAAGGATTGGTGTGGTGTTTTACCTGAGGGATTCAGGCATGAATGTAAGCCGTGCGCTGCTTCTGTTGTTGTGTCTAGGGCTCTGTTTCGGTGCGCGGGCGGCCGAGGCGACGACGCTGCCCGGCAAGGTGCGCGCGGCCAGCGAAGAGTGGGAGGATTACTCCCAGGCCGATGGCAAGGGTATGGCGTGGGACATCTTGCGTGAAGTGTTCGAGCCCGTCGGCGTGCGGTTGGAAACCCGCAGCGTGCCCTATACCCGTTCAATCGGGCTGGTGCAGCGCGGTGAGGTCGACGTGCAGGTCGGTGCTTATCTCGATGAGTCGGAGGGGGTGCTTTATCCCAAATGGCACTACGATATCGATCACATCTACGCCTTGGGGCTAGCCTCCAAACCGTCCCCGACACTGGAGACGGTCGGCAACTATCGGTTGGTGTGGATGCGTGGCTACGAATACGACAGCTATCTGCCTGGTATCCGCAAATTCAACGAAATTCACCGCGCGGTGGGTATCCTGCCGATGCTGGTCCATGACCGCGCCGATTTTTATATCGATGCGTTGATGGAAATCGAGAACTTGCTTGCCAAGGCCGAGAATCCCCAGCAGTTCAAGCGTTCACCGTTGATCAACCTGCCGCTTTACCTGGGCTTCGCCGACACCGAAAACGGTCGGGTGCTCCGGGACCTGTTTGACCGGCGCATGGCAGAACTGGTGAAAAACGGTCGACTGAAGCCGATATTCGAACGCTGGAAGCAACCCTATCCCTTCGACGACCACGGCAGGCCACCGAAGGCGTAATCAATCTTTTCGATGGTTATGGCCGATAATTCAGCCTGAGCGTCGGTCGGGACGTGCTGTTACAATGCCCGCCTCTGCGAATCTCCAGTAATAGATCAGGAGCACACCGGTGCCTGTCGTTTTTGTTGCCGCTTCCAAGCTGCCAACGCCCTTTGCGCAATTCACCATGCATGGTTTTCTCGATGAAGCCACCGGCCGCGAGCACGTCGTGCTGAGCCTGGGTGATTTCGCCGACGGTGCCCCGGTACTGGGCCGCCTGCACTCTGAATGCCTGACCGGCGATGCCTTGTTCAGCCAGCGCTGTGATTGCGGCTCGCAACTTGAGGCCGCGCTGCGGGCCATTGCCCGCGAAGGCCGTGGCGTGCTGCTTTACTTGCGCCAGGAAGGTCGCGGCATTGGCCTGCTGAACAAGATTCGTGCCTATGAACTGCAAGATGGCGGCGCCGATACCGTGGAAGCCAACGAGCGCCTGGGGTTTGCCGCCGACCTGCGGGATTACAGCATCTGCCTGCCAATGCTCGAGCATCTGGGCGTCAAGTCGTTGCGCTTGATGACCAACAACCCGCGCAAGGTCAAGGCGATGACCGATATGGGCATCGTGGTGGCCGAACGCGTGCCACTGCACACCGGGCACAACCCCCACAACAAACTTTACCTGGCGACCAAGGCCAGCAAGCTCGACCACATGATGGGCAACGAGCACCAGGGCGAGGTCGACCGGGCGTGACGCGCGGTCAGGTCCGGCGGCGACTGTCCGTCAGTTGGTGGCAATACCTGGCGCTGGCCTTGCTACCGCTGTTCGTGATCAACGCGGTATTCGGCCAGGGTGAAGCGATTCTGCCGGTGCTGGCAATGCCGCTGTTTATCGCTGGCGTGGCATCGATGTTTGTCAGCCTGCGCTTCTTTGGCGCTTACAAACACGCGTTGATCGCCACTCAAAAAGCCCTCGACACCCCCGAAGAGCCCCAAGCCTGGATCGCCTTGGCAGCCCGGCGGCGTGTGGCCTTTCTCGCTGCCGGCCTGCCGGCCTGGATCGGCGCCCTGGCGGTGTTCGTGGGCCTGGAAGCGGTGCCGTTGATGCTGCTGGCGTTGTCCACGACGGTATTGTTCTACCTGTATCGCATCCCGCGTCAGCTCGGTTGATGATCCGCTGCCTGGCGGTCCTGCTGTTGGCCGTCAGCGCCTCGACGGTGGCGGCCCAGCGTGTGGTCAGCCTGGCTCCGTCCCTGTCTGAAATCGTGGTTGAACTGGATTCCGCCGACCTGCTGGTGGGCGTGCTGGATGGCGGCGAGCGGCCCTTGGCGTTGAAAGACCTGCCTTCTGTGGGGCGTTATGGGCAATTGGACATGGAGCGCTTGCTCAGTCTCAGGCCCGATCTGCTCCTGCTCTGGCCCGGCAGCGTCGGCCACGCCCAACGCCGGCAGCTCAAGGGATTGAAGATTCCTGTCTATGTCACCGAGCCCCACAGTCTCGACCAGCTCATCAGCCAAGTAGAAGACATCGCCACGCAACTCGGCCGCCCGGAGCGGGGCGCGAGACGAGCGGCGCAGTTGCGCGGGCGTCTTGAGGCGTTACGTCAGCGCTACCGGCGCGACACGCCGTTGCCGGTGTTCTATCAGGTCTGGGACCGGCCGCTGTACACCGTTGGCGGCGAGCAGATCATCAGCGATGCACTGGCGGTTTGCGGGGCGCGCAATGTGTTTGCCGACCTGATCCTGCCGGCGCCGCAGGTGAGTGTGGAGTCAGTATTGCAGCGCAATCCGCAGATCATCCTGGCCACGGACCGGGCCCAGCTCGACGCCTGGAAAGCCTGGCCGCAGCTGGCGGCGGTGGCGCAGGGGCGGCTGCTGTTAGTCAGTGACAAGGGGCTGGAGCGGCCCAGTGGGCAGATGATCGAGGCGACGGCGCGGTTGTGTGGGTTAATCGCGCCGGACCGCTAGACCGCGGCGTTTGCTTCGCGAGCAAGCCCGCTCCCACTTTGGACCGCGTCCCAGCAGGCAACATTGATCAACTGTGGGAGCGGGCTTGCCCGCGAAGAGGCCAGTTCAGGCAGCACAAGTTCTGGATCAGAGCGCCGGCGTCCAAGTCACCCCAAACAACCAGCTCCGGCCTTCCTCCCGGTACCCATACTGCCCACCTTCGTGGCTATACAGCGCCCGGCTGTAGCCCTTGTCCAGCAGGTTATCCACCTTCAGCTCCAGCTTCACCTCGCGGTTCAACGCCCAACTGCCGCGCAACCCTAGCAGCGCATAACCGCCCAGGGCATTGCGGTTGTTCTCATCGTCGTAGCTGCTGCTCACGGCTTGCCAGGTGGCGCCCAGGCCCAGTCGGTCGAATTGACGGTCCAGGTCCAGGCTCAGGGTCCGGCGCGCACGGCGGGCGAGGGTGTGGCCGCTGTCGCGGTCCCGTGGGTCGATGATGGCCAGGCCCAAATTGCCCTGCCAGCCGAATAACTCTTGGCTCAGGGCTGCTTCGAAACCGTTGATCCGTGCCGAGGCGACGTTTTGTGGGCGGGAGTTGCTGCCGAAAATAATCGCGTCTTCCAGGTCCGTGCGGTACAGCGAAGTTTCCAGGCGGGCGCTGTCGCTCAGTTGGCTGCGCCATTGCAGTTCGTAGCTTTTCGCGGTTTCGGGTTTCAGGTCCGGGTTGCTGAATTGCGGGTAGTAGAGGTCGTTGAAGGTCGGTGCGCGGAAGCTTTCACTGTAGGTCAGCAGCACATCATTGTCCGGATTCACCGGCAGGGTGAGCGTGCCGCTCCAGCTATTCCGGGCACCGAACTGCTGGTTCTGGTCGCGGCGCACGCCCAGTTCGGTGGAGAACGTTTCGCCGCGCCAGCGATGCTGGATAAACGCGGCACGGTTCCAGCGGCTGTCTTCGTCATACGGCGTGCTGCTGTTGATCCGGTCTTCATACCAGTCACCACCAACGATCAGGCTGTTGCGATCATCCAGCGTTACATCGTTCTGCCAGGTCAGCGAGTCGCGGTAGGTGTTGAACACTTCCCGGACATCGCTGAGCTTGTCGAAGGTTTTTTCGCGGTTTTCGCTGTGGCCCAGTTCCAGGCGTGATTTCCAACCGTCGGTGATGCGCCCATCGACATACGTGCTGAAACTGCTCACCGCGAAATCGCTATAGGGCTGCTGGGGCAGCGACTCGAAGGTGTTCGGGTCGAAGCGGCCGAACGGATTGTCGTATTCGCTTTTACCGCGGTTATCCAGCAGGTTCAGGCCCACTTCCAGATCAGCGTTGAGCTCATGACTTACACTCAGGCTCAAGGACTGGTTACGGTTGGCGTCCGCGTCCCGGTCGCTGGCGTAGGATTCATGGGTGCGATTGGTCCCATCGGTTTCATCCAGGCTGGCGCCGAGGTTGAAGCGTGTCTGGTCATCGCCACCGGACAGGCCCAGGCTGCGTTCCCAGGTCTGGTGGCTACCGAAACCCAGGTGCAAGCGCGGTTGCAGGCCTTGTTCGTTAGCGCGGCGGGTGAAAATCTGGATCACCCCGCCCACCGCGTCGGCGCCGTAGATCACCGAGCGCGAACCGCGCAGCACTTCCACCCGTTCGATCTGGTTGATGTTCAGGCGTTGCAAGTTGCTGTCGCCGGAGGTGGAGTTGCCGATGCGCTGGCCGTCCACCAGCACCAGGCTCTGGGCCGATTTGGTGCCGCGAATGTAAATCCCCGGCAGGCTGCCCCGCCCGCCCAGCGGCGCCACCTGCACCCCCGGCACGCGGTTGAGCAGGTCCGTGACGCTGGCCGGTTGCAGGCGATCGATGTCGTCGCGGGTGAAAACCGTGTTGGCGGCGCTACTGTCGTTGCGCGCTTCAACCTGGCGGTTGGCGCTGATGACCACGTCGGGGAGCTTGAGGGCTTGGTCGCGTTCGAAGGTGTCGGCCAGCAGGTCGGTGTTGGGTAGCAGGGAGAGGGCTAGTGTGAGGCGCAGCTTCATGGTGATTCCGAGAATATTGGCTCTACACAAAACCAGTGTGGGAGCGGGCTTGCTCGCGAAAGCGGTGTGTCAGTCGACTTGGATATTGACTGATACACCGCTTTCGCGAGCAAGCCCGCTCCCACAAGGGTTCTGCGTTGTTTGAAAAATCAGAGGCCCAGCAGTCGTAACCGCAGCCGCACCGCCCCTTCGATCCCTGCCTCATCCAGCCCGCATTCAGCCAGCATCTGCGCCGGTTTGGCGTGTTCGACGTAGATGTCCGGCAAGCCCAGGTGCAGCACCGACTTGAGGATATTTTCCCGAGCCAGGAATTCGCTGACCGCCGCGCCGGCGCCGCCCATGATGGCGTTTTCCTCGACGGTCACCAGCAGTTCGTGACTGCCGGCCATTTCGCGCACCAGGGTTTCGTCCAGAGGTTTGACGAAACGCATGTCCACCACGGTGGCGTCCAGGGTTTCAGCGACCTTCAGGGCCTCGGCCAGTTGCACGCCAAACACCAGCAGGGCGGTCTGCTTGCCCTGGCGACGGATCACACCCTTGCCGATTTCGATGGGTTCGAGATCCGTCGAGAGGGTCGCGTTCGGGCCGCTGCCGCGAGGGTAGCGCACCGCCGCCGGGCCATTGAACAGGTGCCCGGTGGTGAGCATTTTGCGCAACTCGTTTTCATCGCTCGGCGTCATCAGCAGCATGCCGGGGATGCAGCGCAGGAACGACAGGTCGAAACTGCCGGCGTGGGTCGGGCCGTCTTCGCCCACCAAACCTGCACGGTCGATGGCGAACAACACATCGAGGTTCTGCACCGCGACGTCATGAACGAGCTGGTCGTAGCCACGTTGCAGGAAGGTCGAATAAATCGCCACCACCGGTTTCGCGCCTTCGCACGCCATGCCGGCGGCGAGGGTGACGGCGTGCTGCTCGGCAATCGCCACGTCGAAGTAGCGCTGCGGGTAGCGTTCGCTGAAGGCCACCAGGTCCGAGCCTTCCTTCATCGCCGGGGTAATGCCCACCAGGCGTGGGTCAGCGGCGGCCATGTCGCACAGCCATTGGCCAAACACAGCGGAATACTTCGGTCCGCTGGCCTTCTTCGGGGCGGTGGCCGGGGCGTCCACCGGCTCCAGCTTGGTGATGGCGTGGTAACCGATCGGGTCGACTTCCGCCGGGGCGAAGCCTTTGCCTTTCTTGGTCACCACATGCAGGAACTGCGGGCCTTTGAGATCGCGCATGTTGCGCAGGGTAGCGATCAGTGTGGGCAGGTCATGGCCGTCGATGGGGCCGATGTAGTTCCAGCCCAGCTCCTCGAACAGCGTACCGGGCACCAGCATGCCCTTGGCGTATTCCTCGGTGCGGCGGGCGATTTCCCAGGCGCCGGGCAGGCGCGAGAGCACCTTTTTGCTGCCTTCGCGCATGCTGGCGTAGGTGCGGCTGGAAAGAATCTTCGCCAGGTAGTTGGACAACCCACCGACGTTGCGCGAAATCGACATGTCGTTGTCGTTGAGGATCACCAGCATGTTGGCGTTGACTTCCGGCGCGTGGTTCAGCGCCTCGAAAGCCATGCCTGCCGTCAGTGCGCCATCGCCGATCACGGCAATCGCCTTGCGCTCGCTATTTTGCAGACGGGCGGCAATCGCCATGCCCAGGGCGGCGCTGATGGAGGTGCTGGAATGGCCGACACCAAAGGTGTCGTACTCGCTCTCGGAGCGCCGCGGGAACGCTGCCACGCCGTCCTTCTGGCGCAGCGTGCCCATGCGCTCGCGACGGCCAGTAAGGATTTTATGCGGATAGGCCTGATGACCGACGTCCCACACCAGCCGGTCGTCCGGGGTGTCGAACACGTAATGCAGCGCGATCGTCAGCTCGATGACGCCAAGGCCGGCACCGAAGTGGCCACCGGTCTGGCCGACCGTGTAGAGCAGCTCCAGGCGCAACTCATCGGCCAGGGTTTCCAGCTCGGCCTCACCCAGGCGACGCAAGCCGTCCGGCGTGTTGGCGCGGTCCAGCAGCGGCGTGGTCGGGCGTTTGCGGGGAATCTCTTGAAACGTCGTGGGCATCAGGCGAATCGTTATAGGTATAGAAAGAGGCGGCAGTTTACCTTATGCATCGCAAGCTGCCCACGCGTAGGCCGGAACTTGGCCGATACGCAGTCTGACCCCGTATCAGCTACGGCGTTCGACGATATATCGGGCCAGCTCGCGCAACGGCTCGGCCGCCGCGTCAAAGGGTCGCAGCGCGCTCAGGGCCTGGTCGCGCAACTCCAGGGCATAGGCCTTGGCTGCGTCGAGGCCGAGCAGGGCCGGGTAGGTCGGTTTGTCGCGAGCGATATCGGCGCCCTGGCGTTTGCCCAGGGTCTGGGTATCGCTTTCGACGTCAAGAATGTCGTCCTGCACCTGGAACGCCAGGCCAATGGCCCGGGCATAGGTCTGCAAGGCCTGCAGTTGGTCAGGCGTGGCTCGACCGCTGGCCAGGGCGCCGAGTTTGACGCTGGCCTCGATCAAGGCGCCGGTCTTGTGCCGATGCATGTACTCCAGCGCGTTTTGATCGAGCTTGAGGCCCACCGAACCAAGGTCGATGGCCTGGCCGCCGACCATTCCGGCGGGACCGGCCGCCAGCGCCAGGGTGCTGACCATGTCCAGGCGAATCTGCGCCGGGCAATCGTTCAGCGTCGGCTCCAGCAGGGCGCTGAACGCCAGGCTCTGCAAGCCGTCACCGGCCAGGATCGCGCAGGCTTCGTCGAATTTCTTGTGGGTGGTGGGCTGGCCGCGACGCAAATCGTCGTCGTCCATGGCCGGCAAATCATCATGGACCAGCGAATACGCGTGGATCAGCTCCACTGCGCAGGCCGCGCCGTTGGCCTGTTCAGGCGCGCCGCCCAAGGCCTCGCAGGCCGCATAGGCCAGCAGCGGCCGGACGCGCTTGCCGCCGTTCATCACGCTGTAGCGCATGGCCTCGTACAACCGCGCCAGCTCAGGGCTTGGGGCGGTGAACAGGCTATCCAGTGCCGCGTTGACCCGGGCCTGGCTGCCGGCCTGATAAGCGCCGATCATTCAGGCTGGTCCGCGTCGAACGGCTCTTCGGTCAGCTCACCATCGCGCTCGAGCAGCAATTGCACCTTTTGCTCGGCCTGGGCCAGCGCCGCCTGGCAGTCGCGAGTCAAGCCGATACCCTGCTCGAAGGCGGTCAGCGAGTCTTCCAGCGACAACTCGCCGTTCTCCAGCCGCTCGACCAGCGTTTGCAGGTCGGCCAGAGATTGTTCGAAGTCCAGTGCAGCTTTTTTGCGGGCCATGGCGGCGATTCCGGTTGACTGTTAAACGGGCGCGACACTAGCAGACATGGGGTATTGGGGCAAATCAGAGCAGGGCCAGCGCGGTCCGTGAGCCACTGCTTTTTGGTAAGGGGGCAGCTCCTGCCGGGCCTGTAGGAGCTGTCGAGTGCAACGAGGCTGCGATCTTCCCTCTGCCGATCGAATCTTGAGCGAAAGTTAAAAGATCGCAGGCTTCGCCAGCTCCTACAGGGCCAACGGGATTGCGTCAGAAATTACGTCAGTTTTCCTATTCGGCTCACGCCCCCCCTCAGTACGTGATTTCCCACACAGAATCGCGCGTTGCCTGATTGTGAATAATCCGCCGAATCGCTAACCTTCGCCGCATCTACGGGCCTCTTGTGGCGGGGCCTTCAGACGTAACCCGAATAATGACAAGCAGCGCCGAGGAAGGGCGCCGGGTTGCGTCATGCATGGCAGGAGGCATACATGCGTTTTCTTTCGTTGTTGATCGTGCTGACGGGCGCGCCGCTGGCGTGGGCCGAGCCTGCCGCCGAGCTGTCGGAGCCCGTGGGCGGCTGGCGCTACAGCGGCTTGCTCGATCGCACTGAGAACCCGCGCGTGGCCTATCCCACACCGCCCATCGACCGAGGCGTGCAGCGCAATCGCACGATGATCGAAGGCCGGCTCAATGCCATGGGCACGGCCCGTTCGCCCCACAGCCTGGCGGTCAACGGCAATCCACTGAATCTCTATACCGACGACGAAGGGCGTTTCGCCCGGCCGTATGCCTTTGGTGCTGGCTCCAACAGCGTCGAAGTACGCAGCTCTGCAGGCCAGTCCCTCAAACGCGTGCAGTTCTATGAAGCCAACAACCAGCGAACCCCGGCGCAGATCCGCGTGGTGCTGGGCTGGGACGATCCCAAGGCCGAACTGGACCTGCACATCGTCACCCCCGACGGTCAGCATGCGTTCTTCGGCCGGCCGGCGTTGAGCAACGGCGGCGGCCTCGACCCCGATGGCGTCGATGGCCCCGGTCCCGAGATGTTCACCATGACCGCACCGATGCACGGCACCTACCTGGTCTACGTGAACTACTGGGGTAACTACGGCAACGGTGGCTACAACTTCGAAGAAACCAGCAACCAGAACGAGGTGATCACCTCGCAGATCAACCTGGTGCTCAACGAAAACACCGTCGATGAAAAACGCGAAACCTTTGTCGTGCCCCTGCGCGCCATCGGCGATCTGTTGCTGGTCAAGACTTTCAACTATTAATGCTCCACGGATGAACAGGCCCTTGTGAATATGAGCGACAACACTGCTTCCCCGACCGCGCCGGCCCCCGCGGCCAAACCCGCGCGCCGCTGGCCGGCGCTGCTGATCGGGCTGTGCCTGGTGGCCGGTGTCGCTGCCGGACTGGGTTGGTTCATGACCAAGCCCAAGGCGCCGCCGATGGAACTGGCCCTGGAAAAACTCGGCCTGAGCCGCCCCGATGGCCTGCTCGAGGCCCATTCTCTGAGCCAGTTGCCCAGGGACTTGCTGGCGGTGCCGTTCCTCAAGGCCACGCTCACCGAAGATTTCGTCTTCTATTACGAAACCCATGCCGACCGCCTCGGGCTGATCGGCAGCCTGCGGCGGATCATCTACGAGCATGACCTCAAGCTGCAGGACAGCCTGATCGAGCAGCTTTTCGACCAGCCGGCCGACGTAGCGCTATGGCGCGGCGCCGACGGGCGGCTCAAGGATTTTCTGCTGGTGATGGATCGCGGTGGCCTGGCCAAGGTGCTGGAGCCGCTGGCAAAAGTGGCGCTGGATGATTCACAGCTCAGCCAGCTCGGCGAGATGAAAGTCGCCGGCGATGTGGTGCCGGTCTATCAACTCACCTATAACGCCAGCAAAGCCCTGGTGTTCGCTTCCCATGGCGACAAGCTGGTGGTGTTGTCCAATCCGACCAGGCTCTACGACCTGGGAAGTGGCCCCACCGACGAACCCGGCATGGTCTCGACCCAAGCCCTCGAAGCGTTGCTGGCCGGTGAAAAGCTCTTCCCCGAAGCCTTCGGCCTGCTGCCCAAGGCGCCTGAGGTCAAGCAACGCATCTCGGTCAATGCCAGCGTGCTCGCGATGGGCTACCAGCGATTCATCCCGAACTTCGCCGGGTTGCGTTTCGATATGGACGACAACGGCTGGCACAGCTTCCTGGCCATGGACGAACTGGAAGACCAGCCAGACTTCGACTTCAAGCCCATCTGGCAAGCCATGCCCATGGGCGCCAGCGCCTGCGTCGCCTTGCCTCTGGCCGCCGAACAACAGAAACCGTTGCTGGTGAAACTCGGTGCCGACGACAGCGCGGCCCAGACCATGATCGAGCACATGGCCGGCGCGGCGGGGCTGTGCTGGTACGCCGATTCACGGCTGTACACACCACTGCTGGTGGCGAACCTGAACGATGACGGCGGCAAGCTCGATGCCGACCTGGGCAAGCTGTTCGGTTCGATGGTGGGCGCCTACGAAAACAATGTCGCCGAACATGCGTTTGCGGTTGTTGAAACACAGGAAGGCCCGATGCACCGCTGGCAACGTCAGGTCAGCTCCAACTTCGGCCCTTACCCGGCCAAGGAGGCCGCGCAGCCCGAGGCGATCACCGGCAAGGCGTTCATGCAAGTCAGCCTGGCGCGGCACGGTTCGACCTTGCTGTTTTCCCTTGACGACAAACTGGTGGACAAGGCCCTCGGCACCCTCGACAAGCGCTTCCCGCCCATGGCCGACGTGGTGCCCAAGGACCTGCTGATGCCGGTCTACTTCGGCCCGGATGCCATGGCGCAACTGATGCAGCGCGAAACCCTCGACAGCTTGCCCCAGGACATGGAGCCGGTGTTCTACAACGCCGCGCAAACCTACCTGATTCCGAAGCTGCGCACCCTGGGCGGCTACGGCAAATACGCCCTGACATTGCCTGAAGGCAGCGAGCCGGACGGTCACTGGCAGTGGTTGCCACTGGAATGGAAAGCGCTGTGATCGGGTTGATCCGTCGCCCCGGATGGGTGTTGATGCTGGCGCTGCTGCTGGGCGGGCCGGCGTTTGCCGCTCAGACAGCCTCGCTGGATGTACAGCAATCGAAGGTCTTTCGCGCCTGGTTCGTGCGTATCGCCCAGGAACAACTGACCAAAGGCCCAAGCCCGCGCTGGTACCAACAGGATTGCGCCGGGCTGGTGCGCTTTGCGGCCAATGAAGCGCTGAAGGTCCACGA
Organism: Pseudomonas sp. NFACC39-1; assembly: GCF_900110355.1. NCBI lineage: Bacteria > Pseudomonadati > Pseudomonadota > Gammaproteobacteria > Pseudomonadales > Pseudomonadaceae > Pseudomonas > Pseudomonas sp. NFACC39-1. The sequence continues at coordinate 870,833 of NZ_FODL01000001.1, read as the reverse complement.
CCAGAAGTGGTTGCGCAGCAATGGCCTGTCCAATCGCTACCTGCCGCCAGAGCTTGAGCTCAGTGACGCCCAGCGACGTCTGGCGCAGCAATGGCAACAGGGCGGCGGCAAGGTCGGGCCCTACGTCAACGCCATCAAGCTGATCCAGTTCAACAGCCATCTGGTGAGCCGGGACGTCACCCAGGCCCGTCCGGGCGACCTGATGTTCTTCGATCAGGGCGATGACCAGCACCTGATGATCTGGATGGGCCGCAACATCGCCTATCACACCGGCACCACCACCCCAACCGACAACGGCATGCGCTCGGCAAGCCTGCAGCAACTCATGAACTGGAAGGACACCCGATGGATACCCGACGCAGCCAACCCCAACTTCATCGGCGTCTATCGACTCAACTTTCTCTCCCAATGACCGGTGCCCGCATGCTGCGTTTGTGTTCAAAATTGCCCCTGCTGTTCGCCTTGTTGCTGGCGCCCATCGTCCATGCCGAAGACACGGTGGAGCCCAGCGGCTACACACCGTTGGCCGGTGAAAGCTTCTTCCTGCTGGCCGACAGCAGTTTTGCCAGCGACGAGCAAGCCATGGTCCGCCTCGAAGCGCCGGGTCGCGACTATCGGAAATTCCGCATGGAGCCGTATGGCGGTGCCGATATTCGCGTTTATCGCATCGAAAAACCGCTGGATTTCCTCAAACGCCAGAAGAACCTGCACCGGGTGGTCAGCGACGGCCAGTTCAAGGGCGAAGGACTGTCGAACACCCTGGCGTATCTGTGGGACAACTGGTATCGCAAATCCCGTCGGGTGATGCAGCGGGCGTTTTCCTACGAGTCCCGGCAGCAAGTCACCGAACAAGTGCCGGAACTGAAAATGGGCAGCGCCATCGCCGCGCCGACGCCCTACGATGCGCAACCACAGTTCGCCTTGATTCCGGGTCTGCCGGTGGTCAGCCAGTTCCGTTATCCGCTGTGGCAGGCCAAGCCGATCCAGCCGCCAGCGGGGGTCAACCTGGCGGGTTCGTCGAGTGAATTCATCAGTGTCGCGCCAGGCAACGTCTACGTGCCGCTGGGCCAGTTGAAACCGGGGCTGTATCTGGTCGAAGCGCTGATTGGTAAATACCGGGCCACCACCATGGTCTTTGTCTCCAACACCGTGGCGGTGAGCAAGATCGCCGGTGACGAGCTGCTGGTCTGGGCCGCGCGTAAACACGAAGGTCGTTCGGTGCCCAAGGTCAACGTGCTGTGGACCGACGGCCTGGGCGTGATGAGCAGCGGCGCCACCGATGAAGACGGCTTGCTGCGCCTCAAGCACGTCAGCCCGGAGCGTTCGTTCGTCATCGGCGAGGACGAGGAGGGTGGGGTATTCGTCTCGGAAAATTTCTACTACGACAGCGAAATCTACGACACCAAGCTGTTCGCCTTCACCGACCGGCCGCTGTATCGGCCGGGGGACTGGGTGTCGCTGAAAATCGTCGGCCGTGAATTCAAGAATGCCCGGGACTCGGTGCAGCCGACGGCCGCTGACGTCAATCTCAGCGTGCTGGATGCCACCGGCACCGAGCTGCAAACCCTGGCGCTGAAACTGGACGCCAAGGCCGGTGCCCAAGGCCGTTTCCAGTTGCCGGAAAACGCCGTGGCCGGTGGTTATGAGTTGCGCTTCAGCTACAAGGACCAGCTCTACAGCAGTGCCTTTCGCGTAGCCGAATACATCAAGCCGCACTTCGAAATCGCGCTGAACCTCGCCAAGCAGGATTACCGCACCGGCGAGCCGGTCAAGGGCGCTCTCGTGCTGCTGTACCCGGACGGTAAACCGGTGGCCAACGCCAAGGTGAGCCTGAGCCTGCGGGCCCAGCAACTGTCGATGGTGGATAACGAGCTGCAATACCTGGGGCAATTCCCGGTGGAGCTGACCAGCAGTGAAGTCACCACTGATGCCAAGGGCAACGCTACCCTCGAACTGCCGGCCGCCGACAGGCCGAGCCGCTATACGCTCACTGTGTTTGCCAGCGATGGCGCGGCGTATCGGGTCAAGACCACCAAGGAAATCCTTATCGACCGTGGCGCGGCGAATTTTCGCCTGAGCGCGCCCCAGCGTTTCAGCGCCGCCGGCGAGAACGTCTCGTTCAGTTACACCCACGAGGGTGGCACCGCGCAAAGCAACGCCGTGACGCCGGGCAGCTACGCCTGGGTGCGGCTGGAAGACCAGACCACCGGCGAAGGCAAGCTGGCGGCCAAGGACAAAGGCTTCAGCCTGACCTTCGAGCGCCCTGGCACCTACAATCTGACGCTCAAGGACGATCACGGTCGGGTGATTGGCGCCACCGGCCATTCAGTGACCGGCGAAGGCATCAAGGCCGTGCCGGGCACGGTCGAGATCGTCCTCGACAAGGCCCAGTACCAGGCCGGTGACGAAGCCCTGGCGCTGATCACTTTCCCGGAGCCGGTCAGCGATGCGCTGTTGTCGCTTGAGCGAGACAAGGTCGAGGCCACGGCGCTGCTGTCCAAGGGCGGCGACTGGCTGAAGATGGAAAAGCTCAGCGACACTCAATACCGCGCGCGCATCCCGGTGAAGGACGCTTTTGCGCCAAACCTGACCTTCTCGGTGCTGTACACCAAGGGCGGCCCATACAGCTTCCAGAACGCCGGTATCAAGGTGGTTGCGCCGCAGATCGACGTCGCCATCGTGACCGACAAAGCCACTTATCGGCCTGGCGACACGGTGACCGTTGACCTGAGCACCCAGTTCGTCGGCAAGGCGATCCCGGCGCACCTGACCGTCAGTGTCGTGGATGAAATGATCTACGCCTTGCAACCGGAAGTGGCGCCGACCATCGATCAGTTTTTCTACCATCCGCGTCGCAACAACGTGCGTACCAGCGCCAGCCTGTCGTTCATCAGCTACGACGTGGCCCTGCCGGGTAGTCCCGGTGCGCCGGGCAAGGCCAACCGCAGCGAGCGCGGTGTAAAAGTGCTGGAGCGGCCTCGTCGGGAAGACGTCGACACTGCCGCGTGGCAACCGGAACTGGTCACCGACGCTAACGGCAAGGCCCGTTTCACCTTCAAGATGCCGGACTCCCTGACGCGCTGGCGCATCACCGCCCGGGCCATCGCCGACGACGGCCAGGTGGGGCAGAAAAAGCAATTCATCGGTTCAGAGAAACCGCTGTACCTGAAGTGGAGCGGCCCGACCCGGTTCCGCAGCGGTGACAAACCGCAAATGGGCCTGTTCGCTTTCAGCCAGTCCGAACAGCCATTGAAGGCCGAGTTGCTGATCCGTTACGCCGGTACTGAACAGCGCGTGGTGGCGGACCTGAAGCACGGCATCAATTATGTGGCGCTACCGTCTCTGGAGCTGAGCAACGGGGACTTGAACGTACAGCTGCAGGTCAACGGCGAAACCCAGGACACCCTGGCCGTGCAACTCAATGCCATTGGCAACGGTTGGCAAGTCACCCAGAGCCAGCGTCTTGACGTGGCGAGCGGCGACACACCGCTGAGCCTGCCCCTTGATGCCAGCGATATCCGCCTGCGCCTGGACGACAGCCCGCAAGCGCTGTTCCGGTCGACCCTGGATGACTTGTTGAGCTACCCCTACGGCGGCGTCGAACAAACCGCCAGTCGTCTGCTGCCGTTGAGCATCGCCTACCCGACCCTGACGGCGAACCCGCAGGTTCGCGATCGCTTGCGGCTGATCATGCAAAACAGCCGCCTGCGCCTGGTACAAATGGCCGGGCCTGCGGCGAGCTTCACCTGGTGGGGCCAGGTGGGCGAACCGGATGCGTTCCTCACGGCCTACGCTTATTACGCTGACTGGCACGCCAGCCAGGCCCTGGACCTGAGCCTGCCGCCGGAGCACTGGCAGCGGGTGCTGGAGGTCTACGCCAAACAGGCCGGCGATACGCCGTTGCTGCAGCGTGCGCTGATCCTGTCGTTCGCCAAACAGATGCAACTGCCGGTGAACACCTTGCTCAGCGGGTTGATGGACGATCTGGCGAAAGCCGGCGAGGGCAGCGGTGCGAGCGTGATGGACAGTGGCGAAGACAGTCTGGTCATGAGCGCGCCGGATTCGGCTCTGGGCCTGGCCAGCGCGCGCGTGTTGACCGCTTCCCTCGCCAGGCAGGTGAAGGTGCCGCTGCCGGAGGCCTTCAGTCGGCAACTCGACGCCGCACAACAGCAACTGGACGTCAGCTCCCAGCCGTTCGTCGAGGCCTTGAGCCTGTCGCTGCAAAGCTTCGATCAGGCACGTGCCAAGGCCTTGCTTGAGCGTCTGCTGCCGCAGCAATCCACCCTTGAGCGGGCCCTGGCCTTGACCTGGCTGCAACGCAGCATCGAACAGGCTGCGCCCGCCGTGGCACTGACCCCGGGCGAAGGCTGGAAGGCCCGGCAAGGCGCCACCGGTGAAACCTACTGGCAATGGCAGGGCGCGCAGCTACCGACCCTGCTGACCCTCAGCGGTGCCGAGGAGCGCCCGCTGCAGGCGGCATTGAGCTACCAGAGCCAGCAAGCGCCGGTGGCGCCGATGGCGGTGACCATCACCCGGCGCTTGTCCCGTCTGGTGCCGGGTGACGAGGCCTTCACCTTCAAGCTCGAAGCCGTGGGCAACAAGCCGCTGTCCAGCGACAGCCTTTATCTGGATGAAGTGATCATCAACAGCAAGGCGTCTACGCCGCTGCGCTACGGCATGCTCGAAGTGCCGCTGCCGCCGGGTGCCGATGTGGAGCGCACCACCTGGGGCATCCAGCTACTGGGCAAGGCCGGCAGCGAACCGACTGCCCTGGAGAAGGCCCGCTTCGAGCCGGGCCAGATGGGTTACGCGGTGCCGCTGGACGCCCTCAGTGGCGAGCTGCGCCTGCGGCATCTGGTGCGCTTCTCACAGAAAGGCCAGTTCACCTTGCCGCCGGTGCGCTTCACCCAGGTCTATGCGCCACAGCATCAGGCTCGGGAGCAGAAACCAGCGCTTGGTCAGGTCACGGTCAACTGACATGCGCAGACCTTGGGTCTGGTGGCTGTTGTGCCTGATCCCTGCGCTGGCTACAGCGCAGGACGAGCCGTTGCGCCTGGCCTTCGACGGTCAGTTGCTGCGGGTGAGTCAGACTCAGGTGCTGGACCGTCAGCCCTTGCCCGATGCTCTGCAGGCGCCGCTGGGCAGCGTGTGGAAGCTGTTTGTCTACGCGTGGCTGGTGGATACCGATGCCCATGAGCCGGTTTATGAGTGTCGCGGTGAGTCCAAAGAGGAAGTCTATTGCTGTAGCGCCGGGCAGAGTATCGGTCGCGATCAGGCGTTGGTGAAATCCTGCGGCCTGTATTTCGAGCCGCAGCGGCTCGGTCTTTCGGCTTCGAACTGGCGCGAGTACTGGCAGGCCCGCCAAGCGCCGTCGTGGCTGCTTGACCTGCCGAGCCTGCAACCGCAAAAACAGGTTCGCGTGGCTGAACTACTCAAGGCACTGTCGATGCTACCGGCTCAGGATCAGGCTCGTCGGGTGCTTCTGGACGTGGTGCTCAATGCAGCGGATGGGCGTCTCGTCGGCCAATTGGGCAGTCGTCTGCGGGTCAAGACCTGGAGCTGGCTGGGTGAGCAGGACCCGTCATCGCGCCAGGGCGGTTTTGCCGGTTGGCTGGCCGACGGCACGCCGGTGTGGGCCGGTGGGCGTGGCACCAGCGAGCAGATATTGAAGGCCTACGGTGATGGATTGGCGGCGGCACTGCCGTCCCGTTGGCCGGCGGAAACGGGGCGATGCGTGGAGGTGGACCTGTTCGCCCGGTATCCCCTGCAACGGGTGATGGCCGGTGACCGGCCGGCCACCCCAGGTCCGTTGCGCGGCGATTATCGTGTCGAATTCGCCAACGGCAACCAACTGGATATCCACAGCGACGGCGAGCTGTTCCTGCTGCCCGGCAAGCTGGTGGCGCGACTGGATCGCGAAGAGTACGTCGCCCGAGTCCTGCAGCGTGAAGCCAAGGCTGAACCTGCCGAAGCGGCCAAGGCCCTGGCCGTGGCGATCCGCAGTTACCTGCTGCAAAACGCCCAGCGTAACGGCGATTGCCTAAGTATTGATGACAGCAGTCATCGCCAGCGCGTCGCCCCGCGTCCGGCGGCGGCGCAAACCCGCGCCATCGCTGCCTGGACCAGCGATCTGGTGCTGGCCGGCACCGACGTGACCTACCACTCTGACCAAGCCGGCCCGGACAAACTGTCCTGGGCGCAAGCCGTGGAGCAAGCCAACGCGGGCCAGCGCTACGACGCCATCCTGCTGCAGGCCTACCCGCGTGCCAGCCTCAGCCGCTGGGACAATCCGGTGGCGTCGTGTGAAGCGCTGCCCGCCGCCCAGGACTGGCTGTTGAAACAGCGACGCGGCTGGCGCCCCCGGCTGGCAGGCGAGGTGGGGTACAACGAAATTAGCGCTTTCGCCGTCTGCCGTGTCGCCTTTGGCCGGCCCTATGTCGACCGCGAACGCCGGCGCATCTACGTGCGCGGTGTGCTGTCGCTGCAAGACCGCCTCGATCTGACCCACGAATACTTGCACCTGGCCTTTGAAGCACATCCCAACGGCCAGGACGAAACCTACATCGAAGGGCTTGCCCGTCACCTTTTGCTGGAATAGACCATGACACTCCGTTATCCACAGGCCTTGCTGTTGCTCTGCGCTTTGGCCGTGTTGCCGCCAGCCATTGCGGGCGACGGCATCAAACTCGACACGCCGGTCGGCGGCTGGCGCAGCGGCGCGCCGGGCGGTGAAGGCGAGAGCTTCAGCCAGACCGTCAACTACCCGGCTTCGTCGGTCAACACGCCCCAGGGCCAAGCCAATACCGCCCGCATCAGCGGCCAGATCAAAGGCGCGCCCAAGAACAGCAACGAGCCGGGCAAACTCATCATCAACGGCGTGACCCTGCCGCTGAAACTCGACCCGGAAGGGCGCTTCGACCGGCCGTTCTCGTTCCCCAACGGCAGCAACAGCGTCGAAGTGCGCAACCCTGACGGCCAGCAGCGCCACCGCACCCAATTCCTCAACACCAGCGGCGGCGCCACCCCGGCCAAGCTGCGGGTCTTGCTGACCTGGGACAGCGACGGCACCGACCTGGACCTGCACCTCGTCACCCCGGACGGCGCCCACATCTGGTACGGCGACCGTGTCGTGCCCAACGGTGCCGCGCTCGACGTCGACGTCACCACCGGCTACGGCCCGGAAATCATCGCCATGCCCGCGCCGATCAAAGGCCAGTACCTGGTGTACGTGAACTACTACGGCGGCGGTTATCGCAGTGACGAGGACGGCGAGCAACAAGCGGCACAAGCCCTGACCACGGCGCAGATCACCGTCATCACCGAAGAGGGCACGCCAAGCGAGAAGATGGAAACCTTCGTGGTGCCGATGCGCACGGCGGGGGAGTTGATGTTGGTCAAGAGCTTCAGTTACCCCTAAGGCGCCGTCAGCAAGATGTCAACCTGGGGGGCTGTGGGAGCGGGCTTGCTCGCGAAGACGACAGTACATTCAACATCAATGCAAACTGACCCGCCGCCTTCGCGAGCAAGCCCGCTCCCACATTGGATCTGTGGTGGACTGCGGGTTTGTGAACACCCCAAAAAAACTGGGGTGAGCTTTGCTCCCACAAGGTTGATCAGCGTTTGTGACAATTAAAAAATCTCACGCGTGAGCTATTGAGGGCAGTAGACATTCCCTGTAGTGTTTCTCACGCGTGAGTTTTTTCGCAGTGAGGTCAGCACCATGAACAGTCGCTCTCCAACAGATCCTGCGGGGTCTGCTACCGATTCAGCGAGCCGCAAGGGAGAGCGCTCGAAGCCGTCCGTGAAAAAACCATCCAGCTTTTACATGAAGCAGATGCGCGCGGGCTTGAGTGCCGCCGGGTATGTGAAACACGAGACTTGGGTGCTTCCCGAAAACCGGAGCCTGCTCAAGCAGATGGAGAAACAGCTACGCCAACCGATTCTGGCTGGCTCATTCATGTCGGAGAATTACATGAGCGCAGGTAACAACTGGAACATTGATCGCCTCTTCAGTGCCCTTCAGGCCCTCGACGAAGTGGTGGCGAACGACATCACCCTTTCTCTCGTTCAAGGTTCCGAGTCCAGCATCAAGCTGGAAATGAACGATTTCGGCGGCTTGCCGATTTACATCGCCGTGGTGGGGGATCAGATCATCGTCGACACCGTTCTGGTGGATGTCGAGTCGATCAACGACGTCGCGGCCTTCAACGATGCCGTGCTGCGCAGCCGGGAAATGTTCCCGCTGTCCTCGATCGGTATCGAATCCATGCCCAACGGGCAGATTGTCTACAACATGTTTGGCGCACTGAGTTCCGACTCCAGCCTGACCAACGTCGTGACCGAGGTTAAAACCCTCGTCGACAACGTCCAGCGCGCCAGCGAAGCCTTCGAACGTTTTTTCATCTAATTTTTCGGGAACAGGAACCATCCAATGACTCAGTCCATCTGGAGCAAATTGTTCACTGCGCTGCGTGGCGGTGCCAACGAAGTCGGCGAATCGATCGTCGACCAACAGGCCCTGCGCATCCTCGACCAGGAAATTCGCGATGCTGACAGCGCACTGGCCAACGCCAAGCGTGAGCTGGTCACCATCATGGCCAAGCACAAGCTGTCGACTGATCGTGTCAGCGAGTACAACGCCAAGATCCAGGACCTGGAGTCCAAGGCGCTGGCGGCCATCCAGGCCAACCGTGAAGACCTGGCGCTGGAAGTGGCCGAAGCCATTTCGACCCTGACCACTGAGCTGGACGCCGAGCAGAAGCACGCGACCGAGTTCGGTGGTTACGCTGAAAACATGCGCAAGGACATCGTCAAGGCCGAGAACCGCATCAAAAGCCTGCGTCAGCAAGTGGACATGGCCAAGGCCCGTGAGAGCGTGCAGAAAGCCCAGGTCAGTGCTTCGATTGCCAGCGGTGGCGCCAATGGCAAGCTGGAAACCGCCGTCGGTACGCTGAACCGCCTGCAGGCCAAGCAACAGCAACGTGCCGCAGAGCTGCAAGCCCAGGACGAACTGGCTGAAGCTTCGACCGGCAACGACCTGGAGCGCAAACTGCGCGATGCCGGCATTACGCCGAACGAAGGCAGCGCCAATGCGATTCTGGAACGCCTGAAGAAAAAATCGGCTGAGTGATCTGTTCGGGCTGATCAATTAAGGCAGGCTGAGCGCAAAACTTGTGGCGAGGGAGCTTGCTCCCGCTGGACTTTGTAGGAGCTGGCGAAGCCTGCGATCTTTTGATCTTTTGATCTTTTGATCTTTCGCTTGGGATTCAAGTGTTGAGGAAAGATCGCAGCCTCGTTGCACTCGACAGCTCCTACACAGCTCCTACACAGCGCTGGGGCTCAGCGGGAGCAAGCGCCCTCGCCACAAGAATGTCCGGCGTTCGTTGGATTTAATTGTGGCGCAGTACTTCTATCCAAACCCCGCAACAGGTTTAATGCTGTCCGGCCACTACGCTCGAGTGCTCAGACGCCAGAGCGATTTCCCGCCAGGAACAAAGCCCCACGGAGTCAGGGACGAAATGTCGATTTTTCTTTTACTGCGAACCTACGCCTCGTCCTTCTTCCATCGGTTCGGCTGGGCGGGCCTGGCCATTGCGTTGGGCGTGCACCTGTCCATCGCCTGGATCGGCCTGGTGCTTCTAGGCGAACAGCACCTCATCGCTGCCGCCACGTTTATCTACTTCTATCTCACCACCACGCTCACCGTTGGCTATGGCGATCTGTTGCCGCAGACAGCTGGCGGGCGGATTTTCGTGGCGACCTGGATCATGCTCGGGGGCATTGCCCTGTTGACGACGGTCATCGGCAAAACCACCAGCAGCGTCATTGATGTATGGAGAAAAGGCATGAAGGGCAAAGGCGATTTCACCGGCAAGACCGGCCACACCGTTCTCATCGGCTGGGAGGGCGCCTCCAGCGAGCGGGTCATCGAATTGCTGCTGCAGGACGAGACGTCCAATGACAACCTGATTGTCATCTGCGATTGCGTGCTTGAAGAAAACCCCATGCCCGGCAAGACGACTTACATCAAAGGTGAAAGCCTGTCCTCTGTCGCACTTTTGCAACGCGCTGGTGTGCCGGGTGCCGAACGCGTGCTGGTGCGCACCCACTCAGACGATCTGACCCTGTCCACCGTGCTGGCGGTCAATCAACTGAAGCCTGTTGGGCATGTGGTCGCCCATTTCAATGACAGTGAAGTGGCTGCACTCGCCAGCGCCTACGCGCCCAGCCTGGAGTGCACTTCCAGCATGGCCATCGAGATGTTGGTGCGTGCTTCACAGGATCCGGGTTCGTCAGTGGTCATCAATGAATTGCTTTGTGTGGGCGAGGGCGCCACTCAATACCTGATGAAACTGCCCGAAGCGTTTGATGCTGCGTTCGGCGATCTGTATGTGCAAATGAAAGAGCACCACAACGCCATTCTCATCGGCTACCGCGCCAAAGGCGCCCGGCACCCTTCGATCAACCCACCCTGCGACACGCGTGTGGGCGGTGGCGGTGACCTCTTCTATATCGCCTCCGCGCGTCTCAAGGAAATCTCCAATGGGCTGGTTTAAGCGGTTGATGGGCATCGAGGCGCCGAACTCGGGCAAGGACTCCAAATGGGTCGCCAACCCAATCCCGGCCTCCGTCGGGCCGCTGGGCCTGGCCTCGGGCAAAGAACTCCGGTTCGATAGCACGCTGAAACTGTTGCTCGACGACAACACCAGCGTGGTCATCCCCGATGCCCAACAGATCTGGAGCACCGGCATCGTCGACCTCGGCCAGTCGAACTGGCTGACGCGCTGTTACATGAACGACGAGGATTACTGGCTGCAAGTGCACACCAGCGGCGACGTCGCCGGGCAGGTCGAGTCGGTGATCCTGTTCAATTACCTCAGTTACGTCACCCTCAACAGTGAAGCGGAGTTGCGGCGGCTGGCCGGGCCCGAAAGCTTGATCGGCCTGCCGACCTACCACCACGACGGTGTCGAATACACCCGCGAATGGGGCACCGAGGAAGGCCAGACAGAACTGGTGGCGTTGAGCGAGCGCGTGAGCAATCCGGATGAGTCCTACAGCGTCGAGCACCGCTCAATGCTGTATGCCCGCGAAACCGGTCTGACCGATCGCCGTGAGTTCCTGCTGTTTTCCGTCGAAGAAGACGCTGAAGGCACCATCAGCTTGAGCACGTCGCTGGGCATTTCGCTGTACACCACTGATCTGAACACTTTTTAAAAAAGGAAGAAGTCCATGCTTGAAGCGCTCTCCATTTCCCTGAACAAAGCCGCCGTGCTCGGGTTTGTGCTGTACATCCTCGGTGCGGCCGTGCTGTTCGCGCTGTACCAGTTCATCTACACCCGGATCACCCCGCACAAAGAGTTCGAACTGATCCGTTCGGGCAACGTGGCCGCCGCCATCGCGCTGGGCGGCGCCATCATCGGTTTCGCCATCCCGGCCAGCAATGTGATTGCCTACTCCATCAGCCTTCTGGACTTCGTCGTCTGGGCCGTGATCGCCGCGTTCGTGCAACTGCTGGCGTTCCTGGTGACCAGCCTGGTGCTCAAAGGCGCCTCTGAACGCATTAAAAAGGGTGAAATCGCCGCGGGCATTTATATCGCGGCAGTGGCCATCAGCGTCGGCATGTTGAACGCCGCGTGCATGACGCCTTCCCAGAACTGATTGCGCCACGGAGATCCCATGAAACGAAGCAAGTACGTTCAGCTCTCGCTGGCCGCGTCGGTCGCCATGGCGATATCAGGCTGCGGCCCGACGGAAAAAACCTACCCGGTACAGAAGAAGTACAACTTCCAGTCCGTGCAGCAATGTGCCGATGAAAAACTCCCGGTAGACGTTTGCTCCGACGCCTACATGACCGCCATGGCCGAGCATCGCCGCATCGCGCCGGCGTACAGCAACCAGGCCGATTGTGATGCCGACTTTGTTGCCGATTGGTGCCAACAGGATTCCACCGGCCAGTTCATCCCCAGGCTGGGTGGTTTCGAACTGACCGCCGATGGCCAGGTCACCCAAGCCCAGGTGGACGCGGCCAAGGCGCAACTGCCGGCCTCCGAAGCCAACGCGCAAGGCTCAGGGTTCTCCGGCACCAGCCTGCTGACCGGGCTGCTGATCGGCAACATGCTGAGCAGCAACCGCAACAGCTACTACTCCCAACCGGTCTACCGCTATCGCGATGATCGCGGCAACTACGCGTCCTCAACACTCGCCCAGCGGATTTCCAAAGGCTCGACCTTTACCAAGTCCAATCAGGCGAGGTATGGCAATTACACCGACACGGTCCGTTCCGCCAGCAAACCGATCTCTGTTGCTTCGTCCACCTCCCGTGGCGGTTTCGGCAGCAAAGCCAGCGCCCGCAGCGGTTGGGGCGGCTCGAGCAGCTCCGGGCGATCGAGCAGTTAAGGAACGCGCGTCATGAAGAAAGTCCATTGCGCCGAACGTCATGACTGGAAACAGACCGCCGAGAGTCTCGGCTTTCTGTTCCACACCATCGACGACGAACCCTATTGGGACGAGAGCGCGTACTACCAGTTCACGCTCAAGCAGATCGAAGACGATCTCGAAGACCCGACCACCGAGATCCATGAGATGTGCATGGACCTGGTGGCCCGCGTGGTTCAGAGCGAAGAGCTGCTGGAGCGTCTGAGTATTCCCGCGCCGTTCTTCGACATGGTTCGCACCTCATGGCTCGAAGGGCATCCGCACCTGTATGGGCGCATGGACTTCTCCTACAACGGCAGCGGCCCCGCCAAGCTGCTGGAACTGAACTACGACACGCCGACCAGCCTGTACGAGGCGTCGGCGTTTCAGTGGGGTTGGCTGGAGCAATGCATCGAGCGCGGACTGTTGCCCGGGCATGCCGACCAGTTCAACAGCATCGACACCAAGCTGCATCAGGTCTTTGCCCAACTGCAACTCAAGCAACCCTTTTACTTCGCCTCGATGAAAGACTCGATCGAAGACAAGGGCACCACCGACTACTTGCGCCTGATCGCGGAAAAAGTCGGCATCGAATCGCGGCACATCGATATCGAGGATATCGGCCTTACCGGTGAGGGCCGTTTCGTCGATCTGCAAGATCGCTGGATCCCGCACCTGTTCAAGCTGCATGCCTGGGAGTTCATCTTCCACGAGCCTTTTGGTGCGGCGATTGCCGAGAGCGATACGCAGTTTTTCGAGCCGGCCTGGAAATCGATCATCTCCAACAAAGGCATCCTGCCGTTGCTGTGGGAATTCAACAAAGGTCACCCGAACTTATTGGCAGCCCATCTCGACACTGACTCGAGTAAAGCCGTCCCCAAGGGCTGGGTCCGCAAACCGTTCTTTTCCCGGGAAGGCGCCAACATCGAGCTGCAAACCGCTGATGGCCTGATCGTCAAAGAAGACGGCCCCTACACCGACGCCCCCTTCATCCTCCAGGAATTCGCCCCGTTGCCGAAGTTTGGCGACAGCTACACATTGATCGGCTCCTGGGTCATCGGCGACCAGGCCGCCGGCATCGGCGTGCGGGAAGACAACAGCCTGATCACCAAGGATTCGAGCCGGTTCCTGCCGCATTTGATCCTCGACTGAATCTCTGGGTCAAGCACTGAACCCCTGTGGGAGCGGGCTTGCTCGCGAAGGCGGTGCATCAAGCGACATCAATGTTGACGGTGCCGCCGTCTTCGCGAGCAAGCCCGCTCCCACAGGTTAATGCGTATGCCCCGACGTTTTCAGGTCCACCAGTAGCGCACCAGATGAAAGAAAATCGGTGCGGCGAAGCAGACGGAATCCAGCCGATCCAGCATACCGCCGTGGCCTTCGATCATGTGCCCCCAATCCTTCACGCCACGGTCGCGTTTGATGGCCGACATGACGATCCCACCGGCAAACCCCAGCAGGTTGATCAGCAAGGCAATGAGGAACGACTGCCAGGGATTGAAGGGCGTGATCCACCACAACGCGCCACCGATCAGCGAAGCCAGCAGAATGCCGCCGACAAAACCCTCGACGGTTTTCGACGGCGACAGGTTCGGCGCGATCTTGTGTTTGCCGAACAGCTTGCCGCACACGTACTGCAGCACATCCGACAGCTGCACCACGATCACCAGGTAAGCGATCAGCAACAGATTGCGCCCTTCAAAACCGGCGATGTCCAACGTCAGCAGCGCCGGCACGAACGAGATGCAGAACACCGCGATCATCAGCCCCCACTGGACCTTGGAAGCGCGCTCCAGAAAGTGCGTGCTGTCGCCGCCCAGGGACGCGAGGATCGGCAGCAGCAGGAACACGTACACCGGGATAAAGATCGAAAACAGCCCGTACCAGTCAAAATAAATCAGCAGGTACTGCAGCGGCAGCGCCAGGTAAAACGCCGCCACCAAGGCCGGATAGTCGCTGCGCCGGGTCGGTGTCAGGGTCAGGAATTCCCGTAGTGCATAAAACGACACGGCGTAGAACAGCAGGATGACTGCCGCGTTGCCCAGCCAGAACGCCGTGCCGATCACCAGCACCATCACCCACCAGGCGTTGATCCGCGCGTTGAGGTTGTCGATGACCGAGTTCGGCGCGCCTTTGGTGCGCCACTTGAGAATGAAACCAATCACCGAGGCCAGCAGCAGAATCGCGCCGATCCCGCCAAACAACATCAGGGTATGTCTATCCATGTCAGACGTGCTCCGGGGCCAGTGCCAGCAGCGCGGCGCGGCTGCGTTCAAGAAATTGCGCTTTGCTTTCATCTTCTTCGATGCACAGCGGCGCGCCGAAACTGGTGGTGCACAACAACGGCAGCGGCAATACACGGCCCTTGGGCATGACGCGGTTGAGGTTGGCGATCCACACCGGAATCACCTCGACCTCGGGGTGGCTTTTCATCAAGTGATAGATCCCGCTCTTGAACGGCAGCAGGCCGTCCTCCGGGTTGCGCGTCCCCTCGGGGAAGATGATCAGCGAGTCGCCGTTTTCCAGGGCGTCGAGCATCGGCTGCAACGGATTATGCGAAGGGTCCTTGCGCTCGCGGTCCACCAGCACACCGTTGAACACCCGGTTGATGATGTAGCGGCGCAGCGGGCTGGTCTGCCAATAATCGGCGCCCGCCACTGGCCGGGTAAGCTTGCGCAGTGCCGGCGGCAACGAGGCCCACAGCAGCACGAAGTCGCCGTGGCTGCTGTGATTGGCGAAGTAGATCCGCTGCACCGGTTGCGGCGCGCAACCGAGCCACAGGCTGCGAGCACCCGTGACCATGCGGGCGGCGGAGGTGATGAGGCTGGCGACCACGGGTTCGAACATGAGGATTCCTTGTCCTGAGAAACATAAGCGTAACTGTGGCGAAGTCGCCTGCTCCCGCCGAACCCTGTAGGAGCTGTCGAGCGAAGCGAGGCTGCGATCTTTCCACTGCCCATTGAGTCGAGAGCAAAAGATCAAGATCAAAAGATCGCAGGCTTCGCCAGCTCCTACAGGGGCCAGCGGGAGCAAGCTCCCTCGGCACAAAAACTATCTAGATACTTGACGCTAACCAGGGACTTGCGAGGATCAAGCCCAGCGTCAAGACCACTTGCGTGGCCAGCAACAACGACTGGCGGCGCAGCAGCAACAACGCGCCATGCCGGCGCTCGGTCCAGAGACGACCGCTGCGTTCGACCGGTTGCAGGCCGAGGGCGGTGAGGGCTTGATCCAATGTATAGGTTCGTTCGGCCAGCGATTGGGTGCTGTCCGCCATGCGCTGGAACAGGTCGGCATCAAACGCCACGCGCTGCGCCCAGTACTTTTGCAGCACGCCAAGCAGGAATATCACGACGCTAAAGAGCAGTAGCCACGGATTGACGCTACCGACCAAAAATTGAGCCAGCCCCAGCAGCGCCGCCAACAGGGTCAGCCCCGTGGAAAGCTGATCCAGCGAGTGACCTCGGCGCAACAGGCTCGCCACCGTGTGGAGTTCCATATCACTGATCATGGTCATTCCTCGTGCTTGTGGATAACCGTTCCAACGCCCGACGGTGCGCTGGATGCAAAACAACGTGCGGGCGGGCCCGCTGGATTTGGACGATGGCCGCATCGACGCTGGCGGCCCGGCCCGTGTGCAATAACCACGCGGCCACGGCGCTGGCGCTGCGCGAATAACCCAAGGCGCAGCAGACCAGCAGCGGCCCATGCTGACGCAGGTTTTCGATCATCCGTGCAGCTTCCAGGCACTGCTCGGCACTGGGCGCGGTCAGGTCAAGCACCGGCAACGTGCGATAGGCGATGCCGGTGCTGTCCATGGACATTTCGGCGCAAAGGTCGAGCACGCCGTTAAACGCACTGTCCTTCAATTCCATCGGCGTGGGAATGCGCCCCAACCAGACGTTATCGGCCACCTGATCCGCCTGCGGATGCTTGCGCGTCCAGCATCGCGAATTGATCCACGCCGCCGCCAGATAAGGCGCCAACAACCAGCGCACTGCCGGGCTCAGCCGGCCATCTTCACGTTTCTGAAACCCGCTCGCACCGAATGCCAGGTAATTGAGTGCCACCATCAGCAGCGCCACCGCCGGCCAGATCAACCAGAGCCACGCGCCACCCCAGGCAAACGCCGGAATGAAAAACGCCGCAGCCCCTAAACCATAGCGCAAAGCCAATCGCAGGCGCGCCGGGTCTGCGCTCAATCGCGCTGTTTTCAGCGGGCTGGGCCGATCCAGCGGCCACAACCAGACACACAACCACCCGGCCAGCGCACCGGTGGGCAGGTCAATAAAGTGATGTTGATAGGTGGTCAGCACCGACACACCAATCAGCGCGAACCAACCGTGCATCAGCCATCGCCAGAGCCCTTGCAGGTGCCGCTGATAACACACCCACAGCACCACCAACAACGCGATGTGCAGCGATGGCGCCTGATTGAACGGCTTGTCGAAGCCGGCCAGCACGTCGAACAGCCAGCCGAACAGCCAGCCGAACAGCCCATCCATTTCCGGCCGGGCGAAGGTGAAACGCAATGGCCAGAGCAGAAAACAACTGACCGCAATCGCCTGGGCCGTGAGCAGACGCAAGGCGTGGCGTTTGAGTTCTTCGCGGCTGCTGGGCAACAGCAGCGACAGGCCGTACAGCAGATCAATCGACCAATAGGGCACGATGGTCCACGCCATGAACGGCATGTGGCTTTCCCAGCCGAACACCAGACTGCCCACGTCATCCCGCTGGGACGTCACCCAAGTGGCGAAGCCATACGTGCTGAAAAACAACGGCGCCAACAACAGCAGCCACAGCACCGCCGGTTTCAGCAGGCCGGGCTCGCGAGCGGGGGCGATGACGGCGCTCATCACTGCACGCGCTGAGCCAGCGAAACGCTGAAGATGCCCCATTCATCGACCCGCAAGGTGATCTTGCGGAAACCCGCCGCCTCCACCAGTTGATCCATCTCCGCCTGCGTGCGTCGGCGCATCACCCAGGCCTGTCCGGCGCGGTGGCTGGTGAGGGCGCGGGCGATCAGCTCCAGTTGCGGGTGCCACGGCTGCCCGGTGTAGACCAGGAACCCGCCGGGTTCCACCGCTTCGGCCAGGCCGGCAAGGGAGTCACCGACCATCTGATTATCGGCAAACAACTCATACAAACCGGACACCACTGCAAGCGTCGGTTTTGGCGCCAGTGCCGCCAGATCCGAGCGATCAAAGGCGTCACCTTTGACGAACTGCGCGATATCGCCCAGTCCTTTTTCGAGGATCAGCGCACTGCCATCGCGCACGTTGATGTCGCTGTAATCGCGCAGCAGGATCGACTCCGGCAGCGGACTGACGCCTTGCAGCGCTTCGAGAATGTAACGGCCATGGCCGGCGGCGATGTCGACAATGCGCACTTCACGGTCCTGCTCGCGCAACGTGCCCATGGCCAGGCGCAGCAGCTCCTCGACATGCAGCTTGCGCTGACGAATCCCACGCCAGCCGATGGAGTTCAGGTAGTTTTGGTCAATCATCCGCCCCAGGGCCGAGGTGCCGGTGGGTCGATTGCGGTAGACGTAATCCAGCGTGCTGCCGGAGTCGAAGCCGGTGTCGAAACCCAACTTCACCCCAGCCGACAACTTGCTGCCAAAGCGCATGCTGGCGCGGGTCATGCGCCAGTACAGGTCGCGCAACGAATTGTGCGGCAGCGGCGTCGCCAGGGCTTCGGACTCGGCGCAGGTCGCGCCCAGGCGATCAGCGTCCAGCAGGGAAGGGCGGTCCATTGGGCGGGCAAAGTTTTGCAGAATGAACCGGCGGGCACTGGCGATGGCCGGCGCGCGGTTCTTCTCGCCGAGGGTGTCGTGGAAGAACCCCGGCAGAATGTGTTTTTCCTTGTGCACACTGCCCAGCCGCTCGAAGAACTGCTCCTGGGGTTTACGCTGCACCACAAAGTCGGAACCGGAAATCAGTAATTGCGTCGGCACCTGGATCGCCTGGGCATCGGCCACCACCCGATCGGCGGCTTCGTACAGACCCAGCAGCACGTTTACCGAAATGGCCTTGGTGATCAGCGGATCGCTGTCGTAGGACGCCACCCGCTCCGGGTCATGGCTGAGAAATTTCGCTTTGACGTAACTGTTGACGAAAAAGTTGCCGCGAAACCGGCGCATCAGCGCCAGGCCCGGGCGAGCGAAAGGCACATAAAGCTTGACCTTGAACGCCGGCGACGCCAGCACCAGCGAGCGAATGCGCGGCGCGTAATCGTGAACCCAGGTCGACGCGATCACCGCCCCGACACTCTGCGCCACCACGGCGATGTTCTGCTCGTCGATCTGGTGCGTTGCGCCGATGTGATCGCAAAAGGTCTGCACATCCCGCGCACTGGTGGCAAAGCTCGGACTGTCGCCGCGTGCCCCCGGCGACTGGCCATGGCCGCGCGCATCCCAGGCAAAAAAGTCGAAGCCGGGTAAATCCAGCTCATCCACCAGATGGGCAATGCGCCCGGAGTGCTCATGGCCGCGATGAAACAACAACACCGCCTGACGGGGCTCACCCGGCGCCGCGGCGATGGCCGGCCAATGCTGGTAAAACAAGTCCACGCCGTCAAAGGTGGTAAACGTCAGTTCCTGGGCTTCACGCATTGCAACTTCCTTATGCTGAGGGAGCGTTTTCCGTCACTTGATTCAGGCCATGACGCACCCGATTGACCAAGGTATAAACCAGCAGGGCGGCCACCACCGCCATCACACCATCCACCCACCCGGCGCCGAGCCAACCCAGGGCAATCCCGGTCGCCAACACGCCCAACACAAAGGCGCGATCACTCTTGCCCATCGGCCCGTCATAGCGCCGCGAAGCCCCCACCATCGCCCCCAGCACACCGGCGTATTCGCTGAACAACGCCAACAGCGTGACCAACAACACCAGCAACAGACTGGCATCGGCAAACAAGGCAAAAGGCAGGATCAAGGCAGCGTCGGCGATGATATCGCATAGCTCATTGAGGTAGGCGCCCAGATGCGATTGCTGACCGAACTCCCGGGCCAACATGCCATCCACCGCATTCAACGCCATGCGCAGAAGCATCCAGATCGGCACCAGGATGAACACCCAAGGATGACTGGCAAACCACGCAACCACGGCCCCCACCAACACCGAGACAATGCCGGCGAGCAAGGTGACCTGATTGGCCGTGACGCCCTTGTCGTAAAGACGCTGTACCACCGGGCGCAGCAGGTTCTGGAAGGCGGGTTTGAGCTGGTAAATCGAAGGCATGGGAAGGGAATCTCGGCCGGTTACGGGGCTAGGCTTGTTGAGCTGCGAGATTACGATAGTTGGGGTTTGGCCGGAGGAGTAATTCTCCAGAATGCGCGCGGGTAGGTACATCTGGCAACGAATCTACCGGTGGATAAAGAACCCCTGTGGGAGCGGGCTTGCTCGCGAATGCGGTGGGTCAGCCACCATTGATATTGACTGACCCACCGCATTCGCGAGCAAGCCCGCTCCCACAGGTTTTGTGCCTGAAATGAATTTCGCGCAGAGCATCCGGCTCTGTGTTGAGCTGCATTGGCCGAATGTTCCGGCTCTGTTCTATACTGAGCAGGCTACGAGCACTATTTGTATTAAAAATTACTTATTAAACAGTAAGTTATAGACAATTTCCTGTTAGGTGCCATGCGGGAGGCCAATCATGGTTATCGAAGATCGGCTTAAAAGATCAATCGCCTTGCGAAAGGACGATGTGTTTCTGCGCTCCGAATTTTCCGATTTCGGCAGCCCCGCACAGGTATCCCGAGCATTGCGTCATCTGGTGGCCAATGGTGTATTGGTCAAGCTCGGCGTGGGAGTCTTCGCAAAGGCCAAGGCCAGTGTGCTTACGGGCAAGCCGATCCCGATACGTCCGCTTGAAGTTCTGGCGCCTTTGGTTCTGCAAAAGCTCGGCGTGAAGATCACGGCCGGTCGCGCAGTGCGTGAATACAATGCCGGCGACAGCTTGCAGCTACCGGTCGGCATCGTTTTTGACACAGGTTCACGGCGCATTAACCGCAAACTCGGCTTTGGTGGTCGTTACGTTGTCTATGAAAACCATCACGCCTGAGCAGGTCGAATTAATCGATGCGGTATTGGCCGAGGTCAATGTCGGCTTGCTAACGGCCAGCATCCTGGAGAAAGACGTCCATGTGACGGATGCTTTGCAGGCTCTGATGGGCATGCAGTTTCCAGGGGTTCGTCTGGTGTTTTGCGGTGGTACAAGTCTGTCGAAGGCTTATCGACTCATCGAACGTATGTCTGAGGACGTCGACTTAAAGATCGTTTTGGATGAACCAGATGCGTTGAGTGCCTCTGCTCAGAAGCGGCACCTCAGTAGTCTGAAGAGTCAGGTTTGTCATGTACTCGCCGGGCTCGGCTTCGAGGAGACCGTAGAAGAGCGTGTGGCCCGGAATGAAAACCGATACTTCGCCAGTCGTTGGCAATATGCCCCGCAATACCCTCACGACGCCAGTTTGCGTCCTTACCTGAGTCTTGAGCTGACCGCACGAACCCCACAATTTAAAGTCACTCAACAGCCGCTGGAGTACCTGGTCAATCGACTTGCCACAAGGTCTGGCCGATTGGGCGATATTCCCTGCGTAGCGGTTGAAGAAACACTTGCGGAGAAGGTCATTTCGTTTCTTCGTCGCTATGCTCAGCACCAAGCCGGGGCGATGCTTCAGCCGTGGGACGATACGTTGGTGAGGCATATCTATGATGTTTACTGCATAAGCCTTGGCGATCCCTCGGTCGGCGAGCGGGCCGCTGGCGGTTTCAAAAAATTGGTGGAGTTCGATGCTGTCGAGTTTGGTCGGCAGTTTCCTCCGTTCGCTGCCAATCCTGGAAACATCCTGCTGGGAGCTCTTCAGCAGGCTGGTTCGGATAGGGTCATTCGTGGCCAGTATGAAGTTAGGCTCATGCCGTTGATCTTTGGCGCTGTCCGTCCGGGTTTTGATGAGGCTTATGTCGTGTTTCGTCAACACGCCGAAGCGTTGATTCGCACGCTATAGAGGCCTCGCATAACTCGACTAAGGGAATCTGCAGGCAGGTGTCTCCTCTGTCGAGCCCAGTGGGTCAGCAGCCTGCTGACCAAATACAAGGAATGCTCCAAATGCCACAAATGGATTGGCTGGAAAACCACATGGACAAATGCGACCAGATGGCCGAGTGGCTTCATCAAACATTCAGCTATGAATTCGCCCAGCAGTCCCTCGCCAGTTGGCAGCATGAATTTGCAGCGGGCCAACGCAATGGTCACTGGAAATGCCTGATTGCCACCGAGCAAAACCAACTGCTGGGCGGCGCCTCTCTCGCCAGCGACGACCTGCCCGACCGCCCGGAACTGGGCCCATGGCTGGCATGCGTCTTCATCACCCCAACCGCCCGCCGTAGAGGCCTTGCCGCGCAACTGATCGAAGGCATCTGCAAGCATGCCAGAGAAGCGGGACTCACCACCTTGTACTTGCACACCCACAACCAGAGCGACTATTACGTCGGGCTTGGCTGGGAAGTGCTGGAGCGGTTTGAGGCGTGGGGGAAAGAGCAATGGCTGATGTCGCGGCAGTTATAGATCGCATCCCTATCGCTCGCCCCAAAAGGCCTTTCCTGAAGTGACTTGCAGGCCGCTTTCCCAGATCCCAGCGACCTGCCTGAGTGTCATGTCGCTGACAGCGACATATGAGCGCGACATGTCGCCGAAATCGAATTTCAGCGACATGACACCCCGTACCGACCGAACCCTGTGGCAGCGAGCCTGCTCGCGATAGCGATACACCAGTCAACATCAGCCCCACTGATTCACCACCTCGCGAGCAGATCACGGCGATCCGCTCCCTCCATGCATTGCCTCCCATTTGCGCAGTTACGCGCGCCTTCCACCCATCAGCGATTCAAAGCACCGAGCGTGCAGGCAACGTCGCCGATCTCCCCTGGAACTAACTTCTTCAAACGTTCAAGGCTGAAACGTATCAGCTCCAAGAAAAAACCAAAATATGCACAAATGCATTTTTTTGCTTGACCTGCATAGGTGAGCCTCTTTAAGGTGGTTTCACTGTATGCACATACAGTATTTCTAAAGCATTGTTTATATGAATCCATTCATGGACGAGGCAGTAACTTATGAAAGCCAACACTGAAAAATTTGGTGTAACCCCCAATCAACCCAGCCTTTGGACCCGCGCTGATGCGTTGAAAGTCCGGGCGGACGATCCCACCACCACTCAACCGCTGGTCAGCGCGGATTTCCCGGTATTGAACAACGACGTGTTTATCTGGGACACCATGCCCCTGCGCGACTTGGACGGTAACGTGACGTCCGTCGATGGCTGGTCGGTGATCTTCACGCTGACGGCCGATCGTCATCCAAACGACCCGCAGTACCTCGACGAGGACGGTAACTACGACATCCTCCGCGATTGGAACGATCGTCACGGTCGGGCAAAGATGTACTACTGGTTTTCTCGCACCGGCAAGAACTGGGAATTCGGTGGCCGTGTGATGGCCGAAGGCGTTTCGCCGACCGCCCGCGAATGGGCCGGTACGCCGATTCTGTTGAACGACCGAGGTGAAGTGGACCTGTATTACACCGCCGTCACCCCAGGCGCGACCATCGTCAAGGTGCGCGGTCGGGTCGTGACCACTGAACACGGTGTCAGCATGGTCGGCTTCGAGAAGGTCAAGCCGCTGTTCGAGGCCGACGGCAAGATGTACCAGACCGAAGCCCAAAACGCTTTCTGGGGTTTTCGTGACCCATGGCCATTCCGCGACCCGAACGATGGCAAGCTGTACATGCTGTTCGAGGGTAACGTGGCCGGTGAGCGCGGCTCGCACAAAGTGGGAGAGGCAGAAATCGGCGATGTGCCACCGGGTTATGAAGATGTCGGCAACTCCCGCTACCAGACCGCCTGTGTTGGCATCGCCGTAGCCCGCGACGCGGACGGTGACGACTGGGAAATGTTGCCGCCACTGCTGACAGCCGTGGGCGTCAACGACCAGACCGAACGCCCGCACTTCGTGTTCCAGGATGGCAAGTACTACCTGTTCACGATCAGCCATACCTTCACCTACGGCGACGGTGTGACCGGGCCGGACGGCGTGTACGGTTTCGTCGCGGACTCGCTGTTCGGCCCTTACGTGCCGCTCAACGGTTCCGGCCTGGTGCTGGGCAACCCGTCCTCCCAGCCATTCCAGACCTACTCGCACTATGTGATGCCAAACGGCCTGGTGACCTCCTTTATCGACAGCGTACCGACCGACGAAACCGGCACGCAGAATCGTGTGGGCGGCACTGAGGCACCCACGGTGGGCATGAAAATAAAAGGGCAGCAGACGTTCGTGGTGGCTGAGTACGACTACGGTTACATCCCGCCGATGCTCGACGTCACGCTTAAGTAATACCCTCTTCGCGACTGGCTGCAAGGATGCAGCCAGTCGCGCTCCCGCCAACCCTATTTTTGAAACGCCTGACGTGTCGCCATTTTTCGATTTCGGCGACACGTTCTGTCGTCATGTCGCCAGCAGCGACATATGCATACACGTTCCTCTATGGGAGCGAGCCTGCTCGCGATAGCGGCTCATCCGCCAAATAGATCAGCAGCCTACAGACCAATCAGCAGCTCGACACAACCCCAACACCCACCCGACACCGCCTTGCGCCATTGCCTACAACTACGCCAGAATCCGCCGGCTTGTGTGTCTTGGGTCGCGTCGGTAGTTTGGATCCTGTCACTGCTCATCAGTGATCGGGTTTAGTCGCCCGTCGTTGCTAAGTTGCTCAAGCGTCCATCAGTCAGGTATCCCCATTCCTGCACTCGATGGTGGCTGTGCGCAGGGCGCCCTCGGGCGCGCCGATTCCTTAGCTCGTCGGTCGACTAACCTGCGTACAGCTGCCTCCCAATCGTTTAGTCGCGAGTGGGTCGTGGCCTCAACCAAAGAGAGCTAAGGCTATGGTCAAAATTACGCCCAACCCCCCAACTACAGACGAAACCGTGTCTCGTGTTCAGTCTGCTCGAAACAAGAAACTTGATGACGCTGCCACGCGGGCTTTGGATTTCTACTTGAAGCCCACGCCTGAGAAGGAAACGTCCGACAAGCCCAACACCATCTTCCGTATCGCACCTGATGTTGATTCAGAGTGTTTGCTTGCGAATCTCAGTGAAAACCTGGCTTCGGCCAATGCCATGATCAGTGATTTGGCGTTTGATCTGGAAGGATCGCGGCGGCGTGTTGCGATGGGGATTTTGCAGGTGATTGAGGTGAGTGAGCTGTTGGCGAATCGGGCTTTGGATATTGTTGAGGTGAGGTAACAAGGGGCCGCGCTTATATCAGGTATGAAAAAAGGTCTTGCATGGCAGGACCTTTTTTGTGGGCGAGAGATTGGCATCGAGGGCTGTCAGTCTTGGAGACGTTATAGGGGGCTTCGCTCAATTTGTGCAACAAGGTGCTGCACTAATCACGAATCAAAAAAAACACATGGTGTTGTGTCCCTAGGGCCACAGCAATCAGGAAAATATAGATGTTTGATGCTCGAGAGCTACAAATGACCGCCCTGTTTGATGTGGCCGAAATGCTGAAACGGGCTCGAGGTGAGGCCCATTGAGCTAGGATGCCGTGGCCATTCGAGCTGGCGTATCACGTTCAACGACGGCGCGTACGAACACAATGGCTAAAGGAGATATGAGCGTCTCGGCACTCGTTTGGTTACAGGAAACGACCGGATACGACTTGGAACTGGTGAAGGCAGGTAATGAACACGCGG
The DNA here is from genome assembly GCF_900110355.1 of Pseudomonas sp. NFACC39-1. Lineage (NCBI taxonomy): Bacteria > Pseudomonadati > Pseudomonadota > Gammaproteobacteria > Pseudomonadales > Pseudomonadaceae > Pseudomonas > Pseudomonas sp. NFACC39-1. The sequence continues at coordinate 845,657 of NZ_FODL01000001.1, read as the reverse complement.
TTGAGGACGTCCTAGCGAGCAGCGTTCCGTAGGGAGCGAGTCGTAGTCGTTTCTCGGAAACTCTTATGTAAAACCGGTGCACTCCTACAGAGCAGGTATAGACCAATATGGCCAAAATATCGGCGACCGCCTCGGCTCCCTCATTTCTTGCCCGCTACTTGGCGAACCGGTACCATCTCCCGCTCATTAAGCGCGTCTCTTGGGGGCTGCGTCCTCTTGAGCGCAATATTGCGCTTTTTTACTTTCGCCTTAGGCGTATCGACTAATAATGAATTTCAAGGAATCAATCCCGGTCATCGACCTCTTCGCGGGGCCAGGCGGACTCGGGGAAGGATTCTCTTCCATCAGCGGTCATGGACAGGGAACACGCAAATTCAATCTCCGTGTTTCTATTGAAAAGGATCCGGTTGCCCACGCAACCCTTTCACTCCGGGCGTTGTTCCGCGCGTTTCCAAAGGGCGAAGTACCTGAGGCTTACTATCAATATATTAGGGGTGAGATTACTCGCGAGGAGCTATTCACGCACCCGGACGTTCCTGCGGAAGCTGTGAAAGCTTCACAAGAAGCAAAGCTCGCCGAGCTTGGTAAGGATTCTCCTGAGGACGTCGACCATTGGATCAGGGAAGCTCTGGCTGGCGCAAATGAGTGGGTTCTCATTGGCGGTCCACCGTGCCAAGCATACTCTGTCGCTGGTCGCGCCCGGCGGACCCGTGAGAGCCAAGAGGAGTTTGAGAGTGACGAAAAGCACTTCCTCTACAAGGAGTACCTCCGGATTATTCGCGAGTTTCGCCCAACGATCTTTGTTATGGAAAACGTAAAAGGGATCTTGTCCTCGAAGCATGGTGGTTCTCACATCTTTCAACAGATTCTCGAAGACCTTTCGACCCCTGCCGGAGATCTGTCGTACCGCATCCGTTCCTTTGTTGTTCCCTATGATGTGGAAAAACTAGCGCCACACGACTTTGTCATCCAAGCCGAGCGTTTTGGCCTTCCGCAGACGAGACACAGAGTCATCCTATTCGGTGTCCGTTCGGATGTCGCTTCAACGTGTCCAGCTCTGTTGGAGCGTTCAAAAAACCTGGTGCTGGAGCCCAGCCAAACGGCTTTTACCGTAGAGCAGGCGCTGTCCGGGCTTCCTCCACTACGTAGTAAAATTTCGAGGGGAGGGGATTCCCTTGAAGACTGGCTTGCGGCCCTAGACGAGGCCAGTTCTATCCTTTTGCGCCCTTATGTAGCAGGCCGAGGCGATCTAATAGATACCATGCACGATGCAGCAAAAGACGCGCGGCGTTTGAGCTCTAACGGTAGTCGGTTCATTCCTTGTAGCTTCTTATCTCCAAAAATGAGTACCAAGCAGCGTGAGTGGTTCTTGGACCCTAGAATAAAGGGAGTCCTGCAGCATGAGGCCAGGAGCCATATGCGTTCTGACCTGCATAGGTATATTTTTGCAGCGAGCTTTGCAAAGCTGTATCGAGTTTCTCCGAAAATACATCAATTCCCTGAGCAACTCCTACCGGCTCACGAGAATGTTTCTTCCGTTTCTGTACCCTTCAGTGACCGTTTCAGGGTTCAAATGGCAGATGGACCATCGACGACTGTTGTCGCTCACATAGCCAAAGATGGTCATTACTACATACACCCCGACCCAAGTCAGTGCCGGAGTTTGACTGTTCGAGAAGCTGCACGACTGCAGACCTTCCCTGATAATTACTTCTTCGAGGGCAACAGAACACAGCAGTACACACAAATCGGAAATGCTGTGCCGCCGCTTCTTGCTCGGAAAATCGCAGCTATCGTTTCATCGGTCATCGATTCTTATCGGGCAGGGAAAATTCGCCAAGCATCGCAGGGCATCTAATCCAGGCGGACAGTCTATCGGGTAAGGCTTCGAGTGCTTGAGTATCTCGGGTTAGACACTCCCAGATAATGACAACTCGCCAGCCAGCCTCAGCTAGAGCTATCTGCGCCCTACGATCCCTCTCGATATTAGCCTCAAGCTTTTTCTGCCAGAATTCAGTGCGAGTGGAAGGGAGTTTTGCATTGGAGCAGCCTTGATGCATGTGCCAGAAACAGCCGTGCACAAAAAGTGCGACTTTCCACTTGGGAAGGACAATGTCGGGAACTCCGGGCAAATCTTTCCTATGCAATCTGAAGCGAAAGCCAGCCTTGAAAAGCACTCGACGAACAAGTATCTCTGGTTTAGTGTTTTTGCCTCGTATTCCCGACATCATTCGGCTACGGACCAGTGCGTCGACTACATCAGTCAAAGCGCCTCCGGAATATCGAGTGAAGGAGCCGAAAACGGCCGGGAGAACATCGCCTCTCTACACTCCGGGCGCTTCGCCCATTCGGAGATCATTCTGCCGTTTGCAGTCTCGTGAAGGCGATCGTTTATCTCCCGGACCCAGGTTTCGATCTGCTCAACAAGTTGTTGAGATATACCTTGTTTATTCCAGATTCGCTCAAGGTTAAAGGACTTACCGTAAGATTGAGAAACCAATGCAACAGTGTATGCAGCAACGTTCGCGAGAAAGGCAGGTACCAATGGGCGTGCAGCCTTGTGGACTGCTTTGAAGAGTAGTGCTTTCGAGACAATCGCTTTGAAATAGGTAACATCAGGAGCGAAACCATTTCCCTGCGCCTCTACTTCAGTCATACCAGACATGAATCGATCAAAGCACTTTTGTGCGCCAAGACTAACAATGTCGGCCTTGCCGTCCCACGCCATCGAGTACTTAGCTAATTCGGTTTTGGTTATCTTCCTAGAGGTTGGTACGGACTCCTTCAGCGCACGGAGCTTGGCAGGGGTCACGCCGTCACGGGCAAGAAGTGTGTTGTAACTGCCTGCAGCTCTCTCGTAGAACCAGCGACCAATACCGTCGGGACAATAGACAGAAAGCGACAGCCGCTCGATATCAACATGGAATGGTTTGTTGGCCGATAAGTCTGACTGACGTACAGCATTCTGACTGTTGGCATAACGCGAGATGTCGGAAACAAGAGCTTCCTCTTTTGCAGGGTCCTCCTCTTTCATAACGATTATTTTGGCCGGGACTCGAACCTTGCTTAAATTCGTATCTGCGTATTTTTTTTTGGCGAAGAATATGGATGCGGTAGTTTGGCCACCATTAACGATTTGCATGCCTCGCAACCAAACGATGCCTGGCGACCCATCTGCGGTACGATCAAGTCGCATCTCATCAGCAACTAATACAATCCCGTTGTTGTAAGCCATGAATCTTTCCGGGGCATTCCGGAGGGTATTCTGAAGTCCCGCATTTACGCCCTTGGACTTTACACTTAAGAATGAGCGGACATTGGCTTCAAGTAGGCGAGGACCAAATTTTTCATAAATAAATCGAAGAGCCTCACCCGGAATAGCGGTGAGGGCATAGTCATAGTCTCCTGTTTCACCAGGAACAAAAACGCATGGGAGTGGGGAGCCAGATACTTCATTAAAATCGATGACAAGCTCATCACGAGGTTTACCCTCGGAGCGGTGACGAAATAGCCGCTCAATGTCCATGACTTCGAGCTTCACGTACTTTCCGCCAACGTCTCGAGCTTTGAAACTCTTCGACTTGGCTATGCCGTCCGTGAGTACGTAGACTCGAACCTGTTCAAGCCCGTCGTAAATTTCCCGAATCGTTAGCGCAAGGGAATGGACGTCACTTGACGGATCGAGCTTATCGGCGATGCGTCCTGCTGCACAGAGCTCCAAGAAGCGAACACACTGGGCAGCCGCAGTCTTGACGTCTTGGTCAGGGATCGGGCTCAGGCTTTCAAAGCCTTCGTAGAGACTGACAAACAAATCAAGCTGGTCAGCGTCTTCAGACATGGCGTAGCCACTCAAGCGCAGATTCGCGTTTCCGACCTTCCCCTGAAAGTGGCAAACAACTGGCTCGAAAGTCATTCCTGCGTCATTTAGGTGCTGCATCACTACTTCGGAGAAAACGAGTTCAGCAAAGGGGGGGCCATCACTCATCTGGGCTGCTATTTCCCCCTTGGTCTCGGCGAAAAAGTCATCAAGCGTCATCCGGTTACTCCTAGTTGTTTCAGAGCCGCGTCGAGGTCCCAGAGGAGGTTTCCTGCGTGGTCCAGATTGATTTCATAGAGAGCTCGCATAACTCCGGCGGGAACGTTTCCCGGAGTCAGTCGTGGGAAACCTTCGGTTACAGAGAAAATTCGTCTCTCCTTTAATTCGAATCTTCGGGTGTAATGACTCGAGTGGCCTTCGAAGTATCCGGATGTCATTAGTCTTTCCCTGAGAGAGTTGACTGCTCCTAGCTCCCCGTCTAGTCGTTGCTCGACTTCCGCAACCATCTCGGGAAGGGTGAACCCGCCACTTCCGTGCGAAAACCGCACGGCCGCGAGAAAGAGAGGGGAGGCCACGGAGTCGTCCAGTTGCTCCAAGGAGCCAATTTTAACCGGGAAGCCAGACGAGGACATCGTCGCCTTGACCTCAATCGCCCCGTCCCCCAGCAGGAAGTCCTGAGGAGCGTCGTAGGGGCCAACCCAGCCCCTAAGCACTTCCTCAGCCGAGACGCCTGAGTTCATGAGAGTGGTCATGAAGGTGAGTTCGCCCGCAAGGCCAAGCTCCGCCTCGGGACTGAGAGCGTTGGCACCACGCGACATGAACTGCTGCCAAGCGACTACTCTTCCAATCAAAACCCGCAACAGTTTGGTTTCGGTAGCGCCGGTGGTGGCGACATCGTCTATAGCGCCGACTACATCGCAAACCATTGTGGTGAAAAGCTCAGCGCTTCCAGCTGCTTGGCGAGTAATCGCTAACCTGAGTAACCCATCATTTGTTGGATCTGCTTTCTCGACCAAGAAGCCCTGCCCCTCGGGTAATTTCTCGGTGCGAGCCAGCTTGGCAGTCGGAAAGCAGAACAATATCGCCTCAGCGTTCGTCGGCGAGCGCCGTCCCACCTGTACTTCGACTGAGCCAGCAGGAGGGAGGGAAATAAGCTGCCACCCCGTCATGGAATCATTACCTGACAATGACGACCAAGCCAGCAGGAACTCTTCACTCGGACGGGCCATATTCTTGCTTCCAGTAGAGGAGGTTGACTTCGTATTCCACGCTGATCGGGTTGTTGCTGCTGGGGAACGCTATGGCGAAGGCCATGATGGGCTTGTTCCATCCGGGGACAATGAGTCGTTCAGGCGTCCTATCCTTATAAAAGTAGGGAGTTAGTGGGTAGAGCAACAGTAATCCGCAGTCGGTGTTCCCTCCGAGATTTTTACGGGTTTCGCGGATACCTTTGCCACTAGGGAAATTCGGTGGCGAGTTCCGATCGCGCGCCGGATCAGGTTTCCATGCTGCGCGAGTCAGGTTCAATGCCTCGCGCCAAGCGTCGTCGCTGAGATCGATACCTTCATCCTTCGGGTCGGTGAGCACCCCGATGGCGAATTTCTTGGAATCGGTCTTCTCGATATCGACAGAATCCTCGGTTTTGCGAATTGCATATTTATTTGATGGATCGCCTCCAGGGAAGACGTGCGTTTCACCCTCGCCGGTACCACTTGCGAGCAATGCGACGCTCCACTTTGTCAATTGTCCGGTATCGGCCATCTTGGTTATAAATTCCGACAGCACGGGGGCCTTGGCGCTGGTGGCGTTCGGATGGGTCACATACGCGTCGAGGAAGGCGAGCACCTTGGACACGCCCACGTCCTTCCAGAGGCGTGCACTTGGCCAAGAGTCTGGATCGCCGTCGCGAGCATGCTTTGGCGACTCTTCCCAAGGACCGCCGAGAGATCTGATCAGCGTGTCGGTTGCATCAAGATTTTGCTGCTGGATCTTGGCGTCACGATGAAAAATAATGGTCTGGGGTCGGGTGCCGCTATAAGTCAGTGATAGTGTCTGCGCGTTACGCATCTTCAAAGGAGATGTGACAGTGAGCACCTCGTGCGACATCACTTTGAGCCCGTATTGCTCCGGCGTCAGCTTGGCTTCGGCCATGAAGTCAAACTCCTCCCGCAGCTCCTCCGATGCATCGGCGATGTGGCCGAACCACTTCACCAGATCGGGAGACGTGTAGAGGCGACACAGGTCGAGGTAGCCAGGGCGATAGCCGAACCAGCGACCCATTTGCATGAGCGTGTCATACATCTTCGTCGTGCGCACGAAGTAGCTTGCACAGAGTCCCTCCAGTGTCAAACCCCGGGCAAGCTTATCCCCGCCGACAGCGATCACCTTGAGTGCCGCACCAGGTGTTGCATAGTCGAGCGCGTCCTTGGCCGTTCCGTTGATCGAACGGACCTCGATGTCATTCAGTGTGTCGGGCAAAACGGCAAGGACATCCTCCCAGCTCGGCATGGTTGGTGGGCATTCCTCGGCCGGTGAGAGTTCCGCGACTCGGTCGCGAATGGGGAGGAAATCTTCTGCCCAAAGCTTGTGCAATTGATCCAATAGCTCCTTGGCACCGATGCCCCGGGAGATCTTCTGGCGCATGCGGCGAACGGTCTCCTCGATCTGCTTGCGTACATGATTCTGCACGTCTACATAACGGGTGACGTGGACTAGCATAGAACTATGCTGATCTTCCTGACCGCGCAGCTCCCGGACCGCGCAGGCCAAGACAAAAGCGCATATTGCCTCGTGCAATGAGGGCGGAATGCTCTCCTGTCCGTTGTAGGTCGGAACGTGTATTTTCTTATGCTTGGGGGGCATCCATCCAGAGCCCTTCTCGGGATCGTAATGATCCGTGATGTTCCGCGAGAGGGGGAGTGCGCCCTTGCGTCCCTCCTTAGTCATCTTGCCAAACATGCGGGCGGGGCCCACATAGTTGGAAGGAGCGGCTAAGTTAATGATGAAGGACTTGGGAAATAGATCTGGTCCTTCTTTGGCCGTCGCTCCCTTGTGATGAATGAAGATGTTGGCGAAGGGTGTAGCGGTGTAACCGACATAAGCCTTACGCGTGAAAGCGTGTAGCACTTGGCGGATGAGGCTGTTGATGGTCTTGGGCTGATGTTCCTCGTCTGGCGTGCCGTCGTCATTGAACATCTGCTCACCAGTGTCGACGGAAGCGTTGTCCGCCTCGTCGTCGATCATTAGCAAGGGCAGCTTCGTCACGAGTTTGCGTCCGTCGCCCGCATCGGTGCTATCGGCCACGCGCTTCTGAATCCAATCCAGAAGGGCAGTTAGGACGGTCTTCTGCTTCTTAACCACGAAGAGCCAAGGCCGCTCTTCGGGAGAGATGCCGTGGAAGTGCTTGGCGATAGCTTTGCTGAAATCACCGTTTTCCGCGCGCGTGGTCGCAGAGTTGGTCTTCAGGTCTTCGCCGAACTCGGCCACGCCGATCGGCATACCAGGATCTCGGTCGATGGTCGTCTCGTAACCCAAGAAGCTTTCCTCTAACCGCATCTGGGTCTGCGAACGTAGGTTGTTGTGCATGCCAGCGAGCACGATGATGATTTTATAGCCAGCATCTGCTGCCTTGCAGATCAAGCCGGAGTAGTTGCTGGTTTTGCCAGACTGCACATGTCCGACAACAAGTCCTCGGCGGTCCCAGTCATCTCCCCGTTGCGGATCCTCCAACAGGCCGAGGATATCGTCGGTGGCCTCATCAAGTCCTTCAACGACCGTATCAGAAAGCTTGGACTCCAAGAAATCCCGGTAGCGTCTCCAGTAGTGCCAATCGCGTTTACGAGTAGCAGTGAGCCAGTCAAAGTGACCCGCGTTGTCTTTGAGAGTGGTCGATTTACCGATCCAGTGGCTGAAACGCTGGATCAGCGTGACGACTGCCTTGCCCTGATCTACGGTATGCGGAGAGTCGCCAGCAAACATTGTGGTCGCAAGTTGCACCCTCTCGGCGATGTAGGTTGGGGTAATCTTGGACTTATCCTTCTCGGCCTTTATCAGCCGCTGTGCAGTCGCTATAACATTTTCTAGCAGCTCCGTTTGTGCTGCTGTCTCTTCCGCTGAGGTCATTGCCTCTCCCCTAATTTTGCAACCAGCGTTGGGTAGTTTTGAAATGGCTCAGTCCGGAGCATTGACTTGCGAGCCTCTTCGGTGCTCAGGCCCTTACGCTCAATTAAGTCATTAAACAGTACGCTTGCAACCTCGATCACAGCCGCATTGGGCTCACCTTCAAAGCCGGTTCGTGGCGTTTCCCTGTTCTCGGCAGTGTCGAGCCATATCCGCTGGACAGGTACTGTTTCCTCGACGACTCGCAGCATCGCCCGCACAAGATTAGCTCTGTCGCCTACTGCTTCGATTACTGCAGCCACCGCCGGATGCCCCTCGTCGATGCGGTAGCGCACACCGCCTTTGAGCCTCTCGACACGCCATGCTTGTTGCTCAATTTTGAGACCTCCCGGGCCTGGCATCGGTGTGCCACGAAAAGCAAAGACTCTCCTGGCCCTCTCTCTCGTGTCCTCAGCCAGTTTTGTGAGCCATGGGCGCACGGTTACCGGGGGCCGGGCGGTCGACTTCTTAACATCGATTTTCCAACTGGAGTCGGCGGTATTTGGAATGTCTAGCCTAATTCTCGCGAGCCGTTGAGGCTCCTCTCTATTCCACGCACGCCCATGTCCGAGTCCGAGCCATCCGCCTGCGAGAAGTAGGCGACGGTTCCTATATACATAAAAGCCCTGCTGAGATGTCCACCCCTCTGGCCCTCCTGTTTTACGGTACTCTTCTTCGGAAAGCCGATCTTTGTGTGGCAGGACATGACATTGGGCTTCAATAAGCCCTGACGGTGTGAGAATTTGCGCCACTGGGGAATGCCAAGGTTTCGCAGGGTGGCCTGTCATAAAGGGGTCCCACGGGCTTACTAATTTGTCGTTGATGAATAAGCGAAAAACAGGGCCCAGACCTTCTAGCAGTCGATGAAAAACCATTGCCAGACGCAACTCAATATCATCTACCAAGTCAGAAAAGTGGTTAAGGTCATATCCGGATGTGACTATTCGATCCAACCGTTCCCAAAGGACAAGAGTTCCAGAACTGATCGTATCGGCCGGTTTAATGAAGTCTTCGGAGCCAGGGGATGGGCCCTCAAACATCCTCCAGCCGTCATCTGGAGATTCGGCAATGGCATCGAGATCCCAGCGCAGACAGGAAACTGGACCACTAGTTCGTTTGGACGCTACAGTGAGGCAGCGGCATTGGGAAAAGGATGCTGTTTTTAAACCCATTCCAAAACGACCGAGGTCACTAGGCGAACGCTCATCGAGAGGGCTCTTGGCGCCAAGAGTCATTGCCGTCTCTAACTCTGCGTCGTCCATGCCTCTACCGTTGTCCAAGATGGAAATCCGGCTTTTCTCACCATCCCAGTCGAATTTCACATGAATCACCGATGCTCCGGCAGAAATCCCGTTATCAATCACGTCCGCCAAAGCCGCTGCAGTCGAGTATCCAAGGCCACGTAGGGCTTCCAGCATTGCGCCAGCTCGAGGCGGTGCATATCGGGTACGTTCGCTCATTTGAATTAGGCAGCCTTGGAAAAGATGGTGGGGCGAACACTTAACATTCAGCCTCCTCAAGCTGTATTACTTGAGAGTTGATCTGTTTAATTTTGAAGTGATCGCCCATGTATAGAATAAGTTTTTCCCTTCTGAACGGGTTGGAAAGCTTGGTAAGCGCTTTCGCCTCTATTTGTCGAATCCGTTCACGGGTGACGTTGAATCGGAGCCCTACCTCTTCTAAAGTCATAGCCTCTTCTTGGCCTAAGCCAAAACGGAGGACTATAACCTCCGCCGAGCGCTTATCGAGTTCGTCAATCATGTCGAGCAAGATTGTGCGTAGGGAGGCGATTTCTGCTGCAATCGCCGGATCCGACGGCTCATCCTCTGGCAGGGTGTCGAGCAGAGAGGCATTAGAGTCGGCAAAGGGCTCATCCAAACTGCTTATTTTCTCGCAGGAGCTAAAAAGGAGCTTGAGCTTTTCGAAAGCAATCCCCGTTCGTTGTGCTGTTTCGCGTATGGTTTCAGGACGTCCTATCTCTTCCTCAAACTCGTCCCGTTCACGCAGGGTTTTCCACGCCAACTGGTGCATGTGCGTTGGAACACGGATTGCTCGGCCCTTGTCTGCAATTCCACGCGAAATCTGCTGCCGAATCCACCACGTTGCATAAGTGGAAAATCTAAAGCCTCTACGCCAGTCGAAGCGTTCGACTGCCTTAATAAGTCCGATATTTCCTTCCTGCACGAGATCTTCAAAAGAAATGTCCGACCATTGAAATTTCTTCGCGATAGATAGTACTAAGCGGAGGTTGGAAAGGATCATCCGTTCGCGTGCAGCTTCTTGGCTTCGAATCGCGGAGGAGAAGGCCGCCCCTGTCACATCACCATCAGCCTTTCTCGAAAGGTCGAGCAGGAAGCCTCTAAAGAGACTGGCCGCTGAAAGAGCGGCACAGATCTTGGTTGAGTCATTGCCCGCAGATCGCGCCTCAGATATGGCCGACACAAAAGCCGCCGCATCAGGATCGAGTTCGTCCTCCTTCTCGGCTCTGTCATCGTACGAAATATCACTGGTATTCGATTCACCTTCCCCAGCTAAGTCGGGGCCGGAACTAAATTTCTCATATTCTTCTTCTCCCCTAGCTACCTTGTCCGCGGCGTCGAATACGACCGCAAGGCCGGCAGGCCAGCGAGAGAGAGCGTCCAGTGCTTGCGCTCTTGCCTCCTCAATCTCTCGTCCCAAGGAAATTTCCTCTTCAGCCCGGAGTAGGCCTGCCTTGAGCCCTTTAACGTAGTGCCTTAGCGGGTCGTTACGAAATGAGGCGAGGTCTTTCGTAAACTCCAAGGCTTCATTCAGTATTAGCTCCTCTTCAACAGTGGGCTCACTGTAGCGTGGCTGATAGGTTTCTAAATCTTCCCACTCGTGGATTACCACGCCTAGATCGCCTAAAACGAAGGTCAGCAGACGCTCAAACTCCTTGTTGCGGGAGGTGTCATCCTTTCGACAAACTTCGACAAGAGCGGCTTCAGATACCTTCCCCTCCCGCAGGGCGCTGAATAAAAAGTCACGAATGCCGTTCCCATCGTCGTCGCGCGGCAGCGGAAGTGCCCTTTCTGGAAGGAACAGCTCTACATCGTCCCATCCCATATCAGTATCGATCGCTTTATGCCGACCGATCACGTCTTGAAGTTCACCGACTCCTTGAACTACGGTCTCGTCCCCACTCGGGGCAATTGCTTCCGACTCCGCTACCCAGTCGCTTTCAAATCCTAAATCAAGAGGTTCGTTGTCGATATCAACGAAGTCTGAATGTTCCTCGACCGCGATGGTTGACACACGCTCAACGGAGAAATCCCCTTCCGTGTTGAGAAAGGGCGGTTCCATTGGACTGGACTGCGGCAACTCATCCGGTAGAGATGATGCTTCCTCAGGTGCTTCGGTTCGATTCTCTTGATTTAACGTGTCTAGTGCTTGGCGTAGCAGTGCAATGCATTCAGAACACCCGCCTTTCTCCGCATAGGCCAGGGCTCCCTTGCCTTCAGAGTCGAGTAATTGTGGGTTTGCTCCAGCGGCGAGAAGCAGACGTATGACACCTTTTTTTCGTCGGGCAGAGGCGAGCATCAGAGGAGTGAAACCTCCGCTGTCCCGCGCGTTTAAGTCGTCGCCCCGTGTAATGTGGAGTTTGACGGCAACCTCGACGCCCGCAATCGTCGCCATTCGGAGCAAAGGATTCAGGGTTACCACCGTGTTACATACTCACGTAAATCCATCACGAAAAAGCCTCCCCAAGCAATGATCACTGAAATGAACTTGCTACATATACCTCGGATAGGGGGCGACTTCTTGTCCATATTCCATTCCTATGTGACACGAGAGTCATGCCTACCCTCATGATAGACGTGAAGACATCCCGGCACAGACGGGAATCCGTCACAGTGTTCCTCTGCTGTGGTCAACGCTTCATGTGCCTATGCTTTCGCTTTTCTGCATTCTGCGGAGACTGTTTGCACAATATCCATTCGTAATAATCTCGTAAAGGTCAAATGGCCATTAGTCGATTTGATTTGTCACCCAACAGGGAGAAAGTGTCAGCACTGCTGATGCAACTATTCAATTTGCTGTAGATGAAAAGGCTTTCCTGCAGACATTAAAAAGCCGGCTTATGGCCGGCTTCTCGTTGACTAACTCAGTTCGTTTTTGACAAACCTCACCAGCCTTCAAAACGTACATCCGGCTCTTGCGGCCGGCTGTGGGACTTGGTCAGAAAGTGATCTGCCTTGTCGGTGCGAGGTGTGGGCTCGCAAATGTGGGGCGGAGGGTACGCGGGTTTTGTTTGGAATCCAAGTGGTAAGTGGTGTGGAATCATTGGGTTAGGGGTGAAAGAACAAAAGATCGCAGGCTTCGCCAGCTCCTACAGAGCCCAGCGGGAGCAAGCTCCCTCGCCACGGGGGAGCTGCGATGGATGTGGGTTAGTCGAAGACTGGCGGTCTCTGTTTGTTGAGGGTTGACCACCAGAAGACCCAGCCGATGACTCTAATGTTCTGCGCTTCAATCTGTTCGACGCTGAAGACTTCGTCCGGGTAGGCGGTGTTGTTGTGGCTGCGCAGGCGCAGTCGGTTGCCGGGGATGCGGTGCAGGTATTTGATGCGGAGCATACCGTCGTGTTCGAGGGCGTAGATTTGGCCGTCGACGACTTGGGTCAGGCCGCGGTCGATGGCGAGGGTGGAGCCGTCTTCGATGCGTTCGGCCATGCTGTCGCCGACCATGGTGGTGCAGATGGCGTCGTTGGGGTTGATGTCGAGGGTTTCGAGGTGGCTGCGGGGCAGGCGGATGGTTTGGTCGGGGATTTCGATGATGTGGGTTTTGGTTTCGCCGGGGGCGATGGGGGCTTCCTTGTAGAAGGGCAGTTCGATGTCCGTGGTTTCTTGCACGCTGTAGACGCCATCGTTTTCGGCGGCTTCATAGGTGATGCCGGGGCCCAGGCCCAGTGGGGTCTGCGGGCCTTCGCCGGTGGCGAGCCATTGCGGGCTGACGGTCAGCAGGCTGGCGATGGAGTAGATGCGTCCTGGCGGGATGCCACGGTTGAACCAGTTGTTGATGTGCTGGGATTTCACGCCGTATAACTTCGCGAAGTCGGCGGATCGGATATTCGCTTCTTTTAGAAGGGCTCGGAAGCGGTCGCCACTGGAAAGTATTTTCATAAACGGAAAGTTTAGGGGCGACTGTGTTTTCGGCAATAAACATGTCGTGCAAATATATAAGACGATCTTTCCGTTTGCAGGATTTGAAAGGGGCGGGCTAAACGGGTTTAAACGGTATTAATACAACTTCGTATTTATCATTATTAAGACATAAAAAAACCCCGGTGCAAACCGGGGTTCTTCTTTACTTCAGTCTCAGCCTTTGTAGGCGGCAACCGACTTGGTGATCGCTTCGCGGGCGGCGTCAGCACCGGCCCAGCCTTCGATCTTGACCCACTTGCCCTTCTCGAGATCCTTGTAGTTCTCGAAGAAGTGTTCGATCTGCTGGATCAGCAGGGCTGGCAGGTCGGTGTATTCCTTCACGTCGACGTACAGCTGCGACAGTTTGTCGTGCGGTACGGCGATGACTTTGGCATCGCCGCCGCCGTCGTCGGTCATGTTCAGGATGCCGACTGGACGGGCGCGGATGACCGAGCCTGGGGCAACTGGGTAAGGGGTCACGACCAGCACGTCGAGGGGGTCGCCGTCGTCGGCCAGGGTGTTGGGGATGAAACCGTAGTTGGCCGGGTAGAACATTGGGGTGGCCATGAAACGGTCAACGAACAGGCAATCGCTGTCTTTGTCGATTTCGTATTTGATCGGGGCGTGGTTGGCCGGGATTTCGATCGCGACGTAGATGTCGTTCGGCAGGTCTTTGCCAGCCGGAATCTTGCTGTAGCTCATTGGGCGGTGCCCCCGTTAGTTGACCAAATGACTGGTCGGATTGACCAAAAAGTGGCGGCGATTATAGGCATATTCGGCCGTCGATGCCACGTTACAAGGGTCTTAGAGACCTTAGTATGACGCCTGATAGACCGGATCTTCGGCTTGAAGTTGCCGCAGCCGGGCCAATGGGTCCTGGCGGTAGAACGCTTTGAGCTGGTCATAGACCCGTGGGTACGCCTGGTGCAGCAGGTCTGGGGCGCTGAAGAAGTATTCGCTGGTGACGGCGAAGAACTCCGCCGGGTTTTCCGCTGCGTAGGGATCGATGACGGTGTCGGCGTCCGGGTTTTGGTCCAGTTGGCGGTTGAGGTCGTCGAAGGCCTGTTGCATGGCCTCGGCCCAGTCGCTGACGCGCATGTCGGCGTGCAGCGGCGGCAGGCCGTTGGCGTCGCCGTTGAGCATGTCGAGTTTGTGCGCCAGTTCGTGAATCACCAGGTTGTAGCCGTCCCAGCCACCGCTGGCCAGTACGCCGTCCCAGGCCAGGATGATCGGGCCCTGGGGCCAGGCTTCGCCGCTGTGCTCGCCGTCCCATTCGTGCTCGATGCCACTGGCGTCGCGGTAGCGCTGGGGGCTGAGGAAGTCGTCGGGGTAGAGGACGATTTCGTGGAAGCCCTGGTACCAGTTGAGTTCGCCCAGGTGCATCAGCGGCAATTGGGCCTGGGCGGCGAGCAGAAGGCGTTGTTCCTGGTGCAGTTCGACGCCGGGCAGGGCGCTCAGGTGTTTGTCATGCAGGAACAAGACGCACGCTTGGCGCAGCCATTGGTCTTCGCTGGCGCTGAGGCCGTCGAGAAAGCTCAACTGGTGGCGCACCCGCTGCCAGGTTTCCTCGGCGACGGGGTGTTTGGCGAGGATGCGTTGCCGGCGCCAGGCGCTCAGGGACCACATGGGCGATCAGCGCGGTTGGGTTTTCGAGTCGCCCCGGGCCAGGCGGCTGCGGATCACGCCGATGATCATCGGCACCAGCGACAACAGGATGATGCCCACCACCAGCAGCGACAGGTTCTGTTTGATGAACGGCACGTTGCCGAAGAAGAAACCGAGGCTGACCAGGCCGCCGACCCACAGGACGGTGCCGAAGACGCTGAAGCCGAAGAACCGCGGATAAGGCATTTTCGCAACGCCCGCGACGAAGGGCGCAAAGGTGCGCAGGATCGGCAGGAAGCGCGCCAGGGTTACGGTTTTGCCGCCGTGCTTGTCGTAGAAGTCGTGGGTTTGTTGCAGGTAGTCGCGGCGGAAGATTTTCGAGTTCGGGTTACTGAACAGTCGTTCCCCCACCGTGCGGCCGACGAGGTAATTGGTGCTGTCGCCGAGGATCGCCGCCAGCATCAGCAGGCCGCCGAGTAGCACCGGGTCCATGCCGCCGCCGGCCGCGACTGCACCGGCGATGAACAGCAGGGAGTCGCCCGGCAGGAAGGGCATCACCACCAGGCCGGTTTCGCAGAAGATCACCAGGAACAGGATGGCGTAGATCCACGGCCCGTAGTTGGTCACCAGCAGGTCGAGGTACACATCGAGATGCAGAATGAGGTCGAGGGGGTTGAAATCCATGCAAAGCACCTGTGGTCGCGGCCTGACTGGGTGGGCCTGTGGGTCGGGCTTCGAGTAAGGCTACAGGGTATGTAGCTTTTTCTTACAAGCCGGGAAGAGCGGCATTATACGAGGTCGGGGGTGGTGTGCGTGGTGAGTTTGTAGCGGGGGATTTCGGTGGTGTTGTGGCTGGGTAAAGGCTTTTGTGGCGAGGGAGCTTGCTCCCGCTGGGGCGCGAAGCGGCCCTGAATCAGCCGGCCCGCTCAATCTGATACACCGCGTGCTCAGGTTCTGGGGCTGCTGCGCAGCCCAGCGGGAGCAAGCTCCCTCGCCACGGGGGTGGTGTTTTGTCAGGTGGATTGGTGTGCTCTGGCTTTTGTGGTGGAGGGTCGGTGTCGTGCCGGGGGGGATGGGTGTGCGCTGGCTTAATGTGGCGAGGGAGCTTGCTCCCGCTGGGGCGCGAAGCGGCCCTGAAGTAGGCGGCTCGGGCGGTCTGATGTATCGCGTGCTCAGGTTTTGGGGCTGCTGCGCAGCCCAGCGGGAGCAAGCTCCCTCGCCACGGGGTGGTGTTTTGTCAGGTGGATGGGTGTGCTCTGGCTTTTGTGGCGGAGGGGCGGTGTCGTGCCGGGGGGTATGGGTGTGCGCTGGCTTAATGTGGCGAGGGAGCTTGCTCCCGCTGGGGCGCGAAGCGGCCCTGAATCAGCCGGCCCGCTCAATCTGATACACCGCGTGCTCAGGTTTTGGGGCTGCTGCGCAGCCCAGCGGGAGCAAGCTCCCTCGCCACGGGGGTGGTGTTTTGTCAGGTGGATGGGTGTGCTCTGGCTTTTGTGGTGGAGGGTCGGTGTCGTGCCGGGGGTATGGGTGTGCGCTGGCTTAATGTGGCGAGGGAGCTTGCTCCCGTTGGGGCGCGAAGCGGCCCTGAAGTAAGCGGCTCGGGCGGTCTGATGTATCGCGTGCTCAGGTTTTGGGGCTGCTTCGCAGCCCAGCGGGAGCAAGCTCCCTCGCCACGGGGGGTGTGGTGTGTCAGGGATATTGGTGTGGTGAGGGTTCCCTCACCACTGAGGTATTGCTGTCGGCTCAGAGCTCTTCGCTGATGGGCAACACGTAGTTCTTGAACTCGGTGTCTTCCTTGAAGCCGATGGACTCGTAGGTTTTCTGCGCCACGTCGTTGTTGCTGCTGGTGGAGACACGCATGCGCACGGCGTTGGTTTCCTTGGCCATTTTTTTCGCGGTGCGGATCAGGTTGTCGGCCACCAGTTGGCGGCGGGCGTCTTCGGCGACGTAGATGTCGTTGAGGATCCACACGCGTTTGAGGGACAGTGACGAGAAGCTGGGGTAGAGCTGGCAGAAGCCCAGCAACCGGTTGTCATCGTCATCGGGCAACGCCAGGTAGATCACCGATTCCTTGCGGCGCAGGCGTTTTTCGAGGAAGGCTCGGGACGAATCCGGGTAGGGCAGTGAGCCATAAAATTCCCGGTATTTGACGAACAATGGGGTCAGCAGGTCCAGGTGTTCCAGGGTCGCTTGGATAATCCGCATAGTAGGTCTCGTCTGCAAAGGTCGACAGATACTCGGACAACAACGGCGTTCTGCCGTGCTTCGATGCTGCCTGAAAGCGGATCAAAAACGCAATCGTGTAAAAGGATCAGCTTCGGGGCGGCATCAGTAGGAAGTTACCTTTCATATCGGCGGCATTTTCCGAGTCTAGAGTTTGAACCTGGGCTTCGTCCTTCAGATTGACCCCCGAGAGCTGTCTGCGGCAGGCCTCGCGCATCAGGTAGATCAGGCGATGGGCGGCCATGCCATAGCTCAAACCTTCGAGGCGAACGTTGGAGATGCAGTTGCGATACGCATCGGTCAGGCCGACCTTGGGGTTGTAGGTGAAATACAAACCCAGGCTGTCGGGGGAGCTGAGGCCGGGGCGTTCACCGATCAGGATCACCGACATTTTGGCCCCGAGCCGCTGCGCCACTTCATCGGCCACCGCGACCCGGCCCTGTTCCACCAGAATCACTGGCGAGGTTGACCAGCCCTCAGTGGCGGTCTGTTCTTCCAGCCGCGCCAGGAATGGCAGCGTATGCCGATGCACCGCCAGCGCCGACAGACCGTCGGCCACCACGATGGCCAGGTCGACGCCGCCGGGATTGGCCGCGACGTGGTCCTGCAGGATCTGTACGGAGGCTTCATCAAGCCGCCGGCCCAGGTCCGGGCGTTGCAGGTAGCTGTTGCGGTCGCTGGCGGCACTGTGCAGCAGCAGGCTGTCGCGGTCGCGTTCAGTCAGTTGCGCGCGAATGCCTTCATGGTCGAACGCCAAGTGCACCGCATCGCGGGCCTGGGCGTGGGCGTACTGGAAGTCCAGTTGCGCCTGGGTCGGCAGGCTGGTGCCGGTACGGCCCAGGGCGATGCGCGCCGGGGTGAGGTTGCGCAGATTCAGCCAAGGGTTTTGTGGATCGACAGGTTTTTTATCCATGGGCAGGTCACTCATCCCAAATGCGCGAGGGCGTGACGAAACGCCGGTGGCAGGTTGTCGCCGAACCGAACCCGGCCATCGGCCTGGGTGAAGATGCCCATGTTCGCCAGCCACGTTTCGAATTCCGGCGCGGGTTTGAGGCCCAGGGTCTGGCGGGCGTAGAGGGCGTCGTGGAACGAGGTGGTTTGGTAGTTGAGCATGATGTCGTCGGAGCCGGGGATACCCATGATGAAGTTGATCCCGGCCACGCCCAGCAGGGTCAGCAGGGTGTCCATGTCGTCCTGGTCGGCTTCGGCGTGGTTGGTGTAGCAGATGTCGCAACCCATCGGTACGCCCAGCAGCTTGCCGCAGAAGTGGTCTTCCAGGCCGGCGCGGATGATCTGTTTGCCGTTGTACAGGTATTCCGGGCCGATAAATCCTACGACGGTATTCACCAGAAACGGCTTGAAATGCCGTGCGACGGCGTAGGCTCGGGTTTCGCAGGTCTGTTGATCGACGCCATGGTGGGCGTTGGCTGACAGCGCGCTGCCCTGGCCGGTTTCGAAATACATCAGGTTGTTGCCCAAGGTGCCGCGATTCAGGCTCAGCCCGGCGTCGTAGCCTTCCTGCAAGACGTTCAGGTTGATGCCGAAACTGGCGTTGGCCGCTTCGGTGCCGGCGATGGACTGGAACACCAGGTCCAGGGGCACGCCACGGTTCGCCGCCTCGATGGAGGTGGTGACGTGGGTCAGCACGCAGCCTTGGGTGGGGATGTCGTAGCGTTGGATGATGGCGTCGAGCATTTCCAGCATGGCGCAGATCGACGCCGTGCTGTCGGTGGCCGGGTTGATGCCGATCATGGCGTCACCGTTACCGAAGAGCAGGCCGTCGAGGATGCTCGCGGCGATCCCGGCGGGTTCGTCGGTGGGGTGATTGGGTTGCAGGCGGGTGGACAGCCGCCCGCGCAGGCCAAGGGTGCCGCGGAACTTGGTCACCACACGGATCTTCTGCGCCACCAGCACCAGGTCTTGCACGCGCATGATCTTCGATACGGCGGCGACCATTTCCGGGGTCAGGCCCGGGGCCAAGGCTCGCAGGCTGTGTTCGTCGGCCGCATCGCTGAGCAGCCAGTCGCGAAAACCGCCAACCGTGAGATGGCTGACCGGGGCAAAGGCCTGTTTATCGTGGGTGTCGACGATCAGCCGGGTGACTTCGTCGACCTCGTAAGGAATCAGCATTTCTTGCAGGAAATGGCTGAGGGGCAAGTCGGCCAGCGCCATTTGCGCGGCTACCCGCTCGCCGTCGTTGAGCGCGGCGATTTCGGCGAGGAAGTCCCCGGAACGTGCCGGGCTGGCCTTGGCCATCAGGTCTTTGAGGCTGTCGAAGCGGTAGGTCTGCGCGCCGACCGTGTGTGCAAAACTGGCCATACAGGTTCTCCGTGACGGCGCCGCTGGGCGGCGCCGTGGTTTTCGGCGTTTTACAACTCAGTGCAAGGCTTCTTCGGCTTTTTGAATCGCCGCGAATTCCTCTTCAGGCGTGCCTGCTACCAAGTGATGCCGACTGTAGAACGCGAAGTAAGCAATTAACACTCCATAGATGATCGCGGCGCCGATGACCACCCGTGGATCCACCAGAAAGCCCGCCACCACGGCGATGCACGCCAGCACCAGGGCCACGCCCGAGGTGAAGATGCCGCCCGGTGTGCGGTATGGCCGGTCCATTTTGGGGCGACGGATGCGCAGGGTGATGTGCGCGGCCATCATCAGCACGTAAGAGATGGTGGCGCCGAACACCGCTACCAGAATCAGCAGATCGCCCTGGCCGGTCAGGGACAAGCCGAAACCGATGATGCCGGGGATGATCAGCGCCAATACCGGTGCTTTGCTTTTGTTGGTTTCGGAGAGTTTGCGTGGCAGGTAACCGGCGCGAGACAAGGCGAAGATCTGCCGCGAGTAGGCGTAGATGATCGAGAAGAAGCTGGCGATCAGGCCCGCCAGGCCGACGAGGTTGACGAAGTTACCCATCCAGGTCGAGCCGCCGTAGGCCTTGGCCAGCGCTTCCACCAGCGGGTTGCCCGAAGCCATCAGCGCATTGGAACCCGCGCCGCCTGGGCCGATCACCAGAATCAGCAAGGCAAACGCCACCAGCACCAGCATGGCGCCGATCAGGCCGCGCGGCAGGTCACGTTTGGGGTTCTTGGTTTCTTCGGCCGCCAGCGGTACGCCTTCCACGGCCAGGAAAAACCAGATGGCATACGGAATGGCTGCCCACACGCCGACATAGCCGAACGGTAGGAATGGGCTGGCGCCCGTAGCCGCTGTGACCGGGATGTCCAGCAGGTTGGCGACGTCGAAGTGCGGCACCATCGCTACCAGAAACACGCCCAGTGCCAGGGCGGCGACGGCGGTGATGATGAACATCAGCTTGAGGGCTTCACCCACGCCGAATATGTGGATGGCGATGAAGATGATGTAGAACGCCAGGTAGATCATCCAGCCGCCAATGCCGAACAGTGACTGGCAATACGCGCCGATGAACACCGCAATCGCCGCCGGGGCGATGGCGTACTCGATCAGGATCGCCGTGCCCGTGAGAAACCCGCCCCAGGGCCCGAATGCGCTACGGGCAAAGCCATAGCCGCCGCCGGCGGTAGGAATCATCGAGGACAGCTCGGCCAGGGAGAAGCACATGCACAGGTACATCGCGGCCATCAGCAGCGTGGCGAGGAACATCCCGCCCCAACCGCCTTGGGCCAGGCCGAAGTTCCAGCCGGCGTAGTCCCCGGAAATGACATACGCCACCCCCAGGCCCACCAGCAGGACCCAGCCCGCCGCACCTTTTTTCAGTTCGCGTTGTTGGAAGTATTCGGAGCCGACTTTTTCGAAGTCGACCGAGGAGGGTGCCGATTGCGGGTTTACGTGTTCGCTTGGCATAGGGGTTACCTGTTTTTATTGTTTTTTTGTCTAGCCTGATCGCCGGATTAGCGCAGTACCCCTGTGGGAGCGGGCTTGCTCGCGAAGGCGGCGGCACCTTGAGCAACTATGTGACTGACACACCGCTTTCGCGAGCAAGCCCGCTCCCGCAGGGGATCTGTTTCAACCCTGAAGGAGAGTTATCCACAGATCCTTGTGGGAGCGAGCCTGCTCGCGATAGCTATCTAAGGGGCAAAGCAGGAGAGCCTGCCTCGCCCCGCTGGCTTAGAAGAACCCCAACGGATTGATGTCGTAGCTCACCAGCAGATTCTTGGTCTGCTGATAGTGGTCGAGCATCATCTTGTGGGTTTCACGACCTACGCCGGACTTCTTGTAACCACCAAACGCGGCATGAGCCGGGTAGAGGTGGTAGCAGTTGGTCCAGACGCGACCGGCCTTGATCGCCCGGCCCATGCGGTAGGCGCGGTTGATGTCGCGGGTCCACAGACCGGCGCCGAGGCCGAACTCGGTGTCGTTGGCGATCGCCAGGGCTTCGGCTTCATCCTTGAAGGTGGTGATGCTCACCACTGGGCCGAAGATTTCTTCCTGGAACACGCGCATCTTGTTGGTGCCCTTGAGCAGGGTTGGCTGGATGTAATAACCCGTGGCCAGGTTGCCCTCGAGTTTTTCCACCTTGCCGCCGGTCAGCAGTTCGGCACCTTCGCCCTTGGCGATTTCCAGGTACGAAAGAATCTTGTCGAATTGCTGCTCGGACGCCTGGGCGCCGACCATGGTGTCGGTGTCCAGTGGGTCGCCGCGTTTGATCTGCAGGACTTTGTTCATCACAACCTTCATGAACTCGTCGTAGATCGACTCCTGCACCAGGGCGCGGGAAGGGCAGGTGCACACTTCGCCCTGGTTGAAGAACGCCAGCACCAGGCCTTCGGCAGCCTTTTCGATGAAGCTTGGCTCGGCCTGCATGATGTCTTCGAAGAAGATGTTCGGCGACTTGCCGCCCAGCTCCACGGTGGACGGGATGATGTTCTCAGCCGCGCATTTCATGATGTGCGAGCCGACCGGGGTCGAGCCGGTGAAGGCGATCTTGGCGATGCGCTTGCTGGTGGCCAGGGCTTCACCGGCTTCTTTGCCGAAGCCTTGCACCACGTTCAGCACGCCGGGTGGCAGCAGGTCGCCGATCAGTTCCATCAGCACGCAGATGCCCAGCGGGGTTTGCTCGGCGGGTTTGAGCACCACGCAGTTGCCGGCGGCCAGGGCCGGCGCGAGTTTCCAGGCGGCCATCAGCAGCGGGAAGTTCCAGGGGATGATCTGCCCGACCACGCCCAGCGGTTCATGGATGTGATAGGCCACGGTGTTGCCGTCGATCTCGGCGGCGCTGCCTTCCTGGGCGCGCAGGCAACCGGCGAAGTAGCGGAAGTGGTCGGCGGCCAGGGGGATGTCGGCGTTGAGGGTTTCACGCACAGCCTTGCCGTTGTCCCAGGACTCGGTGATCGCCAGAACCTCAAGGTTCGCTTCGATGCGGTCGGCGATTTTCAGCAGAACCAGCGAACGGGCCTGGGCGGACGTGGCGCCCCAGGCATCAGCAGCAGCGTGGGCGGCGTCCAGGGCTTTTTCGATGTCTTCGGCCGTGGAGCGCGGGAATTCGGCAATGGGCTGGCCATTGACCGGGGAAGTATTGGTGAAGTACTGACCTTTGACAGGCGCGACGAACTCGCCGCCGATGTAGTTACCGTATTTGCTCTTGAACGAAACGATAGCGCCTTCAGTACCGGGGTGAGCGTAACGCATGATGAGTTCTCCTTGGCTTTTGTGCTTATACGGGAGGCCGCGCAAAATTGAGCGCTGGTAATTAAGCCTAGAGCAAAGGTCGGGCCACTGCCTTGCAGCGCCCGTAAATCAAGACTTTAGGAGGAGTTGGTCGGACCAACGGATGGGCTGTGTGACGATTGCGATACAGCGGGTGTGACAGTTTGTGCCGTATCTGACACAAGCTGTGACTGGTGGGTCGCGCCAGCATTGCAAAGCGGGTTGGGCTGGAGGATGCTGGGCTTTGATGCCAGGCAGGTCGGGTAGGAGCTGTCGAGTGAAACGAGGCTGCGATTTTTTCCCCTGCCAATTGAATCTCAAGCGAAAGATCAAAAGATCAAAAGATCGCAGCCTTCGGCAGCTCCTACAGTAAGGCCGCAACCTTCGGGGAGAAATAATAAGAAATGCACAGCAACCACTTGAGTCGCCATGCCCAACAAGTCCTGACGGTCACCCAGGGCAAGGCCCATCTGCAGGGGCCCGGTAGCGATCCGTCGATTGCCCGCTCCTGGCTGCGCTGCCTTGAGGACTATCACCTCGATCCGGCGCAGAACCTGGCGCCAACGGTGCTCGAGCATGGTCGGGTGCTGGAAAGCCGCGAGCGTCTGCAACAGGTGTTGCAGATCGCCGGCACGGAAATGACCAGCTTGCATCAACAGCTCTCCGGCGCCGGCCACGCGGTGTTGCTGACTGACGCTCGCGGCGTGATCCTCAACTGCGTCACTGCTCCCAGCGAGCGCAAGATTTTCGAGCGCGCCGGCCTCTGGCTCGGCGCCGACTGGAGCGAAGCCTGCGAGGGCACCAACGGCATCGGCACTTGCCTGGTGGAGCGCCAGGCCCTGACCATTCACCAGGAAGAACACTTTCGCGGCCGCCACACGGGCCTGACCTGCTCGGCCAGCCCGGTGTTCGACCCCCAGGGTGAACTGCTCGCGGTGCTGGATGTGTCATCGGCCCGGCCAGACGTGTCGCGCCAGAGCCAGTTCCACACCATGGCCCTGGTCAACCTCTCGGCAAAGATGATCGAGAGCTGCTATTTCCTGCGTTGCTTCGACAATCAATGGTTGCTGCGCTTTCATTTGCAGGCCGAGTCCGTGGGGTTGTTCAGCGAGGGGCTGCTGGCGTTCGACGGCGAAGGGCGGATCAGTGCCGCCAACCAGAGTGCGCTGAACCTGTTGGGGCATATTCGCGGTGGTTTGCTCGGTCAGCGGGTGGAAGACTTTTTCGATTGTTCACTGGATGAGCTGCTCGGCCGGGCCAGCGCCCAGGCCAGCGCCAGTTGGCCGTTGCGCACCCGTGACGGGCGGCATTTGTTTGCGGTACTGCGGGGACAGCCGCGCAGCGTGCCGGTCCCGGTCGTCCCTGCGTTTAAAGCCATCGAGCCCGCCCGGTTGCCGGGCCTCTGCCTGGGGGATGCGGCGTTGCAGGAGCATTTTCGCAAGGCGCTGCGGGTGTTCGAGCGCGATGTGCCGCTGCTGATCCATGGCGAAACCGGCTCCGGCAAGGAAGCCTTCGCCAAGGCCGTGCATCATGCCAGCCAGCGCGCCGGGAAAAACTTCGTGGCGCTCAACTGTGCGGCCATCCCGGAAAGCCTGATCGAAAGCGAGCTGTTCGGTTATCGCGGCGGCAGCTTCACCGGCGCCCGCAAGGAAGGCATGCGCGGCAAGCTGCAACAGGCCGACGGCGGCACGCTGTTTCTCGATGAAATCGGTGACATGCCCCTGGCCTTGCAGACCCGCTTGCTGCGAGTGCTGGAAGATCGCCAGGTGGTGCCCATCGGCGGCGAACCCGAAGCGGTCAACGTGCGCATCATCAGCGCCACCCACCGTCAACTGCTTGATCGGGTGCGCGACGGCAGCTTTCGCGAAGACTTGTACTATCGGCTCAACGGGCTGGAAATCCCGCTGCCGGCATTGCGCGAGCGTAGCGACAAGTCCCAGTTGCTGGATTTTCTGCTGGCCGAAGAGGCGGGCGCCGAAGCGGTGTCCATCGACGAACCGGCGCGTCAGGCATTGCTGAGTTTTGACTGGCCGGGCAACGTGCGGCAGCTGCGCAATGTGCTGCGCACCCTCGCGGCCTTGTGCGACGGGGGGCGGATCGGATTGGAGGACTTGCCGGCGATGATCCGCCAGAGTCCACAGGCGACGGTTGAAACGCTGGCTGAGCGCCCGCTGGACGATGCCGAGCGGTTGGCGTTGCTTGATGTCCTGGAACGCCAGCGCTGGCACATGACCCACACCGCCGAACAACTGGGCATCAGCCGCAACACCCTTTACCGAAAGCTGCGCAAACACGCCATCGCCCGCTGAATCACGGACTGCTGGCCGCTGACTGCTGACTGCTGACTGCTGTTGTGGCGAGGGAGCAAGCTCCCTCGCCACAAAAGCCAGGGTTGTGGAGCAACTGTGGGAGCGGGCTTGCTCGCGAAGGCGACTGCACATTCAACATCACTGCAAGCTGACCCACCACTATCGCGGGCAAGCCTTGCTCCCACAGACGCCCGTCTGTGTACCGGGGCTTAAACACAAGGTGCGATTTCCCCCTCCCTAGGCTAACCTGCGGCCATGTTTTACGAGGTCGACTATGCACATCCATATTCTCGGTATTTGCGGCACTTTCATGGGTTCGATGGCCGTATTGGCCAAGGAGCTGGGCCATCACGTGACCGGTTCCGACGCCAACGTCTACCCGCCGATGAGCACGCAGCTGGAGGCCCAGGGCATTGAATTGACCCAAGGCTACGACCCGGCGCAACTGGACCCGGCGCCAGACCTGGTGGTCATCGGCAACGCCATGTCCCGTGGCAATCCGGCGGTTGAATACGTGCTCAACAAAGGCCTGCCGTACGTCTCTGGCCCGCAATGGCTGGCCGATCATGTGTTGCAGGGCCGTTGGGTCCTGGCCGTGGCCGGCACCCATGGCAAGACCACCACCAGCAGCATGCTTGCCTGGGTGCTGGAGCACGCGGGCATGAGCCCGGGCTTCTTGATCGGCGGCGTGCCGCAGAACTTCTCAGTGTCGGCACGCCTGGGCGGCACACCGTTTTTCGTGATCGAAGCCGACGAATACGACAGCGCGTTCTTCGATAAACGCTCGAAGTTTGTCCACTACCGTCCACGTACCGCGATCCTCAACAACCTTGAATTCGATCACGCCGACATATTCCCCGATCTGCCGGCCATCGAGCGGCAATTCCACCATCTGGTGCGCACCATTCCGAGTGAAGGCCTGGTGATCCATCCGACCACTGAGCCTGCCTTGCAGCGGGTGATCGAGATGGGCTGCTGGACCCCGGTGCAAACCACCGGTGCCGGCGGGCAGTGGCAAGTGAAGTTGCTCAAGGACGACGGTTCGCAGTTCGAAGTCATGTTCGAAGGCGTGGCCCAAGGCGTGGTCGATTGGGACATGACCGGCCAGCACAACGTCGCCAACGCGCTGGCCACTCTCGCGGCGGCCCGTCATGTCGGCGTGGTGCCGTCCATGGGCATCGCCGCGTTGAGTGCGTTCAAAAGCGTGAAGCGGCGGATGGAAAAGGTCGCTGAAGTACGCGGCATCACCATCTACGACGACTTCGCCCACCACCCGACAGCCATCGCCACCACCCTCGACGGTTTGCGCAAGCGCATCGGTGATGCGCCGCTGATCGCGATCATCGAGCCGCGTTCCAACTCGATGAAGCTCGGCGCCCACCGCGACGGTCTGCCGGAAAGCGTGGTGGATGCCGATCAGGTGATCTGGTACGCGCCGGCCAATCTGGGCTGGGACCTGGGCGCCACCGCCGCGCTGTGCACGGTGCCGTCGATTGTCAGCGATTCCCTGGAAGGCATCATTGAGCGCGTGAAGAGCCAGGCCCAGCCCGGTACTCATGTGGTGATCATGAGCAACGGCGGCTTCGGCGGCCTGCATGGCAAACTGGCTGAGGCACTGCAATGAATACGCGCCTGGAGAGCAATGGTCCCGAACGCATCACGCTGGCGATGACCGGCGCTTCCGGCGCCCAGTATGGTTTGCGCCTGCTCGATTGCCTGGTGCGGGAGGACCGCGAGGTGCATTTCCTCATCTCCAAGGCGGCGCAATTGGTGATGGCCACCGAGACCGACGTCACCCTGCCGGCCAAGACCCAGATGATGCAGGCCTTCCTCACCGAATACACCGGTGCGGCGGCGGGGCAGATTCGCGTGTATGGCAAGGAAGACTGGATGTCGCCGGTGGCCTCGGGCTCCGGAGCGCCTGCGGCGATGGTAGTCGTGCCGTGCTCCACCGGCACGCTCTCGGCGATTGCCACCGGGGCCTGCAACAATCTGATCGAACGCGCCGCCGACGTGACGCTCAAGGAGCGCCGCCAGTTGATCCTGGTGCCGCGTGAGACGCCGTATTCGAGCATTCATCTGGAGCACATGCTCAAGCTGTCGAACATGGGCGTGACGATTCTGCCGGCCTCACCGGGTTTCTATCACCAGCCGCAGACCATCGATGACCTGATCGATTTTGTGGTCGCGCGGATTCTCAATCTGCTGAACATCCCCCAGGACATGCTGCCACGCTGGGGCGAGCACCATTTGAGCCTTGATGAATAAGCTGCTGATGGTATTGCTGGCGCTGCAACTGACCGGCTGCGCCACTGCCCGCACCCTGGACGCCGCCAAACCCGGCGCGCCGGTGGTGTATGCCGGGACGCGCCTGGATCTCTACGCCCTCAATGGCGGCTGCTGCGCCATGGACCGCTTCGGCGCCGAGGCCCCGAGCTACCCAGGCCTGGACCTGCCCGGCAGTGCGTTGCTCGACACCCTGTTGCTGCCGTTGTCATTGCTGACAGCGTTGGGCGTGGGGTTTCAGGCTACGGGTGGGTTGTAGTCAAAAGATCGCAGGCTTCGCCAGCTCCTACAGGAGCAAACGTGTCCCTGTAGGAGCTGGCGAAGCCTGCGATCTTTTTGCTTTTTATTTGCCGAGCTTACGCAACTCATCCGACTCCACCACCCGCACCCCTTCCTGTTCTTCCAAGGCCAGGCGCCACATGGCGCGGGCCAGTTGGCAGGCTTCGATGCCGTGGTACTTGCCGGGGATCAGCCTCGACAAGGGGCCGGCCAATTGTTCGGCCAACCGGGGTTCGGTGCGTTCGCCCAGGAGCAGGGAAGGGCGGCAGAGGGTCAGTTGTGGCCAGTCCTGGGCCTTGAGGGCGGCTTCCATTTCGCCTTTGACCCGGTTGTAGAAGATCGAAGAGTTCGGGTCAGCCCCCAGCGCGCTGATCACGATCAGGTGCCTTGCGCCCAGCTCCCGCGCGCGCTTGGCGAAGGCCACCACCAGGTCCAGGTCCACCGCGCGAAACGCCTGTTCTGAGCCGGCCTTCTTGAGGGTCGTGCCAAGGCAGCAAAATGCAATGTCCACCTGGCCACTGAGGCGGGGCAGTAATTCGGCCGTTTCACCGACCGGGTTTTCCAGGTGTGGATGCTCGGCCAGCGGCCGGCGTGAAGGCGCCAATACACGTGTGATGGTCGGCTCGTTGAGCAGCCGGTCCAGTAGATGTTCCCCGGTCAGCCCGGTAGCTCCGGCAAGCAAAACATGCTGAGGCGTCAAGTACATAGTGTTTCCCCCTTGATACGATTCAGCTTAGTTGCTCTTTTGGGCCTCGTCGTTCAATGCCGTACTTTGTAATGCTTTTCGCGCCTGTTGCTTGCGCAATAGCTGCCAATGGGAAAGGACGGTCCTGGGCGCCCAGATCTGCGGCTCGGAAGCTTCGAAATTGTCCGCCTGCTCCCGCTCGGCGACGGTGGCCTTGGCGCGCTTGAAGGCCTGCTCAAGGTCGTCGGTCTGGTTCAGGGCCTGGGCGAACAAGGCGTCGCCGAAGTAGGTGAAGTTGGCCTCCTCGGAGCAGCCGAAAGACACTCGGTCGGCGCGGGAAGCGGTCATGATCAAGGTGCGTTCATTCTTGAGCGCCGGGATGAAGCCGCCGGAATAACACGCCGAAATCACGACGATTTTGTCGCGATCCTTCAGCGGCGCCAGCACCACGGCCAGTTCATCGGCGGGTAGGTCGGCCAGCTCCATGCGCGGCTGGTCGAGCACCAGTTCGTGTTCGCTGGTGCCGTGGCTGGTCAGGTAGATGAAGATCAGGTCTTCCGGACCGCTGCGCTCTGCCAGGGTGCTGGCGGCGCGGCGCAGGCTTTCCCGAGTGGCCATGGGCCGGTCACCGAGGTGATCGCGGTGGTTGACCAGGCGGATCTGGCCGAACGCGCCAAAACGGCTGGTGAGCATGTTGGCGACGTAGTCGGACTCGCGCAGGAACACACTCTGCTTGCCGTCGCCGCCCACCGTCAGGCTGTACAGTTCCACCGCCGGTGTCGAAGCCGGGATATTGGCCAAGGCAGTTTCCAACAGGCGACCCTGGGCCAGGAGGCCGAGTTCGAGCACATCCGGCAGTAGCCGGCCGTCCGCGTCGCGCACTCGCAGGCCGTTGGTCCAGGTGCCGCTTTGCACGGTGCCATCGGTCAGCGCCAGGGTGCCGCGACCGTGGTAGGTGTCGTTCTCGAACTGGCCGATATAAAAACTGCCGTCGGGCAGGTTCAAACGGCCCTGGCCGCTAAAGCGCCAGTCATTGAATTGACCGCGGTAGTGGCTGCCGTCGGCGCCGATCAGTTGGCCATTGCCCGTGAGCGCGCCTTCCTTGAACTGGCCGATCCAGACATCGCCGTCGGCATTTTCATAGCGCCCGCGCCCGCTGAGCTGGTTGTTCTTGAACCCGCCGATGTAGACATCGCCCTCGGCGCTGTTGAAGGTGCCTTTGCCCTGGAGCTGGCCGTCGACGAAATGGCCGGTGAACTGGTTGCCGCTGGCGTCGAAGCGCTGGCCTTCGCCGTTGGGTTTGCCGTTGACGAACGGGCCCTGGTATTGGCTGCCGTCCTCAAGCTCCAGGCGCCCGAAGCCGGAATAGCGGTCGGCCTTGAATTCGCCGCGGTAGATCATGCCGTGTTCTTTGAGCGTGCCTTCACCGTCGCGCCGGCCTTGCTTGAAGCCGCCGGTGTAGCTGCTGGTGGGCGTGGTCAGGCTGCCCTGGCCGTTGAACAGGCCCTGCTCGAACTGGCCGCGATAGATCTCGCCATTGCTGCCATGCCATTCCCCGGTGCCGTGCCACTGGCCTTTGTCGAACTGTCCGGCGTACCAACTGCCGTTGGGGTAATCGACGCGCCCCTGGCCTTGCAGCAATCCGTCCACCAATTCGCCGCGATAGCGTCCGCCGTCGGGCAGGCGCGCGTCGGGAGGCAACAGCGATTCGCCGTCGCCGCAAGCGGTGAGCAGCAGGGTCAGGACCAAGGGGACAAATGAGCGCATAACGGGATCCAGGTAATCAGGTCACGAGTATGCCGCAGCTATGCGCGTCAGGAGAAGCGATGCGAAACTGCCGCAGCGGCTTCGCATCCGCGAGGGGCTACACGAAGCAGAGCGACAGGGGCTCAGCGATGTAGGCAGGTTTGTCCGAACCTTCGATTTCCAGGGTGGCGGTGGCTTTGAGTAGCCACTGGCCGGGTTTTTTCTCGGTCACGTCCACCAGGTCGACCTTGAGGCGGACCTTGGAGTCGACTTTCACGGGCTGGATGAAGCGCACGCTGTCCAGCCCGTAGTTGACGACCATCTTCACGCCTTCGGGCAGGATCAGGATGTCTTCCATCAGTTTGGGCATCAGCGACAGCGACAGGAAACCGTGGGCGATGGTGCTGCCGAACGGCGTCTGCGCGGCCTTGACCGGATCGACGTGGATGAACTGAAAGTCGCCAGTGGCTTCGGCGAACAGGTTGATGCGCTCCTGATCGATGGTAAGCCATTCGGAACGTCCAAGTTCCTTGCCGACATAATCTTTGAGCGCTGCAACGGGAACATAGGGCATTGAGACTCTCCTTGGGTTCATCGGTTTTGTCTTGTTGGAACGGGGATCGGCGTCCCCGGAGAACCACTGTAGATCAACATGGCGGGGGTGGAAGGTCATCGACCATGCTTTTTACGAATGCCGACCCATAGCGCGGGCGTGCTTAAATGTGTCATCTGGTTACTCCCGTAGGAGCTGCCGAAGGCTCGGGCCGCGTTCGGACGATCTTTTGATCTTTCGCTCCGGATTCAGTTGGCAGGGGAAAGATCGCCGCCTCGTTGCACTCGGCAGCTCCTACGGGGACGGGGTTTATGGATGTTTGTGAGGGGAGAGAGAGCGGATGTTGCTACGGGGCCTGACCTGGCTGGTGTTTTTTCAATTGCTGGGCACTGCGATCAATCATTTGTTCTTGCCGGTGCTGCCTGGGCCGATCATTGGCCTGCTGTTGCTGCTGGGCTATCTGGTGATGCGCGGTGAAGTCAGCGAACCGTTGAACCTGGCTGCCAGTAGCCTGCTGCGTTACTTGCCCTTGCTGCTGGTGCCGCCTGCGGTCGGGGTGATGGTATATGCCGGGGCGATTGCCGCCGATTTCTGGGCCATCGTTGGCGCGTTGACCTTGTCCCTGGTGCTGTCCGTGGCGCTGACGGGCGTGCTGATGCAGCGCCTGGCCCGTCGTCACGTTGCCGCCCCGGAGGACAGCCAATGATGCTCGACTGGCAGGGCGCCTGGAGTTCGGTGATCCATCATCCGCTGTTCGGCATCGGCATTACCCTGGGCGCCTATCAATTGGTGCTGGCGGCGTTCGAAAAGACCCGTTGGGTGTTCCTGCAACCGGTGCTGATGTCGATGTTGCTGCTGATCGGTGTGCTGGTCGGCTGCGGCATCAGCTACGCCGAGTACCGTGAAAGCACGGAGATTCTCAGCATTCTGCTGGGGCCGGCCACCGTCGCGCTGGCAGTGCCCTTGTACCTGAACCTGCGACGGATCCGGCAATTGTTCTGGCCGATTTTTACTACGCTGGTGATAGGCGGGGTGTTCGCCACGGCCTCAGCAGTGGTATTGGGCTGGGCATTTGGCGCCGAACACATGATCCTGATGACCATGGCGCCCAAGTCGGTGACTTCACCGATCGCCATGCTGGTGGCCGAGCAGATCGGCGGCGTAGCGGCCATGGCGGCGGTGTTTGTGTTGATCACCGGGGTGCTCGGGGCGATTCTGGGCCCGAGCATTCTGACCAGGCTGGGTGTCCATAGCCCTGAAGCCCGTGGCATGGCCCTGGGCCTGACCGCTCATGCGGTCGGTACGTCCGTGGCGTTGCAGGAAAGTGAAGAGTCCGGCGCCTTTGCGGCGCTGGCGATGAGTCTGATGGGCGTGGCCACGGCGGTGTTGCTGCCGTTGGTGGTGTCGATGACGGTTTAAGGAACTGCTTATGAGCTTGCCGCTTTTCCCGTTGAACACGGTACTGTTCCCCGGTTGCATCCTCGATTTGCAGATTTTCGAGGCGCGCTACCTCGATATGATCGGTCGCTGCATGAAAATGGGCGAGGGGTTTGGGGTGGTGTGCATCCTCGATGGCGAGGAAGTCGGCATTGCCCCTGACGGCTTTGCGCGGGTGGGCTGTGAGGCGCGAATCACCGATTTCTCCCGGCAGGACAACGGTCTGCTGGGCATTCGCGTGCAGGGTGGGCGACGCTTTCTCGTGCATAGCAGCAGGGTCCAGGCCGATCAACTGACCGTCGCTGAAGTCGAGTGGCTGGAGGATGAGCCGGAACAGCCGCTGCAGGATGAGGATGCCGACCTGGTGGCGCTGCTCAAGGCCCTGGCCGAACACCCGATGGTCGAGGCCCTGAACATGGGCACCGAAGCCACCGGCCAGCAGTCGCTGGCCAATCAACTGGCCTACCTGCTGCCCTTCAATGAGCTGGACAAGCTCGACCTGCTGCAACTCGATGATCCTCAGCAGCGGCTGGATGCAATCCAGGCCTTGCTCGATGAGTTGCAGGGTGAGCTCTTCGCCTGACCCCATTCATATTTCACTGAACAACACTGATCCCTTGTGGGAGCGGGCTTGCTCGCGAAGGCGGAGTGTCATCCGACACAGCTGTTAAATGACCCACCACCTTCGCGAGCAAGCCCGCTCCCACAGTTGATCTTCAGTGACCACAAAGGGTCGTTTCACGGCAGATACCTTGTGGGAGCGAGCCTGCTCGCAATAGCTGGCTGCCGGTTTCAATAGGCATACCGCAACATCCCGTTGGGCAGATGCCGCAGTGCGAAGAAACTGAACGCCGCCACCAGCGCCGGCAGAATCAACCACCAGATTTTCGCCGGCATGGCCGGTAGCGGGGTCTGGCGCTGGCTCAGCCACAGCATGGCCGCGCAGACACAGGCGGCGAGCATGGCGCCGGCGACGATGTCGCTTGGCCAATGGGCGCCGAGGTACACCCGCGACAAGGCAATGGCCAACGCCGGCAAACAGCCCAGCAACAGCCAGGTCAGGCGCAGGCGTGGCGGTTGCCCGCGACCGGCCAGCACGGCCAGGACCAGGAACAGGGCAAAGGCGCCGGAGGCATGACCGCTGGGCATGCTGTAGCTGGTCAGCGGTTCGCTCAGGACCTCCGGGCGTACACGGGCGAAAAAGTGCTTGGTGCCGGTATTGGCCAATGCGGTGAACAGCAGCGTGGCCCCGGCAAAGATTGCCTGGCGCCATTGGCGCGCGAGCAATAGCAACCCGGTCAGCAGGGCGCTGAAAATCAGCATGTAGTGGAATTCGCCGATCAGCGTGAAGGTCACGGCGATTTCGTCCAGTGTCGGGCTGCGATGTTCCTGGACCAGCGCCACCAGCCCCTGGTCGAACGCGGTGAGATAGCGAAAGCCGAGAAACAGCCCGATCAGGATCAGCAGGCCCAGGCTTGCGATCAGCGCTGCGGCATGTCGATGGCGCCGCAGGCTGCTGTTGACGCTCAGCCCGATCATCACCGCGATGCTGCCAATCACGACACCGGCCTGTGGCCAGAAACCTTCGGGCAACGGCAGACGGATCGCTGCGCCAGTGGCCCAGCCGGGCAGCAGATACGCCACGCTCCAGCCGGTGGCGGCCAGCAGGCTGACGGCGGCGAAGCGCGGGAAGGGCATGTCGAACATCCCGGCCACCATCGGCAACATCGGCCGCAACGGGCCGATGAAGCGCCCCACCAGCAGGCTGGCGATGCCGTAGCGCTGGAAATAGCTTTCTGCCGCGCTCATCCATTCTGGATGATGCCGCAGTCCCGGCAGGCGCCGGATGTTCTGGTGAAAATGTCTGCCCAGGAAATACGACACCAAGTCCCCCAGCAAACCGCCCAGCAGGCCCAGCAGCAAAGTCTCGCCCAGCGACAACGCTCCGCTGCCGGCCAGTACCGTGACCGCAAACAACAGCACCGTACCCGGCACGATCAACCCGGCGATGGCCAGGCACTCTACACACGCAACGATAAACACCGCCGCCGCCAGCCATTGTGGGTTGGCGGTCAGCCAGCCAGTGATGCTATCGAGCCATGGGCCCATAAAGACAACTCCATTTCCATTGAGCATTAAACGGCATGCATTTTTTACTGTGGGAGCGAGCCTGCTCGCGATAGCGGTGTGTCAGTCAACATCAATTCTACTGATCGGGCGCCATCGCGAGCAGGCTCGCTCCCACATGGGATCCGTTGTGAAAAGAAAACGGTGTTCAGGAAAGCAAAAAATAATCCCGCCCTTCGACCTGTCCGCGCCGCAGCGGGTTCCGCGTGCACCAGGGGGCGTAGGCCGCGTCGACGAAGCGGTAGAGCAGGTGTTCGTCGCGTCCCAGTGGGATGCCCAGGCGCGTGGTCTGGATCACATTGACCGTTGGCACGCCCACGTCTTCCACCAGCAGGCGTTCGGGGTCGAAGCGTTTGGCGTCCCACTGCGGCACTTTCAGCCCCAGGGCCTTGCACAATAAGGTCTGGCCGGCGCAAAGCTTTTGCGCCGGACGCGGGCGGCCCTGGGCGTCAGGGTTGTTGAGCAGCATCTGCGCCAGGCTCGCCGGGCCGGAAACAGGGTCGACCCACGGGTACGCCGATTTGATCAGCACCGCATTGCCGGGGCCTTGGGCGCTGAAATTCAGCGAATCGCCACCCCGGGCGTAATACATATAGATGTGGCCGCCATCCAGAAACAAAGCCTTACGTTTTTCCGTATAGCCCAGCGAAGCGTGGCTGCCCTTTTCAGCGAAGTAATACGCTTCGGTTTCGATGATTCGCGCGCTGAGCCACAGGTCACCGACCTTGTGGCGAATGACTTTACCCAACAGGTCCTGGGCGAGCACCTGCGCATCGCGATCAAAAAAATCATGGGGCAAGGCGTTTGGCTGTGGTGGCGAATCGGTCATGGCGTTAGACGAAGTGAGGCCAAAGGAAGCGCGATGATAGCAATGGGAAGCTTAATCAGCGCTGAACAGCGACAATTTGCGCAGGTTTTGCTCTTCCGCCGGTCACCACTGTGAGTCCACGCTGTTAGTCGAGGGATACGACAGCTATAATCTGCCGCTTTCCCCTTTGCCAAGACCACACAGACCATGACTGAGTCCGTTCTTGACTACATGACCCGCCTGGGTCGCGCCGCTCGCCAAGCGTCGCGCATCATCGGCCGTGCCAGCACCGCGCAGAAAAACCGCGCCCTGCAGGCCGCCGCCAATGCGCTGGACGCTGCGCGCGCCGAGTTGTCCGCCGCCAATGAGCTGGACCTGGCCGCTGGCCGGGCCAACGGCCTTGAGCCGGCCATGCTCGAACGCCTGGCGCTGACCCCGGCACGCATCGACGGCATGATCGTCGGTCTGCGCCAGGTCGCGGCGCTGCCGGACCCGGTCGGGGCGATCCGGGACATGAGCTATCGGCCGTCGGGTATCCAGGTCGGCAAGATGCGCGTGCCCCTGGGCGTGGTCGGGATCATCTACGAGTCGCGGCCGAACGTGACCATCGATGCTGCCAGCCTGTGCCTGAAGTCCGGCAACGCGACCATCCTGCGTGGTGGTTCCGAGGCCATTCATTCCAACCGCGCGATTGCCGCCTGCATCCAGCGCGGCCTGGCCGAAGCCGATCTGCCGGCGGCCGTGGTGCAAGTGGTGGAAACCACCGACCGCGCCGCGGTCGGCGCACTGATCAGCATGCCCGAGTTCGTCGACGTCATCGTGCCCCGTGGTGGCAAGGGTCTGATCGAACGGGTCAGCCGCGATGCCCGCGTGCCGGTGATCAAGCACCTGGACGGCATCTGCCACGTCTACGTCAGCGCCCACGCCGAACTGCCGAAAGCCCAGCGCATCGCCTTCAACGCCAAGACTTACCGTTATGGCATCTGCGGCGCGATGGAAACCCTGTTGGTGGACCAGGCCGTCGCCCAGGACTTCCTGCCAGCGATGGCCGCCCAGTTCCGCGAAAAAGGCGTCGAGCTGCGTGGTTGCCAGCGCACCCGGGCAATCATCGAGGCGGCAGAGGCCAGCGAAGAAGACTGGGACACCGAGTACCTGGCGCCGATTCTGGCGATCCGCGTGGTCGACGGGCTGGATGAAGCCATCGAGCACATCAATCGCCATGGCTCCCACCACACCGACTCCATCGTCAGCGAACACCAGGGCGAAACCCGGCGTTTCGTCGCCGAAGTGGACTCGGCGTCGGTGATGATCAACACCCCGACCTGTTTCGCCGACGGCTTCGAATACGGTTTGGGTGCCGAGATCGGCATTTCTACTGATAAGCTGCACGCCCGTGGCCCGGTGGGTCTCGAAGGCTTGACCTGCGAGAAGTACATCGTGGTCGGTGACGGCCAGTTGCGCGGACAGGAGCCGGTCTGACTTGGGCGATCTCGACCCGCCGGCCCTTGTGACGACGAGCAACCCGCCCCGGCGCATCGGCATCCTGGGCGGCACGTTCGACCCGGTGCACATCGGCCATTTGCGCGGTGCGTTGGAAGTCGCCGATGCCCTGGCCCTCGATGAGCTACGCCTGACGCCCAGCGCCAGGCCGCCTCATCGGGATACGCCGCAGGTTTCGGCCCAGGACCGTCTGGCGATGGTCGAGTGCGCGGTGGCCGGTGTGGCGCCGTTGGTGGTGGACGCCCGCGAATTGCTGCGGGACAAACCGTCCTACACCATTGATACCCTGGAGCTGATGCGCGCCGAACTGGCCGCCGATGCCCAGGTTTTTCTGCTTTTGGGCTGGGACGCATTTTGCGGCCTGCCCACTTGGCATCGCTGGGAAGAGTTGCTCCAGCATTGCCACATCCTGGTGTTGCAACGCCCGGATGCCGACAGCGAGCCGCCGGATGCCTTGCGCAACCTGCTGGCGGCCCGCTCGGTGAGCGACCCGCTGGCCCTGAAAGGGCCGAGCGGACAGATTGCATTCGTCTGGCAGACGCCGCTCGCGGTATCCGCCACCCAGATCCGTCAACTGCTGGCCAGCGGTAAGTCGGTACGTTTCCTGGTGCCCGACGCGGTCCTGGCCTACATCGATGCGCACGGGCTGTACCGTGCGTCGAACTGAAAAAGGGCGCGCTTCAAGGCACGTGAATGCGTGTAGCGAAGCGCCCGAACATACGAGCAAAACGAGTTTTATATGACTGACAAAGACGTAAACAAAGTAAAGCGCAAGGGCACGTTCAAGAGCGCCCCGCTTCCCGTAGAAGCTCATAGTGGCGTGGTACTGGCCGGCGAAGAGCTGGTCAAGGTTGCCGTGGCGGCCCTGGAAGACGTCAAGGCCCAGGACATCCAGGTGATCGACGTTCGCGAAAAGCAGAGCATCACGGACTACATGATCATCGCCACCGGTACCTCCAACCGCCAGATCGGCGCGATGCTGGACAAGGTTCGCGAAGCGGTCAAGGCCCAGGGCGTCAAGCCACTGGGTGAAGAAGGCAAGGGCGACAGCGATTGGGTGTTGCTGGATATGGATGACGTCATCGTGCACATGATGACCGCCTCGGCGCGCCAGTTCTATGACCTGGAGCGCCTGTGGGCCGGTGCCGAGCAGAGCCGTTCGGCCAGTGCCGCGCACCACAGCCCGGAAAACACCCATGAGCATTTCACCAAGCTCAACAAAGACCAGCAATAAGGGATCGCTGTGCGACTGCGCCTGATCGCCGTCGGTTCTCGCATGCCCAAGTGGGTGGAAGAAGGCTGGCATGAATATGCCAAGCGTCTTCCTTCCGAGCTGGCCCTGGAACTGGTGGAAATTCCGCTCAACACCCGCGGCAAGAACGCCGATGTGGCGCGCTTTATCCGTCAGGAAGGCGAAGCCATGCTGGCCAAGGTCGGGCCGAACGAGCGGATCGTCACGCTCGAAGTGCACGGCAAGCCTTGGAGTACCGAGCAGCTGGCGGTCGAACTCGATCGCTGGCGGCTGGACTCGCGCACGGTCAACTTCATGGTCGGTGGCCCGGAAGGGTTGGCGCCAGAAGTCTGTGCCCGGGCCGATCAACGCTGGTCGTTGTCGCCTTTGACGTTGCCGCACCCGCTGGTGCGGATTCTGATCGGCGAACAGTTGTATCGTGCCTGGACAGTCCTGTCCGGGCACCCTTACCACAAGTAATCCTGCCCTCATGCCTCAGCCGATCCGCATCAAGGACCACGAAAAAGACGCCCGCCTGGTGCGGGGTCGCGTCGTGTTTGGTGCAATTGCGGTCGTGGCGCTGATCGGTGTGCTGATCGCGCGCCTGTATTTCCTCCAGGTGATTCAGTACGAGTACCACTCGACCCTGTCGGAAAACAATCGTGTGCATGTGCAGCCGATTCCGCCGACTCGCGGGTTGATTTTCGACCGCAACGGCGTGGTGGTGGCCGATAACCGGCCCAGCTTCAGCCTGAGCATGACCCGTGAGCGGTCCGGGGATTGGCAGAAGGTGCTCGACGTGATCGTCGAAGTGCTGCAACTGACACCCGAGGACCGGGCGATTTTCGAGAAGCGCATGCGTCAGGGGCGGCGCCCGTTCGAGCCGGTGCCGATCCTGTTCGAGCTGACCGAAGAGCAGATAGCCCTGATCGCCGTGAACCAGTTCCGCCTGCCGGGCGTTGAGGTGGTGGCGCAATTGGTGCGTCATTATCCCCAGGGGGCGCACTTCGCCCACTCGGTTGGCTACATGGGGCGGATCAACGAAAAAGAGCTCAAGAGCCTCGATCCGGTCAATTACAGCGGCACCCACCACATCGGCAAAACGGGCATCGAACGCTTCTACGAGGCCGAGCTGCACGGTCAGGTGGGCTACGAGGAAGTCGAGACCAATGCCCGTGGCCGCGTGTTGCGTGTGCTCAAGCGCACCGACCCGATTCCCGGCAAGGACATCGTCCTGAGCCTGGACATCAAATTGCAGGAAGCCGCCGAAGCGGCGTTGGGTGGCCGTCGCGGCGCTGTCGTGGCGCTGGATCCGAACACCGGCGAGGTCCTGGCAATGGTCAGCCAGCCGAGTTTCGACCCGAACCTGTTCGTCACCGGCATCAGTTTCAAGGCCTATGCCGAGTTGCGCGACTCCATCGATCGGCCACTGTTCAATCGCGTGCTACGTGGTCTCTATCCACCGGGTTCGACCATCAAGCCGGCCGTGGCGATTGCCGGGCTGGACGCGGGCGTGATCACCGCTTCCAGCCGGGTCTACGACCCCGGCTATTACCAATTGCCGAACTACGACCACAAGTACCGCAACTGGAACCGCTCCGGCGACGGCTACGTGGATCTGGAAACGGCGATCATGCGGTCCAACGACACCTACTTCTATGACCTGGCCCACAAGCTGGGGATCGATCGGCTGGCGTCCTACATGGGCAAGTTCGGGCTCGGTCAGAAAGTCTCCCTGGATATGTTCGAAGAATCGCCGGGCCTGATGCCGTCCCGCGAGTGGAAGCGGGCGACCCGCCGCCAGCCGTGGTTCCCGGGTGAGACGCTGATCCTGGGAATCGGCCAGGGCTACATGCAGGCGACGCCGCTGCAACTGGCCCAGGCCACAGCCTTGGTGGCGAGCAAAGGCAAGTGGTATCGCCCGCACCTGGCCAAGACCATCGAAGGCCAGAAGCCCGTGGACCCCAACCCGGTGCCGGACATCATCCTGCGTAATCCGTCGGACTGGCAGAAGGTCAATATCGGCATGCAGCAGGTGATGCACGGCGCCCGGGGCACCGCGCGCAAGGCTGCCCTCGGTGCGCAATACCGGATTGCCGGCAAGAGTGGTACGGCCCAGGTGGTCGCGATCAAGCAGGGCGAGAAGTACGACCGCTCCAAGGTTCAGGAGCGTCACCGGGACCACGCTTTGTTCGTCGGTTTCGCGCCGGCCGAAAACCCGAAAATCGTCGTGTCGGTGATGGTCGAGAACGGCGAGTCCGGTTCCGGCGTCGCCGCGCCGGTGGTGCGCCAGATCATGGACGCCTGGCTGCTGGATGAACACGGCCAGCTCAAGCCCGAATTCGCAAGCCCCACCACCGCGGAGGCTACGGCCCGTGAAGAATAATTTCGACCGGATCCTCTCCAGCGAAGATGTGATGCGCCGTCGCGCCACCCTGTTGCAGCGCATGCACATCGATGGCCCCTTGTTGATCCTGTTGCTGACACTGGCCGCCGGCAGCCTGTTCGTGCTGTATTCGGCCAGCGGCAAGAACTGGGACCTGCTGGCCAAGCAGGCCACTTCATTCGGCATCGGCCTGGTATCGATGATTTTCATCGCCCAACTGGAGCCTCGGTTCATGGCGCGCTGGGTGCCACTGGCCTATGTGGGCGGCGTGGTCTTGTTGGTGATCGTGGACATCATGGGCCATAACGCCATGGGTGCGACACGCTGGATCAACATCCCCGGGGTGATCCGCTTCCAGCCTTCTGAGTTCCTGAAAATCATCATGCCGGCGACCATCGCCTGGTATTTGTCCAAGCGCACCTTGCCGCCACAGCTCAAACATGTGGGCATCAGCCTGCTGCTGATTGGGATTCCGTTCATCCTGATCGTGCGCCAGCCGGATCTCGGCACCTCATTGCTGATCCTGGCCGGCGGCGCCTTCGTGCTGTTCATGGGCGGATTGCGCTGGCGCTGGATTCTCAGTGTGATCGCTGCCGCGGTGCCGGTGTCCGTGGCCATGTGGTACTTCGTGATGCACGACTACCAGAAGCAGCGGGTCTTGACGTTCCTCGATCCGGAGAGCGATCCGCTGGGCACCGGCTGGAATATCATCCAGTCCAAGGCCGCCATCGGCTCCGGCGGCGTGTTCGGCAAAGGGTGGTTGCTGGGCACCCAGTCGCACCTGGATTTTCTGCCGGAAAGCCACACCGACTTCATCATCGCCGTGTTGGGCGAAGAGTTCGGTCTGGTGGGCATCTGCGTGCTGCTGCTGATCTACCTGTTGTTGATCGGCCGTGGCCTGGTGATTACGGCCCAGGCCCAGACATTGTTTGGCAAATTGCTCGCGGGCAGTCTGACCATGACGTTTTTTGTTTATGTTTTCGTCAATATCGGTATGGTCAGTGGCCTGTTGCCGGTCGTGGGGGTGCCGTTGCCATTCATTAGCTACGGAGGAACTTCGCTGGTGACGCTACTGTCAGCGTTTGGGGTTTTGATGTCGATCCATACCCATCGCAAGTGGATCGCGCAGGTTTGAATAAGGTGAAGCGTTCAATGCAAGCAATGCGTGGCTGGTCGACGCGATATGCGCCGTGGGTCGGCCTGGTCGGCCTCCTGGGCGGTGCGTCGCACGCCCTGGCCGGCGACTATGAAGGTTCGCCGCAAGTGGCCGAATTCGTCGGTGAAATGACCCGCGACTACGGTTTTGCCGGTGAACAGCTGATGGGGGTGTTCCGCGAGGCGCAGCGCAAGCAGTCGATTCTCG
The DNA here is from genome assembly GCF_900110355.1 of Pseudomonas sp. NFACC39-1. Lineage (NCBI taxonomy): Bacteria > Pseudomonadati > Pseudomonadota > Gammaproteobacteria > Pseudomonadales > Pseudomonadaceae > Pseudomonas > Pseudomonas sp. NFACC39-1. The sequence continues at coordinate 804,360 of NZ_FODL01000001.1, read as the reverse complement.
ACGCGATCTCCCGACCCGCCGAGCGGGTCAAGCAGTGGAGCGAGTATCGGCCGATGTTCATCTCCGAGGCGCGTATCGCCCGGGGCGTGGACTTCTGGCGCCAGCACGAGGCTGTGCTGGCTCGCGCCGAGCAGGAGTATGGCGTGCCGGCCCAGGTCATCGTGTCTATCATTGGTGTCGAGACGTTTTTTGGTCGTAATACCGGGAATTTCCGGGTGGTCGATGCGCTGTCGACCCTGGGCTTCGATTATCCGCCGCGCGCCGAATTCTTCCGCAAGGAGTTGCGCGAGTTCCTGCTGCTGGCCCGCGAGGAACAGGTCGACCCGTTGACCCTCAAGGGTTCCTACGCCGGCGCCATGGGCTTGCCGCAGTTCATGCCCAGCAGCTTCCGGGCTTATGCGGTGGACTTCGACGGCGATGGCCACATCAATATCTGGACCAACCCGACCGACGCCATCGGCAGTGTTGCCAGCTATTTCAAGCGCCACGGCTGGGAGCCTGGCGAGCCGGTGGTCAGCCGTGCGGACGTGCGTGGCGACCAGGTAGACGAGGGCCTGACCACAGGCATCGAGCCGACGAAAACCGTCGGGGAGTTGCGGGCGCTGGGGTGGTCGAGTCATGATGCGCTGCGTGACGACATGCCAGTCACCGCGATTCGCCTGGAAGGCGAACAAGGCCCTGAGTACTGGATGGGCCTGAAGAATTTCTACGCGATTACGCGTTATAACCGCAGTGTGATGTACGCCATGGCCGTGCATCAGCTGTCTGAAGAGCTGGTCAAAGCACGGGGCGTCAAATAATGCGGGCATTGCCTACCTATCAACCCCTGAAAGCCGGACCCCTGAAACTGGTAGCGCTGGCGGCGCTGTCGTTGCTGGTTGTCAGTTGCTCCACCAGTCGCCCGCCGGCGCAGAAAACCTCCACTGCCGTGCGCGCCACACCGGGCCTGGACATCAACCGGGCCCATAAGGACGGCGCGCCGTGGTGGGATGTGGATGTTTCACGCATTCCCGATGCCACGCCAACCTTGCACACCGGCCCGTACAAGGCCAACCCCTACACGGTGCTGGGCAAGACATATTTCCCGATGGCCGAATCCAAGCGTTACGTCGCTTCGGGCACGGCGTCCTGGTATGGCACCAAGTTCCACGGCCAGAACACCGCCAATGGCGAGGTTTACGACCTGTATGGCATGAGCGCGGCCCACAAGACCTTGCCGCTGCCCAGTTATGTGCGGGTGACCAACCTGGACAACAACAAGGCCGTGATCCTGCGAGTCAATGACCGTGGGCCGTTCTATTCCGACCGCATCATCGACCTGTCGTACGCGGCGGCGAAAAAACTCGGTTACGCTGAATCCGGCACCGCACGGGTCAAGGTCGAAGGCATCGACCCGCAGGAATGGTGGGCCCAGCGAGGCCGTCCGGCGCCTTTGATGCTCAACGAGCCAAAAGTGGCGCAAAATGCCGCGCCGACCGTGACGGCTTCCACCGGTACGGTCGAGCAATGGTCCCCGCCGCCGCAGCAACATGCTGCGCCCGTGGTGCCCGTGCCGCTCGACGCAAAAAAAAACGCTTCTGCAACAGCGTCTGGCCAGTATCTGCAAGTCGGCGCGTTCGCCAACCCGGACGCTGCCGAACTGTTGAGAGCCAAGCTCAGTTCGATGGTCAGCGCGCCGGTGTTCATCAGCTCCATCGTGCGCAACCAGCAGACACTGCATCGGGTACGCCTGGGCCCGATCGGTTCGCCGGATGAAGTCCAGCAGGTGCAGAACAGTGTACGCCTGGCCAATCTCGGTTCGCCGAGCCTGGTCAGCGCGGAATGATTTGATTGAAGGCCCGCTAGTGGTTGGAGCGGGCCAGGTTGTTGGCTCTATGAATAACAAAAGCCCGGCAAGGGATGTGAGTGAGCAACTTAAATACGCGGCGACCCGTTAGAAGGTTGCCTGTTTAGTATTGCCCTTCGGGCAGTTTCCATTAGCGATTTCGAGAGACGGATGAACATCACCACCTTTGCCAAACGCCTTTGCCTGCTAGTCCCACTGCTGCTCTCACCTGCTGCGTTCGCGGTCGAGATGATGCCGGCTCCCCCTCAACTGGCCGCCAAATCCTTTGTGCTCATGGACGCCAGCAGCGGCGAGGTGCTGGTGGAGAACAATGGTGACCAGCGCCTGCCACCGGCCAGCCTGACCAAACTGATGACCGCCTACATCGCCACCCTGGAAATCCGTCGTGGCCAGATCGGTGAAAACGATCCGGTGACCGTCAGCGAAAACGCCTGGCGCACCGGCGGTTCGCGGATGTTCATCAAGGTCGGTTCGCAAGTGACCGTCAGCGACCTGCTGCACGGCATCATCATCCAGTCCGGCAACGACGCCAGTGTCGCCTTGGCCGAGCACATCGCCGGCAGCGAAGATGCGTTCGCCGACATGATGAACAAAACTTCCGCCGACCTGGGCCTGACCAACAGCCACTTCATGAACCCGACCGGCTTGCCGAACCCGGAGCATTACTCCTCGGCTCATGACATGGCGATCCTGGCGCGGGCGATCATTCACGAAGACCCGGCGCACTACGCCATCTACTCCCAGAAGGAATTCTTCTGGAACAACATCAAGCAGCCCAACCGCAACCTGCTGCTGTGGCGCGACAAGACCGTCGATGGCCTGAAGACCGGTCACACCGAAGAGGCTGGCTATTGCATGGTGTCTTCGGCCGTTCGTGACGGCATGCGCCTGATCGCCGTCGTTTTCGGCACCAACAGCGAAGTGGCCCGCGCCGCCGAAACCCAGAAGCTCTTGACCTACGGTTTCCGCTTCTTCGAAACCCAGACCTTCTACCAGAAGGGCACCGAGCTGGCTCAGGCCCAGGTGTGGAAAGGCACCACCAACCAGGTGAAGGCCGGTCTGGCCCAGGACCTGACCATGACCTTGCCTAAAGGTCAGCTCAAGAAACTGGTCGCCACCATGACCATGAATCCGCAAATGGTTGCGCCAATCGCCAAGGGCGACGTGATCGGCAAGGTGGAAGTCAAACTGGACGACAAAGTGGTGCACAGCGCCGACCTGATCGCGCTGGACGCGGTCGAGGAAGGTGGTATCTTCCGCCGCATGTGGGATAGCATCCGTCTATTCTTCTACGGCTTGTTCAACTGATTGAAGTGTTGACCTGCATGGCCCCGTTCCTTTCCGGTACGGGGCCATGTGCGTTATCACGGCTTACGAGGCCGTTACGCCATGACAGACTCAGAAGTAAAGGCGCCAAAGATCGAGTTTCCTTGCGAGGATTATCCGATCAAGGTAATTGGCGACACCGGTGTGGGTTTCAAGGACAAGATCATCGCGATTCTTGAAAAACACGCCACCGTTGATCACAAGACCCTGGCCGAACGCCAGAGTACCAACGGCAAGTACACAACGATTCAGTTGCACATCATTGCCACCGGTCAGGAGCAGCTGTACGACATCAACAGCGAGTTGCGAGCGACCGGGTTCGTGCACATGGTGTTGTGATGCCGGGCACGCTGGGCTTTCGCGAGCTGGGCCAGATGGCTTACGAGCCGGTCTGGCATGCCATGCAACGCTTCACCAACGACCGCGGCACCAGCGCCGGTGACGAAGTCTGGCTGGTGCAACACCCGTCGGTGTTCACCCAGGGCCAGGCCGGCAAGGCCGAACACCTGTTGCTGCCGGGGGATATCCCGGTGGTGAAGACCGACCGCGGTGGCCAGGTGACTTACCATGGCCCCGGACAGTTGGTGGCCTATTTGTTGCTGGACGTACGCAAGCTGGGGTTCGGCGTACGCGAACTGGTCACCCGCATGGAGACGTGCCTGATCGAACTGCTGGCCAGCTACGGCGTGACAGCGGCGGCCAAGCCGGATGCTCCGGGTGTCTACGTCGACGGGGCAAAAATCGCCTCCCTGGGTTTGCGGATCCGCCACGGTTGTTCGTTTCATGGCCTGGCGTTGAACGTGGACATGGACATGGAGCCGTTTCGACGGATTAATCCCTGTGGCTACGCGGGGCTGGCGATGACCCAGCTGTGCGATCACACAGGATCGATTGAATTTGCCGAGGTAAGTGCCCGGCTGCGCGCGCAGCTCGTCAAACACCTCGACTACGCTGAGCAGACGACCCTCACGGGCGGAATCGACTGATATGACTACTGATGCTGTGCAAACCATGATCCCGACGCTGGATGTTACTGAGCGTCCGGCCCCGCGTGCCAAGGTCGAGGCCGGCGTAAAGCTGCGCGGCGCCGAGAAAGTTGCACGCATCCCGGTCAAGATCATCCCGACCACCGAACTGCCGAAGAAACCCGACTGGATCCGCGTGCGCATCCCGGTTTCGCCGGAAGTCGACCGCATCAAGGCGCTGCTGCGCAAACACAAACTGCACAGCGTCTGTGAAGAAGCATCCTGCCCGAACCTGGGTGAATGCTTCTCCGGCGGCACCGCCACGTTCATGATCATGGGCGACATCTGCACCCGTCGCTGCCCGTTCTGTGACGTCGGTCATGGTCGGCCGAAGCCATTGGACGTGAACGAACCCGAAAGCCTGGCCATCGCCATTGCCGACCTCAAGCTCAAGTATGTAGTGATCACCTCGGTGGACCGCGACGACCTGCGCGACGGCGGTGCCCAGCACTTTGCCGACTGCATCCGCGAAATCCGCAAGCTGTCGCCGAATGTGCAGCTCGAGACTTTGGTGCCGGATTATCGCGGTCGCATGGACATCGCACTGCAAATCACCGCCGCCGAGCCGCCGGATGTCTTCAACCACAACCTGGAAACCGTACCGCGCCTGTACAAGGCTGCGCGTCCGGGTTCGGACTATCAGTGGTCGCTGACCCTGCTGCAGCGCTTCAAGCAGATGATGCCGCACATTCCGACCAAGTCTGGCTTGATGCTGGGCTTGGGTGAGACCGATGAGGAAGTTATCGAGGTCATGAAGCGTATGCGTGAGCATGACATTGACATGCTGACCCTGGGGCAGTACTTGCAGCCTTCGCGTAGTCACTTGCCGGTGCAGCGTTTTGTGCACCCGGATACCTTTGCGTGGTTTGCTGAGGAAGGGTACAAGATGGGGTTCAAGAACGTGGCTTCGGGGCCGTTGGTGCGGTCTTCGTATCATGCGGATGAGCAGGCTAAGTTGGTCAAGGCTGAGTTGCTCGGGTCCTGATTTAGCGGTTTTTGGTGGTGGATCGGTGTGAATATCCGTTGCTGCGGTAACGGCTACTTATGGTTCCGCTCTTACAGCGGGTCACTTTTGGAAGAGCCGGATGCCGGGCCAGCCAAAAGTAACCAAAAGCGCTCTGCCCCACCACTCGGTGCCTCGCCTAGGCTCGGCATGCCTTCACTCCGGCATTGGTTCGTGGGCCGCCGCGAAGGGCCATCCATGGCCCAGCGCGGCTAACCCGGCATCCATGCCGGGTTGCCCACGAACCAATGCCTGCGTTCAGCCAGCGTGGTTAACGGGGCGCCCAAGATCAAAATCAAGAGCGAGGCGGCCTGACAGCCGGCCTGGTTTGGGGGTATCGAGTTTCCCCTGTGGGAGCGGGCTTGCTCGCGAAAGCGGAGGGTCAGTTTGTGATGATGTTGGCTGTGCCGACGCCTTCGCGAGCAAGCCCGCTCCCACAAGTTTTTTGTGTCGTGTGCAGATGCTGTGAACACCCGAAACACCCTGTGGGAGCGAGCTTGCCCACGAAAGCGGTGTATCAGTTTGTGATGATGTTGGCTGTGCTGTCGCCTTCGCGAGCAAGCCCGCTCCCACAGGTTTTTGCACCTGCCCAGATATTGTGAACACCGCAAAGCCTTGTGGGAGCGGGCTTGCTCGCGAAGGCGGTGGTTCAGTTACATAGATGCTGGACTTGTCGCGCTTTTGCTTTGCTTTGCTTTGCTTTGCTTTGCTTTGCTTTTGATCTTGATCTTGGCGCCCCGTTAAACCACGCTGGCCGAACGCAGGCATTGCGCAGTGGGTATCCCGGCATGGATGCCGGGATAGCCGCGCTGGGCCATGGATGGCCCTTCGCGGCGGGCCCACGGAGTAATGCCGGAGTGAGGGCATGCCGAGCCTAGGCGAGGCACCGAGTGGTGGGGCAAGAGCGTTTTGGTTACTTTTGCGCTTTTCAAAAGTAACCCGCTGTAAGAGCGGAACCATAAGTAGCCGTTACACAAAAAACGGATATACACGCATAACAAGCCGACAAAGCGGGAAACCATGGACCTAACCCCACATCACCCCGTCCCAGCACTCCCATCCCAGGGCTTGATCGCCGTGATCGCCCCCGCCGGTCCCGCCCCCCTGGACACGGAAAAAGCCATCCAATGGATGCGCACCCGAGGCCATGACCTGCGGATCTTCCCCGGAGTCTACGAAAAGAACGGCTACCTGGCCGGCAGCGACGAGACACGCCTCAACGACCTGCACGCCGCCTTCGCCGACCCAGAAGTAAAAACGATCATCTGCCTGCGCGGTGGCTACGGCACACCGCGCCTGCTGGACCGTATCGACTTCGAACTCCTGAGACGCAACCCCAAGCCCTTCGTCGGCTACAGCGACATCACCGCCCTACACCTGGCCATCAGCCGTTACGCAGGCTTCGTCACCTTCCACGGCCCGCTGCTCAACGCCGATCTTCTGGGCGACAAGGATCCATCAACCGTCACGTCTTTTTTCAGCCTGCTGCGTGGGCAGTTGAAGGCCGGCAGTGTACTGAGCCATCCCGCGGCGTATCCGTTGACCACCGTTGCACCCGGCATCGCCTGCGGGCGTTTGCTGGGGGGGAATCTGTCGATGATTGCCGCGACCATGGCCACGCCCTACGAAATCGAGGCCGAAGGCGTGATCCTGCTGGTTGAAGACATCAACGAGCCGCTTTATCGCATTGACCGCCTGCTGACCCAGTTACGGCTGGCCGGCACCCTGGCAAAGCTGCGGGGTGTATTGGTGGGGGATATCGCTGGGGTGGACGTTGAGGCGTTGAACAAACTGTTCAAGCAGACCTTCGAGCCGTTTGGCATCCCGGTACTGTCCGGCTGGCGCAGTGGGCATTGCGATCCGAACCTGACGTTGCCCATGGGCGCGCTGGTGACGCTGGATGCGGGGGAGAAGAGGTTGGTGCTGGAGCAGGATGTGGTGGTCAGCCGCTAGTTGTGTGTTGTTGGGTAGTCAGTCTTCGCGAGCAAGCCCGCTCCCACAGTGCGACCGTATTCTTCTGAAGGAACGCGGTCACTCTGTGGGAGCGGGCTTGCTCGCGAAAGCGGTAGTCGCCATAAGGCAATCTAGCGGTTACGCAACCCTTCCAGCAGCTTGTGCGTCGGATACCCATCCGCTGGCCAGCCGAACGACTGCTGGGCGCTGCGTATGGCCTTGCGGGTGTTGGCGCCGATGATGCCGTCGGGCGTGCCTGCGTCGAAGTTGTGTTTGCCCAGCAAGGTCTGCAGTTCGAAGCGCTCGCTACGGCTCAAGGGCAGATCGTCCTTTGGCCATTGCCCGTTGATCAGCCCCGCGCCCGCGAAGCGCTCTGACAGCAGGCTGACCGCCAAGGCGTACGACGAGGAATTGTTGTACTTGAGGATGGCGCGGAAGTTGTCGAGCACCAGGAAAGCCGGCCCGCGGTAGCCGGCCGGCAGCAGCAGGGCCGCCGACAAGTGTTCGGCACCGGCTGGGACCTGGCTGCCGTTGGGCAGGCTGACGCCCAGTTGCAGCCATTCGGAGACGGGTTTGCGGATCGCGCCATCGGCCAGCGGGTAGTCGAACCCTTCTTTGAGCTGTACCTCGAAGCCCCACGGCTGCCCGCGCTGCCAGCCAGAGCTTTGCAGGTAGTGCGCGGTCGAGGCCAGGGCATCGGTAGCGCTGCCCCAGATATCGCGGCGGCCGTCACCATCGAAGTCCACCGCATGGGTGTTGTACGTGGTGGGAATAAACTGGGTCTGGCCCATGGCGCCGGCCCAGGAACCCAGCATTTTTTCCGGTGCGATGTCACCCTGCTGCAGGATCTGCAGCGCGGCGATCAGTTGCGCATGGGCAAACCCCGGGCGTCGCCCTTCGTAGGCCAGGGTCGCCAGGGAGTTGATCACCGACTTGGTGCCCTGGAACTGACCGAAGTTGCTTTCCATACCCCATACCGACACCAGGAACTGCCGATCCACGCCATAGCGCTGCTCGATGCTTTGCAGAATGTCGGCATGCTGTTGGACCAGCGTCTGGCCCCGGCGTACTCGCAGTGGCGACAGGGCACCATCGAGGTATTCCCACACCGGACGGCTGAATTCGGGCTGGCTGCGGTCGGCCTTGATGACGCTCATGTCCGGGCTGACGCCGATGAAGGCGCGATCAAACAGGTCGGCACGGATCCCGGCGGCCAAGGCTTGCTTGCGAAAACCGGCTTGCCATTCGGCGAAAGTTTGCGTGGGTGCGATGACCAGATTGTCACCGGTCGGAACCACCGGCGGTACGATGGCCGGAGCAGGCACGGCTGGGACGGTCTTGAGCGGTTGGGCGTCGGCGGCGGTAGGTTTTTCTGCGCAGGCGACAAGCAGAACGACGCTTGTGGCTGCAATCAATTGGCGCAGGGGCCAACGACGGGAAAGACAAAAGGGCATGCACGGGTCCAGATAAACAAATCAGATGCTGACCTTATCATGCGCAAAGGAGAATAGGGCTGGTCCGGATGTTTCAAGCCGCCACAAAGCAAGAAGCCTCCCAGTTGTCAGACTGGAAGGCTTCGCGGCGGTAGCTGCCTTTGCCCTTGGCGGGTCGTTCCTGGCGGCTGCGGAACAGGGGCTGGGCGATGATGGATTTGGCCTTGTTGGGGCCATGCTTGGATGGCTTTTTGCTCATGATGGTTCTCTCGTGGGTGGGTTTTACGGGGCAAATCATGGGGCAGAGTTGGGGGGCTGTCTATAGGGTAAATGGAGGTGATATTTGTAGGATCAAGGGCGAAAAAGCTCGCAGCCTTCGGCAGCTCCTACAATGAAGTGCATACCTCTGTAGGAGCTGCCGAAGGCTGCGAGCTTTTATTCTGCTGGCAGAGTCAGCCGCTGACCGGCCATCAACAGCGACAAACGGCTCAGGCTCATCCACGGCGACCCCGCCGCTTGACCTTTGATCTGCGCATCGATGCGCTGGGCTTCGAGCAGCAGTTGCGCCCAGCGCGGTGCCGAATAGCGTTGCAGGGCTTTGCTCATCAGCGGCTTGCGCTTGTCCCACACAGGCGGTCGGGCCTGGCTGAAAGCCTTGTCCAGCGGCACGCCCTGGCTGTATTGCAGCGACAGGTTAGCCAGCAGGCGCAACTCCCGGGCCAGGGCCCAGAGGATCACCGGAGGCTCGACGCCTTCGCCCCGCAGGCCTTCGAGCATGCGCAGGGCGTGGGCGGCTTCACCGTTGAGGATCGCATCGGTCAGCCCGAACACATCGAAACGCGCACTGTCGGCCACGGCGGCCTGTACCGTTTCCACGGTGATCTGCCCGCCCTCGGCCATCAGCTTGAGCTTTTCGATTTCCTGAGCGGCGGCCAGCAGGTTGCCTTCGACCCGGGCGGCGATCAACTCCACCGCGTCCTGGCTGGCTGAGAGGCCGGCCTGGGACAGGCGCTGGCGGATCCAGCTGGGCAACTGGCTGACGTCCACCGGCCAGATCTGTACGAACTGGGTCTGCTGACCTTCGACCAGGGCCTTGCCCCATTTGGTTTTCTGCGCGCTGCCGTCGAGTTTTGGCAGGCTGATGAGCAACACCGTGTCTTCGGCCGGCCGTGAGCAATATTCGATCAGCGCGGCGGCGCCCTTGTCACCGGGTTTGCCAGACGGCAAGCGCAGCTCCAGCAGACGCTTTTGCGCGAACAGCGACATGCTCGCACCAGCCTGCAACAGCGTGCCCCAGTCGAAACTGGCGTCGGCGGCGAACACCTGGCGTTCGTCGAAGCCTTGCTGGCGGGCGGCAGAGCGAATGGCGTCGGCGGCTTCCTGGCACAGCAGCGGATCATCGCCACTGATGATGTAGACCGGCGCGAGGGCGCCTTGCAGGTGTTTGCCGAGTTGGGCGGGAGCGAGCTTCATAAGAGAAGGCGAGCGGGGCGCCGGAGCGCCTCGCAAGGCTTATTCAGACGGGATTTGCATCGGCGACTGTTGCGGGGTTTCCGCCTCAGCCTTGCGCGCCGCTTCCAGTGCCTCGGCTTCTGCCTTGGCGCGGGCGTCGGCGGTCTGCTGCAACTGGTCCAGTTGGGCCGGGCTCAGTTGTTGCAGGCGCAGCATCATGCGTTGCACGAGGTCGCGACGCATTTCGTCACGTGCTTCGCTCGACTCCTGGTCGGAACCGGTGATGTTGTTGCCATCGTGCAGGTAGACCTTCTGCACTTGCAGTTTGTCGTCCAGCAACACCAGGTTGTTCTGGCCGCGGATCTCATAGCTCAGGACGTTGTTGAGTTCGTATTCGGCCGAGCGACCGGCACCGGCGTAACTCAGGCTGCGCTGGCTTTGCTGTTCGCTGGTCAGCACCAGTTTGTACGGCGCGCCGTTGTAGATCTTCACGCCGCTGTTCTCCAGCGTGTCACGCAGCATCTTCACGGTCTCGCCATAAGCGTCCCGGGCGCTGAGGTCCAGCTCCGTGATGGCCAGTTCGGTGGTGCCGGTGCCGCGCAGCTGGAAGCCGCAGGCGCTCAACAGGACCGCCAGGCCCATTACCAGCAGATTACGTTTGATCATCTTGTTGCTCCCCTTGAAACCCTATGGCTCGACAGTGCGGCCCCGCAGGTTATATTCGGCGCCCGGCCCAAGCCGGCGCCCGATCCAATTAGCTTGCGACGATGTTGACCAGTTTGCCGGGCACGACGATCACTTTGCGGATCGTCAGGCCATCGACGAAGCGCAACACGTTTTCATTGGCCCGTGCGGCGGCTTCGATTTCTTCGCGAGTGGCGGCGGCCGGCATTTCGATCTGGCCACGCAGCTTGCCGTTGACCTGGATGACCAGGGTCAGGCTGTCCTGCACCAGCGCGGTTTCGTCCACCACCGGCCAGCCGGCGTCAATCACCGGGTCAGCGTGGCCCAGGCGATTCCACAGCTCGTGGCTGATGTGCGGCGTGATCGGAGCCAGCAGCAGCGTCACGGCTTCCAGACCTTCGTGAATCAGTGCGCGATCCTGTTCGGTGCCTTGCGCGGCCTTTTCCAGGACATTCATCAGCGTCATCACCTGGGCGATGGCGGTGTTGAATTTGTGGTTCTGGCCGACGTCATGGCTGGCCTGCTTGATGGCCAGGTGGATCGAACGGCGAACGGCTTTCTGCTCGTCGTTCAGGCCGGCGACGTCCAGTTTGCCCGGCAGGCCCTGAGTGACGTGGGCTTGAGCCAGGCGCCAGACGCGCTTGAGGAAGCGGTGCGAACCCTCGACGCCGGAGTCGGACCATTCCGCGCTCATGTCGGGTGGCGAGGCGAACATCATGAACAGGCGGCAGGTGTCGGCGCCGAACTGGTCGATCATCGACTGCGGGTCAACGCCGTTGTTCTTCGACTTGGCCATCTTCTCGGTGCCGCCGATTTCCACCGGCAGGCCGTCTGCGATCAGTTTGGCGCTGATGACCTTGGCTTTGCTGTCGCGTTCGAGTTCGACGTCGGCCGGGTTGTACCAGGTGTAGGCACCGTTGGCTTCGCGACGATAGTACGTCTCGGCGATCACCATGCCTTGGGTCAGCAGGTTCTTGAACGGCTCGTTGGAGCTCACCAGGCCTTCGTCACGCATCAGCTTGTGGAAGAAGCGCGCGTAGAGCAGGTGGAGAATGGCGTGTTCGATGCCGCCGATATACTGATCCACCGGCAACCAGTGGTCAGCTGCGGATTTTTCCACCAGGCCGCCTTCATAGTGCGGCGAGGCGTAGCGGGCGTAGTACCACGAGGACTCGACGAACGTGTCCATGGTGTCGGTTTCACGCCGGGCCGGTGCGCCGCATTTCGGGCAGCTGCATTCGTAGAACTCGGGCATGCGTGCCAGGGGCGAGCCGGCGCCGTCGGGTACCACGTCTTCGGGCAGGACCACGGGCAGTTGATCTTCCGGCACCGGAACGTCACCGCAAGTATCGCAATGCACGATCGGAATCGGGCAGCCCCAGTAGCGCTGGCGGCTGATGCCCCAGTCGCGCAGGCGGAACTGGGTGCGGGAAGCACCGAGGTTCTTCTTGATCAGGGCCACTTCGATGGCGTCGAACGCGCCGGGGAAGTCCAGGCCGTCGAACTCGCCGGAGTTGATCAGTTCGCCGTGTTCGCCATAAGCGTCCTGCCATGGCGCTGGGGTCTGGTCGCCGGCGCTGGTACGCACCACGGCCTTGATCGGCAGGTTGTACTTGTGGGCGAACTCGAAATCGCGCTCATCGTGGGCCGGAACAGCCATGACGGCGCCGTCGCCGTAGTGCATCAGCACATAGTTGGCGACCCACACCGGGAGTTTTTCGCCGGTGAGCGGATGCTCGACGAACAGCGAGGTCGGCAGGCCTTTCTTCTCTTGAGTGGCGACATCGGCTTCAGCGACGCTGCCACCTTTGCATTCGGCGATGAACGCCTGCAGCTCGGGGTTGTTGCGGGCTGCCAGGGTCGCCAGCGGATGCTCGGCGGCCACGGCTACATAAGTGGCGCCCATCAGGGTATCCGGACGGGTGGTGAAGACCTTCAGGTTGCCCGCTTCGCCAATGGAGGCGACGTCGTAGGGGAACTGCACTTCCATGCCCCGGGACTTGCCGATCCAATTGCGCTGCATGGTCTTGACCTGTTCAGGCCAGCCGGTCAGCTCGTCGAGACTCTCCAGCAGTTCATCCGCGTAGGCGGTGATCTTGAAGTAGTACATCGGGATTTCGCGCTTTTCGATCAGCGCGCCGGAGCGCCAGCCGCGACCGTCGATCACCTGCTCGTTGGCCAGGACGGTCTGGTCCACCGGGTCCCAGTTCACGGTGCCGTTCTTGCGGTAGATCACGCCTTTTTCGAACAGGCGGGTGAACAGCCATTGTTCCCAGCGGTAGTAATCAGGCTTGCAGGTGGTGACCTCGCGGGACCAGTCCACCGCCAGGCCCAGGCTGCGCAGCTGGGTCTTCATGTAGGCGATGTTTTCGTAGGTCCACTTGGCGGGGGCCACGTTGTTCTTCATCGCGGCGTTTTCCGCCGGCATGCCGAAAGCGTCCCAACCCATGGGTTGCAGGACATTCTTGCCTTGCATGCGCTGGTAGCGGGAGATCACATCGCCGATGGTGTAGTTGCGCACATGCCCCATGTGTAGCTTGCCGCTGGGGTAAGGGAACATCGACAGGCAGTAGTAAGTCTCCTTGCCTGGCTGTTCACTGACTTCAAAGGACTTTTGCTCGTCCCAGAACGACTGGGCGGCGGCTTCGATTTCACGGGGCTGATAGTGTTCGTGCATGGCTACTTTTGTACTGAATGGGGTGGCCCAATCCTCTTCGTTGCCATGCTGGACGCAGACGACGCCTGATGCGGCGTTTTCGATGCCCAGCCGAGCTGGAAGTGGAGTTACAGGAAGCGCCGTAGCATACATGACCGTGCTCTGCCGAGGGAAACCCTGATTGCGTGCCGGGGCATTGTCGATACCCGGTGACGGCGGCTGTTCAGGGCCGTTGGTCGCGGCGCCCTGCCGGTTTGCCCAGCGAAGCTAAGCTTCTCAATGGGGAGTGAGTCTTATCTTCAATGAGGTGAGGGATGGTTGAATCACAACGAAAAGTAACTACACCTGAGTTGTACGAAAAACTGATCGATCGTCTCGGGATGGCCCTGGACGCTGCAAGAACCGCCGGTCGCTTGCGCGATGAACGCCCGGCAGAGCTGGAACTGCGTGGCTTGACGCCCGCAGAGTTCGAACTGGTCAAGGCTTACCTTGAGCAGGTCGGGCATCAAGCCCCCACAAGTGGGGCCCAGCTACTCAAGCGCCTCGATACACCCCGTTCGGCCAAGGTTGTATGGCTCAAGGATCGGACGCCCACCAGGGATGCTGTAAAAGTCCGGTCGCTGCAGTTCAAGTAAAGCCGGATTCACGCGTGTCGTTTTTTTTGATTCAAGGTTGTTTCGAATCTGTTGTCGCTTTGCGTCAACCCACCTAGGCTTCGGGCATCTATGGAGATGCCCGATGCCGTTTCGCTATTTCATCAAACAACTTTTATTGCCGCCCGGCATTCTTTTGCTGCTGTTGCTACTTGCCTGGTGGTGGCGCAACTCTCGGCCGCGCCTGGCTCGCCTGTGTTTCATTGCTGGGGTGGGCGGTTTCTGGCTGATGAGCTTGCCTGTGGTGGTGCAATGGAGCGCCAAGGCATTGGAGCGCGAGCCGCCGCTGCCTCGCAGCGAATGGGTGACATTGGCGCAACGTGCCGATGCCATCGTGGTACTCGGTTCTGGTCGTGATCGCGGTGACCTGGCCTGGGGCACCGACCAACCCACCGGCATCGGTCTGGAGCGCCAGCGGTATGCGGCGCGACTGGCCAAGGCATCGGGATTGCCGGTGCTGACCAGCGGCGGCTTGCATTATGGCTCCCCACCGAGTGAAGCGAAATTGATGGCCGATTCGATGCTCGATGATTTTGGTGTCACCGTGCGCTGGCAGGAAGGGCGCAGTCGCACGACCTGGGAAAACGCCCGGATGAGCGCCGAGATGTTGTTGCCGCAGGGCATCAGACGGATCGTGGTGGTGACCCATGCGTCGCACATGCCGCGGGCAGTGTGGAGTTTCGAGCGCTCGGGGTTTGAAGTGATTCCTGCACCGGTGGGCTTTCTGGGGCAGGACAATGCCCGCCCGCTGGGCGGCTGGATGCCGGAGTTCAAGTCGATCTGGCAATCGGGGCAGTTGATGAACGAGGCGGTGGGGCAGCTGGGGTATAGGTTGTTCTATCGTTGAGCGCTGTTGCTGCGAGGAAATTATCCCGCTGGAATGCGTCCGTAGGAGCTGTCGAGTGCAACGAGGCTGCGATCTTGCCCCAGACAATTGAGTCGCGAGCGAAGATCAAAAGATCGCAGCCTTCGGCAGCTCCTACCGGGTGTCACACGCCGGGTGTCAAACCGTCTTGGCCATCCGTCCCGCCATCAACGCCCAGCCCAGCAGCAACACGCACAAAATGATCAGCGGCCACGAGCGCCATTGCAGGTATGGCGTCAGCCCGTGCATCGGCACCACTTCGCCGTACAGGATGCCACGCTCGAATTGCGGGATCTGTGCGGTGATCTGGCCGAAGGGGTTGATCAGGCCAGTGACACCGTTGTTGGTGGAGCGAATCATCCAGCGACCGGCTTCCAGCGCCCGCATCTGGGCCATTTGCAGGTGTTGCAATGGGCCGATCGAGGTGCCGAACCAGGTGTCGTTACTGATGGTCAGCAGCAGGTCGCTGCGCGCCGAGAGGCCGGCGGCGAACTCCGGATAGACCACTTCATAACAAATGAACGGCGCGATCTGGTATCCCTTGGCTTGCAGCAACGGCTGGTCGGCCGGGCCACGGGCGAAATCCGACATGGGCAGGTCGAAGAACGCGATCAAACCACGCAGAATGTCCTGCAACGGCACGTATTCACCAAATGGCACGAGTTTTTGCTTCAGGTAAGTGCCGTCACCTTCGCCGGTCACGGTGATGCCGTTGAAATAACGCTTCTGTTGATGCACCACCTGGCGAATCGGCACGCCGGTAATCAGCGCCGAATTTCGCTCGGCGGCGAAGGTGCCCATCATGTCCAGGTAGCCCTGGGCGGATTCCTTGAGCACCGGCACGGCTGTTTCCGGCCAGATCAACAGGTCGACCCGTTTGGAGGCGAAACTCATGTCGCGGTACAACGCCAGTTGCGCGTTGAGCTGGTCCGGGTCCCACTTCATGCTTTGTTCGATGTTGCCCTGAATCGCCGCGACGCTCAGCGGATCACCCGAAGGGCTGGTCCAGGCATGGCCTTTGAGTGCCATGCCGGCGACCCATGGGCCGATCAGCAGGATCACGCCCGCTGCGATAAAGCTTTTGCGCCCGGTGCGGATCAACCGTGGCGCGTTGTACAGCAGCGCGGCGGTCAGGGCCAGGGTGAAGGACATCAGCCACATCCCGCCCAGCGGCGCGAGGCCGGCCAACGGGCCGTCAAGTTGGCTGTAACCGGAATACAGCCACGGGAAGCCGGTGAGGAACCAGCCGCGAAAGGCTTCCTGGCCCAGCCACAGGGCGGCGAAGGCCAAGGCGTCGGCCAGCGGGGCTTCGTTACGCCGCAACCACCGGGCCCAGAGCCAGGCGGGCAGGGCGAAAAACCAGGCAATGGCGGCGATGAACAGCAGCATCAAGAAACCGGCGAGCAGCACCGAGGCGCCGCCGAAGTTGTGAATGCTGACGTAGATCCAGCTGGTGCCGGCGCCAAACAGGCCGAAACCGAAACACCAGCCACGGCCGATGGCTTGACGCGGCGAAAGCTCGCGCAGGCCCGCATAGAACAGCCCGACCGCCAGCAGTGCCAGCGGCCAGATGTCGAACGGCGCCAAGGCCAGGGTGGTGATCGCGCCAGCCGCCATGGCCAGCAGGTTACCGGGCCAGCCGGGGCGGGTTATCCAGCGCATGTGTGTCCTTAGCGGGTCTCGCAGGGTTTATCGGGCAATGGGTGACAGGCGCAGCAAGTGGATCCGACGGCTGTCGGCGTTCAGGATGCGAAAGCGCCAGGAGCCGATTTCCGTGGTTTCATTGCGCTTGGGCAGGTGCCCGAAAGCACTCATCACCAAGCCGCCGACGGTGTCGAACTCATCGTCGGAGAACTGACTGTCGAAGAATTCGTTGAAGTTCTCGATCGGCGTCAGCGCCTTGATCAGGAAGTCGCCGCTGGGCAGCGGCTTGATGTAGCTGTCTTCCTCGACGTCGTGCTCGTCTTCGATGTCGCCGACGATCTGCTCAAGCACGTCTTCGATGGTGACCAGCCCGGCCACGCCGCCGTATTCGTCGATGACGATGGCCATGTGGTTGTGATTGGCGCGGAATTCACGCAGCAGCACGTTCAGGCGCTTGGACTCGGGCACGAAGGTGGCCGGGCGCAGCAAGTCCTTGATGTTGAAACTGTCGCCGTTCTCCTGAAGGATCAGCGGCAGCAGATCCTTGGCCAGCAGCACGCCCATGACGTCGTCATGGCTCTCGCCGACGACCGGGTAGCGCGAGTGAGCGGAATCGACCACGGCGGGCAGGAATTCGCGAGGTGTCTGGGTCGCCTTGATGCTGACCATCTGCGAACGGGGGACCATGATGTCCCGCACTTGCAGGTCAGCGACCTGGATGGCGCCTTCGACGATGGCCAGCGCTTCGCTGTCCAGCAGTTTGTTCTGGTGTGCATCGCGCAGCAGCTCCAGCAGCTCCTGGCGGTTTTTCGGCTCATGGGCAAAAGCCTGGGTGAGCTTGCCCAGCCATGACTTCTGCCCGTTGCTCGATCGATCTTCGCTCATAGCGATTACTCTGAATCCTTTGTCGTTACAGGTTGATGTATCAGTGTTCGTCGCCGGCGTAGGGGTCGGGGTGACCCAGCTCTGCAAGCAACGTTCGTTCCAGCGACTCCATTTCCTCGGCTTCGTCATCTTCTATATGGTCGTAACCCAATAGATGCAAGCAGCCGTGAATCACCAGATGGGCCCAGTGGGCCTCAGCGGTCTTGCCTTGTTCGGCAGCTTCGCGCTCCACCACCGGGATGCAGATCACCAGATCGCCCAGCAGCGGAATGTCGAGCAGTTCGTCGGGCACGTCGGCGGGGAACGACAACACATTGGTGGCATAGTCTTTCTGCCGCCAGGTGTGGTTTAGCTCACGGCCTTCGGGCTCGTCGACCAGGCGGATGGTCAGTTCCGAGTCGGCGCTGCGCTGGCGCAGGGCCAGCTCGCACCATTGGCGCAACTGAGCCTCGCTGGGAGCGGGGCGTTCGCTGGCCAGTTGCAGGTCAAGTTCAAGCATCGTGGCGATTGCCCTTGTCAGCGGTCGCCCGCTCATCCTGAAGGTTCTCGAAGCGCTCGTAGGCTTCGACGATGCGTTGCACCAATGGATGGCGCACGACGTCCTTGGGCATGAAATGCGTGAAACTGATGCCCGGCACGTCCTTGAGCACCTGGATCACATGGTTCAGCCCGGACTTGGTGCCACGGGGCAGGTCGACCTGGGTGATGTCCCCGGTGATCACCGCAGTGGAGCCGAAGCCGATCCGGGTCAGGAACATTTTCATCTGCTCGACCGTGGTGTTCTGGCTTTCGTCGAGGATGATGAAGCTGTTGTTCAGCGTACGGCCACGCATGTAGGCCAGCGGCGCAACCTCGATGACTTGGCGTTCGATCAGCTTGGCGACGTATTCGAAACCGAGCATTTCGTACAGCGCGTCGTAGAGCGGACGCAGGTACGGGTCGATTTTCTGAGCCAGATCGCCGGGCAGGAATCCGAGTTTTTCCCCCGCTTCAACCGCCGGGCGCACCAGCAGGATGCGGCGCACCTGTTCGCGTTCCAGCGCATCGACGGCGCAGGCCACGGCCAGGTAGGTCTTGCCGGTACCGGCCGGACCGATGCCGAAGTTGATGTCGTTGCCCAGGATTTCCTTCACGTAGCGCTGCTGATTCAAGCCGCGAGGGCGAATCATGCCTTTTTTCGTGCGCAGGGCCACGGCAGGTTCCGACGGAGCATGGTTCTCGAGTTCTTCGAGGGCTGACTCCTGCAGGAACAGGTGAACGGTGTCCGGCGACAACTCGCTTCCCTTGGTTTCCCGATAGAGGCGGCGCAGCAGGTTTTCCGCGGAGGTGGTGTGCTTGGGTTCGCCGATCAGTTCGAACTGGTTTCCGCGGTTGCGGATCTCGATGGCCAGGCGCTGTTCGATCAAGCGCAGATGCTCGTCGAATTGCCCGCACAGATTGGCGAAGCGGCGAGCCTCAAAGGGCTCGAGAATGAAACGATGTGGTTCGATGGGTGCGTTCAAGGTCGTTTTTAGCCGCCCTGGGGCAATTAAGATGAAATCAAGGATAACGCCAGTAGGCTGGGTGCGAAAGCTCTTAAACAGGCGAATCTGATTCCAGCGACCGGCGCGGTCTT
Source organism: Pseudomonas sp. NFACC39-1 (assembly GCF_900110355.1). NCBI lineage: Bacteria > Pseudomonadati > Pseudomonadota > Gammaproteobacteria > Pseudomonadales > Pseudomonadaceae > Pseudomonas > Pseudomonas sp. NFACC39-1. Next base: position 785,320 of record NZ_FODL01000001.1, on the reverse strand, counting down.
TTGTGGGAGCGGGCTTGCTCGCGAAAGCGGTCTTGCATCCAGTACAGGTGTCGCCTGGTATGTCGCCTTCGCGAGCAAGCCCGCTCCCACAAGGATTCGCGTTGCTACTGAATCAGCGAGCCGCGCAGGGAGTGCGGTTGCGCGGCGTCGATGTGTACGTCGGCGAACTGGCCGATCAGGGCCGGGGTGTCGCAGCGGAAGTTGACGATGCGGTTGTTTTCGGTCCGCCCTTGCAATTCGCCCGGGTCTTTTTTCGAGTAATCGGTCACCAGAATCCGCTGGACGGAGCCGACCATTTGTCGGCTGATCTCGAAACCTTGCTGGTTCAAGCGATGTTGCAAGGCGTTGAGCCGTTCTTTTTTCACTTCTTCGGGGGTCTCGTCCGCCAGATCGGCCGCCGGGGTGCCGGGGCGCTGGCTGTAGACGAACGAATAGGAAAAATCGAAGCCCACGTCTTCTATCAACTTCATGGTCTGCTGGAAATCTTTCTCGGTTTCGCCGGGGAAGCCGACGATAAAGTCCGAACTGATGCAGATCCCTGGCACTGCCGCCCGCAGTTTGCGCAGCTTGGATTTGTACTCCAGCGCCGTGTGGTTGCGCTTCATGGCTGCCAGGATCCGGTCGGAGCCCGATTGCACCGGCAGGTGCAGATGCTTGACCAGCTCAGGCACTTCGGCGTGGGCCTGGATCAGGCTGTCGGAGAACTCCAGCGGGTGCGACGTGGTGTAGCGGATACGGTCGATGCCCTCCACGGCCGCCACCACGCGGATCAGCTCGGCGAGGTCCGCCAGGCGCCCGTCATGGGTCAGGCCGCGATAACCGTTGACGTTCTGCCCCAGCAGCGTGACTTCGCGCACGCCGTTTTCCGCCAGGTGGATGATCTCGGCGATGACGTCGTCGAACGGCCGGCTGACTTCTTCACCGCGGGTATAGGGCACCACGCAGAACGTGCAGTACTTGCTGCAACCTTCCATCACCGACACATAGGCGCTCGGGCCGTCGATGCGGGGTTCGGGCAGGTGGTCGAATTTTTCGATTTCCGGGAACGAAACGTCCACTTGCGGCAGTTTGGTGATGCGCGCGGCGTCGATCATCTCCGGCAGGCGGTGCAGGGTCTGCGGGCCGAAGACCACATCGACGTAGGGCGCGCGGTCACGAATGGCGGCGCCTTCCTGGCTGGCCACGCAACCGCCCACGGCGATGACCATTTCCGGGTTGGCCAGTTTCAGTTCACGCCAGCGGCCCAGCTGGGAGTACACCCGGTCCTGGGCGCGCTCGCGGATGGAACAGGTGTTGAGCAGGATCACGTCGGCGTCTTCGGCGCGGGCGGTGACTTCCAGGGCCTGGTGTTCACCCAGCAGATCGACCATGCGCGAGCTGTCGTACTCGTTCATCTGGCAACCGTGGGTTTCGATGTAAAGCTTCTTGGCCATGGACGGAGTCATCACGTGATTCAAAGAACCGCGCATTATAGGGAACAAGTCAGCCGGTTCCTACCGCTGTGCGAGCAGTGGCTATGCTATAGTTCGCGCCCTCATTTTTACCCGCCGATGTGTTTCGCCAGCCATGACCAAACGTGAAGCTCCAATCTACAAGGTGATTTTCCTCAACCAGGGCCAGGTGTTCGAAATGTACGCCAAGCAGATCTATCAAAGTGATCTGTGGGGCTTCCTGGAAGTCGAAGAATTCGTCTTTGGCGAGCGCACGCAAATGGTCGTCGATCCGAGCGAGGAAAAGCTCAAGGCGCAGTTCGAAGGCGTGGTGCGCAGTTTTGTGCCGATGCATTCGATCGTGCGTATCGACGAGGTCGAGCGCCTGGGCACCCCGAAAATCAGCGAAGCCCGCGGCGCGGTCGGTAATGTCATGCCGTTTCCGATGCCGATGCCTGAGAAGTAAGAATCAAGACCGAGTTGCCTTCATTCGCGAGCAAGCCCGCTCCCACAGTGGATCTCCTGTGAACACATTATTTGTGAACACTGAAGACCCCATGTGGGAGCGGGCTTGCTCGCGAAGGGGCCGGTAAGGCCACCGCAATGATCAGGGCAGTGGCGAGAAGGGCGTGCGCCCGTCGGCGTTCTGCAATTCCATCAGGTATTTGCGGAAGATCTGCCCCAGCACCTGGGTCGCGACTTCCAGCTCGTCGCGAGGCATCTGTTCGGCGACTTCGTCGGCGGTGTCCAGGGCTTCTTCGGCGCCATTGACCGCTGCCATCTTCAAGACAATGTAGGCCTGCACGTTGTTGGCCGGCACGCCTTCGCCATGGAAGAACATGCCGCCCAGCTTGTATTGCGCCTGGGCATGGCCTTGCAGTGAGGCTTTCTCGAAGTAGCTGAGGGCCAGCTTGAGGTCGCGCGGCGCAGCCTTACCGGCGTAGTAGAACTCGCCCAACTCGTATTGCGCTTGCGCATCGCCCGCGTCCGCCGCTTTTTGACAGGCGTCGAGTGCCGGTGCGAGATCTTGTGGCTGGGTGTTGAGCGTGCAACGGCCCATCGCCGGGATCAACAACGAGTTGCCGCCTGCTTGTGCGTTCACCAGCAGCGGCTGAAGGAGCAACAGGCAGCCCAGGGCAAGGGTGCGGCCGGTGCGGTTCATGGGAATCGACTTACCTCTGAGGGGCACGCGGACCCTCCGGGGGATCCAATAAGCGCGCATTATGAAATAAGCAGGGCCATCCTTACAAAGTCTTTACTCGTTTTTTCTGCTGCGAGGGAGCGCTATCGACAGCTTCGAGGGGTAATACGTAGGAAAAGAGGTAAGAGGTTGTCGTCAATCACTGACGCCAGCGTCAGCCGGCGTCAGTTATCCACAGGCTTACTTCAACGCGGCGAAGGCCCGCTCAGCGGCGTCGAGGGTGATTTTCAGCTCGGCCTCGCCATGGGCGATGGAGGTAAAGCCGGCTTCGAACGCGCTCGGTGCCAGGTACACGCCACCCTCGAGCATCAGGTGGAAGAAGCGCTTGAAGCGGTCAGCGTCGCTGGCCATCACCTCTTCGAAGGTCACGATGTCATCGGCGCCGCTGAAGTACAGGCCGAACATGCCACCGGCCTGGGTGGTCACGAACGGAATGCCCGCCGCGTCGGCACGAATCTGCAAACCGTCGAGCAGACGGGTGGTGTAGTCGGTCAGCTCGGCGTGAAAGCCGGGGCGGCTGATCAGACGCAGGGTGGTCAGGCCGGCGGCCATGGCCAGCGGATTGCCTGACAACGTACCGGCCTGGTAGACCGGACCCAGCGGCGCGATGCATTCCATGATGGCACGCTTGCCACCGAAGCAACCGACCGGCATGCCGCCGCCGATGATCTTGCCGAAGGTGCTCAGGTCCGGTGTCACGCCGTAATGGGCCTGGGCGCCGCCGAGGGCCACGCGGAAGCCGGTCATCACTTCGTCGAAAATCAGTACCACGCCGTGCTGGTCGCACAGGCTGCGCAGGCCTTCGAGGAAACCCGGCGCCGGCGGTACGCAGTTCATGTTGCCGGCCACAGGCTCGACGATGATGCAGGCCACTTCCTGGCCGACTTCGCCGAGCATCTTCTCGACCTCTTCGAGGTCGTTGAATGGCAGGGTCAGGGTGTGCTTGGCAAACGCCGCCGGTACGCCGGCCGAACTCGGTACGCCTTGGGTCAGTGCGCCGGAACCGGCCTTGACCAGCAGGCTGTCGGAGTGGCCGTGGTAGCAGCCTTCGAACTTGATGATGCTGTCGCGACCGGTGAAGCCCCGCGCCAGGCGAATCGCACTCATGGTCGCTTCGGTGCCGGAGCTGACCATGCGCACCATTTCCATCGACGGCACGATCGAGCAGACCAGGTCGGCCATCTCGGTTTCCATGGCGGTCGGGGCACCGTAGGACAGGCCATGCTGCAACTGGTTGCGCACTGCTTCCAGCACGTCCGGATGGCTGTGGCCGAGGATCATCGGTCCCCACGAACCGACGTAGTCCACATAACGCTTGTCATCCTCGTCCGTCACGTACGCGCCTTCGGCATGCTTGAAGAACAACGGGGTGCCGCCCACGCTCTTGAACGCACGAACGGGGGAGTTCACGCCGCCGGGGATATGTTTCTGGGCGTTGGCAAACAGGGTTTCGGAACGGGACATGGTTGGGCTCTCGAAATCGAAAAATTATTTGATCTGCAACAGATCGTTGAAGGCACGGGCGCGACGCGTCACTTCCAGGGGGCTGTCAGCGCCGAACAGGCCATGGACCACGGCCAGCAGGTCGACACCGTGAGCCACCAGCGCGGGGGCGTTGTCCAGGGTGATGCCGCCGATGGCGCACACCGGTATATGCAGTTTGAGCCTGGCCTGGTCGAGCAGTTCAAGGTTTGCGCTGGGTGCGCCGGGCTTGGTGTTGGAGTTGAAGAAGCGTCCGAACGCGACATAGCTGGCGCCTTCGCTGGCCGCCTGTTCGGCCAGCTCCAGGCTGGAATGACAGGTGGCGCCGATGATTGCATCGCGCCCCAGCAGCGCCCGCACCGGCGCCAGTGGGCCATCGGTCTGGCCCAGGTGAACGCCGACGCCCAGGCGCGCGGCCAGCTCGGCGTCGTCGTTGATGATCAACCGGGTCTTGTAGCGCTCGCACAGATTGCGCAGCGCTTCGGCTTCGCGCAGACGGCGGGCTTCGTCGCTGCTTTTATCACGGTATTGCAGCAGGGTGACGCCACCTTCCAGCGCCGCTTCTACATAGGCGAGGAATTTGCCGGCCAGCAGTTGGCTATCGGTGATGGCGTAAAGGCCACGTAGTTTCATTCCACAGCCTCCGGAGCTACGAGCAGAAATCCAGCGGCAGGCGCCGCGGAACGAACTGGCCTTTGCCCAATTGTTCGGCATCGCGCAGGGTGCGCCAAGTGTAATCCAGTGCTGTCTTGACCGCGCTGGCTAGGTGTTCGCCCTGGGCCAACCGTCCGGCCAGGGCGCTGGCCAGGGTGCAGCCGGAACCGTGGTAGCTGCCGGGCAAGCGCTGGCAGGTGAAGGTTTCGCGGCGACCGTCACGGCTGTACAGGCGATTGTGGACTTCATGTTCGTCGCCGTGACCACCGGTGATCAACAGGTGCTTGACGAAGGGCAGCAGTTTTTCGGCGCACTCATCGGCGCTGCCCTCGGGCAGTTCGGCGAGGATGCGTGCTTCCGGCAGGTTGGGGGTGGCAATGATTGCCAGGGGCAACAGGCGTTCGCGCATGGCGTAGCCGACTTCATCCTTGCCCAGGCGTCCGCCGCCACCGGCACGCAGCACCGGGTCGCAGACCATGGGCAAATGCGGGTGCGCCTGCAGCAGTTCGACCACCGTGTCGACCATTTCCAGTGAGCCGAGCATCCCCAGCTTGACCGCCGCTACCTGCGAATCGTTGAGCACGGCATTGGCTTGCGCCAGCACCCACTCCCGATCGAGCACGCGGAAATCGCTCACGTTAACCGTGTCCTGCACGGTCAGCGCGGTAACGGCCGGGGCGGCATGACAACCCTGGGCGAGCAGGGCTTCGATATCTGCCTGCAAACCGGCGCCACCACTGGGATCGTGGCCGGAGAGACAGAGGACAACGGGGCGAGAGCTGTAGATATTCATGGTGCGCGAGCTTACCACCAAACCCCTTGTCGGGCGCGCCTGTAGTGACGGGACTATCTACAGGCAGGATTTATTTGTGGCGAGGGGATTTATCCCCGCTGGGGTGCGAAGCGCCCCCATTCAAACTGTCTGATATACCGAGCCGACAGTTACTGGGGCTGCTGCGCAGCCCAGCGGGGATAAATCCCCTCGCCACAACCGAGCCTGACTCCAGGGCTGTATTGCACGCTGACCAAAGCAACAGCTCTATCTCAATGCTTCGCGCTGGAACGCCCGTTCTAGAGCCCTCTGTAGGAAAAATTTCAATGGTGCAAATTGGCCATCAACGGCTATGCTAGAAATGGATCCAACCAATAACAGGTAATGCCGGTTTTACGTCTACTCAGGGAATGGGGGGCTTCCTGATTCAACCGGACAGGCCACGCTGGGGCTTAAATGCGCTATTTGCTGATGTTGCTGCTGTGCTTGCCCGCTTTGGCAAGCGCCCTCGAGTTCGATGAATTCACCCAAAGCCTGCCCTTGGGCCATGCCCTGCAGGTATTCGAAGACACCAACGGCACGGCCACCATCGATGATGTCCTGGCAGAGGCCGCGGCGGGGCACTTCAAGCCCCATGACAAAGCGACGCTGAACGCGGGTTATTCGCGCTCGGCATTCTGGCTGAAAATAGATCTGCACTACCGCCCCGGCAATCCGGACGCCCAGCGCACCTGGTTGTTGGAACTGGCCTATCCGCCGCTGGACCATCTGGACTTGTATCTGCCTGATAGCGCCGGGGCGTATCGCCTGGTTCGCCAGACCGGCGATGCCTTGCCGTTCGCCAGCCGTGAAATTCGCCAGAACAACTACCTGTTCAGCCTGGACTTCAAACCCGGACAACGCCAGTCCGTGTACCTGCGCCTGCAAAGCCAGGGTTCGATCCAGGCGCCGCTGACGTTGTGGTCGAGCACGGCCTATCTCGAGCAACAACCCGTGCGCTTGTACGTATTGGGCATCATCTATGGCGTACTGCTGGGGATGCTGGTCTACAACCTGTTCATTTACCTGAGCGTGCGAGACACCAGTTACCTTTATTACATCGTTTATATCGCCTCGTTCGGCTTGTATCAGTTGTCGGTCAACGGAGCGGCCGTGGAGTATTTCTGGCCGGACAACCCCTGGTGGGCCAATGCCGCAACACCCTTTTTCATCGGTTGTGCGGGCCTGTTCGGCAGCCAGTTTGCGCGCAGTTTCCTGCAAACCGCGCAACACAGTCGTTGGCTTGACCGGCTGCTGCTGGCGCTGATCGTCTACAGCGCAGTAGTAGTGGGCCTGTCGCTGATGACCAGTTACGCTCTGGCCTTGCGCCTGGCGACGGCATTGGCGCTGGTGTTTACCGTGGTGATTTTCGCCGCTGGGCTGTTCGCCTGGTGGCGTGGCCTGCGGGTGGCGCGTTATTTCATCATCGCCTGGTCGGCGTTTCTGCTGGGGGGTGTGGTCAACACGATGATGGTGCTCGGTTATCTGCCGAACGTATTCCTGACCATGTACGCCAGCCAGATCGGCTCGGCCATCGAAGTGGCGCTGTTGTCCCTGGCCCTGGCCGACCGTATCAATGCCATGCGCGAGCAGCAGGCCCAGACCCTGTTCGATGCCGGGCAGAAACTTGAAGTGCTCAACCAGCAATTGGCCCACAGCAACAAACTCAAGGATGAATTCCTCGCCACCTTGACCCATGAACTGCGCACGCCGATGAACGGCGTGATCGGTTCTCTGGAGTTGATGGAAACCGTCGAAATGAACGAGGAGCTGACCCAGTATCAACAGACCGCCGCTGGTTCTGCGCGGGACATGATGCGTATGGTCAACGGCATCCTCACCCTTACCGAGTTGCAGGCCGGCAAGCTCAAGGCCTACCCGGCGCCGTTCAGCCTGCGCGCGATGGTCGACGCCTTGCAGGTGCAGTTCGGGGCCAATGCGGCGGTCAAGAGCCTGGATTTCAAGGTCGACGTGGCCCCCGGCCTGACGGACCGGCTGATCGGTGACAGTGGCAAACTGGCCCAATGCCTGGAATGCCTGCTGGACAACGCCGTCAAGTTCACCCGCACAGGGGGCTTGGCGCTGCGGGTCAGTGGCAGGCCGTCGGGGCTCGATCGGCTGGTGCTGTCCTTTGCCGTGATCGACACCGGTATCGGTTTCACGGACCTTGGAGAGGCGACCTTGTACCAGCGCTTCTTCCAGCTTGACGGTTCCATGACCCGGGAATACGGCGGCCTGGGTGTGGGTCTGGCGATCTGTCGACAGCTGGTGGAGTTGCTGGGCGGACGCTTGACCCACACCTCCGAACCCGGTCGCGGTAGCCGATTCCAGTTGGATGTCGAGGTGGAAGTGGCCTTGCCCGTGGAGGCGCCGACGCCATTCTCGTTCAGTCCGCGAGAAAGCGCGCGGTTGCCCCAGGATTGCACGGTGTTGCTGGCTGACGACAACAGCATTGATCTGCTGGTGATGCGCGGCATGTTGCTCAAGCTCGGTTACCGGGTGCGTACCGCCGACAGCGGCCGCGCGGCACTGGATATGCTGCAGGGCGAGAGTGTTGACGCGGTGCTGCTCGATTGCCAGTCGCCACCGCTGGACGGGGTGTCGGTCTGCTGTCAGATCCGTACGCTCGCCGGCTGCGAGGATCTGCCGGTGTTTGTGGTCAGTCCCCATCCGAATCACGAGCGCTGCACGTCGGGCGCGTTGACCGATTACCTGAGCAAACCGGTGAAATTCGAGGTGTTGCGCACGATTCTGCAACGACGGGTGCTTTGTCCAAGACAGGGTGAAAGCGCCGATATTTAGGCGGGTATGACACTTTGTTCGGCCTTGGGGCAGTGCTTAACTGAACCTCTGCTGGCCGACCAAGGAGCCCTGTCATGAACCTGCACCAGTTCGCCGAAACCCACGAGGTCACCAATCAGCCACCGTCCCTGGATGGCGCCAACCTCTATCGCATCGACCTGCCGCTGCAACAGTGGTCGCAGCGTTTCGGTGCGGGTTGGGCGCAAGGGCGGATCGACGCGTATGGGGCGCTGGCCGGCGGGCCGCTGATGGAAGCGGGGTTTCTGGCCAATCAGAACAAGCCGGTTTTTTCCAGCCACGATCGCTACGGTCATCGCATCGATCTGGTGGAATTCCATCCCGCTTATCACCAGTTGATGCGCACCGCCGTCGAGCATGGCCTGCCCAGCCTGCCATGGGCCCACCCGCAACCCGGCGCCCACGTCGCCCGAGCCTCGATGACCTATCTGCACAGCCAGGCTGAAGCCGGCACCGGTTGTCCGCTGACCATGACCTTCGCCAGCATCCCGGCGTTACGCTTGCAACCGGACCTGGCCGAGCTCTGGGTGCCCAAAGCGCTCGCCACCGAGTACGACTCGCGAAACGTTGGCATGGCCCACAAGGCCGGAGTCACCCTCGGCATGGCGATGACTGAAAAGCAGGGCGGCACCGACGTGCGGGCCAACACCACCAAGGCATATCCGGTGGGCGCCAGCGGTCCGGGGCAGGCCTATGAACTGGTGGGCCACAAGTGGTTCTGCTCGGCGCCGATGTGCGATGCCTTTCTGACCCTGGCCCAGACCGACAAGGGCTTGAGCTGTTTCCTGCTGCCGCGCCATCGCCCGGACGATACGCGTAATCAGTTCTATATCCAGCGGCTTAAGAACAAGCTGGGCAATTGTTCCAACGCCTCCAGCGAAGTCGAATTCCGTGGTGCGCTGGCCTGGATGGTCGGTGAAGAAGGGCGGGGCGTGCCGACGATCATCGAGATGGTCGCCATGACCCGTTTCGATTGCATGGTCGGTTCCAGTGCTCTGATGCGTCAGGCTCTGACCCAGGCCAGCCATCACTGCGCGCACCGCAAGGTCGGTGGCAAGTTGTTGAACGAACAGCCACTGATGCAAAACGTGCTGGCCGACCTGGCGCTGGAAAGCGAAGCCGCCCTGGCCTTGAGCCTGCGCATGGGGCGGGCGCTGGATCACTTGAGTGACGAACACGAGGCCAAGTTCGCGCGGCTGGTGACGGCGGTGGGCAAATACTGGATCTGCAAACGCGCCCCCGCGATGATCAACGAAGCCGCCGAATGCATGGGCGGTGCCGGTTACGTCGAAGACAGCATCCTGCCGCGCCTGTACCGCGAAGCACCGGTGAACTCGACCTGGGAAGGTTCCGGTAATGTGCAGTGCCTGGATGTGTTGCGGGCCCTGTCCAAGGAACCGGGCGTGCTTGAAGTGCTGTTCACCGAGTTGGGTGACGGCCACGGCGACAAACGCCTGGCTGCCCACATCGATCGGTTGCAGGCGGCGTTCAAGGATACCGCTGACATCCAGTACCGCGCCCGGCAATTGACTGAAGAGATCGCCATCGGCCTGCAAGCCAAGCTGCTGCTGGAAGCGGGCAACAGCGACGTCAGCGATGCCTTCATCGCCAGCCGCCTGGGTTCGGCTGGCGGGGCCTACGGCGCCTTGCCCCGAGGCCTGAATGTCGAGGCCATCGTGGCGCGCTCCACGCCCCAGGGTTTCTAAGAAGACTAAGAAACCCCTGTGGGAGCGGGCTTGCTCGCGAAGGCGTCGGCACATTCAACATCTTTGCTGACTGATACACCGCTTTCGCGAGCAAGCCCGCTCCCACAGGGGATTTGCGACGAATGAAGAATCTGCGGCTGGTGGTGATCAAGGGTGGGAGCGGGCTTGCTCGCGAAGGCGTAGGCACATCCAACATCACGGGTGACTGATACACCGATTTCGCGAGCAAGCCCGCTCCCACAGGGGATTTGCAACGAATGAAGAATCTGCGGCTGGTGGTGATCAAGGGTGGGAGCGGGCTTGCTCGCGAAGGCGTAGACACATCCAACATCACGGGTGACTGATACACCGATTTCGCGAGCAAGCCCGCTCCCACAGGGGATCTGCTGTGAATGATCGACCGCGCCCAATACGCCACTGTTCCCGTCAGGCGACGTTGCAGGCAAGATGAAGGCCTGCAAGTCAGAACACAGGAAGCTGATCGTGACCGAAGCGTTTATTGTCGTTCAAACCGCCGAACAAGCCGTGGATCGTCTGGCGGCCCTGCACGAGCGTGCGACCACTGCGCTGAACCAGGCGCTCAAGCGGTACCTCAAGGACCGCATCGAGCCGGATGCCGAACAGCGGGCATTGTTTCGCTATCCCGCCCTGCGCCTGACCTATCACTGCCACGGCGAAGTCCCGCAAACCACCCGCGCCTACGCCAAGGTCCAGTTGCCGGGCACCTACAGTGTCACCGTCACCCATCCGGCTGCGTTCCGTAAGTACCTGCTGGAGCAGTTGGTCCCGCTGATGCACGACTTTACCGTCACCGTGGAAGTGGGTGTCAGCGAGCAGAACATCCCGTATCCGTACGTGGTGGAGCAGGGTGATGAACTGGCCGGCTCCGGCGTGACCGCCGCTGTGCTGGCGCGGGTGTTTCCCAGTACCGACCTGTCGGCCGCCACCGATGGCATTGCCGACGGCCTCTACGACTGGGAAAACACCGACCCGCTGCCCTTGGCCCTGTTCGACGCCGCGCGCGTGGACTTTTCCCTGCGCCGGCTGGTGCATTACACCGGCAGCGACTGGCGCCATGTGCAGCCCTGGATCCTGCTGACCAACTATCACCGTTATGTTGACCAGTTCATCGTTCATGGCCTGGAACAACTGCGCAGCGACCCGCGTTTTGTGCGCATGGTCCTGCCGGGCAACGTGATCATCGAAAAGGGCATGGACCACGGTGAAGCCTCGGCGATCGCCGCAGGCGTGGTCTGGCACCGCTATCAGATGCCGGCCTATCACCTGCAGGCCAACGACGGCCATGGCGTGACCCTGGTGAACATCGGCGTCGGACCGTCCAACGCTAAGAACATCACCGACCACCTGGCCGTGCTGCGACCTCACTGCTGGCTGATGATCGGTCACTGCGGTGGGCTGCGGCAGTCCCAGACCATCGGCGACTACGTGCTGGCCCACGCTTACATGCGTCGCGATGGCATCCTCGACCGGGTCGTGCCGCCGAATATTCCGATCCCGGCCCTGGCTGAAGTGCAGATGGCTTTGCAACAAGCGGCCGCCAATGTCACCGGTGAAAAGGGCGACGAGCTGAAGAAGCGCCTGCGCACCGGCACTGTGCTGACCTACGACGACCGCAACTGGGAATTGCGCTGGGCCCAGGAGCGTCCGTTGATCAACCTGTCCCGCGCCGTGGCGGTGGACATGGAAAGCGGCACCATCGCCGCTCAGGGGTACCGCTTGCGGGTGCCATACGGCACATTGCTTTGTGTCTCGGACAAACCGCTGCACAGTGAAATCAAATTGCCGGGTTCGGCCAACGCGTTCTACGAACGGGCGGTCAACCAGCACCTGAAGATCGGCATCGCAGCGCTGGACCTGTTGCGCACCGAACTCAACTCGCTGCACTCGCGCAAGTTGCGCAGCTTCGACGAGCCGCCGTTCCGCTGATCGACTGATGTCCTGTTGATGGGGCAGTGGTTATTTAACGGTCGGGCCACTAGCATGGTCGGCCCAGACCGTTAGATGTTGTGTTTGCCATGCCCCGTCCGCCCCGTCCGCCCCGTCCCGCTTCCCGCCGTCCTGGCGCGAAACCTCCCGCATCCGCCCCGCGCCGTGTGGCCAAGGCCCCGCCGGCCGAGCCGCGACTGATCCTGTTCAACAAACCTTTCGATGTGCTGACGCAGTTCAGTGACGATCAGGGGCGGGCGACGCTCAAGGACTTTATCGACGTGCCCGGCATTTATCCCGCCGGGCGGCTGGATCGCGACAGCGAAGGGTTGCTGCTACTCACCAACGACGGGCAACTGCAGGCCCGCATCGCCGACCCCCGGCACAAACTGGCCAAGACCTATTGGGTGCAAGTAGAAGGCGAGCCCAGTGCCGAGCAATTGCAGCGTCTGTGCGATGGCGTGGAGTTGAACGACGGCATGACCTTGCCCGCACAAGCGCGGCAACTGGACGAACCGCAACTATGGCCGCGCAACCCGCCGGTGCGCTTTCGTAAAAGCGTGCCGACCAGCTGGCTGGAACTGGTGATTCGCGAAGGGCGCAACCGTCAGGTACGGCGCATGACCGCCGCGGTGGGCTTGCCGACATTGCGCCTGGTGCGGGTCAGGATCGGCGACTGGACGCTCGAAGGGCTGGATCAGGGCCAGTGGAAGGAAGTGCCGGCGCGTTTATAAGGTGCCGGTCTCGATCAGGCCGATCACCACGCTCTTGATGACGAATGCCGCCACGCCCAGTCCCAGCACGAAGAACAGGATGAACGAGCCGAAACGCCCGGCCTTGGACTTCTTCGCCAGATCCCAGACGATAAAACCCATGAAAATGATCAGGATGCTGACAAGGCCGGTCATCATCCACTCTTCGAAAACCACAGGATCCATCGAAACACTCCGGCGTGGGCGAGGTTGAAAAGGCGGGGCGAGTATACGGCATGGGAAGAGGGCGATGGATTGGGCTGCGACGGTGTGTCGCAGCTATTCGTCAGTCTTTTCAGTCGTGGTGGACGCCCGCCCGCTTGAGCATCTGTTTGCAGCGTTCGGACAAGTGAAACACCCGCAGGTGCTTGCCGGCCTTGCTATAGCGTTCACGCAGGGTCTTGAGCGCCGCGATGGCCGAATAGTCGACAAAGCTCAAGTGGCGGCAGTCCAGGGTCACCAGGGCCGGATCGTTGGCCGGGTCGAACTGGTTGAGAAACGGCGTGGTCGAGGCGAAGAACAGGGTGCCGTGCAGGCGATAGAGCTTGCTGCCGTCCGCCTCCAGATGCGTGTCGGCGTACAGTTCCCGGGCCTGTTGCCAGGCAAAGTTGAGCGCCGCAATGATAATGCCGCACAGCACCGCGGTCGCCAGATCGGTGAACACCGTGATGGTCGTCACCGCGATGATCACCAACACATCATTGACCGGCACTTTGTTGATCACCCGCAGCGAGGCCCAGGCAAAGGTCTGCTGGGACACCACGAACATCACGCCGACCAGCGCGGCCAACGGGATGCGTTCGATCAACGGCGACAGAAACAACACGAACAGCAGCACCATCACCCCGGCAATCACGCCGGATAACCGGCCGCGGCCGCCCGAACTCAGGTTGATCACGGTCTGGCCGATCATCGCGCAACCGCCCATGCCGCCGAACAGGCCAGAGGCCATGTTGGCCGCACCCAACGCCACGCACTCGCGGTCCGGGTAGCCGCGGCTCTCGGTGATTTCGTCGGTCAGGTTCAGGGTCAGCAGGGTTTCCAGCAGGCCGACCATCGCCATCACCACCGCATAGGGCGCGATGATCCGCAACGTATCCAGGTTCCAGGGAATGTCCGGCCAGACAAAGGCCGGCAGGCCGCCGGCGATATGCGCCATGTCACCCAGGGTGCGGGTCGGCAGGCCGAAGAAGTAGACCGCAAGACCCACCCCCAGGATCGCCACCAGGGCCGGCGGAACACTGCGGGTCAGGCGCGGCAACAGGTAGACGATGGCCATGGTCAGCGCCACCAGGCCGATCATCAGGTACAACGGGCCGCCGCTGAGCCAGCTCTCGCCACTCTTGAAGTGTTCCAGTTGCGCCAGCGCGATGATGATCGCCAGACCGTTGACGAAACCGAGCATCACCGGGTGCGGCACCATGCGCACCAGTTTGCCCAGCCGTAACAGCCCGAACGCCATCATGATCAACCCGCCCAGCAGCACAGTGGCCAGCAGGTATTGCACGCCGTGTTGCACCACCAGCGCGACAATCACCACGGCCATCGATCCCGCCGCGCCAGACACCATGCCGGGCCGCCCGCCAAACAGCGCGGTCAGCGTGCAAATGATGAACGCGCCATACAACCCCATCAACGGGTTGAGATGGGCCACCAGGGCGAACGCGATGCATTCGGGCAGCAAGGCAAAAGAAGTGGTGAGGCCGGCGAGGGCGTCGGCGCGAAGACGTGCTGGTTTCATGATTTTCCTGACTGCGCAGCGCTTGAACATCGGCTGCCGTGGGCTTGGTGCAAAAAAACAAGGTGGGGATGGTACGGAATTGAGCCCGATGCGGCCAGCCGTCTGTGGTGAGGGGATTTATCCCCGTTGGGCTGCATCGTAGTCCTAAGGCATTAGGCCCAATCTTGCTGGCACACCGAGTTGCCTGGTTTGGGGCTGCTGCGCAACCCAGCGGGGATAAATCCCCTCGCCACAAGAGAATGGTTGTGCATGAAAGTCCAGCGCGGGATTTTCATAGCGGCTGCATCGCGATGTCCGTCAGCGACATTTCTTGTCTGTGTACGAAAATTACTTTCAGCGTGTTTGAAGATTATTCCTCGAAATGATTTATGAGTTTCACAAACACAACGTCGTGACCCCATTCGAGGAGTAGCGCATGGCCCCTGCATTCGGTTATTGGCTGTTGGTCTACGCGGCCATCGCCATCATTGCACTGATCGTCTTGATCGCCCGATACCGGCTTAATCCGTTCATTGTCATTACCCTGGTGTCCATTGGCCTGGCGCTGCTGGCCGGGATGCCGCCGTCCAGTGTGGTTGGGGCGTACGAGGCAGGCGTGGGCAAGACCCTGGGGCACATCGCGCTGGTGGTGGCCTTGGGCACGATGCTCGGCAAGATGATGGCCGAGTCCGGCGGGGCCGAGCGCATGGCGCAAACGCTGATCGAGCGCTTCGGCGAGCGTAACGCCCATTGGGCCATGGTGTGCATTGCCTTCCTGGTGGGGTTGCCGTTGTTTTTCGAAGTCGGTTTCGTGCTGCTGGTGCCCATCGCGTTCACCATTGCCCGGCGCGTCGGCGTGTCGATCCTGATGGTGGGGTTGCCGATGGTCGCCGGGCTCTCGGTGGTGCATGCCCTGGTGCCGCCGCACCCGGCGGCCATGCTGGCGGTGCAGGCGTTCCAGGCCTCGGTGGGGCAAACCTTGCTGTACGCGATCCTGATCGGTATCCCTACCGCGATCATCGCCGGGCCCGTGTACGCCAAGTTCATCGTGCCGCGCATCCAACTGCCGGACGATAACCCGCTGGAGCGACAATTCCTCGACCGCGAGCCCCGGGCCAATCTGCCGGGTTTCGGGATAACCCTGGGGACCATCCTGCTGCCGGTGATGCTGATGTTGATCGGCGGTTGGGCCAACCTGATCTCCGAGCCGGGCAGTGGCTTCAATCAGTTCCTGCTGTTCATCGGCAACTCGGTGATTGCCTTGCTGCTGGCGACCCTTCTCAGCTTCTGGACGCTGGGCCTGGCCCAGGGTTTCAACCGTGAATCGATCCTCAAGTTCACCAACGAATGCCTGGCGCCGACGGCCAGCATTACGTTGCTGGTGGGCGCTGGCGGTGGTTTGAACCGGATTCTGGTGGACGCCGGGGTTACTCAACAAATCGTCGGCCTGGCCGAGGAATTTCAACTATCGCCATTGGTCATGGGCTGGCTGTTCGCCGCCCTGATGCGTGTCGCCACCGGCTCGGCCACGGTGGCGATGACCACGGCGTCGGGCATCGTCGCGCCTGTGGCGATCGGTCTGGGCTATCCCCATCCCGAGCTGTTGGTACTGGCCACCGGAGCCGGCTCGGTGATTTTTTCCCACGTCAACGACGGCGGCTTCTGGCTGATCAAGGAATACTTCAATATGACCGTCACTCAAACTTTCAAGACCTGGACCGTACTCGAAACGCTGATCTCCCTGGTTGCGTTCGGCCTGACTCTAGGACTTGCGCGCTTGCTTTAATCGCAGCGCTCCCACACAGGTGCCGTCATGGACATCCTTTACCAGATTCGCTCCCGTCAGGATTCCTTCAGCGCCGGCGAAGGAAGAATCGCCCGGCTGATGCTCGACGACGTAGGATTCGCCGCCTCGGCCAGTCTGGATGAACTGGCCCAGCGCGCCGAAGTGAGCAGCGCCACGCTGTCACGGTTTGCCCGTACCGTTGGCTGTCGCGACCTGCGGGACTTGCGCCTGCAACTGGCCCAGGCCAGTGGCGTCGGCAGCCGGTTTCTCGACCCCGCCGGCGCGCCCGAGCAATCGGCGTTTTATGGGCAGATCGTCGGCGATATCGAGACGACCCTGCGTCAGCACCTGTCGGCATTCGAAGAGTCTCGGTTCGGCGACGCCGTGCGGATGCTCGGCAAGGCGCGGATGATTCATGCGTTCGGGCTCGGCGGTTGGTCGGCGCTGTGCGGCGAGGAATTGCAGGTCCGGCTGGTGCGTTTCGGCTACTCGATTGCCGCCTGCCGGGATCCGGTGATGATGCGCATCACCGCCACCTCATTGAGCCAGGAGCATTTGGTCATCGCCTGTTCACTCACCGGCATCACCCCGGAACTGCTCGGCGCGGTTGAACTGGCGCGCAGTTATGGTGCGGCAATCCTGGCCATCACCCGCGCCGACTCACCGTTGGCCCGACTGGCCGATGTGGTGTTGCCCCTGCAAGGCGCCGAGACCTCGTTCATTTATAAGCCCACGGCGGCGCGCTACGGCATGCTGCTGGCCATCGATGTACTCGCCACCGAGTTGGCGCTGGCCCACCCTGAAGACAATCAAGAACGCCTGCGGCGAGTCAAACTCGCCCTGGATGATTACCGCGGCGGCGACGATCACTTGCCGCTGGGAGACTGAGATGCTGTACGACACGCTTATCCGCAACGCACTGGTCATCGATGGCAGCAACACCCCCGGTTACAGCGCCGACGTGGCGATCCGCGCCGGTCGCATCGAGCGCATCGGCGACTTGAGCGATACCCGGGCGCTTGAAGAAATAGACGCCGCCGGCCGTGTGCTGGCGCCAGGGTTCATCGATGTGCACACCCACGACGACACGGTGGTCATTCGTCAGCCGCAGATGCTGCCCAAGCTCAGCCAGGGCGTGACCACGGTGATCGTCGGCAATTGCGGCATCAGCGCTTCGCCGGTGAGCCTGCGAGGTGAGCCGCCGGACCCGATGAACTTGCTCGGCACGGCCCAAGCGTTCACCTATCCGCGTTTCGATGATTATCGTTCGGCGGTGGAGGCGGCCACGCCGGCGGTGAACGTGGCGGCGCTGGTGGGGCACACGGCACTGCGCAGCAACCACATGGACGATTTGTTGCGCACAGCCAGCGTGGGAGAAATCGCCGCCATGCGTCAGCAACTGCGCGAAAGTCTGGAGGCCGGTGCACTGGGGTTATCCACCGGCCTGGCCTACGCCAACGCCTTTTCGGCCTCCACCGACGAGGTGATGCAACTGACCCAAGAGCTGAGCGCATTCGGTGCGGTCTACACCACTCATCTGCGCAGCGAGTTCGAACCGGTGCTCGAGGCCATGGACGAGGCCTTCCAGATCGGCCGTCACGCCCGGAGCCCGGTGATTATTTCCCACCTCAAATGTGCGGGGGCCGGTAATTGGGGGCGCAGTCCGCAGGTGCTCGCGGCGTTGGAGAACGCGGCGAAAACCCATCCGGTCGGTTGTGACTGCTATCCCTATGCGGCCAGCTCCTCGACCCTGGATCTCAAGCAGGTGACCGATGCCCATCGCATCACCATCACCTGGTCGACGCCTCATCCGCACATGGGCGGGCGCGACCTGGCTGACATCGCCGTCGAATGGGACGTATCACTGCTGGATGCAGCGCGCCGCCTGCAACCGGCCGGCGCGGTGTACTACGGCATGGACGAAGGCGATGTACGACGAATCCTCGCCCACCCGTTGTCCATGGTCGGCTCCGACGGTTTGCCGGAGGATCCGTTTCCGCATCCGCGCCTGTGGGGTGCTTTCCCGCGGGTACTGGGGCATTTCAGTCGTGACGTGGGGCTTTTTCCGTTGCACACCGCCGTGCACAAAATGACCGGTCTGTCGGCGGCGCGCTTCGGCCTGAAGGACCGTGGTGAAGTTCGTGAGGGGCATTGGGCGGATCTGGTGTTGTTCAATCCTCATACCATCAGGGACGTCGCCGATTTCAACGAACCACAACGGGCCGCCGAAGGCATCGATGGGGTCTGGGTCAATGGCGTCGTGAGCTACAGCGAGGGCCAGGCGAACGGGCGCAGGCAAGGACGGTTTCTGGCACGAGAAGGGGATTTAAGCCTCGGATTCAGTTCGTCACGCGAGGCTTGAGAGGTGCAAACCAATTGCAGTTATCCGTGATCGTCCTCTCAGTGGTGGCATTGCGATATTAAAGAAGCCGCCGCCAAAGCCGAAGCAATGGGTTCAACCCATCTAAACTGGGTCTTTTCAGCCAGGGAGTTACCCATGAGCTTCGGTAAAACCACCCCGATCCTGCGGATCTTCGATGAAACCAAGGCATTGGCGTTTTATGTCGACTTCCTGGGGTTTACCCTCGACTGGCAACATCGCTTCGGTGACGATTTTCCGCTGTATCTGCAAGTGTCCCGTGGCGATTGCGTGTTGCACTTGTCCGAGCACCATGGCGACTGCACACCCGGCTCGGCGCTGCGGATAGAAACCGATGAACTGGAAGCTTTCCAGGCGCAACTGCTGGCCAAGCAATACCCCTTCGCCCGCCCTCAGATTCAGGCCATGCCGTGGGGCAGCCAGGACATGACGGTGGTAGATCCGTTTGGGAATCGGTTGGTGTTTACCAATGCGATCAGTGTGTAACAGGTAGGGCTGGGTGATAAAACGTCATGTTAGTCTCGTTCGTTCAAACCGACAGAGTAGGAGATCGTACGCATGACTCATCATCCAGACTCTCGAGAGCGCTTGGACAATGCTAAGACCGACGTGGAGCGCTCCAAAGCGGACACTCAGTCAGTTGTGACCGAAAATTCGGGCGTAATTGATAGCGCTTCAGGATTGGGTACACGGATCCAAGAACGGTTCCGGGACATTGGTGGGGTTGAGCTGGATTTGCCGATTCGATAAACGGTGACAGGACTCTGCTGCTCAAGCTTGAGCTGTCCGCCGGCCACCTAAAGGAGGCCGGCGGATGCACTTCATCAAACCCGGAAGTGACTCACCATCATCTGCAACTGATTACCCAAGCGGGCCAGTTCAACACTGGACGCGGCGGTTTCTTCGCTGGCGGCGGCGGTCTGTTCGGACACGTCGCGCACGTTGATGATGCTGCGGCTGATTTCCTCGGCCACGGCGCTTTGCTCTTCAGCGGCTGCGGCGATCTGCTGGTTCATCGACTGGATGTTCGACACCGTGCGGGTGATGTTTTCCAGTGATACGCCGGCTTTGCGGGTCAGGGCCACGCTGCTGTCGGTGAGGCTGCGGCTGTTGTTCATCACGGCGGCCACTTGCTGGGTGCCGTTCTGCAGGCCGGCCACCAGGCCTTCGATCTCCTCGGTGGACTTTTGCGTGCGCTGGGCCAGGCCACGGACTTCGTCGGCAACCACTGCAAAGCCACGACCGGCTTCACCGGCGCGCGCCGCTTCGATCGCCGCGTTCAGGGCCAGCAGATTGGTTTGTTCGGCCACGGCCTTGATCACGTCCATGACACTGCCGATCTTGTCGCTTTCCTGTTGCAGCACAGTCATGGCGTCGGTGGAGCGCTCCACTTCACTGGCCAGGCGTTCGATCTGGGCGATGGCCTCGTTGACCACCTGGTCGCCGGCACGGGCTTCACCGTCTGCGGCGGCGGCTGCCTGGGACGCTTCTTCGGCGTTGCGGGCAACTTCCTGCACCGTGGCGGTCATCTCGTGCATGGCGGTCGCCACCTGATCGGTCTCGACTTTCTGGCTGTTGACTCCGGCGCTGGTCTGCTCGGTCACTGCGGACAATTGTTCGGCGGCGCTGGCGATCTGGGTCACGCCATCACGGATGCCGCTGATCAAGTCGCGCAGGGTCACGCCCATGCGCGCAATGCCCTGTTGCAGCACGCCCAGCTCATCACGACGGGTGACAATCGGGGTGTGCGACAGGTCGCCACCGGCAATGCGTTCGACCACGGCCAGGGTTTCGCGCAGTGGTCGGGTGATCTGGCGAGTGATGACCACGGCCGCAATGATGCCTACCAGCAATGCCAACAAAGTGCTGACCAGTTGCAGGGTGCGGGCCTGGGCGCTTTCGGCATCGCGACGGTCGAGCTGGATCTGATACAGCTGTTCGCTCAGGGAGACGATGGTCGTGCCCTGGTCGGTCATTTCCTTGCGGGCCTGCGCCGCCTCGGCAATGGCCAGGGTGAAAGCCTGGACGGAGCTGCGGTATTGAGTCAGGGCAGCTTCCAGCTGACGCAGCTCACCTTGCCGGGTGCTGGCGAAATACGCATTCAGCGGTTGGAGCGAAGCGAGGGCGGCGTCCAGTTGGGCGACGGCCTTGCGTTCGTTTTCGGGGTTGCTGTTGGCGGTGTAACCGCGCACTTCATAGCGGGCCAACATGAACGTCTGCTTGGCCTCGGTGATGGCCTGGTATTGTTCGAAGCGCTGGTCGCTCAAGGGCGTTTGCTGCACGTCGGTGTTGAGCGTCTCGATCAGTTGATAGGCGACCCCGGCGTTGGCTGTCATCGCATCGCGGGCGGTGTTCCCGGTGCGGTAGGCGTTGCGCATTTTGTTCAGGGACACTTGATAGGCGCTGATGGTCGCGCTCTGCTCCTTGAGCAGCTTGACGTTTTCCGGGCTCTTGAAGCTGCTGAGCAGCGCGTTCTGTTGCGCGACGAAACCATCGAGGGTGGTTTGCACATTCTGTGCGGCGGTCTCGTCGCCGTTGGTCAGCATGTATTGCAAGCGCACGACCCGAAGCTTGGTCAGGCCGGCATTGAGCTTGGTGATGTCGCTCATCCAGTTGCTGCGGTCGATCAGCCCTCCCAGGCTGGTCCAACTGGTCAGTGCCAGGATGCAGGTCAGTACCAGCACCAGGCCAAAGCCCAGGCCCAGTTTCATGTTGACGCTAATATTGCCAAACCAGCTATTCATCAAATTCCTCCAGGAACGTTGTGCTGCTTGATTGTCGGTACGCTGGAAGATTGTTGTTTTTGAGCCAGCTAAAACGTGTAACAGGGCTGTATCGGCTGCCGGCGCTGGATCTGAAAGGATTATTTCCGGGTGTCAGGCATTGCTGAAGATTTTGCTGTGCGCCTCAGGGTTTTCCTGAATTTCAGGCAAAAAAAAGCCCGCGGGAGGGCGGGCTAAAACCTTAGTTTCTTGAATGAGCGAGGGGACTTTACCCAATCCCACCAAAGCGTTGGGTGAAGAAAAGTTCATGGGGGACGAGTTGCAATGAGCAGAGAACGAAGCCCTCAACCTGGATCAGATTGAGGGCTTGTCTGCGAACCTGACAGCCTCACCTCAGATCAAACCGATCCAGGTTCATCACCTTGACCCACGCCGTGATGAAGTCGTTGACGAACTGCTCCTGCGCGTCCGAGCTGGCATAGACTTCGGCCAGGGCCCGCAGTTGAGCGTTGGAGCCGAAGACCAGATCGACCCGCGTGCCGGTCCATTTGACTTGACCGGTCTTGCGGTCACGGGCTTCGAACGTCTGCTGGTCGTCTGAGAGCGGTTTCCATTCCACGCCCATGTCGAGCAGGTTGACGAAGAAGTCGTTGGTCAGCGCCCCAGGCCGTTGGGTGAAAACCCCATGTTGAGTGTGGCCGACGTTGATATCGAGCACGCGCAGGCCGCCGATCAGTGCGGTCATTTCCGGGGCGCTGAGGGTCAGCAGTTGCGCCTTGTCGATCAGCAGTGCCTCGGCGGGTACGCGGTATCTGCCCTTGAGGTAGTTGCGAAAACCATCGGCGATGGGTTCAAGAAAGCCGAACGACTCGACGTCGGTCTGCTCCTGGCTGGCGTCCATACGCCCTGGCGAGAACGGCACCGTCACGCTGAGCCCGGCATTTTTCGCCGCCTGTTCAATGCCGGCGCTGCCTGCCAGCACGATCAGGTCCGCCAGGGAGATTTTCTTGCCGCCGGCCTGGGCCCCGTTGAACTCGCTGCGGACCTTTTCCAGAGTCGCCAGCACTTGCGCCAATTGTTCCGGCTGGTTGGCCGGCCAATCTTTTTGCGGGGCCAGGCGCAGCCGTCCGCCGTTGGCACCGCCACGTTTGTCGGAACCTCGGAAGCTGGACGCAGCCGCCCACGCCGTAGACACAAGCTGTGGCACCGACAGCCCCGAGGCCAGCAGTTTGTCCTTGAGGGACGCAACGTCACTGTCGTTGACCAGTGCATGGTCGACCGCCGGGATGGGGTCTTGCCAGAGCAACTCTTCGTTGGGCAGTTCCGGGCCGAGGTAGCGCGAGAGTGGGCCCATGTCGCGGTGGATCAACTTGAACCAGGCGCGGGCGAAGGCGTCGGCCAATTGGTCCGGGTTCTCCAGGAAACGCCGGGAGATTTTTTCGTAGATCGGGTCGAAGCGCAGCGCCAGGTCGGTGGTCAGCATCGTTGGGTTGCGGCGCTTGGACGGGTCGTGGGCGTCCGGGATGATGCCGGCGCCAGCACCGTTTTTCGGTGTCCACTGGTGTGCACCGGCCGGGCTCTTGGTCAGCTCCCACTCGAAACCGAACAGGTTCTCCAGATAATTGTTGCTCCAGCGGGTGGGCGTGGTGGTCCACGTCACTTCCAGGCCACTGGTGATGGTATCGGGGCCTTTGCCGGTGCCAAATGCGTTCTTCCAGCCCAGGCCCTGTTGCTCCAGGCCGGCGGCTTCTGGCTCGGCACCGACATTGTCCGCGGGCCCGGCACCGTGGGTCTTGCCGAAGGCGTGGCCGCCAGCGATCAGGGCCACGGTTTCTTCATCGTTCATTGCCATGCGGCCAAAGGTTTCGCGGATGTCCAGCCCGGCGGCGACCGGGTCCGGTTGCCCCTCGGGACCTTCCGGGTTGACGTAGATCAGGCCCATCTGCACGGCGGCCAGCGGGTTCTCCAGATTGCGCCCCAGGTCGGTACGGCTTTCTTCATTGCCAGGTTCGGCCACCAGTTGGCCGTCGCCGGGATCTTGCATCGCGGCCTTATCCGGTTTGCCGTAGCGGGTGTCTCCGCCGAGCCATTTGTTTTCGGAACCCCAATAGACGTCTTCGTCCGGCTCCCAGACGTCGGGACGACCGCCGGAAAAACCGAAGGTCTTGAAGCCCATGGATTCCAGCGCGACGTTGCCGGTGAGCACGATCAGGTCGGCCCAGGAGATGTTGCGACCGTACTTCTGTTTGATCGGCCATAGCAGCCGCCGCGCCTTGTCGAGGCTGACGTTGTCCGGCCAGCTGTTGAGGGGCGCAAAACGCTGCTGGCCGGAGCCCGCGCCACCGCGCCCGTCACCGGTGCGGTAGGTGCCGGCGCTGTGCCAGGCCATGCGCACAAAGAGCGGCCCGTAGTGCCCGAAGTCCGCCGGCCACCAGTCCTGGGAGTCGGTCATCAGCGCATTCAGGTCATTTTTCAGGGCCTGGAAATCCAGGCTTTTGAACGCTTGGGCGTAATTGAAATCCTCGCCCATGGGGTCGGACAGCGGTGAGTGCTGGTGCAGGATTTTCAGATTCAGTTGGTTGGGCCACCAATCACGGTTGGTGGTGCCACCACCGGCAGCATGATTGAACGGGCATTTCGATTCGTTTGCCATGAGGAGCTACCTTGGTCGTGTTCATCCAGCTATCGAGCCCGGCCGGGCGCTATAGCGACAGGTGAAAATCACTACGTAGATGCAGGGCTCACAGTTCGCTCATTGATCGTTCGGCCTTCCGGCAATCGACGTCGATTACCCGCATCGTGGCCCACGGCAAGCCCAGTACGTTTCGAACGCTTTCGTATCTCTTGTCAGGTCTGATCTGGCCAGCTTTCGCCAGCGCTGAATCAAGGCTAGTTCTTCTGTGGCAGATCGCTAATAGCCACAGTATTAATGGGTAATAGGCAGATTCTTTTACCCGGCTTGCCGGTCGAGGCAGATGATAGGGCCAGCGCTTGGTTACGGGAGAGGACCGGACCATGAACGAACGCCCCCGCAGCACGGCCATCCACGAAGCCGGCCACGCCCTGGCTTTTTGGTGGAACGGTCTGCCGATAAAACGCATCACCGTGCGCACCAGGGACGAAGCGTATGCGGGACCGATGATCGATCTGCTCGGTAACCCGCACTACGCCGACGGGTTGGTGGAGGCCGATTATCTGGTCCTGCGCCCGGCGTTGGCCGCCCGGGGGATTGCTGAATATTTGCCCTCCATGGTTGATTCAATTGAGCGCGACCTGCTCCATTGCTTCGCCGGGCCTGTGGCCGAAGCGGTCTATCGACACGGCAGGTCCGACCGGATGATCAGCACCAGTGGCCGTGGCGATCTGGACCGGGGGCACGAGTTGATCTGCCTGCTGCCCCCACGCATGTTGCTCGACGCCGAATCACGGGCCATCGCCCGCTGCAGTTGCCTTGTGCATCGTTACTGGTTTGCTGTCTGTGCTGTGGCGGGGCTTCTGCAAGAGCAAGGCGTGGTCGAGGGCAAAGTGGTCACGGCGCTGCTGTGCGAGATCACCGGAGAGTCGCCCAGCTTGCTTGGCAATGGCGTGAGAAGCCTTGATTCGTGATCGAGAAGCGGCAAGCGTCGCACCCGTGGGAGCAGGTTTTGCTCCCACGGGGTTTACGCCATTTGAGGGTCGACCGGTATCAGGCCGTGAACGGCTGGCTTACCAGTTGTAACTCAGCTTTGCAGTGATTTCGCGGCCCGGGTTGTAGTAGTTCGCGGTACCGGAACCGACCACATGTTGCTCATCCAGAAGGTTGCTGACGTTGATCGCCAGGTCAGTGCCTTTGAAGAGGTTGTAGTTGAAAGCCGCATCGAAGAGCGTCGTACCATCGCTGGTGCCGGTGTTGGCAGCGTCGAAGTAGTAGGCACCCACATACCGGGCACCCAGGCCGACGCTGACAGCCGTGTTGGGTACGTTGTAATAGCTCCACAGCGAAGCGGAGTGTTTGGGCGCCGTGGCGAACTCATTCCCCTTGAGTGAACTTCCGTCGTACAAAGTACCGCGCAATACTTCGGACTCCATATAGGAGTAGCCACCGACCAGGCTCAGGTTGGGCGTCAACTCAGCCTTGGCTTCCAGGTCCAGCCCGCGCACACGTGATTCGCCAACGGTTTGCTGCTCGATGACACCACTGGGCAGTACGACGGCAATGCTGACATTTTCCTGGGTGAGGTCGTAGACGGCTGCCGAGAACAACGCGTCCATACCGATGGGCGCATATTTCACACCCACTTCATATTGTGTGCCCGTCTTCGGGACAACGCCCACCGTTGGCGGTGAGACCGACTCGACCATGCTGACGTAGGTGGAGACTTCGTCGTTGACGATATAGGTCAGCGCGCCGCGATAGGAGGTTTCCGAGAAATCATCCGACTCTTTTACGTTGTTGATGTCGGTACTGGACAGATCCAGCGAGTCGTTGCGCACACCGGCGGTGACGATAAAGCGCTCATAGAAGGACAGGTTCTGCTGCAGGAACACGGCCTTGGTTTTGGTATCGAGCTTGTTGTTGCTGTAGGGCGCGACTGCGCTTGGCACACCGGTGAACACCGGGTTGGCCAGGTCGATGGATCCTGTCGTGGCGTATACGGAGCGTTCCTCAGTCGAAGAGTCGCCATACTCCACGCCCACCAACGTGCTGCTGTCGATGTTTTCGAAGCGGGCATCGTATTGCAGCATCAAGTTGCCGTTCAGTTGCTCGGCTTCGCTGTCAGTGCCAAAAATGTAGCGGGGGATCGTGGTGCCGGTGCGGGTAGGGGAGTCGCTGAGGAACACATAACCGAAATCATCGTTCAGTTCGCTGTAGCGCAGGTTGCTGCGCAATACGAACCCATTGTCGAAATCATGGCTGAAGGTGCCGCTGATATTGGTGCGTTCGACATCGTGGAAATTGTAGCTGGGCTCGCCGTAGAACTTGTCGCGGTCGTATTCCTTGTCCAGCGGGTAACCGCCGCTGTTGGGCGAGCTTTGGGTCTTCAGGTAGTCCACGATTACGGAGGCCGAGGTGAAGTCCGTAGGGGCCCAGGTCAGGCCGCCCATCAAGAACTTGTTGTCGTCCTGTGAATGGTCGTACTCGCGTTCACTGTCTTGCATCTTTGCCGTGAAGCGACCGGCCAGGGTTTGCTCTTCGTTCAGCGAGTCCCCGACATCGATGCCGGTTTCGACATGGTCGAAAGAACCGTAGGTGACGTAGCCCTGGCCGAACTTGTCGAAGCGTGGCTTCTTGCTGACAAAGTTCACCGAACCGCCCGGGTCAGCCGGGCCGAACAGTGTGGAGTTGGCCCCGCGTATCACCTCAACGCGCTCATAGGCAAAAGGTTCCTCGCGCACACCGCGCATTGACCCCAGGGTCAGGCCGTCCCGATAGGTCGTGGCCTGAAAGCCGCGGATCTGGAAGTAATCGTTGCGGTCGTCAGTGCCGTAATAGTCGGTAAGAACCCCCGGCGTGTATTGCAGCAGTTCTTCGGTGGTGCTCACGCTGCGTTGCTTCATTTCCTTGTCGGTCACCACGGAAACCGAGGCGGGGGTGTTGAGGATGCTGGTGGCCACCTTACCGCCGACCCAGAGTTCCTGGGCGACCACCGAGTTGGCGTCTTCGGTACCGTCGACCCTCGCCTTGGCGTTGACGAGGATGGGCGCGAGGCGAAAGGTGTCGAGTTCGCCGTCCGCCCTGGCTTGCGGCGTCAGCAAGTAAGCGTTCGGGCCTTGCTGCTGTATCGCGATGTCGCTCCCCTGCAACAACGACGACAGAGCTTGGGGCGTATCGAGTGTCCCGCTCACGCCCTGGGTATTGCGGTTCGCTACGCTTGACGCATCGAAGGAAAGACTGATGCCCGCCTCGCGCGCAAAGCGGTCAAGCGCCGGTGCCAATGGGCCGGCAGGAATGTTCCACGAGTGAACCTGATGGGCCTGATCAACGCTCGAGGATTGCGCCAGAGACGGTAGCGCGTAGCTGCTGACAATGACGCCAAAGATCGCACCGTGTATGGCTCGATTCAGTCGGTGGCGCTGTGGAACCGGGGACGAACTCATTTACTCGCTCCAAGAAAGGGGATCGGCAGATCGGCCTGTATTTCAGCCTTTCTTACATGCCGAACGAGAATGAGAAATCACCTCATTTTTATTTGGTGTTGGCGCGCGACGGAAAAGGGCTTAGCTGGCGGCGCTCAACGTCACCCAATATTGGGTTCGATAATCAATCCGTAAGTGCAGTGACTGCGCCACCAATGCCAGTACCTGATCGGTGTCGGCGAGTTGAAAGGTCCCGGAAACGCGCAGGTCCGCGACTTCTTCGGCGCATCGCAACAGGCCGGGCCGATAGCGCGACAAGGCCCCAATGAAATCACCGAGGCGCATATGGCGTGCGCTGATCACCCCGTCACTCCAGCTCCATACATCCAGGCCGTTATCCTTGAACTCACGAACGCCATTTGAGGTGAACAGCCGCTGATTGCCGGCCTGGACAGTGTTGTTAACCGAAAGGGTTTGGCTGGATCCGGGAAATACGCTGACTGCGCCGCGCTGCACCGCCAGAAGGGTCCCGTCGTCACGCTCGTATGCCAGGAACCGGGCGTTCTGGGTGCTTATGATTGCGTCGCGGGTTTGTACCCAGAAAGGACGCGGTTGAGCTGAGCCCGCATCGGCGCCGGTATTCACGATGATTTCGCCGCGCCGCAGAACGATCAGGCGCCGC
Organism: Pseudomonas sp. NFACC39-1; assembly: GCF_900110355.1. NCBI lineage: Bacteria > Pseudomonadati > Pseudomonadota > Gammaproteobacteria > Pseudomonadales > Pseudomonadaceae > Pseudomonas > Pseudomonas sp. NFACC39-1. Next base: position 757,169 of record NZ_FODL01000001.1, on the reverse strand, counting down.
TGTTCGTTGAAATAGCTGTCGACCGCACTGTCGCTATTGAGCTGGATAAGGCTGCCGTCATCGAGTTGGAAGCGTCTCTGCTCGCCGGTTCTGCTGTGCTGCTGGGCAAGCAAAGCCGGCAATGGTGTGTAGTCGCGGCCCAGCCAGGTCGCTCCTCCAACAGTGGCCAGCACACCCAGTAGCTTCAGGCTTTGGCGCCGATGCATGCCTGAGCGGGCGCCTTTGAGGGTGTGCCGGGCCAAATCAGGTGGAACGCCCGCGAAGTCATCGCCAAGCGCTTCTACACGCTGCCACGCTAAAAAATGCTCAGGACGCTGCCGCAGCCAGTGCTCAAAGGTGCGCTGGGTTTGCTCGTCGGCTGGATTGAAGCGCAGGCGCACCAGCCAGTGGATCGCCTGGTCGACCACGGCCGGGTCCAGCACCTGCGCTTCACTGTTCGGCATAACGCAAGCGATAGCAGTGTTGCAGGGCCTTGGCCAAGTCGCGTTCAACCGTAGAGCGGGAAACGCACAATTTTTCGGCGATTTGCAGGCAGGTCAAACCGTCGAGCTGGGCGAGTAGAAAAGCCTGGCGAACTCTCGGTTTCAGCAGGTCGAGCAGACGGTCGATGCGCTCAAGGCTGTCAAGAATCAGCAACCGTTCTTCTTCCGAGGGGGCCGCTTGTGGAGGGAGCAGCGCGAGACTCTCGAAGTAGGCGCGTTCGAGTTCGCGACGGCGATAGCGATCGATCATCAGTCCGCGGGCGATGCTGCTCAGATAAGCCCGGGGTTCGCGCAACGGGCTTATCTGACGGGATTTGAGCAGGCGTACAAACGTGTCCTGCGCCAGATCTGCTGCGCTTTCGTGACATCCGATGCGCCGGCTCAGCCAGCTGTGCAACCAGGAATGGTGGCTGCGATAGAGCAGCGCGAGATCGGCATTGCCCAGTGTGTCGTTGCTGCGCATCAGCATCTCGGAAAATACATAATTGATAATGAATCGCATTATATTCAGACAGGTGACGTCAGGGCAATGTGCGGAACCTGATGTTCGAGATGGGCCTGGTCTCGAGTCCTGATAGGAATAGGCAATGCTGCAAGGCAAACCGGCATAGGGGCCCCGGTTCTGCCTCGCTACCATGGCCTTGCACCCACCTTATTGGAGGCTCGCCATGAGCAGCAGAAAAACCCTATTCATCACCGGCGTCAGCAGCGGCCTGGGCAACGCCCTGGCGCGGGAAGCGCTTGCGGAGGGCCATCGAGTCATCGGCACCGTGCGCAGTGAAGCGGCGTTGCAGGCCTTCGAGGCACTGTCCCCGGATCATGCCCATGGCGTGATCCTGGATGTCACTGACTTCGAGCGGATCGACAGCGTTGTCGCTTCCACACAAGCCAGCCACGGCCCGGTCGATGTGCTGGTCAACAATGCCGGCTATGGCCATGAGGGCATCTTCGAAGAGTCGCCGTTGGAAGAGATGCGCCGCCAGTTCGACGTCAACGTGTTCGGCGCGGTGGCGGTGACCAAGGCCTTCGTGCCGTATTTCCGCAAACGTCGTGCCGGTCATATTCTCAATATCACCTCGATGGGCGGAACCATCACGATGCCGGGTATTGCCTACTACTGTGCGAGCAAGTTTGCGCTGGAAGGTATCTCCGATACGCTGAGCCAGGAATTGCTGCCGTTCAACATCTTCGTGACCGCCGTGGCGCCCGGCTCGTTTCGCACTGACTGGGCAGGTCGTTCGATGCAGCGCACGCCGCGCAGCATTGCCGACTATGACGCCAGTTTCGACCCGGTGCGTAAAGCGCGGGAAGAGAAAAGCGGTAAACAGCTCGGCGACCCGCGCAAGGCTGCCCAAGCAATGTTGCAGGTCATCGCCAGCCCGACGCCACCGGCGCACTTGTTGTTGGGCAGTGACGCGTTGAACCTGGTGCGTGACAAATTGACTCGAACGGCCAGTGAGATTGACCGATGGGAGGCGCTGACCCGCTCGACTGACGGTTGAGCGGCCAGCAAAGGGGGCAATGATGACGCCGACCGATCCACACACCTTGCGCATGGTGCAGTTGATGGAGCAGCTCGCGCCGGTCGAGGGCTACAACCTGAGCGCGCTGGACGACATCCGCTTTCTGCGTTCGAACCGGCCACTGACCCGCACGCCGGTCTTGTATGACCCGGGCATCGTCATCCTGTGTCAGGGGCGCAAGCGCGGCTATCTGGGGGAAGACGTCTACGTGTATGACGCCCAGCATTATCTGGTGGTGTCCGTCCCCGTGCCCTTCACCATGGAGACCGACGCCAGCGCTGCCGAGCCCATGCTGGCGATCTACATGCGGCTCGACTTTCAGCTGGCCAGCGAGTTGATATTGCAAGTCGATGAGGTGCTGGGCCCAAGTGATGCCCTGCCCAAGGGCATGTATGCCTCGCCCATGGATGACCGGCTGCGTGCCTCGACGCTGCGTTTTCTTGAAGCCATGAGTCGTCCGGGTGACGCGCAAATACTCGGGCCGTCACTGGTACGAGAAATCTACTACCGCATCCTCACTGGCGAGCAGGGCGGCTCAATGCATGCCGCGCTTAATCGCCAGGGGCACTTCGGTAAGATCGCTCGCGTGATTCGCAAAATCCACAGCAGCTACCAGGAGCGTCTGGACGTCGAGTCACTTGCCCATGAGGCCGGCATGAGCGTGCCCAACTTTCACCTGCACTTTCGCAGCGTGACCGACTCCTCGCCCATGCAGTACTTGAAGTCGACGCGCCTGCACCAGGCACGCCTGCTGATGCTACGCAATGCCATGAGCGCTTCGGCAGCGGCGTTCAACGTGGGCTACGAAAGTGCGTCGCAATTCAGCCGTGAGTTCAAGCGCTTCTTTGGCCGTACCCCCCAGGCCGAGATCGAGTGGATGAAGGCGACTTATGCGTTGCCCGCGCCTGCCACGCCGTCTATCTATGTGTCATCGCATTAGAGAGGCATCAACTGGACGCGCCAGACCAGCCTTCGGTAGCCGTGGATGTCGCCGCCAGGCTCACGTAAATGCGCTACGTCCGTCGGTGCTCAGTCATCGCCGAAAGCACCACCGACGTTGCCGCTGTACGCGTCTCCACCCCCAGCTTGATATACACATGCTCCAGATGCTTGTTCACCGTACGTGGGCTCAAATCCAGGATGGTGCCGATGTCGCGATTGGTTTTCCCGCAGGCCACCCAGCGCAGCACTTCAACCTCTCGCCCCGTCAGTTGAAAGCGTGCCGACAACACCTGGCTGGCCGGTTCGTCGTTCAGGCTCAAGGCCGCCACTGGCTGCGACGCCGCACGGGCAGAATGCAGAATGCGCGAAGTGCGCAGGTGCGCGGCGACCCGCGCCAACACTTCGTCGATCTGGATCGGCTTGGTCACGTAGTCGCTACCACCCACTTCAAAACCCTGAACCACATGGCAGCTTTCCGTCAGCGCGGTCATGAACAGCACCGGGATATCAGCGCTCTGGGGTTGCGCCTTGATCCGCCGACAGGTCTCGAAGCCATCCAGGCCCGGCATCATTGCGTCCAGCAGGATCAGATCCGGGCGTCGACGCTCGATACGGTTCAACGCACTTAGCCCGTCAAGGGCCACCAACACCATATAGCCGGCATCGTTCAGCGCGTCGGAGAGCAGGGCGAGGTTGTCCGGGGTGTCATCCACAATCAGCACAACACCGGGTTCAGCGACTGTGGTCAGTGCATTCATCTTCTGCCTCCTTGAGGGCGCGGTTGATTTCGTCCAGGCGAAAGTTCTTCAGCAACTTGCGCAGTGTCCCGATAAACGCTGCCGTCTGCGGTGTCTCGGCCTGGATGCTGTCGAGCTTTTCCTGTAACCCACGGACATAGCCCATGGCGCTGAGCTCGCCGAGGGTGACAAGGTCCGGGTGTGAGGGTAAGACCCAGTGTGCGGGGAGTGCCGCGGACGCAGGCCTTTCACGCCGCACCCACTGCAGGTCAAGTTGCGCCTGGATGCGCTCCAGCAACTCCGGCGTGCGCACGGGTTTGGCCAGATAGTCGTTGCAGGCACTGGCCAGGTTGCGTTCGTCGTTGAAGGCATTGGCCGAGATCACGATGATCGGAACGTTGGACAACCCGTTGCGGCGAATCAGGCGGCTGGTTTCCCAGCCATCCATGGTCGGCATCGACAGGTCCATCAGGATCAGGTCCGGCCCCAGCAGTGCCACCTGGCGAATGGCTTCCTGGCCGTTGCTCGCTTGCACGACCTCAAAACCCAGCGGTGTGAGCATGCCGGTGAGCACCTTGCGATGGTCGACATGATCGTCCACCACCAGCACACGACGCGGTGGCCCCTGGTAGCCGATGATGTCGTGCTCGACATGGACCACCGCCTGGGGCGCGCGCACCTGGGAGAGAAACAGCCGCACCTGGAAGCAGGTGCCCTGGTCCTGCTGGCTCTTGACCTGCAATTCACCGCCCATCAGCGAGGTGAGCATGCGGGTGATGGTCAGACCGAGGCCGACGCCCTTGTCCTGGCGCATCAGGTCGCCACGTTCGAACGGCTGGAAGATCCGTTCGATATGCTCGGGGTCTATGCCGATCCCTGTGTCGATGACCTCGAAGGTCGCCGTTTCGCGCATGTAACTGACCCGCAAGCAGACCTCACCGCTGTCAGTGAAATTGACCGCGTTGCCCAGCAGGTTGATCAGGATCTGCCGCACCCGTTTCTCGTCACCCCGCACCACCGCCGGCATCTTGCCGATCAGTTCCAGGCGAAAGCGCAGGCCTTTTTCCTCGGCCTGCGGGGTGAACATCAGTTCCAGGTCGTGGATCAGCTCCGGGAAGGGGATTTCCGTCAGTTCCAGGCGCAGTTTGCCGGCCTCGATCTTGGCCACGTCGAGCAGGCCGTCAATCAACGACAGCAGGTGCGAGCCGCTGCGCAGAATGGTCGCCAGGGCATCCTGATGCTGCTCCGGCATCGCCGCGTCGCGTTGCAGGTTCTGGGTAAAGCCCAGGATGCTGTTGAGCGGCGTGCGCAACTCATGGGACAGCCCGGTGATGTAGCGACTCTTGGCCGCATTGGCTGCCTCGGAGGCCTCCTTGGCATCCTGCAGGGCCTGGTCAGTGACGCGGTGCGCGGCGATTTCCTGCATCAGCAACTGGGTCTGGCGGGTCGATTCCTCCTGGGCCACATGGCGGCTTTCCCGGGTCAGGACGATCCACCAGGCGAGAATCGCCGCCAACATTGAGAGGGTCAGGAAAGCCTTGAAAAACGCCTGGTACAGCGGCGCCGAATGGGGCAAGCCTCCAGAGGCCTGGCTGTAGATCAGCGCGAGGGCCCCGCTGAGCATCAGGATCAGCACCAGCAACAGGCCCAGGTAATGCATCAGCCGCGTGTGCAGGCGGGGCACCATGCTGTTGGGCAGCAACCAGCGCAACAGCGACTCGAACTGCGCGGACAGACGCCCCTGGGGTTTGCAACGATCGCCGCAACGCGCGTCCAGCGAACAGCACAGCGAGCAGATGGGCGTGCTGTAGGCCGGACAGAACGCCATGTCGGCGCTCTCAAACGAGTTGCTGCACAGGCCGCAGGTGATCTGCGTACCCGCTTCTACCGGGTGCAACAACAATGGGTCGCTGGCACGGGCGATGTAATAACGACTGCCCGTCGCCCAGGCCAGCAGCGGCACCATGATCAACGCGGCACCCAGGGCGACAAAGGGTGGGGCGGCCTGAGCCAGGGCACCGAACAGACCGAAGTGGGCGAGAATCGACAGCAGCGAGGCAATCAGCATCGCGCCGACACCCACCGGGTTGATGTCGTAAAGGTGCGCGCGCTTGAACTCGATGTGTTTGGGCGACAACCCCAAAGGTTTGTTGATTACCAGGTCCGCGACCACACAGCCGATCCAGGCGGTGGCGATATTGGCGTAGAGGCCGAGCACCTGGTCGATGACGTCGAACACGCCCAGTTCCATCAGCATTAACGCAATCGCCACATTGAACACCAGCCATACCACGCGACCCGGGTGACTGTGGGTTACCCGGGCAAAGAAATTCGACCAGGCGAGTGAGCCGGCGTAGGCGTTGGTCAGGTTGATCTTCATCTGTGAGACGAACACAAACAGCACCATGGCGCCCAAGGCCCATTCCGGCGAGGAGAAGACGTAACTGAAGGCCACCAGGTACATCTGGGTCGGTTCGGCGGCACGCTCCATGGGAATTTCGTGTTGCAGGGCGAGAAAGGCCAGGAAGGCTCCAGCGGCCATTTTCAAGGCGCCGGGAATGATCCATCCGGGCCCGGCGCAGAGCAGGGCGGCCCACCAGCGTTTGCGGTTGGCGGCGTTTTTCTCTGGCAGAAAACGCAGGTAATCGACCTGTTCACCGATCTGCGTCACCAGCGAAAGGGCCACGGTACAGGCCGCGAAAAATTCCAGCAGATTGAAGTCGCCGCCGCTGGCACTGCGCCCCAAAAAGCTGGTCCAGTCGCTGAAGGCCTGGGGATTTTTTGCCAGCACGAACAGATAGGGCAGCACCAGCAGAACCAGCCACAGTGGCTGAGTCCAGAGTTGCAGGCGGCTGATCAGGGTCACCCCGTAGGCCACCAGCGGAATCACCAGCAGCGAGCAGATCACATAGGCGAAGGCCAGTGGAATATGAAAATACAGCTCGAGCGCCAGGGCCATGATCGCCGCTTCCAGGGCGAAGAACAGGAAGGTGAAACTGGCGTAGATCAGCGAGGTGATGGTCGAGCCGATATAGCCGAAACCGGCGCCACGGGTCAGCAAGTCCATGTCGACGCCGTAACGGGCGGCGTAGTAACTGATCGGCAGGCCGGTGAAGAAAATCACCAGGCTCACCGCGAGAATCGCCCAGAACGTGTTGGTGAAGCCGTAACTCAAGGCCAGCACCCCGCCGATGGCTTCCAGCGCCAGGAACGACACCGCACCCAGGGCGGTGTTGGCGATACGCAGCTCCGACCACTTGCGAAAGGACTTTGGCGTGTAGCGCAGGGCGTAGTCCTCCATGGTCTCGTCGGCGACCCATCGGTTGTAGTCACGACGGATCTTGGCGATGCGCTGGGTGCCGGGTGGTAGCACGGTAAAAGCCTCCTGCGGTCAAGGCGCTCCATGCCTGGCGGGTGTTGCGCTGGTGAAAAATTGAGCAATTTCCATGCCTCGGGCCGCCGGGTTGCGTCGACGGCTGCCCATGCGCGTGCCCGCGCGTGAGGGAGCAAGGTGGCATGGGCCCGGAGCGCTAGCCTGCACCAGCTTTGTGCGATTTTCCCTACGTCAAATGACGTATGCCTTTACGTCAGGCTGCGTATACCGGCTGCCGCTCCGCGCCGCCATGCTGATGCCATCACCGTTGCTGGCCGCCCCCAGGGCGAACCCGCAGCGCCACCGCAGAGGAGTAGCAGCATGGAACCACGATTGATCCGCACCCAAGGTCTGTTGCCGCGCCGTCTGGCGCTGGGAGCAGCGGCCCTGTCGTTACTGGCCGCCAGTGTGTTCAGCCAGGGTGTCCTGGCGGATGAGGCCAACAGCACCGGTCTGGCCGTGACCCCGACCGAAGTCACGGTCGGCCAATTGCACTCGGCCACCGGGACCATGGCAATTTCCGAAACCGGCTCCATCCAGGCCGAACGCCTGGCCATTGAGCAGATCAACGCCTCGGGCGGCATCCTCGGCCGGCAGATCAAGGTGATCCAGGAAGACGGCGCGTCCGACTGGCCGACTTTCGCCGAGAAGGCCAAGAAGTTGCTGGTCAATGACAAGGTGGCGACGGTGTTCGGCTGCTGGACTTCGGCCTCGCGCAAGGCCGTGCTGCCGATCTTCGAGAAGGAAAACGGCCTGCTCTACTACCCGACGTTCTATGAAGGGCTGGAGCAGTCCAAGAACGTGATCTACACCGGCCAGGAAGCCACCCAGCAGATCCTTGCCAGCCTCGACTGGATCGCCAAGACCAAGGGCGCGAAGACTTTTTACCTAGTGGGCTCGGACTACATCTGGCCGCGTACCTCAATGAAGATCGCGCGCAAGCACATTGAAAACGTGCTGCACGGTGAGGTGGTCGGGGAAGACTACTACCCGCTGGGCAACACTCAGTTCGGCTCGCTGATCAACAAGGTCAAGCTGAAGAAACCCGACGTGGTGTTCGCTGCCGTGGTCGGCGGTTCCAACGTGGCGTTCTACAAGCAACTCAATGCCGCGGGCGTCAACGCGGCCAAGCAGACCTTGCTCACCCTGTCGGTGACCGAAGATGAACTGCTCGGGATCGGCGGCGGGAACATGGCCGGGTTCTATGCCTCGATGAAGTACTTCCAGAGCCTGGACAACCCCAACAACAAGGCGTTCGTCGAAGCCTTCAAGGCCCGGTACGGCAAGGATGCGGTGATCGGCGATGTGACCCAGGCGGCCTATCTGGGGCCATGGTTGTGGAAGGCCGCGGTGGAGAAAGCCGGCAGCTTTGACGTCGACAAAGTGGTGGCGGCCTCACCGGCTATCGAACTGACAACCGCGCCTGAAGGCGACGTGAAAGTGCATGAAAACCATCACCTGTGGAGCAAGACCCGTATCGGTGAGGTACAGCCCGATGGCCAGTTCAAGGTGGTCTACGAGTCGGGTCTGATCGAGCCGAATCCGTTCCCTAAAGGTTACCAATAACGCTCGGGCCTCATCGGCGGCGGCCGGGCTCCTGCAAGAGCCGGGCTTGGCGCCGGTGCGGCTTGCTTACTGCCATCTTCCCAGCAGGAGACCCTCATCATGGAATGGCTATCGGAGTTTGGTGCCATCGCGGCAATGCAGGGGTTCAACGGCTTGTCCGTGTTCTGTGTGCTGCTGTTGATGGCATTGGGACTGGCGATCATCTTCGGGCAAATGGGGGTCATCAACATGGCCCACGGCGAGTTCCTCACCATAGGTGCCTATACCACCTATGTCTGTTCGAGCCTGACCAGCCATTTCGCCCCGGCGTTCGGGCCCTATTATTTTTTCTTCGCCATCGCCCTGTCGTTCCTGGTTGCCGGCGCCATCGGCTGGCTGGTGGAGTGGGCGATGATCAGCCGGCTCTACAAACGCCCACTGGACACGCTGCTGGCAACCTGGGGCTTGTCCCTGGTCATGCAGCAGACCTTCCGTTCAGTGTTCGGTGCCCGTGAAGTCAGCGCCACACCTCCGGAGTGGCTGATGGGCTCGTTCAACCTGACGGACGCTATCGAGATTCCGCGCAACGGCCTGTTCATGATGGCCCTGACCTTGCTGCTGACGGCGGGCATTTTTGTGTTGCTTTACCGTTCACGCTGGGGACTGCATGTGCGGGCCACTGTGCAGAACCGGGTGATGAGCCGGGCAGTGGGCATCAACACCCGCAAGGTCGACCGCATGACGTTTGCCCTGGGTTGCGGTGTGGCCGGCGTGGCGGGCGCGGCGTTCACCACCATCGGTTCCACCGGGCCCACCGCCGGCTCGCAGTACATCGTCGACACCTTCCTGGTGGTGGTCTTCGGCGGTGCGCAAAGCCTGTTCGGCACCATCGCGTCCGCGTTCGTGATTGCCCAGACGCAATCGATCTCGGAGTTCTTCCTGAGCGGCTCGATGGCCAAGGTGCTGACCCTCTCCGGGGTCATCCTGATTCTGATGCTGCGCCCCCAGGGGCTGTTCTCCATCAAAGTGCGCAAGTAGAGGCGAGCCGATGAACGTTCTAGACAAGATGCTGGCGGGCAAGCCGAACCTGCTCGGCGTGGCGCTGTTGGCGCTGCTGATTTTCGTGGTGTTCCCGCTGACCCTGGATGCCTTTCGCCTGAACATGGTCGGCAAATATCTGACCTACGCCTTTGTCGCGGTCGGCCTGGTGTTGTGCTGGGGGTATGGCGGCATTCTGAGTTTGGGGCAGGGGGTGTTTTTCGGTGTCGGCGGCTATTGCATGGCGATGTTCCTCAAGCTGGAAGCCTCCGACCCGGTCAGCACCAAGATCCAGACCACACCGGGAATTCCAGACTTCATGGACTGGAACCAGATCACCGAGTTGCCGTGGCTCTGGGTGCCGTTCCACAGCTTCAGCTTCACGCTGCTGGCGGTCATCCTGGTGCCGGTGCTGCTGGCTTTTATCATTGGCGTGGCGTTGTTCAAGCGACGGGTCGGGGATGTGTATTTCTCCATCGTCACCCAGGCCATTGCGCTGATCCTGACGGTGCTGATTGTCGGCCAACAGGGCTTGAGCGGTGGGGTCAACGGCATCACCGACCTCAAGACCTTGCTCGGCTGGGACCTGCGCACCGACAGCGCCAAGCTGGTGCTGTATTTCATTAATGCGGGGTTACTGTTCGGCTGCATTTTCATTGGTCGTTTTGTTCTCGCTTCCAAGCTGGGGCGGTTGCTGATGGCCATGCGCGACAAGGAGGAGCGGGTGCGCTTTTCCGGTTACGACGTGGCCGCCTTCAAGATCTTCGTGTTCTGTATCGCCGCCGGATTCTCGGCCATCGGCGGTGCGATGTTCGCCTTGCAGGTGGGCTTCATGTCGCCGTCGTTCGTCGGCATCGTGCCGTCCATCGAGATGGTGATTTTCACCGCAGTCGGCGGGCGCATGTCGCTGCTCGGCGCGGTGTATGGAGCCTTGCTGGTCAACTACGGCAAGACCTATTTCTCCGAGTCCTTTCCCGAGCTGTGGCTGTACCTGATGGGTGGGTTGTTCATTGCCGTGGTCATGTACTTCCCCAATGGCCTGGCCGGGCTCTGGGACAGCTATGGTCGCCAGGCCCTGGCTCGCTGGTTGCGGCGCACCCCGCGCCGGCTACCGGTGGACGCGCCCTTGCCGCCGCCAGCCCCCCGTATCGAACCGACCACCCCAGCCCCCGAGCGTGCTTCCCTGGAGACACAGCCATGACCGCCGTCGGTTTTCAGATGAACAAGCCGGTGCTGGCTATCGAGGGGCTGACGGTGTCTTTCGATGGTTTCAAGGCGGTGGACGATCTCAATCTCTATATCGATCGCAATGAAGTGCGGGTGGTGATCGGCCCCAACGGTGCGGGCAAGACCACCTTGCTCGACCTGATCTGCGGCAAGACACGCGCCACCAGCGGCAGCATTCAGTTCGACGCAAAGGAGCTGACCAAGATGCACGAGTACAACATCGTCCGCGCCGGGGTCGGGCGCAAATTCCAGAACCCGTCGATCTACGAAAACCTCACGGTGTTCGAGAACCTGGAGATGTCCTACCCCGCCGGGCGCAAGGTGTTCAGCGCCTTGTTCTTCAAGCGCAGCGCAGCGGTGATTGCCAGGGTGCAAGAGGTGGCCGGGGAGATATTTCTCGGCGAGTTGCTGGAGCAACAAGCTGACTTGCTTTCCCACGGGCAGAAGCAGTGGCTGGAGATCGGCATGCTGCTGATGCAGAACCCCGACCTGCTGATGCTCGACGAACCCGTCGCCGGGATGAGCGTCAACGAGCGTGTGCAGACTGCCGAGTTGCTCAAGCGCATCAGCCAGGGACGGTCGGTGCTGGTGATCGAGCACGACATGGAATTCGTCAAGAGCATCGCCCACAAGGTCACGGTGTTGCACCAGGGCAAAGTGCTCGCCGAGGGCAGCATGGAGTCGGTGCAAAGCAACCCGAAAGTCATTGAAGTCTATCTGGGCCATTGAGGAAACAGGCATGTTCAACGTCAACAAGCTGTCCTGTGGCTACGGCCAGAGCCAGATTCTCCACGACCTCGACCTGTCCGTGGCCCGGCGGGAAATCGTCGCCGTGATGGGGCGCAACGGCATGGGCAAGACCACGCTGTTCAAGAGCCTGATGGGTATTCTCCCGCAATGGGAGGGGCAGGTCAGCGTCGATGGGCGTGAGGTCTCCAGCCTTGAGACCCATGAGCGGGTCGAGCACGGCATCGCCTATGTGCCCCAGGGGCGGATGATTTTTCCTGGCATGACGGTGCTGGAAAATATCCAGACCGGCTTGCCGGCCTCGGCCCGAGGCCAGGTGCCGGAAGACCTCTATGCCTTGTTCCCGGTGCTTCACGACATGCGCTCGCGCAAGGGCGGCAACCTCTCGGGCGGGCAACAACAGCAACTGGCGATTGCCCGGGCGCTGGCGACCCAGCCCAAGGTGCTGTTGCTGGATGAGCCCACCGAGGGCATCCAGCCGTCGATCATCAAGGACATTGCCCGCACCCTGAAGGAAATCCGCCACCTGCGCGACCTGACCATCGTCGTCTCCGAACAGGTGTTGTCGTTCACCCTGGAAATCGCCGACCGCTTCCTGGTGATCGAGAAGGGGCGTTTCGTCATCGAGGAAACCCGCGACAAGGTCGACGAGGCGACCATCAGCCGTTACCTCTCCGTGTAGGCCCGCCCCGGCACGGGGCGCTACGTCATCCGACGTATTGGCCGATTCGCGCCGCCATTGAAGACTGCTGCTAACGCTGTACATCCCTACCGTTCAGGAGCTTTGCCATGACCGATACGTTGATCAAAGTCGACCTCAACCAGCCTGCCACCGAGAATGAGCAGATCCACAACCGCTGGCATCCAGACATCCCGATGGCCTGCTGGGTCAAGCCGGGAGATGACTTCATTCTCGAGACCTATGACTGGACCGCCGGGGCGATCAAAAACAACGACGATGCGGCGGATGTGCGCGATATCGACCTCTCTACCGTGCACTACCTGTCCGGCCCGGTGGGCGTACACGGTGCCGAACCGGGTGATCTGCTGGTGGTCGACCTGCTGGATATCGGCGCCAAGGCCGACTCGCAGTGGGGGTTCAACGGTTTCTTTTCCCGGCAGAACGGTGGCGGTTTTCTCACCGACCATTTCCCTAGCGCGCAGAAAGCCATCTGGGATTTCAATGGCATGTTCACCCGCTCGCGGCATATCCCAGGGGTCAACTTCGCCGGGCTGATCCACCCCGGGCTGATTGGTTGCCTGCCTGATCCGGTGATGCTCGCCGACTGGAATCGCCGTGAGCAGGAACTGATCGACACCAACCCGACCCGCGTGCCGCCACTGGCCAACGCCCCCCTGGCCGCCACCGCGCACATGGGCAAGCTCAAGGGCCAGGCCCGCGATGACGCGGCGGCCACCGGTGCCCGCACGGTGCCACCGCGCGAGCATGGGGGTAACTGCGATATCAAGGACCTGTCCCGGGGCTCGAAAATCTTCTTCCCGGTCTACGTCAATGGCGCCGGGTTGTCGGTGGGCGATCTGCATTTCAGCCAGGGTGACGGTGAGATCACCTTTTGCGGCGCCATCGAGATGGCCGGCTGGGTGCACATGAAGGTCGAGCTGATCAAGGGCGGCATGGCCAAGTACGGGATCAAGAACCCGGTGTTCAAGCCGAGCCCGATCACCCCGAACTACAACAACTACCTCATCTTCGAAGGCATCTCGGTGGACGAGAGCGGCCAGCAGCATTACCTGGACGTCAACGTCGCCTACCGCCAGGCCTGCCTGAATGCGATCAACTACCTGACCAAGTTTGGCTACTCCCCGGCCCAGGGTTATGCATTGTTGGGCTCGGCGCCGGTGCAGGGGCATATCAGCGGTGTGGTGGACATTCCCAATGCCTGCGCGACGTTGTGGCTGCCGACCGAGATCTTCGACTTCGACATCAACCCCAATGCTAGCGGTCCGATCAAGCATCTGGATGGCAGCATCGACCTGCCCATCGCTCCCGACCTGTAGGACGCCCACCATGCCGACCTACGAATACCAGTGCCAAGCTTGCGGCACCTTCACGCTGTTGCGGCCCATGAGCCAGCGCCACGAGCCTTGCCAGTGCCCCTATTGTGGCGGCGCTGGTGGTGGCTTGCAGCTGTCGGTGCCGGCGTTGAACTGCCTCTCGAGCAGTCAGCGTCAGGCCATTGCTACCAATGAGCGCAGCACCCACGCGCCGCAGACCGTCGCCGAGTACCAGCAGCGGCGCCATCCCAAGGGTTGCGGTTGCTGTACCCCGAACAAACCGGTGGTGCCGAGCAAGGCCAATCCCCTGGGACTCAAGAGCAAGACCGGGCCAAGACCCTGGATGATCAGTCACTGACGGAGGATTTCTTCATGCGCCATGGCGACATTTCCAGCAGCCCCGATACCGTCGGTGTTGCTGTCGTGAACTACAAGATGCCGCGCCTGCACAGCAAGGCTGAGGTCATCGACAACGCCCACAAGATCGCCGAAGTGATCAAGGGCATGAAACAGGGGCTGCCGGGCATGGACCTGGTGGTGTTTCCTGAGTACAGCACCATGGGCATTCTCTATGACCGTGACGAGATGATGGCCACCGCCGCGACTATTCCCGGCGAAGAGACCGCCATCTTCGGCGCGGCCTGTCGCGAGGCCAATACCTGGGGCGTGTTTTCCCTGACCGGCGAACGCCACGAGGAACATCCGCACAAGGCGCCTTACAACACCCTGGTGCTGATCGACAATCACGGGCAGATCGTCCAGCGCTATCGCAAGTGCATCCCCTGGTGCCCCATCGAAGGCTGGTACCCCGGTGATCGCACCTATGTCTGCGACGGCCCCAAGGGCATGAAGATCAGCCTGATCATCTGCGATGACGGCAACTACCCGGAGATCTGGCGCGACTGTGCGATGAAGGGCGCGGAGCTGATCGTGCGCTGCCAGGGCTATATGTACCCGGCCAAGGAGCAGCAGGTGCAAATGTCCAAGAGCATGGCCTGGGCCAACAACTGCTACGTCGCGGTGGCCAACGCCGCCGGCTTCGACGGGGTGTATTCATACTTCGGACACTCGGCGATCATCGGTTTCGACGGGCGGACCCTGGGCGAGTGTGGGGAGGAGGAAATGGGCATCCAGTACGCCCAATTGTCGATCTCGCAGATACGCGATGCCCGGGCCAACGATCAGTCGCAGAACCATTTGTTCAAGCTGCTTCACCGTGGCTACACCGGCCTCTACGATTCAGGCGATGGTGACAAGGGTATCGCCGACTGTCCGTTCGAGTTCTATCGCACCTGGGTTCTGGATGCGCAGAAGGCCCGGGAGGATGTGGAAAAAATCACCCGGCGCACCGTGGGGGTGGCGGACTGTCCGGTGGGGCAGTTGCCCCACGACGGCAAAGAAAAGACGGCGGGCTGAGGCATGTCATCGATTCGGCAGATCCCGGCGGCGGGACCGCCCGAGGTACACCCGCCGATTTCGCGCTTTATTTTCGAGCCGCAGCAGGTGATGGAGCTGCTGCGCGCGCGCATCGTCGGTCAGGACGCGGCGTTGGCGGCGGTCGAGGCGCAACTCAAGGTGCTCAAAGTGGACATCGGCGAGCGAGAGCGCCCGCTCGGGGTCAATCTGTTCATGGGCCCGACGGGGGTTGGCAAGACCGAGATCGTCCGCTTGCTGGCCCAGGCCCTTCACGGACGTGCCGACGCGCTGTGCCGCATCGATATGCAGACCCTGGCCCAGGAACATTACGCCGCGGCGCTGACCGGGGCGCCGCCGGGTTATGTGGGCAGCAAGGAGGGCGTCAGCCTGTTCGACAGTGAGTTGATCCAAGGCAGCTATAGCCGTCCCGGTATCGTCCTGTTCGATGAGCTGGAAAAGGCCAGCGATGAGGTACTGCGCAGCCTGCTGGGAATTCTGGAGAATGGCCAGCTCACCTTGACGGGCGGCAGTCGCACTCTGGATTTTCGCAACAGCCTGATCTTCATGACCAGTAACATCGGCGCGCGTCAGGCCATTACCCGCAGACAACGTTTGAACCGCGGCTGGCGACGTCTGTTGGGCTGGTTCACGGAGGCTGAGACAGCGCTGCTGGAGCGGGCGTTGCACAAGCGTTTCGAGCCTGAATTTCTCAATCGCATCGATCGTATCCTGGTGTTCGACCCTATAGAGGGTCGCTGGCTGGACGCTCTTTTGGATATCGAGCTGGCCAAACTCAATCAACGCCTGGGAGCGCATCGCCAGCTTTCAGTGGACGAACTGGCTCGGGCCTGGTTGGGACGCAAACATGATTCTCGCTTCGGCGCTCGCGCCTTGGTGCGCAGAGTGCGGATCGAGCTGGAGCCCGCGATAGCTGACTGTCTGCTGGCTAGCGCCGAGACTGGACAGATGATCGCAACGGTACAAGACCAGCGGCTGGTGGTGCGGCGGCAGAAATGTCCGTCCGGCTAGTTTTCCAGCCACTGCCAACCCTCGGTATTCCACTTTCCTGCCCACCGGGACCCGAGCTGTTTCAACGTGCAAGCCGACGTAAGTTGAACCTGACATCGGGCCAAATTGAGCCTCAAAAGGGGATATGGGTGGTCGACAAGACCTGGCGCAAACCCATGAACGAGCGAATCTGACGAACCCCGGGCAGGTAAAGCAGTTGCTCCGCGTGGAGCCGGTTGAAGCTGTTGCTGTCCTTGGTTCGGATCAACATGAAGTAGTCGAATTCCCCCGTCACCACATGGCATTCCATGCAGCCGGACACTTTTTGTGCGGCCGCCTCGAATGCGGCGAAGGACTCCGGTGTGGAGCGGTCCAGCACCACGCCGATCAGGACCACCATCCCAGCATCCAGCGCTTGATTGTCCAGCAGTGCAACGATGTTCTTGATCAGGCCGGCCTGTTTGAGCCGTTCGACGCGTCTCAGGCATGCCGGTGCGCTCAATTTCACCTTCTCTGCAAGCGCCACGTTGGAGATGGAGGCATCTCGCTGCAGGGTCTTGAGGATGGCACGGTCGGTTCGATCCAGCGGCTGCGGCATTGGGACTGTTTCGCCCGACTTGCTGTGATTATTTGTTGCGTTCATATTTATTTATACACAATAAAAATATGTTTTAGTTGGTTATGTGAAAATTATGTTTCTTTATTTGGCGATTATTTGCAATACATATTTTTTGATTTCTTCTTAGTATTGAACTCATCGAAGCCCCCTGAAAGAGCCTGGAATGCAGCCTTTGTTTTTCGGCCTGGCGCTTGGATATTCAATAATCGAGGAGCAGAGTCATGAACCTGAATCGTTTTAAACGTTATCCGCTGACCTTCGGTCCTTCGCCCATCACGCCCTTGAAACGCCTCAGCGAACACCTGGGCGGCAAGGTCGAGTTGTATGCCAAACGCGAAGATTGCAACAGCGGCCTGGCCTTCGGCGGCAACAAGACGCGCAAGCTCGAATACCTGATTCCTGAGGCCCTCGAACAGGGCTGCGACACCTTGGTGTCCATCGGCGGGATCCAGTCGAACCAGACCCGCCAGGTCGCTGCCGTCGCCGCTCACCTGGGCATGAAGTGCGTGCTGGTGCAGGAAAACTGGGTGAACTACTCCGACGCCGTGTATGACCGCGTTGGCAACATCGAGATGTCCCGCATCATGGGCGCGGACGTACGGCTGGATGCCGCCGGGTTCGACATCGGTATTCGGCCCAGCTGGGAGAAGGCCATGAGCGACGTGGAGGAGCGGGGCGGCAAGCCGTTCCCGATCCCGGCGGGTTGTTCCGAACACCCTTACGGCGGGCTGGGGTTCGTCGGCTTTGCCGAGGAAGTGCGGGAGCAGGAAAAACAACTGGGGTTCACGTTCGACTACATCGTGGTCTGCTCCGTGACCGGCAGTACCCAGGCCGGCATGGTCGTCGGTTTCGCCGCGGACGGCCGTTCGAAGAACGTTATCGGCATTGATGCCTCGGCCAAGCCCGAGAAAACCAAGGCACAAATTCTGCGTATCGCTCGGCACACCGCTGAGCTGGTGGAACTGGGTCGCGAGATCACCGAAGAGGACGTGGTGCTCGATACACGTTTCGCTTACCCGGAATACGGTTTGCCCAACGAAGGTACGCTGGAAGCCATTCGCCTGTGCGGCAGCCTGGAAGGTGTGCTGACCGACCCGGTGTATGAAGGCAAATCCATGCACGGCATGATCGAAATGGTCCGCCGCGGCGAGTTCCCCGAAGGCTCGAAAGTGCTTTATGCGCACCTGGGCGGGGCACCTGCGCTGAACGCCTACAGCTTCCTGTTCCGCAACGGCTGATTAAACGCCAATAACCTGTGGGAGCGAGCTTGCTCACGAAGCGCTGGGTGAGTCGGCATTAATGTTGAATGTCACGGCCTTATCGTCGGATCGCCGCCGAGAGCAAGCTGCTGCAATCAAGCCGCCGGGAGTACCGCCATGCATGCGATATCGCAATCCGCAGTCTGGATCAAGGAACCTTCGGCGGATGCCGGGGTGGTCATCGTGACCAGCGCTGCGTTGCCCAAGTACATGATCGACAAGCTGCACGTGGCGATAGATGACTGGGACCAGGTGGCTTATCTGGCCGTCAAGCAAGCGGAAGCGTTGATGGTCGACTGGCTGCGGGTCGGCTCCAACCCGCAGCCGTCTGCCGGGGGCGAGGTGTGTTATGCCAGCCAACTGTTAGGCGCTGTCCCCCACGGCAGCTTTTTACTGGAAGTGGGTACGTTCTCTGGTCTGACCTGGTTGGGATCCGTCTGCGGCCACCCGCTGCGCGTCGTCGAACTTGGCGAAATAGCCTCATCCACGGTGGCGATGGATCGCCAGGTGGAAGAGGTGTTATTGGCGACCCAAAGTCTGGCGAAAAGCGTGCTGCAGGCGCGCGGCGTCATCTAACCCATGCCCTCGTCAATACGCTTGTTGAAACAGGAAAAAGGCAAAGCTTATGAGCCGAACCGCCGAGGGTCGTGCCCACGCCATGACGTGGATGCGCGAGCCTTCCAGTTGTACGCGCATCGTGGTCATCGTGAGCGGACTTGATAGTGATCATATTGAGTTGATCCATCAGGGGTTCAGCTGTTTTGACAATGTTGCACTGATCCATGTCGATACGCTGAACACCGCGCCGGGCAAGCTCGTTGGCGTGCCAGTGGCCAAGCGTGACTGCCATTTTGTGGTGCTCGGTGAACTTGATGAGCGCTTCTTGCACGACCTTTCAATTGGTCAGCCATGCCTCTACCCGGTTGCACCAGACGAGGCGGCCGAACATGCCGTCATCGCGGCGGTTGAGCAGGTCAAAAGCCTCGCCCGAGTGAGCCATTCGCGCCACCTTGAAGTGATACCCGACACCTGCAGGAGTTGCCTATGAACCTGTCCGCTCCCCATGCCCAATGGCCGGGCCAGGCTGCCGAGGATGAAGAAATGACCGAGTGGCGTGAGGCATTGCTCTCCGTCGCAGCCCACGGCGGCACGGGCCGGGCCAAACAGATCCTCGACATGCTGCTGGCCGTGGCAAACGCTTCGGACATCGGCTGGCGGCCCAGCCATGGCACCCCATACATCAATACCATCAGTGTTGAGCAGCAACCGATGTTTCCAGGCGATCTGGCCATCGAAGAGCGTCTGGCCTCGATCATGCGCTGGAATGCCCTGGCGATGGTTGCCCGGGCCAATCACGCCTACGGCGAATTGGGTGGACACATTGCCAGTTATGCCAGCGCGGCGGATCTGTTTGAAGTGGGCTTCAACCATTTCTTCAAGGCGCGCACCCAAACCGGCGTCGGTGACCTGGTGTTCTACCAACCGCACTCGGCGCCAGGCGTCTATGCCCGGGCGTTCCTTGAGGGACGCCTGGAAGAAAAGGACCTGCAGCACTATCGGCAAGAGATCGGCGCGCGCGCCAATGGCGCCCGGGGTTTGTCGAGTTATCCACACCCGTGGTTGATGCCGGACTTCTGGCAGTTCCCGACGGGCTCCATGGGGATCGGTCCGATCAGCTCGATCTACCAGGCGCGTTTCATGCGTTACCTGGAGCACCGCGGCCTGCAAGAGACCTCGGGGCGAACCGTCTGGGGGGTGTTTGGCGACGGTGAAATGGATGAGCCGGAAAGCATGTCGGCGTTGACCCTGGCGGCACGCGAAGAGCTGGATAACCTGGTCTGGGTGGTCAATTGCAACCTGCAGCGGCTGGACGGCCCGGTGCGTGGCAACGGTCGCATCATCGACGAGCTCGAGGCATTGTTCGGCGGTGCGGGCTGGAACGTGATCAAACTGGTGTGGGGTTCCGACTGGGACAGATTGTTTGCCCGGGATAAAGACGGTGCGCTGGTCCGCGCATTGTCGGCCACGGTCGATGGCCAGTTCCAGACGTTTGCGGCCAAGGATGGGCGCTTCAACCGCGAGCATTTCTTCGGCCAGGACGCGGCCTTGGCGCATTTGGCCGAAGGCCTGACCGACGAGCAGATCGACCGCCTCAAACGCGGCGGTCATGACCTGGTGAAGATCTTTGCCGCGTATCAAAGCGCAATGCTCGAGGGCAAGAAACCTACGGTGATCCTGGCCCAGACCAAGAAGGGCTTCGGCATGGGCGACGCCGGGCAGGGCAAGATGACTGTGCACCAGCAGAAGAAACTCGATAATGAGGCGTTGATCGCGTTCCGCAACCGTTTCAACCTGCCATTGACCGATGAGCAGACTACCTCGCTGAGCTTCTTCAAACCGAGCGACGACAGCGCGGAAATGCGCTACCTGCATGCACGCCGCCAGGCGTTGGGCGGCTACATGCCTGCGCGACCTTCGGCCTGCGCGTCATTGGCCGTGCCCGACGTAGACAGCTACGCCGGATTTGCCATCGCCGCCCAAGGCAAGGAAATGTCCACCACCATGGCCTTCGTGCGGATGCTCAGCGGCTTGCTCCGAGACAAGCAACTGGGGCCGCGCATCGTGCCGATTGTGGCGGATGAAGCGCGTACGTTCGGCATGGCTAGCCTGTTCAAGCAGATCGGCATCTACTCCAGCGTGGGCCAGCGTTATGAGCCGGAGGACATTGGTTCGATCCTCAGTTATCGAGAAGCCCTGGACGGGCAGATTCTCGAAGAGGGCATCAGCGAAGCCGGCGCCATCAGTTCCTGGGTCGCGGCCGCGACCAGCTACTCGGTGCATGGCCTGCCGATGCTGCCGTTTTACATCTATTACTCGATGTTCGGTTTCCAGCGCATCGGCGACCTGATCTGGGCCGCGGCGGATCAGCGCGCTCGCGGGTTCCTGCTCGGTGCCACCGCAGGGCGCACAACCCTGGGGGGCGAAGGCTTGCAGCATCAGGACGGTAACAGCCACGTGATGGCGGCGATGGTGCCCAACTGTCGTGCCTACGATCCCGCGTTCGCGGGTGAATTTGCGGTGATTCTGGATCACGGCATGCGCCAGATGCTGGAGCGTCAGGTCGACGAGTTTTATTACGTCACGTTGATGAACGAGAACTACCCGCAGCCCAACCTTCCTGAAGGTGTCGAACAGGCGATCATCAAGGGCATGTATGCATTTGCCCGGCATGAAGTGAAGGAAGCGCGCGGCGCCGTGCAGTTGCTGGGTTCCGGCACGATCTTGCGCGAAGTCATTGCCGCTGCCGAGTTGTTGGCCAGCGATTGGAGCATCGACAGTCAGGTCTGGAGCGTTACCAGCTTCACCGAGTTGGCACGTGATGCTCGTGAAGTGGAGCGCTGGAATCGTCTGCATCCCGGACAAGCTGCCCAATGCAGTCATGTTCAAGAATGCCTTCGCGACTCGGCGCCCATCATTGCCTGTACCGACTACGTGCGCGCCTTGCCCCAGTTGATCGCCAGTTATCTCGATGGCCATTACACCGTGCTCGGCACCGACGGGTTTGGCCGCAGCGATACCCGCAACCAACTGCGCAGGTTCTTCGAAGTGGACCGCCACCAGATCGTCCTGAGTGCGCTGACCTCACTGGTGCATGAGGGGCGTCTGGACGCGAGTGTCTGTGCCCAGGCCATTGAACGCTACGCGATTGACGTTGACGCCGTGGCCCCTTGGGACGCTTGAAACCAGCTTCCTCCTGTGGGAGCGAGCCTGCTCGCGAAGACGGTGGTTGAGTCACATGGATGTTGGGCTTGCTGGCCTCATCGCGAGCAGGCTCGCTCCCACAGGTTTTTGTGTCGTGTGCAGATGCTGTGAACCCCCGCGAGTCTATGTGCGAGCTTGCTCGCGATAGCGGTGGTTGAGTCACATGGATGTTGGGCTTACTGGCCTCATCGCGAGCAAGCCCGCTCCCACAGGTTTTTGTGGTGTGTGCAGATGCTGTGAACACCCGCGAGTCCATGTGCGAGCTTGCTCGCGAAAGCGGTGGATCAGTTTGAAGTGATGTTGGCTATGCCGACGCCTTCGCGAGCAAGCCCGCTCCCACAGGTTTTTGTGGTGTGTGCAGATGCTGTGAACACCCGCGGCCCCTGTGGGAGCGGGCTTGCTCGCGAAGGCGGTGGTTCAGCTACATAGAGGCTGGACGTGTGTCCTGCTCTTGTTCTTGCTTTGGACTTTGATCTCGACGCCCCGTTATCTCAACTGCTCTCGCCAACAGCCAGAATGGTCGCCACCAAGGCTTGGGCGCGAGGCACCAGCGTGTCCAGTTCCAGGTATTCGCGATCGGTGTGGACCTTGCCACCCACCGGGCCGAGGCCACACAGGGTGGGAATGCCCAGGCTGGCGGTGAATCCGGAGTCGGCGCAACCGCCGGTGAACTCGCCTTCGACGCTGAAACCCAGCGCCAGCGCTTGTTGTTGGTAGATGTGCAGCAGCCGTTCGCTGTGATGGGCTTCCATGGGTAGAAAGGTCGTCGCTTCCTTGAGGATGGCGTGGGTGCCGATCAGTTCTTCTTCGGCGACGATGGCCTGGATGGCGCTGAAGATCCGGTCCCAGTGCTTGAGTTCGATGAAGCGCACGTCCAGCCGGGCCGAGGCGCTCGGCGCGACGGTGTTGCTGGACGTGCCCCCGGATATCAGGCCAACGTTGGTGGTGATGCCCGCCGGGTAATCGGTCAAGGCATGCAACTTGACGATCTTGCGTGCCAGGGCCTCGATGGCGCTGGCTCCGTCGGCATGGTTGACCCCGGCATGCGCCGCGCGACCGCTGACTTCGATGATCAGCGTGGCGCCACCTTTGCGGGCGCTGACCACGTTACCGCTGGCCCGACCGGGTTCGGTATTGAGCACGGCGCGGGCGGCACGGGCGGCGTGTTCGATATGGATTCTGGCGCTACCGGAGCCAATTTCTTCGTCACCGCTGTACAGAACCTGCACCGGATAGGGCAACGCCCCAGCGCGCTTGAGTGCCTTGAGCGCAAAGCAATTGAGCACCAGGCCGCCTTTCATGTCGGCGACGCCGGGGCCAAAGGCGAGGTTGCCATCGCAGCTGTAGCCGCGCGTCGTGGTGGTGCCTTTGGGGAACACCGTGTCGCGATGGCCCAGCAGCAACACTGGCTTTCCAGATTCGCCTGGTACTTCGGCCAGTAGCACGTCGCCAAAACCCTCCACCGGCATGCGCTTGAGCAGGATGCCGTCGGCTTCCAGTTCAGCCGCGAGCAGCGCGCCCACTGCGTCGACGCCCGCTTTGTCATAGCTGTTGGAGTCGGTGTCGACGAGACGCTGCAGCAGCGCTTCCATGGCCTGGCGCTGGTCGGCAAGCCAGTCCAGCGCCTGTTGTGGCGTGGCGCTCATTGTGCCTGCTCCCGCAACTGATGTTCTTGGGTCAGGCGTGCCGCATCGTTGCCCAGGTCCCAGAATAGCCCGGCCATGATTTGCAGGCTTTCCTTGACCACCGGTGCCAGCAAGTGCTCGTTCGGCGCATGTTGCGAGCAGGCCGGGTACGAGTGCGGCACCCACAATGTGGGCAGGCCGAGCACGTCCGCGAACACATCGTTGGGCAGCGAGCCACCGAGGTTTGGCAGCAGCGCAGGTTTTTTGCCGGTGGTCTGGGCCAAGGAGCTGAGCGCCCAATTGACCCAGGGGCTTTGCGGGTCCAGCCGAGTGGCATGCATCACGTCGATGCGGCTTTGCTTGACCTCGACATTGCTGAAACCATGAGCATCCAGGTGGGCGCGCACCGCCGGGATGAACGTCGTGTAGTCGCTGTTCACCACGAAGCGGATATGGCAATGGGCGTTGGCCTTGCCGGGGATCGCGTGCACGGGGGCGTCCGGGTTGCCGGTCTTGAAGGCGATGACGTCGAGGGTGTTCCAGCCGAACACTTTTTCGCTCAGCGAGAGTTCCGGGTTGCCCCAGTTGGCGTCGATCTGCGGATCGCCCGGTCCGCCACCGACGTCGATATCGGCCAGTGCCTGGCGAACCGGCTCAGGCAGTGTCTCGGGCATCAGCCCCGCCACTTTCACCCGCCCGTGTTCATCGACCATGCTCGCGATGGCATTGGCCAGAATGATGCCAGGGTTGGCCAGCAACCCGCCCCAGTTGCCAGAGTGATGAGCGCCTTCGCGCAAATTGACCACCAGCTCGAAGTTGAACACCCCGCGTGAACCGAGAAAAATCGTCGGTCGTGAGGCCGCCAGGCGCGGGCCGTCCGAGGCGATGAAAATATCCGCGGCAAGCTCTTTACTGTGCGCGGCACAGAATGCATTCAAGCCCGGTGAGCCTTCTTCCTCGCCCATTTCCAGCAGCAATTTGACGTTGAAACCCAGCTTGCCGTCGCGCGCCTTGAGCGTTTGCTCCAGCGCGGTCAGGTTGATCAGGTGCTGGCCTTTGTTATCCGCCGTGCCGCGGCCGTACCAGCGATCGCCTTCAGCAACGACCTGCCACGGCGACAGGCCTTCACGCCACTGCGCTTCATAGCCGCGCACCACATCACCGTGGCCGTAGCTGAGCACGGTCGGCAGTTCTGGATGTTCGATGCGCGTGGCGATCATGAAGGGGCCGCGCTCTGCCACCGGGTTGTCGTAGATCTTGACGCTGAAGCCCATCGCCTCGACATGCGGGGTGATGAAGTCATTGAGGTAGCGATACAACTCGGGCCGGCTGTCCGTTGCCTGGCTTTCGGTGTGCAAGGCGACGCTACGTTCGAGCAGATTGAAAAATGCGCCGTTATCAAATTGCTCTGTGGTGTTGCTGATGGCCAGTGAACGACTCATGAGTGGACGAGCTCCAGTGTTTGGGCAGGATTGTCGTGAAGGTGACAACGCACGTTGCCGCCGATAATCGGCTCTTTGGCCGGGTAGGCCGTTTTGCAGGGGGCGAAGCAGCTCGGGCAGCGTGGATGGAAGGCGCAACCGGGCGGCGGTGACATCGGATTGGGGAAGGAACCGTGCAGGCCGATGTCGGGAATGCCCAGGCGCGGATCGGGTGTGAGCACCGAATCCAGCAAGGCGCGGGTATACGGGTGGCCAGGTTTGGCGAACAACGATTCGCGAGTGCGTTCTTCGACGATGCGCCCCAGGTACATCACCGCGACCCGGTCGGCGAGGTGTTCGATGACCGCCAGGTTATGGCTGATCAGTAGATAGGTCAGGCCGAATTCGCGCTTGAGGTCTTGCAGCAGGTTGAGAATCTGCGCCTGCACCGAAACGTCCAACGCCGAGGTGGGTTCGTCGCAGATCAACACGTCAGGGCGCATGATCAACGCCCGGGCAATGGCCACCCGTTGCCGTTGGCCGCCAGACAGTTGGCTCGGATAGCTGTCGATGACCCGTTTGGGCAGGCCGACCACATCGAGCATCTCTTCGGTCTTCTTGCGCCGCTCGGCGGGGCTGCCAATGTCATGCACGATCAGCGGCAGGGTCACGATTTCGCGCAGCGTCTTGCGTGGGTTCAGCGAGGAATACGGGTCCTGGAATATCGGCTGGATGTGCCGGGACATTGCCTTGCGATCAGTCGCCGCTAGATGTTTGCCATTAACCAGCACATCGCCGCTGGTGGGCGGTAACAGACCGAGCAACATCTTTGCCAGGGTACTTTTTCCGCAACCGGACTCGCCTACCAGACCGAGGGTCTCGCCACGCATCAGGCGCAGGGAAACGCCATCGACGGCCTTCAGGGTGGCGGCGGGTTTGAAAAAGCCCTTGTTGATCCGAAACTCGCGACGGATGTCGCACAGCTCCAACGCGATGTCTTTTTTCATGACCGTGCTCGCTCTTGAAGGCGAATCGGCGCCGGGGCCGGTGTGGCGAACAGGCAGCGCGCCATGTGGCCGTCCTGTTCGACTTCTGGGATGTCTTGCGCGCAGGCCGCTATCGCCTGGGCGCAACGATTGCGGAACGCACAACCTTGCTGTTCGCCCACCAGGCTCGGTACCAGCCCTGGAATCGAACCCAGCGCCGCACCCGGTTGGGTCCGGCCAGGGATTGGAATACTGGCCAGCAGACCACGGGTGTACGGATGCTGTGGGTTTTCGAACAGTTGCAGGGCAGGGGCGGTTTCGACGATTTCCCCGGCATACATCACGGCGACCCGATCGGCGATCCGTGCCACCAGCCCGAGGTCGTGGGTGATGAAGATCACCGCTAGGCCGAACTCTTTCTGAATGTCGCGGATCAAGCGCAGGATCTGCGCCTGGATGGTCACGTCCAGGGCCGTGGTGGGTTCATCCGCGATGATCAGGTCCGGTTCGCACATCAGCGCCATGGCGATGATCACCCGCTGGCGCAAACCGCCAGACAGTTGATGCGGGTACTGACGCAAGCGTTCGGTG
Organism: Pseudomonas sp. NFACC39-1; assembly: GCF_900110355.1. Taxonomy (NCBI): domain Bacteria; kingdom Pseudomonadati; phylum Pseudomonadota; class Gammaproteobacteria; order Pseudomonadales; family Pseudomonadaceae; genus Pseudomonas; species Pseudomonas sp. NFACC39-1. The sequence goes on along the minus strand of NZ_FODL01000001.1, from coordinate 730,852 downwards.
GCGTTGCTGATACCGACTTTCTCCAGCATCTGCGCGGCGCGCGCCAGGGCATCCTTGCGTGACACCTTGCGATGCTGAGTCAGCACTTCGCTGAGCTGATCGCCAATGCTGTAGGCCGGGTTCAGCGAGGTCATCGGTTCCTGGAAGATCATCGCCAGCCGGTTACCGCGCAGGTCGCACATGCGCCGCTCGCTCTGGCCGAGCATGTCGATGCCGTCCAGCGTCAGCCGGGACGCAGTGCGTTTGGCCTTGCGGGGCAACAGGTCCATCAGCGCCAGCGAGGTCAGGGATTTACCACAGCCGGATTCGCCGACGATACACAGCATTTCCCCGCGCTCGACTTCAAAATCCAGACCGCGCACGGCATGCAGCATGTCATCTGGCGTCGGGCTGTTGCCCATGGGGATGTCCACGCGCAGGTTTTCAACATGGAGTAGTGCCATTGTTCGGTGCCCTCTATCAATTGCGGCCGTCGGGCAGGATCAGATCGCGCAGGCCGTCGCCGACCAGGTTGATGCCCAGCACCAGAACCATCAGGGCGACGCCGGGAATGGCGATGACCCATGGGGAAAAGAACATGTAGGGTTTGCCTTCAGCGATCATCAAACCCCAGGACGGCGTCGGCGGTTGCACGCCAACCCCGAGGAACGACAAGGCCGACTCCAGCAGGATCGCGTGGGCCATTTCCAGCGTCGCGACGACGATCAGCGCGCCGACCAGATTGGGCAGAATTTCACTGACCAGAATGCGCAGGGTCGAGCAGCCAAGCGCTTGGGCCGAGGCCACATATTCAGCATCGCGAATCTGTTGCACCGAAGCCCTGACCACCACCGCGAAGCGATCCCATAACAGGCAGCCGAGCAGCACGATGACCACTTTCAGTGAGCCGCCCATCAGCGAGGCCGAGGCCAGCGCGACCATCACCACCGGCATCGCCAGCCGGGTGGTGATCAGGTAGCTGATAAACGCATCGACCTTGCCGCCGTAATAACCGGCCAACAGCCCCATGACGGTGCCGATAAAACCGGAAATCAACGCCGCCGCAATGCCGATGAACAGCGAAATACGTGCGCCGTAGAGCAGTCGCGACAGGTAGTCACGGCCCAGCTTGTCGGTGCCCAGGACGTATTCCCAGGTGCCGTTGGCCATCCATACCGGCGGTTTCATGCGCAGCATCACGTCTTGCGCATAAGGGTCGTAAGGTGCCAGCCACGGCGCGAACAGTGCACCGGCGAAGATGATCAGCAACAACACCGCGCCGATGGCGAAACCACGATGACGAAAGCTCTTGCCGAGTACTCGGCTCAGGCTGCTCGGGGGTGGCAGGTAGTCATTGATCGCGAGGGTCGTGGGGGTGCTCATGTAAGCCTCCTAGCGCACGCGAATGCGCGGGTCGAGCAGTGCGTTGAGCACATCGGCCAGCAAGGTGAGGATGATGTAGATCACTGCAATCAGCAGGACCACGGCCTGTACCACCGGAAAGTCGTCACGGGCGATAGCGTCCCAGGCGAGTTGTCCGATGCCTTGCAGGGAGAACACGGTTTCGATCACCACCGAACCGCCGAGCATGAAGCCGAACTCCACCGCCGCCAGCGCGACGACCGGAATCAAGGCGTTGCGCAGGGCGTGCTTGAACAGCACACGGGCAGGGCGCAGGCCCTTGGCGCGGGCGGTGCGGATGTAATCGGAACTGAGTACATCCAGCATGCCTGCGCGGGTCAGACGCATGATTGCCGGCGTGGCGTAGTAGCCCAAGGCGATGGCTGGCATGACGAAGTGCAGCAGGGTCGAGTTGCCGGACACCGGCAGCCATTTGAGCGTCACCGCGAACACCACGATCAACATCAGCGCAAACCAGAAACTTGGCATGGCCTGACCCAGCACCGCGATGCTCAAGGCCAGTCGATCAACCCAGGTGTCGCGTTTGACCGCCGCCAGCACGCCCAGTGGAATCGCCACTAGCAAGGCGATAGCCAGCGCCATGGCACCTAACCCCAGGGTAATCGGCAAGCGGCTGGCGACAAGGTTGTAGACCGACTCCTGAAAGAAAAAAGAGTTGCCCAGGTCCATCCGCAGCAAATCGCCCAGCCAGTTGAAGTACTGGGTCGGCAGCGGTTTGTTCAAACCGTACTGCACGCGGATCTGTTCGATCTGTTCGCTGGTGGCTTCCGGTCCGCCAATGGCTGTGGCCAGGTCGCCGGACAGGTGCAAAAGAGAAAAGCTGATCACCGACACGGTAATGGCAACGCAAATAGCGATGCCCAGACGGCGCAGAAGGAATCCAAGCATGGCAAGTTTCCTCATATCCAATGGATGACAGGTGTGAGGAGGTGTCCGTGGTGCGGGTTTGTTCGCAGCCACGGCACCTCTCGATCAATCCGCCCGGTGGCGGATTACTTCCAACTGGACTGAACGAAACGCGGCAGCTCATCCGGGTACGGCGTGAACGCGAGTTCGGCGGTGTAGGCGTAGTTCATCGAGTAGTTGAACATCGGCGCCCAGTACGCCTGTTCGCTGATGCGCTGCAACGCCTTGCGGTAGTTGTCCTTGCGCACTTGCGGGTCGAGGGCGTTATCGGCGGTCTGCAACCAACCCTGGACTTGCGGGTCCTTGATGTTGTCGTCCGGATTGCCCTTGAACCAGGTGCCGGCCGACGCCGAGGTGTCGAGGATTGAAAACGAGCCCCAGGCCTGAAACGACATCGGCACCTTGCCGCCACGTTGCTGATCGCGCAGGGCGGCGTACTTCAAGTAACGCAGCTTGGCGTTGATGCCCACAGCACGCAGGTTGCCGATGATGGCTTCGACGTAATCACGGTCGCGATAAGCGAAGATTTCTGTTTCGAAGCCATTTGGGTAACCGGCTTCGGCGAGCAGCGCCTTGGCCTTGGCCGGGTCATAGTCGTAGACCGTGGCCGCGGTGGTATCGCAGCCGAACTGGCCTGGATAACAGGCAACCTGCAAAGGTTTGGCTTCGCCGCCCACCAATTGCGTAGCCAGCGCATTGCGGTTGATCGCATGGTTGATGGCCTGACGCACCTTGAGGTGCTTCATCGGCGAGTTTTCCGAGGAAGTGCCCCGAGCATCAAGAATCAGGAAGCCGATGCGCATGGTTTCGCCGCTGCTCACGGTCAGGTTCGGCATGCCTTTGAGGTCGACTGCCTGATCCGGGGTCACACGCCAGGTCCAATCGACACCGTCGGTCATCAACTCGGCCAGGCGGGTTTCTGCATCCGGGATCACGCGAAATTTCAGGTGACCGATATGGGGCTTGCCTTGTGGACTGTCCGGGAAGTAGTCCTTGTTGAGCTCCATGGTGACGCCTTCGCCAGCCACCACCGATACGGCTTTATACGGCCCGGTCCCGATTGGCTTGCGGCTGAATTCGGCCAGGCCGACCTTCTCGAAGTACTGTTTGGGGAACATCGGAACGGCGTTGGACAGGTATTCCAGCGCCGGAGGGAAAGGCTTCTTCAAATACAGGCGGACGCTGTAGTCACCGGTTTTTTCGGCGCTCTTGATCCAGTCCACGTTTTGCACGGTAACGACTTTCGATTCCGGCGACACCACGTAGTTGAGGGTGAACACCACGTCGTCGGCGGTGAAGGCGTCGCCGTTGTGAAATTTGACGTCTTTGCGCAGATCAAAGTCGATGGTGGTGTCGTCGACCTGTTTCCAGCGGGTGGCCAACATGGGTTTGTATTCACCGCTGCTGGGGTCGCGGTAGATCAGGTTGTCCCAGATCAGCCGGCCAAGAATCACGCCCTCGCGTAAATCGTTGTGATAGGGGCTGATGTTTTCAGGCTCGCTGTCGGAAGCGTAAACCAGGGTGTCGTTGGCTTTACCGGCATGAGCCGGAAAACTGCTGATGAGGCCCATCAGCGCAATACTGCAGGCGAAACCTTTGATGCCCATGCCGTCGTCTCCGTTGGCGAGAGTGGTTGAATCAAAGGGCAGCGAATCGCAAACGCGCAAAGAAGGAAAAAAGATCGGCTCGTGTTTTTTTTGGTCTGGACTCGAATGTAGGGAAAGGCTATCAATGCCACAAGAATAATATTTCGATACTTTCTTTGCCGAAAAGGCAAACCTTGGGGGCGCCAATGCAGCTGTATGGTGTGCAGTCCACGGCACTGCGCTATTTTCTTGAAGTAGCGCGATGCGGATCGATCAGCGAAGCCTCGGTACGGCTGAATGTCGCCGCGTCCGCGGTGAGCCGGCAAATTTCCAAGCTTGAGTTGGCCTTGGATGCCAGCCTGTTCGAGCGCCGTGCCCGAGGCATGGTGCTGAGCGAGGCGGGGACGCGACTGGCGGCTTATGCGCGCAAGTCGCAGCTTGAGGCCGAGCAGGTGGTGCTGGAAATTACCGAGCTGCATGGCTTGCAACGAGGTCATGTGCATGTTGCCTGCTCGGAAGGGTTTGCACTGGAATACATGCCCAGCAGCATTAGTGCGTTCAGGCGTGAGTATCAGGGCATTCATTTCACATTGGAGGTCTGTGCGCCTGCGCAAGCGACGGAGAAGGTGCGTTCCGGCGAAGCCGATCTGGCGATGACCTTCAGCCTGACGCCGCAAAAGGAAATCAAGGTCGAACATGTCCTGGGCGGGGCGATTTTTGCCGTGGTCTCCAATTCCCATCCTTTGGCCGGGCGTGAATCTGTCAGCCTCGCCGAGTTGCAACCCTGGCCCATTGCGCTCCCCAAGGCCGACACCACGATACGGCAACTGTTCGACATCTGTTGCGGTGTACAGGGCTTGTTGTTCGACCCGGTGTTGACCACTAATTACGTTGCCTCGCTCTATAGCTTCGTCCGCGAAGAGGGCGGTATCAGCCTGGCCAGCGAAATGACCTTGCACAAGCAGGTGGCGGACAAGGCACTGCAATGCTTGCCGATCCTCGATGAGGGCATGCAGGCGCGGCGCATCGAACTGCAAAGCATGGCAGGACGCAATTTACCGGCGGCGGTTTCTGCGTTCAGGGATTTTTTGATTGCTGAGCTGGAGAGGGCGAAGCGTCGTTGAAAAAGGACGAGATAGGCGGGCGCACGGTTCCCCAGGAATGGCGTTGTACATAGAGTTAGGGTAACTTGCGGCGTTATTTTCCATCTTGTTGCATCAGGACCTTGCGTAGCTTCCCCGGCGACAGGCCAAACAGGCTCTGAAAATGTCGAATGAAATGAGGGGCATCCGCGAAGCCGCATTCAAAAGCGATCTCACCGATCTGACGGTCGGAACTCACGAGGAGCCATCGGCCGAACCTGAGCCGGACTTGGCGATAGAACTGGGCGGGGCTGTTGTTGGTTTCAGCGACGAACAGGCGTTCCAATTGCCGTTTACTGGTGCCGACCAGGTGCGCAATGGCCTCGATCTCCAGAGGTTCGGCCATGTGTTTTTCCATCAACATCACCGCTTCATGCAGCCGCCGATTGGACGAGCTGGCGTACCCGAGTGCCTTGCGCCGATCGACGAAGCTGCTGGACGTGTTCTTTGCCACCGTCATCTGATGCACAACCTTGCTTGCCCGATCCGGCCCGCAATGTAGGCCGATCAGGTGAAGGGCCAATTCGATCACTGAAACACCGCCTGCGCAGGTGATCCGGTCTCGGTCGATCAGAAAGTCTCTGTTGATGACAAAGCGCAACGAGGGAAACAGCCGCTTCCAATCGTCGCCATGATAGGCGTGGACACACGCCGTTCGCCCCTCCATCAGGCCATATCGCGCGAGCACGAAGCTGCCGGTGCACAGGCCGATCAACGGCACCTGTGCGGCGGCCGCCTGATGCAGGAACGCGGGATAGGTTTTCGGCACCGCTTCGATGGAATCGAGCAATCCCCCAATGACCACGATGTAGTCGAAGTGCTCTGGGGCAGCGAGTTCGCTGTCGATGGGCACGTCCAGCCCGCTGCTGGAAATGACTCTTTGCCCGGGTGTGCCGAGTACTTTCCATTGGCAGCGTATGGGGCGGCTTTGATCGCCGGTATCGGCGGCATGCCGCAATGCATCGGTCAGGCCTGAGAGTGACAGTAGCGGGAAGCGGGGCCATAGCAGGATGCCAATGGACAGCTCGCTGGCGCCGCGGCGGACGGGCGGATGACGGGCGTGACCGCGATCGAGCTCGCTCACCAGACTTTGCTGAAGCGTAGCCGGCTCTTCATCACCAGAATGTCGCAAATGTTCAATCATTCGTGCAAAGCATCCAACTGTCTATGCCGCCGATCCCACTACGATGGGCCCATACGAAACGTTCTGCTGCCACCACTATAACGAGCGAGGAACATCCGATGAAGAGATCAAACACTCAGCGTTTTTCCGGTATTTGTGCCGGTTTTCTGCTGTCTATGCTGTCTATGCTGGCTGCGGCACCGGTGTTCGCCTTGGAAACGGTAGAACCGGGAAGCCTGACCATCGCTTTCAGTGGTGATATGCCGGGCACAGGATATCAAGACGGTCGAATGGTCGGCTATGACGGTGAAATTATTCAACAAATTTCCGAAAACCTGGGGCTTAAGATCAAGCCGGCATTGATGGAATGGTCAGGGACGATTGCGTCGGTACAGTCCAAGCGGGTGGATGTCATGGCGGGGACTATGGGCTGGACCGAGCAACGCTCGAAAATCATGGCCTTGAGCGACCCTATCCATTACTTCAAGAACGGTATCACCCAGACCCGGAAGACCGATTGGAACAGCCTCAAGGATTTGCAGGGCAAGAAGGTCGGCACCATCACCGGTTTTTCGTTCATCCCTGAGATGCGCAAGATCGATGGCCTGCAAGTCGCGCTGTACGACACCTCTGACGCGGCTGTGCGTGATCTGCTTGCCGGACGCATCGATGCGGTGATCGGCGATCCACCGGTCATGCAATACGCCATTTCCCGCAACGAGCAATGGGACCTGCATTTCAACGCCTTTGTCGACAACGACCCGAACTTCCCATTGCTCACTGGCTTGGGCCAGGTGGTGTTCGGCTTCAACAAGGCCAATCCGGAAATGGTGGCTGCGGTGAATGCGCAGATACAGACGCTCTGGAAAAACTGTGAGATGCGCAAGATCGGTGCGCGTTATGGCCTGACCCAGGATGTCTGGTTCATGCCCGAAGGCAAAGACCTGCGCCAGGGTGTCGATCGCCCGTCGGACTGGACGCTGCCTGGCTGCAAGTAAGTGTGAGGCGATGGGACGGGTCACACACCGGCACCGACTCATCGCCAGGCCGACAACAATAAGAGGTGAGCCGACATGTCGAACCCGTCTGGCGCGGCGTTGCTGCGCGTGCATGAATTACACAAGCACTATGGTGATCTGGAAGTACTCAAGGGCATCAGTCTGGAGTTGAAACCCGGTGAAACCCTATCGCTGATTGGCCCAAGCGGATCTGGAAAATCCACCTGTCTGCGGTGCATCAATTACCTGGAAAAACCTACCAGTGGCGAGATCTGGCTGGGGGCCGAGTTGATCGGGCAGGTCAAGGATGGCAAGCGTTTACGCCTGATGAGCGACCGGGAACTGGCGCCGCAGCGCCGCGAGATCGCCATGGTGTTTCAGTTGTTCTACCTCTGGCCGCACTTGAACGTGCGCGACAACGTCGCACTTGGCCCTATCAAGGCCCAAGGCATACCGCGCAAGCAGGCGTATGAGTTGGCCGACGCGATGTTGGAGAAAGTCCATCTGCGCCACAAAGCCGAGTCTTATCCTGAACAATTGTCGGGTGGTCAGCAACAGCGGGTCGCCATCGCCCGCGCTTTGGCTCAGCAGCCAAAAGTGATCCTGTTCGACGAACCGACTTCCGCGCTGGATCCCGAGTTGGTCGGCGAAGTGTTGGCAGTGATTCGCGAACTGGCGGAGGAGGGCCGCAGCATGATCATGGTCACCCACGAAGTGAAGTTTGCCCGCGATGTGGCGGATCGGGTGATCTTCATGGACGGCGGGCGCATTGTCGAGCAGGGGCCGTCGGCACAAGTAATCGACAACCCTGGACACGAACGCACCCGCAGCTTTCTTGGGCGCATGGCAGTGGAGAGCGCTTGATGGCCAATCTGGACGCTTTCCTCGGGCTGTTGCCGTTGCTGTTGAAAGGCGCCATGAACGCGCTGGAAATCGCCCTCTGCACCTTGGTATTGGCCAGCGTGGGAGGGCTGGTGCTGGCGGTTTTACTGACCTTCAGTCGATCGCGCCTGGTACACGGCGCCATTGCCTGTTTCGTCGAGTGGATGCGCAATGTACCTGCGCTGGCGCACCTGTTTCTTATCTACTTTGGGCTGTCCTACCTTGGAATCAATTTGCCCGCGTGGCTGGCGGCCATCGTCGGTTTGAGTCTGGTAGGCAGCGCCGTGCTGGCCGATATTTTCCGAGCTGGCCTGCAGTCGTTGCACGTCGGCCAACATGAAGCCGGGCAGGCCGTTGGCCTGAATCGTATGCAAACTCTGCGCTACATCCTCTTGCCCCAGGCCCTGCGCGTTGCGTTGCCGGCGTACGCCAACTACGTCACGCAACTGATCAAGGACACGTCCATCGCTTCGGCCATTGCCGTGCCGGAAATCATGTTCCTGGCACGCAATCTGGTGACGTCGACGTTTCAGACCTCGCTGATTTATCTGGCAGTGATGTGCATCTATGCGGCGATGATTCTGCCCATTGGCGTGGGATTCATCCGACTTGAACGTCATCTGGGGGCGGCGCGATGATCAGTTTTTTCCAGCAGTACCCGGAGTATTGGAGCGACTGGAGCGCTCGCCTCCTACTCGGCGCACGGGTCAGCGCCGAATTGTCCCTGACCGGTTTCGCCCTGGCGGCGGTATTGGGCGCGTTACTGGCCTGGGCGATGAAGAGTCCCAGCGTCTGGCTCAAACGTGTGGCGGTGTCCTTTATTCAGGGTATGCGTGCGGTGCCGCTTCTGGCGTTGCTGCTGGCGCTGTATTTCACCTTGCCCAGCCTCGGGCTGACGCTGTCTGGTTACTGGGCAGGAGCCATCGGTCTGGGTTTGCAGGGCTCTGCCTACGTCGCGGAAATCTTGCGCGGTGGACTGGACGCCTTGCATCGCGGCCAACGTGAGTCGGCCATAGCCACCGGCCTGACGCCACTGCAAGCCTTCACCGCAGTGATCTTCCCGCAAGCCATTCGCGGCATGTTGCCGCCGTTGCTCAATGCCTACGTGTCGATTCTCAAGGACAGTTCCCTGTGCGCGCTGATCGCCACCGATGAGTTGATGCTGGCGGCCCGGGCTATCGCATCCGAATCCTTTTTGCCGATGCATATTTTCCTGCTGGTGGGATTGTTTTATTTCGTCATCGCTTTCCCTCTTTCTCTGTTGTCGCGAGCGCTGGAAGTGCGTTTTTCTCGCGGACGCAAAACCATTCGAGGTTGAACATATGAACACCCTGGATCGAACCGCTTCCCACAGCATTGGCCAGTTGCAGCAAGCGCTTGAGGCTGGAACGCTCACCAGTGAGTCCCTGGTTTGCGCGCAACTGGAGCGGATCGAGCACTTCAACGGTCAACTCAATGCTTATGTCGAGGCCTATCCCCAGCGTGCGCTCGGTGCCGCCATCGCGGCCGATCGGCAGCGGGCTGCGGGCGTCAAGCTGGGGCCATTGCACGGTATTCCGGTCGCGATCAAGGATTTGTTCGAGATTGACGGTAAGGCCATCACCGGTGGCTCGCTGGCACAGAAGCCGCGTATCTCAAGGCTGACCGCCACGGCCGTCCAGCGACTGGAACGCGCTGGTGCGATCATTATGGGTAAGACCCACACCGTTGAATTCGCTTTCGGGGGGTGGGGCACAAATGCGGTGATGGGCACGCCGTGGAACCCTTGGGACCGAGAAGTGCATCGTGCTCCCGGGGGTTCCAGCAGTGGTTCGGCGGTGGCCGTGGCTGGCGGGTTGGCCAGCGCGGCGTTGGGCACCGATACCGGCGGCTCGGTGCGGATCCCTGCGGGTATGTGTGGTCTGGTTGGGCTGAAAACCACGCGTGGGTTGATCAGCCGTCACGGTTTGATTGAGTTGTGTCCATCGCTGGATTCGGTGGGGCCCATTACGCACACCGTCGAAGACGCTGCGTGGATGCTTGATGCTCTGCTGGGGCCGGATCCGCTGGATCCGGTTTCGGCCAAGTCGCCGGTATTCAGCGCCGCAGCGGGCTTGAATCGTCCTGTGGCCGGTCTGCGCATCTGGGTGCTGCCACAGACCGAACGAGTACACATCGCGCCCGGCGTATTGGCCGCGTATGACCGGGGGCTTGAGCAATTGGCGGCACTGGGCATGCACCTGATCGAACAGCCGCTCCCGACTTCGCTGGACCAGTGCATGCGCGTCGCCGGTGGCCTTATGAGCGCCGAAGGCTACGCCAGCCTTGGCAGTTTGTTCGAGCGCGGTGATCTGCGCTTCGATCCTCATGTGCAACGTCGGGTGCTGAGCGGACGGGCCATCGACGCGGCGGCTTATATCCATTTGCACACTCAGCGACGTGTTGCCCGTCAAGCCATGGATGAAGCCATGTCCAATGTCGATGCCTGTGCGTTTCCGACCAACGCCATTGGCAGTGTGCCGTTAAGTCAGATCGATGAATATGGCACGCCTCTGGCTTTGCTCGGGCGTTTCGCCAACCTGCTCAATCTCTGTTCAGTGGCGCTGCCGGTGGGCTTCGACGAGCAACGCATGCCGGTCTCGATGCAGATCGTCGGTCGTGCTTTCGCCGAACCCTTGGTCCTGCGGATAGCCCACGCTTACCAGCAAGTCAGTGATTGGCACCAATTGCGGCCTGTGGGCTGGGATCTGTCGGACAGGGTGGTGGCGTAATGGAGATCTGTGTAGTCGGTGCCGGCATCGTCGGATTGAGCAGTGCCTGGTTTTTACACAAGGCCGGTCATCACGTCACCGTTATCGATCGGGCGGGAGGGCCTGGCATGGGGGCCAGCGCTGCCAATGGCGCACAATTGAGTTACAGCTATGTACAACCGCTGGCTGATCCCTCCCTGCTCCCGGGCATTGCGAAATTGCTATTGGAGCGCAACGGACCGCTGAAGTTTTCGCCGCAATGGAACGTGGAGCAATGGCGCTGGTGCGTTGAGTTTCTCGCGGCCTGCCGCACGTCCGTTTCGCGTCAGACCACAGTCGAGTTGCTGGCGTTAGCGCATGAAAGTCGGCTGGCGCTGGACGAATTCATCAGTCAGGAAAAGGTGCAATGCGACTTCGCCCGTAGCGGAAAACTGGTGCTATACCCTGATGCTCAAAGCCTGCGCAAAGCCAGCGAGCAGGTGCAATTCCAGGCTGGTCAAGGCGCCAGGCAACAAAAAATAGTCGGCCCCGAACAAGCCGTATCGATCGAACCGGCACTTGAGGGCTACAAGAAGGCGTTTCACGGTGCGATCCATACCGACAGCGAATGTGCGGTCGACGGGCGCAAATTGTGTGAGGAGCTTGCGCGGCTATTGAGCGAGCAGGGGGTGCGTTTTCTGTTCGACAGTGAGGTTAGCGGTTTCCAGCGTGAGCGCGGGCGCATCACCGCGTTGCAGATACACCACGCCATCGAAGGCCCTGGTCTTTTAGGAGCGCAGGCGGTCGTGCTGGCGGCTGGCGCTTACAGTGCGGGGTTGTTATCAGCGTTCGGTGTGCGCATGCCGGTCTACCCGCTCAAGGGCTACAGCATTACGTTGCCGATCACCGATTCGATGAATGCACCGACGGTCAGCGTCACCGACATGCGGCGCAAAACGGTGTTCGCACGGATCGGTGACCGCTTACGCGTCGCGGGGATGGTCGAGTTGTGTGGACTGGATGCATCGATTCCCGCCAAGCGTATCGAGCAACTGAAAACCTCGACGCAGGCATTGTTCGGCCTGAAAGCGAACGCCGTTGATTGCCAGCCTTGGACGGGCTGGCGTCCGGCGACCCCCACCGGGCGACCGATTCTGGCCGTCAGCGGTTGTGACAACCTGTACGTCAATTGCGGCCAGGGTGCGCTGGGCATGACCTTGGCGTTTGGTAGCGCTCAACGTCTGGTCCGATTGATCGACGGCACAGCGTCTTAACTTTCTCAATTCATGGAGTAAACCGATGGCCACGATTCAACGTTTTCAAAGCAGCGCGCGGATGTCCGGTGTGGTCAGTTGCGGCGATCTGCTCTACCTCTCCGGCCAGGTGCCCACTGATCTGCAAGCCGGCATCGAAGAACAGACGCATCAGGTGCTGGCCAAGATCGAGGCCCTGTTGACACTAGCGGGCAGCGACAAGGGACAACTTTTGAGTGCACAGATCTGGTTGAAAGATATTGAGCGTGATTTCGCGGCAATGAATTCGGTGTGGGACGCCTGGCTACCCACGAACAGTGCTCCGGCACGGGCCACTGTCCAGGCAAACCTGGCGCGACCCGAGGTGCTGGTCGAGATCATGGTGACCGCAGAGAAACTGGCTTCTGATGTTTGAGGCCTTCTCGGGAAATTCAGGATTCGGGTGTTGCGTGGTTTGCCCCCGTTGCTTAGCGAAACCAAGTAGCGCTGAAACCCTTGATTTCACTGGATTTCAGGCACAAAAAGACGTCCGTGGACGTCTTTAGATGATCAAATGGTGGGCCGGGGTAATCTGAACTGATCGTGTATCTATCTGATTTTGAGTAATAAATTGGGTAAGATTTTTTTGATGGAATACGTTAGGGAATACCACTGAGCGCGCTGTGGTTGTGTAACTAATAATGGCTACGATGGCATGCTCGCAAGAGGGCACCATTATCTCCCAAGGTACGTCGCCTAGAAGGACCCATTGTCGGCAGCAACCGATCCGTATCTGACGTTTGCCAAAGGTAGAAAACGGTCAGAAGCGGTCCTTCGTAGGAGGAGATTTACAACCGAAAACTGAAAATTGGAAGCGTTTAGGAACTTTGCGGCGATTTAAGGAGACTGTTCATCTCTTTAAGGGACATGAAATATCGAGAGTAAACTCGAATTTTGAAGCGTCTGCCAGCATCTCTCTTTGAAAATACCTATACCTTACAGGTGATGCCTATACCAAGAGCCTTCACGGAACGAATATGCTTTAAGAGCAAATAACAATAACTAATTAAGTTGGCAAATGCTCTGCGATAATACCAATAATTACTTTTGAGCCTGTCACTTGTTTAATATCATCATGATAAACGCTGGGGCGAGCATGAAAATGAATTCTACCACGATTGAAGGTAAATTTTGTATGCCACTCGCAAACTAGCGGGCTGTCATTAATCTCAATACGTCTTCTCGCCATAGCACGTCTATTGCCGTGCGTATTGGCGCTCTCAGGAGAAATTTCTACTCCTCTGCTGGCAGCCAGCTGAATGATTTGAGTGGGAAGATTTTCTTCAAAATCAAGTATAGCAAAATCATTCAAGTAAGACAGGTGACAAATAATAGCGCTGGAATATTCCCTATAACCTATCCCCATCCGTTTAAGATCACTAGGGTCCGCATGAAAGTAGATGTTAGGAAACATAAGCTCACTAAATCTATCTAAATGTTCTGGTTGCATCTCCAATGCATTGAACAGGAAGCGGAGCGCCAGTTGAAAACTCGTCAAATCAAACACGGTACACATTTTGCCGCTACGCCACCAACCTTCGGCGCTATAATCTAATCCAGTTACACATCCACCAACTCCAAGTCTCGCCAGTTCAATGACACCAGAATCAAGAGACCTACCATATTCGATAAATTCGCTCTCGCTTCTTTCAATTGCCATGTCAAAACGAAGAATCAGATCTCGATAGTCGCCATCGGCGCAATGTGCATACAAAAGGTCTGCAAATAATACCCCATCGAACTCTAAAGAATGCAGGTCGCGGATGTAATACAGTTTGGTGAATTCTGAAGATGCAATCTTGTCCAGGGCATCTACAAATCGTTCAAATGTCGACAGGCGATCGGTTAAATTATCGAGACATCCAGCAACAAAACTTTCGTCCATAAAGAAGTTCATTATAATTTTCCAGTTGCTAAGGCTCGGAGATTTTTAGAGTGCTGGTCAAAGAACCCCTCAGGCCATCTGTCAAGCTTACCATCAGCTCGAATCACCACTTGTTCGGCATGTGTTGACTCGTTTGAATGCTTGGTAAAGAAATAAAGCTGGATGTCTTCAGCAAGAACATTCTCTCTTAGTTTAACGGCCAATCTGATCCCATCCAGCACGTGATCACTGTGGGTTTCAATTAACACCTGAACACCAGAAAACGAAGCCATCGCCGCTAGAATGCCTAGGCTGGTTTGACCGCGAGGATGCAAATGAGCCTCCGGATTTTCTAGGATTAGGAAAGCGCCGGATTTTTTAATTCGCTCGAACCAATGCACCACTCTTGGATCGGAATCATCAACTACACTGGCAGGCATAGTAAGAAGCGAAAGCACAATAGGCAGTGCATAGCTTATCCCATACCCAGAGTTCGTTGGCCTGTAACCATCAATTGAAAGATGTGACATATCAAATTTTTCTTGTACGCCATAATCTAATCTGACACCTGGAGCAATATCACTCATCCACCAGCTCAATTGAGTCTTAAGCGTATTCCCCGGAGCACTCGGGTGCCTCAGGGGCTCCGGTATGATGCATCCCTCCATGAGCGCAGTGAAATGAGCTGAGTACTCACCATTTTGACCTATGGATAAAGAAGATACATCATCCCCCAATGTAGGAAGGCCGACGCGAGGACCAAACCTATCCGCAGATATAAATTGGATTAAAGGCGGAGGGGTTTTCCGCACATGAGAAAAAGAGTTTTTTGATATGTTTAACGAGATATCAGTGCCGTCTAACTTTGCTACCTCAATTTCTATTGAATCATTGGCTCCGGCCAGCCGAGAGCGAAGTTCGGAATAACCGCCAAGCCCATTTATATATGGTCCGCCGACAACATGCTCTGATAAGCACATTCTGAGTGCTTGAATGGCAGTACTTTTCCCTGTGTTATTCAATCCGGTAAAAACCGTTAATTTTTTTAGTTCAAGAGTCTGGAGTTCGAAAGACTTAAATTTTTTTATATCTATACTTTTAAGCACGTTGGTATTCCTTAAGTAGCGAAATCACTCTTGAGTACCTGTCTCGCACGCCGGCAGGTTCGCTGCCGTACTTACCGATAGCATCAGAGAACGCATCATCATCTAAAATTTCATAGTACTGCTGCAAGAATTCTTCTTTGTTCGCAATAATGGTTTCATATGTTGACTGGGAGATTCGCGCAAGTAATACAGTCCACATCTCAAATAGCGATTTATTTATCGGAGTCTTTCTGCGGTTATCATGCGACCTTCTAAATGCATGCTCGCCAAACAACGAATAACTTCTGAGAAGCGCACGCTTGAATGCCTCAGCTAACATGGCCTTATTGTAGGTTACCCTAACAGGTACCGTGTGTTCTCTATTTATGTGCCTCATGGTATCTGCTAGAAACCCATCCATATCGCCTTTAAAGTCAGCTCTTTTTCTTAAGTAAAAAGACATAAATCGTAAGACCAGTTCTCGGCCAGCCATTCGGTCATCTTTAACTGTTTTGCCAACGACCTTTAAGTAGGTTGGGCTTTCAACCAATTCTTTCAGTAAGTCTGATGCTTCACCTTGGTAAAGGGCGTGCCTGATTTCCTGAGTGGACAGCCTCATCCCACCAGTATTAATTCTTTTGAAGATGTTTCTTTTAACTTTTTCTGGGGTGTCTGGATTTATAATCGTAAAGGAAAGCTCAGCCTCCATAATATTGTTTACAATGCGCGCCGCGTTAAGCTTTCGGTCGATTGTGTAGAAGTCTTTCCCATCAAATGGCCCACTCCAAAACTCCAAGCCTCTAAGCTTAAAGCCTTTGCCGTCGTCATCTTCTCCTAAGACAAAATCCTTTATAGTAGTTAATCGCTGCAGCCCATCAACTACTTCCCACCTTCCATCCTTATCCTCGGACACATAAAACATCGGCAACGGAATCCTTAGCATCATAGACTCTATAAGCAGGCTCTTTCGTTTAACATCCCAGACGAAATTCCGTTGAAAATTTGGAGCTAGCTTTATAGTGTTATTGCGGATTCTTCTTAGAACAGTATCTAGAGCCACAACCTTTGACGATAGCGAGATGGATGCCGGATCAAATGGTTCTCCCGCGTCAAATTGATTTCCCTCTAGTTCCCTCTCAACGCCGGACCCAACTCCTTCGTCCGCCAGATCCTCTTGAATATCAACGGCCATTAATATGTCCTTGCATCGCGGTAATTTCTCCAGTTCGCCACATTTTGTGGAGTCTAAGCATCAGCCGCCTCATACGAAGCGCTCGTCCCCTCGGCAGGGACGCTTTGGCACCCCTAAAGCCATTAAAACTCCGCAATGATGCAGCCCATGAGTTGTCTGCGATGAGCTTCAACGTAACTCGAAAGTAACTCGGTTAACCTTACACACGGTTGAACCGAACGAGAAGCCTTTGCTATCGCCGTCCAGGCCGTATACCACAGCGATTAATTGGCGACCAATTTAATCACGGTTCTCGCATTTGTAGACCCCTCCCTCCAAACGCGGACTGCGTGTCGGAAAGGTTCTGGCCATTTTCTACCTCACGCGACGGGTAGAAATCGGCCAATTGCTACCGCATCAATGGTCTCCCGTATGACCTTCGCAAAGCGCACCCCGGAAGCTTACTTAAGTACGGCACTTGGTGGCCGATAGCCTCTCCATGATTACGCACACGCAATGAGTAAGTGGGCCGCAACGCTGGCCACTCGAGAACACCACACACAAGGATTGCTCGTATGGGTTGGGAGAAACTGATCGTTGCTGGAGCCGCAGCTGCGGTCGCGGCTAGTGTTGCTTACTGGAAACGTGACGAAATCAAAGATGTCTGGGAGAGCCTGATCATCAGCCTCAAAGGCAAGCGCGTGGCGGTGTTGGGAGAGCGGAATGTCGGCAAGACAGTCCTATTGAGGTTCCTTGCCAGTGGCGAGGTTCCCGACGAATACATGCACCCCGAGCAAACCATGTTGACCGAGAAAGTCGAACGAAAACGGTTTGCGATGGGTGACCTGAAGCTGGATCTGAAAGAGACACGAGACGTTTCCGGTGGGCATGATGCAATCGAGGAATGGAAAGCACTGCACGATGAAGCTGACATCGTCGTTTATCTGGTCAATGCTCAACAGGTGAATCAGCAACGCATCAGGCGCGACCTCGAAAAGCTTGAAAGCTGGAGCAAGGCACGGGCGCCCCAGCCCACACTGGTCGTGATCGTCACGCATATGGATCTCGACCCGACGTACGTCGCCACACCGGCGTCCGGTCTTGGGCATTTCCGTGATCGCTTTGTCAAACTCAACCTTGACGCGGGCCTGTCGAAACTCAGCCATAGGCCGCCAATCATTCTCGGCAGTCTGGTGAATCGAGACCAGGCGGCCAAACTCGTCGCGACGTTGATCAAGACGGTGACGGCATGATGCACGCGAAGGTTTTTCAGGCTCAAGCGCTGGACAACAGCTCTTCGGACCATTTGCGCTTGGCGGAGCATAGCGTCGAGCTTCGCAGCCCGATCCGAGAGCAGACATATTCCGGAATGGCCAGCATCAGTGCCCAAGGCACCGTCCTGTTCGCACAGGATGGCGTGAAGCTGTTCGTCAAAGGCAACGCAGCTGTATTGCAAGTTGTCGCCGAGGAACGCGACCATGCGGGCCGGTTGGCGCCAGTCGTGTGCTGGGTCGAGCATGATACTGAACAGGGTTCAGAAGCAGGTGGTGTCGATGCGGTGTGGGCGTCGCTTGAGCAGTTCGCTACCGCCATCGGGCGCAGCTTTTCCGAGCCCAAACGGTTGGCCGCGCGGGAGGCGCTTGAGCTACTCGCAAAAAAGCAGCCGAGCCAGAGCTTGATAGCTCTGGCGATAGCACTTCTGCAGCGCGAATGGGCAGCGTGGCTCAAACGCGTGCTGGCGGCATTGAAGAATTTCGGCAAGTGAACGAACAGAACACGCGCATCGCGCGCAAGGGGAGCAATGTGACAACAGGTAGGATTCCGCTGGACCATAGCGCGCGCAGGGTCATGCTGGTGTTGGATGAAAACACAATCAATGAGTGCTTGTACGACCTTGAGCCAGAGGCCAGAGGGTTTCTATTCGATCCCCAGTCTCACATCGTACAGTTCCCCCTGGCGGCCGATGAGCCGGATAGTCAGGCGCTGCAGAACATTATCGATGCCGACTTGCTGCGGCCAGGCGCGGTGCTCTTGCAGAGCCCGTATGACCGCAACGCCTACGTGGACCTGAGCCAGGCAACCGATCAGTTCGCAATAGAGAAGCTCCGGCATTTTTCGCGGCTCTGCCAATACCTGGGGGCTCGGGACGTAACCGTTGAGCAAGTCGAGGTCAGCAAGGACTCATCGTCCGAAGTGTACGAGTTGAACGGTAAAGCTCCTGTTGCCAACCTCGATTTCAAGGTCGAAAACAAGGCGAGCAGTTCACTGGCCAGAAAGTTTTCTATCAATACCGCATTTCGCGGAGGCAGGCCCAACACCGATGCCGCCGAAAATTACTTACGCGGCAAACAGCTCTGGGGCGACGTGGTGATGCGCAGCCTGGTCGAGCAGTGCGCTGATGAAGACAACCAGATCCTTGAACAGAAGGTGACTATCAGCCTGTCGAGCGAGTCGAAGCGTACCTTAGGCGTAGTGGCCAAGCTCCACCTGCCAGCCAAGGGACTTGGACTGACGGCAAGCTATTTGGCCAGCGCTCAGTCCAGCGTAGAGTACCTTCTGACCTTGACGGTGAAGTTTGACGCCCGTGAAACCGATAGATTGTAGAGACATGCCGCCAAAGTCTCCGAGATAAGTTAGCAGTACTGGAATTGGACTGACGAGCCATGCATTAGTGGGGCTTTTTATGATGTTGGCGGTGTAAAACAGATATTATCGCTGTTTGGTGTCGCAGGACTGCTTGAGGTGATCCGGAGATTTACTGAGCCGTTGTGCGTCCGGCAGCAGCCCTTCAGAAGATGATGCGGTCCAAGGCGCGCAGATAATTTCTACGCAGCTAACTGTTAGCTCGCCACGGGCCGCTTTGGCCGAAAGGGCACGTTTCCGTCTTTGTGCTTGTTGGATGGGCCCATCGCAATCCGAACCCAACAAACGTGCTTCCAATCGGTAATTTCAGCTTTGTGCCGCAAGTCGTTCCGATTGCTGGATTGCGGGTTTTGGCAATGCCATGCGCAGGCTTTCGCGATACTGTTCCGCCGGCGCTTCGTGGGTTACCTCGACAACAGAATCGTAATTTTCTCGAATGACCGACTCAATCTCAGCAATATCCGCGCGGAAGAACTCCTTGCGCCCGTTAACCTTGTTGAGGCGACCTACGGCAAAGCGTTCGTGCAGTTTTGCTTCCAATGCGGGAGCGTTATTCGAGAAGACCATCGCATGCACGTCAAACCAAAACGGTACCGACGCATCACCCAGCTCATCAACTCGATCCATGGGCTCTAAGCGGCGCGTCATACCGATCTTGTAAATTCCTTCCCCGAATGCCCCTAGGTTGGAGATCACGTACACGTAGCCGGCCTTAGCATTCTGTTCGCGATAGTCAATGAGCTTTTCTTCGCTCTCTAGCTCGGCTCGGCCCGCTTCGACCTCGGCTAGCTTCGCCAGCAAGGCGGCACGCTCTTCTTCAGATTCTACTTTGTCCAGGCGAGCCTGGAGGTCGCGCATGGCGGTCGTAAAGTGTTTGCGCTCCTTGGCTATCTTCTCCCGGGCTGCGCGAATCTCCTGCTCCAGCTTCTGTTGTTCTCTCAACTCTTCTCGGGCGCGCTTTGCTTCTTCCTTTTCCTCTTGCTTCTTGATCTGAAACTCTTGGGCAAGGTGCAGTTCATCGAGCTTGAGGCTCAGATAAGCGCGCGATATCTCTACGCTCATAATCTTGCCAAGGCGATTGCAGGTTTCGAACGATTTGAGAATTCGTTTCTCGCCCAGTTCGACGTTGTCAAATTTAACGTTGTCCACACAGACATCGGCTTCGTTGTTGAACGAGCGAATCACCAGCTTGATCATGTCGTTAACGAGCTTCCGACCTTGAGCCTTGCTGTCGTTGACTGTCCAGTCCATGTTCCCGGTCGCTGCCTCCCCGCCCTTAATCATCGCTTTCTGACGCTCGCGGACACTTTCCAGTCGGGACTTGTATTCTTGGCTGGTGGTTAGCTTGAACTTGGGTTCATAGAGCGCAAAGCTTTCCAGCAGTAACGTCTCCTCCCATACGAGTATCTGCCCCTGCAGATCAGAGGAGCGTTGCGCTAGCGCAGCCACCTCCCGCTCAGAGCGCTGAGTTTCTTGGCGGGCGGCAGCAAGCTTCTCTTTCTCTTGTTCGATTAGTTTCTGAACTTCCAAGACGTCCATGGCGCCGATCTTCGTAGTGAGCGCTTGGAGCTGCGCATAATGCGTTTGGAGATCCGAAAGCCGGGCTTCCAAATCATCCGCGCGTTGCCGGTGGGCGGGGCCTTTCCAATAGTCGCTAAGGGACACGGGTTCCTTCCTCGTTTCTGAATCAAATGGTCGTCCAGTTCCAAACCAACGCAGGCGCCTTTAAAGCGCAAAGCGTGAAGGCCGGCTGCGTAGTGATTCAATCGCTTTCAGCGTTGATATGCACCGGGTCGGGGTGGGGCTCGCTAGGAAGGAAGGCGAAAATGCAGAGACTTCTTTCCTTGTGTAGTGAGCCATTATTAGGCCATCCCTGGCTAGAATGAGCTGAAACAGTCATTCGTGCAAATCGTTGATGTGCTCGGGGCTGACCGACTTCCATGATTGAATGCGCGACGCAGCAAGCAAGTTTTCAGGTTGACTCCCGACCGGGAACGTTGCCCAGCCCAAATTACTCAACGGCAGGAGAAGCTCTTAAAAAATTGGTAGATAACGCATGGGATGCGGATGCAGAAGAGGTAGGAGGTACACCAAAAAAGCGGCGTCCGATCAAAGGCAGGGAAGGGGTCGGAAATTTGCTGGTTGATGTCCGCTGTGGGAGGGGCAAGTGAGCTGTCTTGCCCGTTGCCAAGAACCGCAAAAAAAATCACCTGTCGAAGGACAGGTGATTTTAGTGGCTTCAGTAATCGCTAAGAAAACTATAAGAAGACTTTCATCGCCCCGATCAAGATGCCGATCGTCACGGCGAGCATGGAAGCCATACGAATGGACAACTTGAGATCAGATTTAGCGATCTCTGCAGTCAGCCGATGATTAGTATTAGCGATTTCAGCAGTCGCCTTGCCGATTTCAGCAGCGAGACTTGCGAGATCACTTTTCGTCGCGAGTAGCGTGAGCATGTCAGATTCCAATGCTTGGATAACGGCTTCAGCTTTGAGCTCAGGCACGTCGATTGCGCGCAGTGCCTGATACATCGCCAGTTCCATTTTCATTAAGGCCTCCTGAAACAAAAAAAGGCCTTCCCCACGACGGGAAAGGCCCGTCGTGGGTGGGAAAGTCATGCTTCCATCGACATTCAAGTCGACTGGCCGCGCTGCCGGAAGCTATGCGGTCATATGAAGGATCCTGCGGAGAACCGCAGCGCCGTCTTGAAGATCCTGGCGGCTGGTGCTGAACGAATCAGCGAGATGCATAGCAAAAATGCCGCTGGGGGCGTTTGCTGTCAATCCGGAAACCGGTTATCGAGTGTTTCCTAATGTTGTATGAGGCTTCTCGCTGCCTGGCGTCACCAATTTCAGATTCGGGTTGTTAAGGGACGAGTCGCTTATCAAGCCATAGTGTTTTTTCAAGAGATAGCCGTGTAAGAAACGTGTTTTGCGTGCACCGTTGAGCTCATATGTCCAGATGCAACGACCGTTCGCTTGTATGCGGTGCAGCTTCATTTTTCCAAAGCGCTTTTGAACCCATTCCCAGTCAGGCTGCCCCTGTTTTTTCGAGATGGAGGCGGGATGAGGGAATGCTTTCGCGTAACGTTGGAATATCCCGGGAGTGACCAAGAAGAGCGAGTCTTCGACGGAATGCACCAGCGCTTGATCGTCATTCATGATGATCTCGTGAGTGCGTACGCCTTCGATCAGCCACTCCATGAAGTGTTCGCCGCTTGGCTTCGCATGCTTTTCTGGCACAGGCGCTTCCTCTGCTGAGGAGGCAGATTCGGTGATAGGTACGGAGTCGGAATCTTCAGGCCACTTGGGAGGCTCGCCGATTTGATTCGTTAATGAGTCGAAATAGTCGGTTGATGGTGTATCTGGCAGTAATGGATCTGATGGTTTGGCGATGGTCGCTGGCTTATGGCTCTCAGCTGCCGCGGTGGTCTGTGCAGGGGCTTTGGCTACTAAAGCTTGTTCGGCTTGAATAATGATCGCGCCGAGTGCGCCGGTATGTTCGCTATGGCCAGACCAGCGGGCCATGAGCGAGGCCCACAGTTCAGGGAAAGCGGAAAGCCAGTCTAGGATTTCGCTGCTTAATAGCTGGTGGATCATCAGGCTGGATGCGGGGCCACGCAGTCGATAATCGAGGTCTTTTCGGTATCGAACTCGGTAAGGTCGAGTCAGCGGTCCGTGCCATGGGTGCCAGGCGCAGCCATCCAAATATTCGACCTGGAGATCAATCGCAATCTTGCCAAGGTTTTCACTCAGGATGGCGTATGCCAGTGCGGCATTCCACGCTTCCGTTTGGATGATCTGAACTTCTGGTGGAGCTCCTGGGGGTAGTAATCGTGATCGGCGAATTTTTAGAGCGTACGTAACTACTTCCAGGCCATGGTCCAGCATCCCACCGGAGTAAGCGTGGTGCTGATTTTCGGATGCTGGGAAAAGTTGAACCAGTTCGGCGTATCGTCTAATTGGGGCGAGATAAAGTTCATCGAATTGAGGGCGGGACATGGCGGTGCACTGCCAGATCTGCCTCAACAACTTTTGTCTGCGGGGAGCGGCCAAGAGTGATTCCGCAGATTGGGGAGTGGTCAGGCCGGCGGGTGATGTTGGGCTAGCTGCAGCTGTGGGGTCGAGTGCACGGCGAAGCTTGCGATGGAACAGTGAGAACATAATTGCTCCTGTCGAGAGGGAAGGGAGGTATTTGCTTGGCGACGACATGAGGCTGCACGCATGAACATGGATGAGTGCTTGGCTTCGAAGCGCCGATACAGACCTGTCAGTGGGCAAAGCATGAGGCGGGCGAGCCGGATTAGTTGGCATCCCCTAGGGGCAGCGGGCGGCTTCTTGCGACGCCCTCAGTTATCCAAGCTTGCAGGGTTGTTCAGGTGACCGAAGCCGGGAATACTCGCCGAGCAGGCATTCGATGCCTCGTGTCCATAGGACACGCAACCGGCAAGCGTAGAAAGATTAAATGCGTCACTACGCATATCCGTATTGGCTGGAAATACGCTTGGTCAAGTCGAGGCGCTAACGAGGCGCGGAGGCGCACTCTTACGGCTCATTGACGTCGAAAGCCTTGAACTATCGTCCGAGGTAGGTCGCAGTAATTTGTGTTCTCTCATGCCCGAGTTCACGGCTGATAATTTGTCGAGCAATACGGTCTTGAGAACGCTGCACTGGGGGCAATTCCCTGGAAAAGCTTCCTCCTGCCGCCGGTGCCTTCCACCCTGTCAAAGCGAAGTAACGGCTTTGTGCATAATGATGACGTAGGCCATGCATGTGGCTCAGGCCTGCTGCCTTGCACTGACCATCGTAGATGTTTCTCTGTTGGATATACGTTTTCTGAGCCGGGATTAATGAGCCGGCTCCCGCTAGCTGATGTGCCGAGTTCAGCACCTCGCGCTGTAGCGAAGTAGTGATCGGCACAGAGCGATCACGCCCACCCTTTGTCCATGAGCCCTTGAGGAGAATGTGATCTCCTTGATCCGCATACTTGGGCTGAAATTTGATCGCTTCCTCGCGGCGTAGTCCAAACGCCGATTGAAGCTGGAGGCTCATGTGTACATGGGCATCGGTGATCTTGCCAAGGTCCGTTCCCAGTTCCTGGGCTTTGCTGACGTTAGTGACGAAGCGCCGGTCGGACACACCCAGCTGCGTGTTGTCTGCTGGGAGAATGCCAGCCTTGCCGATTTTTTCAGCCCACCATCGAAGGTGCGCAAGCCGATTTTTGATGGTGCCAGGTGACAGGCCTTCGCCTTGCCAGCGCTCCAGCAGTGCTAGTACGTGTTTGCCTTTGAGTGAGGGGGCTTTCATCTGCCGGAAACCAGACTCGCGCAGTTGGCGGGCGATCAGCCCCAGTGAGCGGATACGGTCGGCCTGAGTGTTGTGACTGCCATCGCGATTGCGCCGGCAAAGTTGCCGCAGGGTGTAGGTCAAATCGTCCATATACCGTTCACGCTCACAGGCATTGATTTGTGTCGTTGTCCTGTCCTGAAAATCATTGGTAAGTGTTGGTGCCAACTCGCTAGGCGAGATCCCCGAAGGGCAGGGGCATGGTGTTCAGGAAACACCGATGTCTCGACTGAGACTTCCGTCTTGCTTCCTGCTGGAAGATCGGACGGAGATGGAGCGAGATGAGTTGGTTTTTAGTGTTGATGAGTACTCCAAGGAAATGGATGGGATTGTTAAGTGGAAGCAGTAGGCATTGCGCAAAGGTCTGCTGCCTAGGACGGTGCAGTAGCGGCAGATGACGGAATAAATCCGATAGACAAAGGCGGCTCCGCCCCATGGGTATGGGTCGGTATGCTTCTGGAACCTTGCATACCTGGCTAACTCCATCCTGTTGGATCAGCGCTTGCAGAAGTCTTGCGCTGTTGGGATGACGACTCTTGAACCTGTCGTCTTAGGTTTTTGCTGGGCCAGTGTATGGATGCATCATCATGTATGCCGCACTCTTTAGGGTTCAGGATTTGCCCGTGATGTTGGGGGGCGGCGGGGGGCCGTCACTGTGGTTTGCAGTGACGGCCCGACTCATGTGAGTTGCGCGTCATCGGGCAGGGGCAGCCGCTTCGGCAGGTGCATATTTTTCATTGCCTGTGGTGCTGACGCGGCCTTCGGCTTTGTCGGCTCCCTGCGCAGGGGCGGCATGGTTCCCATGCCACGCCTGCGCAGGGAGCTTGTGGGAAAGGCGGAGCATGGAGCTGCCTTGCCGATCAACGTCGGGAATCGCGCGAGCAAGTCGACGACGTTGATATCCAGGTTGACCGAGAGCTTTCTGCCGAAGGTCTGAGCGGATGATAACTAGCAGTCACAATGGAGGAGTTAGGACCCATTGCCGGCAGCAACCGACCCGTATCTGACGTTTGCCAAAGGTAGAAAGCGGCAGAAGCTACCTATTCGTAACGGCAGAACGCTTGGAAGAGGGGGCCTGAACGCGTATGGTCTACGCAATCCCGCTTTAGGTACTAGGACATGCCCTCGATTCATACTCTGAACGCTCGTGGCAACGTTCTGCTCCCTGTAATGCGTGAGTGCTTCTCCCTCGGTGATGCACGCACCTTTGCTGAGATCCAGAGTTTTCATAGAGAGTGCGTCGGTATCCTTCAAACCAAGGGGATCGACTACGCGGCGCTCAGAACCGCCCTGACCCCGCAACCCACAAAGCACGAGGTTGCGTTCCTTTTCGATACGGATCGTTGTGTCCGGAACTTCGCGCCTGGAGTGGATTGCGCCGAAGCGCTCTTTAGCGCACTGGATGCCAAAACAACCCACAGCATCCTGGGTGGAGAGCTTTTCGGCTCGAGCGATACGCTTGCGCGCAAGCTGCTGGATCCCGCAGTGGTCAGCACGAAACCGAGTTTTCGTTTGCCCAATACGTGCTTCGTCCTGTACGTGAACAACCTGTCCGAAGGTGCTGTTGCTGCCATCGATTCCAAACTTCTGCAGCTTCCAGCCTACGTAGGCTACTTGCGATGCACTTACTTGAGCGCAGCTAAAACATTCACCTCGCTGAACCTGATGAACTATGTGATCAAGCATGGCGACACAGTCATCATGGGGCACGAAGATGATCGACCGAATACGCAGGATTACAACCTCCACCAGCATGACTACGTGAAACAAGGTTTCCGACTCAGAAGTATTCAGTCGATCTACTTCGGTACCTTCCTCTCGTACAAACCTGAGCGTCTGTTGCTCGATGTCACCGACGACGACCTGGAGATCGCGGTAAGGGCCATGTCCCCTGTTGCGGCACCGCTGGCAGAGTTCACCGTCTTCATTGAGGATGCCAAGTTCGAGAAGTACCTTCAGACCACGAAGCTCGGAAAACTGCAAAAGGCCGGCTTGGCAGAACTGTCTAAGGCTGAACTCGAGGCCGCAATCCGAAGCAAGCTGCGGATGAACTACCTATACAACCTCGAGTGGGTGAGCCAACCGACCTACCAGCTCACCAAATTCAACATCCTGCTTGAGTTCCCTCGAATTGGTGGTCACCCGGAACGGGTAGTTGTGGCCTTGGAGTACCGTCCGGTCGAACGTATCCTGCGCCTTGTCACCATCACCTGACTACCCCAATCCTTCAGAGCACAGCCCAAGGGCGAAAGCTACCTCCTAACTGCATGGATGTAGTTGCTCGACAGTAAAGACCACCAATTGGGATGCAACGAGCCAGTGGTATACATAGGATTAAGTAGGCGATTTGCCTATCACCTCAACGGAACTGTCGAACCGATGCTGAAGAATGCTTTGCTGCTCGCTGCTGTTGCGCTGTCGCTTCCTGTCCATGCGGCCCAACCAGACAATGTCATCTTTGACTGGAAGCTTTTCCACAATGGAGAGCAGGTTGATGGGCAGCCTCCCATCACAACTCTCCTGGGTGGTAACCCATATCCGTATAGAAACCTGACCCCCCACCGCTACAACAAAAGCATCGTCCATGAAGGCAATAAAATCAAGACGGTCACTGGGTACGTCACTACCGGTGTTGAACTCTCGTTCAGACCCAGCTGGCAAGATGGCGTGGCATTCGACTATGACATTAGTCAGCGCCACCTGAATGGCTTCACCAGGCTACCTGGAAGCCTGCCTATTGATAGGCCGGATCAGCGTACCTATGAGGCACGAGGCTCCTTGCCCTCGCTGGCTGTCGGGGAAACAGCGGTTATCCGACTGGCCTGCGATCTGGATATCCCAGTTGAGCTATGCCCCTACTACGTAGAACTCAAGGTTCTTCAGGTGAACTGAACTTGGGCTTCCCGAGGCACGGCGATCCACAGCCTACTGGATCGCCGGGCCAGGAGAATGTAAGCATCTGTATGTTGCGATGACACGTGGATCGAAGTCCCTCACCATCATTGGGACGAATAGATACATTCCCAGCCAAAAAATCTGACGTGGTCAAGAGAGTCGGGGCCCGTAAGTGTATTTAAAGGACGCAAATATGGTTAAGACGTATTCAAAGCATGACCTGATGAAACTTGCAATTGAGGAACATCTGAAATGTTCAGAATATCCACGAGTTGGGGCTTTAGTCGCGAAAGATGGGGTAGTCCTCTCAACAGGCTATCGTGGCGAGGTTGGCAAACTACATGCGGAACGGGTCGCTCTTGAAAAGCTGGGAATGGACGTTCGCATTGGATCAACTGTTTACACAACTTTGGAACCGTGCGTTAATTTGCATTCTGGCCAGGCAGTAGAATCTTGTTCTGACCTAATTATTTCATCTGGCGTTAGCAGCGTAGTTATAGGGGTGTTAGACCCTAATGGAACTATATACTCTCAGGGTTTCAGAAAGCTATTGGAGAACAACATTTCTGTAAGCTTCTTCAGTAGAAAGTTTCGAGATGCAGTAGAAGAAGAAACCTTCGAATTTGGAGAGGTTCACAGGGTATACGGCAGCGGTAAGCGGCGGGTTCCTGTCGTGCACAGCGGAATTGACATTAGCGTGCAGTTCAGCGAGTTAGACTCCAGAACAATTAGTATCTCATGGAATACTCTGCAGCCTTCACATGGTTGCGTAGACCTAACGAGCGATAACGGTGCTGTGAGGGTTGCTGCAGGAACGAAAAATTTTAGTGATATAACAGATCCAGACGTATTCCGATTCCCCAGTCATATTGCGCGAATGAGAAAAGGGATGATTTCAATTGTTAAGCCACCCGATGCCACTTTCTGCGTGCTGGTCAAGCTGCACGAAATTTTCGAAAACGACATACTTTTCCAGTGGGAAGTGCGCAATAGCAACTAAGTAGAGGAACCGAACACCATCTGGTCTCATGCCGAAAATGGTATAGAGGATGTCGGTTTTTTTTGTTTCTACGGTACTATAGTTTTTCACTTAAGATGTTTTTATGATTAAATCGTTGGGTGTTAAGATAATGCAGTGCTTTAAGAGAAGATTTAGAGCGCTTTTTGTATCCCGGGAAGAAGAGTTCTTGATGGCCTTAGGCGGAGCTTACCTGCACCCGAACACTCACTTTGTGGGTGAGTTTGGTGAGGCAGTAGAGCTTTCGAAGATGCTCTGTCATGACACTGAGGATCTCAGGTCGCTACCCAAGCTCGAATGGCGGGCGGGGGGCGAAGTTTTGGGATACATCCAAGAAGTTTCTGTTGATATGCACCGTAAAACAGCAACAGTGGGGCATTTTGCGGTTGAAAAAAACTTCTCCGGAATGGGCTTAGCCAAGCGGATGGCCCAAGGATTCGCCAAGATGTTAAGAGATGACTTCGGCATAATCGAGATCGTCTTCGACGAGCGCTCACGCAAAGTCGAGTACGAAGTTTTTTTTGAGCATGTGCTTAGGGCAGAGCGTATTCGAACAGGGCCCAATGACAAGTGGCGGTGGGTGTGGCGTGAGCGTTGATTAGTTATCCGCTTCTGGTCGGTTCTGTTGAAAAGCTCGGCGTGCGACAGAGTTGCTTGTTCGTAGCCTGAAGAACGCCCAAGTCGAGTGTTGCTGTGTGAAATTTAGGGCTGCTCGACCACCGGCCTCAGCCACGCACTATCGGCAAAGGAAAATCGTTGCAGTAGTTTTTCAACAGAATAGGTCGGTAGCGGACGCTGGTGACAGGCCGCTATTAACCGATTTTGTTGAAAAAGTCGGTCCTGGTTTGCGCATCAGGAAAATACGCGCCCGAGATTGAAATTGTTACATTGGGCACAGGATTCCCTGGCTCAGATTTCGCGCAGCGGCATGCAAAAAGGCGGTTTCAGCGATCATTATGCGGTCAGTCTGGAAGAACCGACTTTTTCAACAAGGTCGGCCAAAAGCAGTCATTTAGAATTTATCAGTTAAGAGCGATTAAGCTCCGCTGGTACTTAAAGGGGAAATCGTGCCTTTATATAGTACGTCCACATTCCGCCAGAGTGCTACTAGCATAATTCTCAGATGATTTTCACATAAGAATTAAACCGGTTGCCACGCCAGCATTCAAGAAATTGGATAACTAACAATAGAAAGGTGACTCACCAGTGCAATCATTTGATCCCCACTTAAATCAACGGCTGGGAAACTAGAGAAGCTAACGTTCAGTGCAGACAGGCCGACAACTAATGACTCATCGGACAGCTCAAGCTTTTCTGCTCCGGCTGGGAAAATGCCTTTGCCCTTCTCGGTTAAAAGAAATGCCAAGGGGAAGAATGAAAGAATGCTCATACAGCACTGATTGCCGTGATTTTGCATGGTGAAAAGCTTGATGCTTTGGTGGTGCCTATGAGGGAAGAACCAGTAGTAGATGTCATGGGTCGCATCCAGAGCACGGTCATCACCGAGCACAAACTGTTGCAGGGGTGTGAAGTACGGCGTTTCTTGTGGGGGATTTCGACACTCAGTCACAGAGGTGGCAGCGAGGATATGACCGATCATTGCACGACAGTATCTCACGGCGTTAACAGGCGTGTGGACAAGGGAAACTGGGCTATTGGCAGCAGTGAAGAAATGATTGATCTTTCGCGTCAGTGACCTGCACACATCAGCGATTTCACCATCGTTCGCTCCCAAAGCCGTCATATTGCATTCTCGACAGATAGTCCTGAACTTGCTTCCATTCATCGACGGAATGCCCTGCACGGGATTGCGGTCTAAACCGAATACCTCAGTTAAATGAAACTGCTCCACCTTTGTAACTGTGATGCTCCCCTGTGGGGGAACGTGGTCTTTTGAGAGAGATCCGTGTTTTCCACATATCACGCAATAGCCGCTGACGATCTTGGTGTGCTTGCCGCGTTCAGACAGCATCTTCGAATATCTGCCCATCCAAGTGCTCCCGTTCCTCGTGTGTGGTTTATAGCATGCAGCCGTAATATCTCTGCTCTCTGACCCTTTGGTTAGCATGATGGCAATCTGCCAAGATAACGAGTAATGTCTCACCTACACACATAGGAAATGGAAAGCCCACGTGAAGTCAAGAAATCTGTACACCATTCACGACCTGATAGTCAGAGACTATACCGTCACGGCTCTCCCAAGCGGAAAATTCCTTCATCAGTTCAAGCCTTCGACTACTGAGACCCTGTACCAATTTGAGACAAACAGTAGTGCTATCGAGTTAGTAGATGGTGATCGTTATAATATTGGATACATCGAAGATGCGGGTGGCAGAAGAATCATAGAGCCCTCCTCCTTGGGCAAAGCAGATACGGTTAATAAATACCTCAGCTACTCAGCAGCCAAACAGTTCTCTCTCGATAAGCTTGCTGAGAATCAGGGCAAGAATGACGAACGTGTAAAACATAAGGCCGCAGACGGTTACTACTGGGGGCGAAAATATGCTTGGCGCCGGTTTGGTCTGGTGATTGCCAAAGATGCTTTCTTTAACTATTTAGAAGAAATCGCCCATCCATTCGTGCCATGTAAAACCATTAGTGATGACATCGGCATCTATTCCAATCAGGATTCAATTGCTTACAAAGAGGAAGGTCTTGAGGAAGCGATGGATCAACTCATAGAAACGGCAGTCAGGGTTGGACGCCTTTTCAAATCTCCCGGGTATACGAAGAAGTTCCAGATTCGGCCTATTAACGCCATAACCGACAAGAAATGATTAAAGGCCGCACTATTTTTAATAGTTATACAGGGTCGGGGTCGGTCTGTTGCCTGCCTGAAAAATAATTCGGTGCCACGCCTTCACCTCTGGACTGTCCTCAGAATACCGGTGCAGGCGAGCACGTCAGGGATTGTAGTTGCATGGCGGTGGCGATATCTTTAGCGAAGTAGCAGCGGTGCTAAACAGACCAGCAATGGCCTTGTCTGACCGCTAGAAGTCCAGAAATAACCTGACGCCCGGTAGCGCTCTCAGCGACTGCTCCACATCTAGGACAAGACAGAGATCATTGAACGGCCGCTTTGGGCCGATTCTGTTGAAAAATTCGATCCTGGAGTCCGCGATAGAAAAATACGCGCTTGAGATTGGAATTTTTACATTGAGCAGAGGATTCCGGGCTCAGATTTCGCGTAGCAGCGTGCAGAAAGGCGTTCTCAGCGGTCATTATGCGGTCAGTCTGGAAGAACCGACTTTTTCAACAGAATCGGCCGATTTCAGCCCTTAGCAACAGGCTGAAATCGGCCGATTGTGTTGGAAAAGGCGGCTTCGGTTTCTACGACAGAAAAGTATGCGCCTGAGATTGAAAACTGTGTTTTGCGCAGAAGGTTTAGAACTCAGATTTGACGTAGCAGCGTACAAAAAAAGGCGCTCTCACCGCTCAACGCACGGGTAGCCCGGTCGGGTCGACTTTTTCAACACAATCGGCCAAGAGCGGACAGCCGTCCTTGCTGCCCGGCATAACGGGTGACGCCCCGGTGAAGCGGGTGGCGGTTTGCAGGTAGTCCCTCTCAGGTTGAGCACGGTTGCGCTTTCGAGCTGCCAGCGCAGCACCAACTCGACGTTGTAGCGCTCGCTGACAACTCCTCTCCACCGCAACACGCGCGCGAGGGGCATCTCCCATCATCTGGTGGCCTGGCATGATATTTTAAGGTACTTTGTACTGGCATGAGGCCATATTCACAGCAGGACGCACCTTCACGGCTAGGGCCAATATCTTCCTTGCTGGTACCGTTCCTGCGCATTCATTTCGTGACAGGAACGACCATGTCAGGCGGCGAAACCGAAAAAATTGCGAGGCTCGCGGAGCTCGTTTCCAACGACATCTTCAACTTCTTCAGGTGGAAGAGAGAGGGGCCAGCTAACCTCAACTTCGCCTGTGTGAAGAAGGAGACTCATGCACCCTTGAAGAAATCCGAGCACACGCACCCGGCTGACGTGGTATTCAAGTATGCTGATCCTTACCTGAACAAAACCATCTACCTTCATACCGACTTGAAGAGCTATTCGGTTAGTTCCATTAGTCTTGACTCGATCAAGAAGGCCTTGAAGTCCTTGGGCAAGACCATCGACTGTGCTCGTGCTTCGTCGGAATGGCAGACCCGCTATCATTTGGCTAAGCGTGAAAAATATGAAGTCCGTGGGATGCTTTTCGTTTACAACCACGATGACGAATACGACAAGAATTTTTATGATCATTTCAAGGATTACAAGGGTGAGAATCTGCACATTAAAGATTCACAGCAGGTTCATATCGTCGAGCCTTCATTGATCAATTACCTGAAGACGCTGCAACTCGATGTAAACACCCTGAGGGCGGAAGGTAAATTCCCGAAGGAAAATTACACCTTCTATTACCCTGATCTTATCTTGCACAAAGCCAGTGGGGAATACTGGGAGCGTGCAGCCACCGCGGAGCTCATCGCCTCGCCGTACATGATAATTCACCACAAAGAGGTGATGTCGTACTGCGAGAAAGCCAAAAACGTGACTGAGACTTATAGCGAAGGTTATCTGATCTATTATCGCCGTGATGGCAGCACTGAGATCGAGTTCAGGTACCTCTTTGACGCGCTGTCTAGGTTCCAGATTCTTAACGCCAATAAGGACTTTAAGATTCGAATTAGGGTTGCCAATCGGCATCATAGCAGTAGCATAATTAGCAACTTTAATGCTGCCATTAACAGTTATGTGACCGAGTGGGGCGAAGACGAAAACCGCAAGCGGAAACTGCAGGCAATCGAATTGGAAATCGTAAATCATGCGATTCCGAACTATAAGCCCGAAGTAATCG
This sequence comes from Pseudomonas sp. NFACC39-1, assembly GCF_900110355.1. Taxonomy (NCBI): domain Bacteria; kingdom Pseudomonadati; phylum Pseudomonadota; class Gammaproteobacteria; order Pseudomonadales; family Pseudomonadaceae; genus Pseudomonas; species Pseudomonas sp. NFACC39-1. The sequence continues at coordinate 697,942 of NZ_FODL01000001.1, read as the reverse complement.
GATGGGAGCGAGACTGACATGAGAATGGGTAGTTTGTACTTTGCATCCGACAAAGCGATCTACGATGCGCTCACGCAGCGAAGCCTGACGAGCGCTGAGCTCAGGAAGGTATTCCTCTCAAGAGGGATCGTGATCTCCAATGAATCGGACAAAAAATTCCTAGCCAATCGATTCAGTGCCCTGTTCCATGACTACTATGATTACCGGAACCTGTCTCTCCTGGTGGGTGGGCGTGACAGCCGTGAGAAAACTACCAATGTGGTCGTCACGACAGCGGTCACTAAAGACCAACTGACCGACGCTCTCACCTCCGTCAAGGAATGGCTGGTGGATGACCAGCATGAGCAGGCTGAGGTGTCCGTCCACGGTGATCAGCTCAAGCTCACCGTCAAATACCAGAAGCTCGATCTGAGTCAGGCGGAGTTCCGCCAAGTGGTTGAGAAGACGGCGGAAGTGATACTTGAGAAGCAGGGCAGTGGGTGGAAGATCACTGGCCCCATGAACGACAAGTTCAAGGACATCACCGATCAGCTGTATTCCCAGATCGAGATCCTGACCGAAGAGGATGTGGGTACCCGAACCATCTCCTTGGAAGCGATCCCTGATGCGGGCACTAGAACGAATTTCCTCCGCAGTTTGATCCGCAATCTCAAGGACATGGAGGTAGTCGATGTGGTCGACGTCTCCACGTTTAACCCTAAGGATCAAGAAGATGATGACTTGGATCTCAGTGACGATGCGCTGGTGATCGAGGATTCGATTGAGGTTGAGTCAGAAGATGAGGGTAAGGATGGCGACCCTGAAGCCGAGCTGGCCAGGCCGCAGCCAGAAGCCAGAATTCACAAGATCATCCGCATCGACAAGGCGTCGCTGAAGGGCAAGGGCGTCTTGGAGTCGAAACAGCTTCTTGAGCTTGAAGGCCATGGGTTCTATCTGTGGAAGATTCGATGGAAAGCTCGTGAGAAGCTCGTTGGATCTGAACTTGTTCTCTTTGAGGCTCAGTTTGGTAACCAGGCCAAGTACTGCGATTTCTCCTACATCGTCAAAGGTGTCTACAACTACAATAACGGGAAATACGCCAAGAACCTGGTACGTGCCGAGCCGGTGTTTGAGCAGAAGCTCAAGATCCGCTTGGAGGCGGCAGCGCAGAAGACACTGGATGACATCGAAAGGAGTCTGAAAACATGAAGTCAAAGCGGCTGAAACTCTGGGTTCTGACCGCTCGCATTGACTTTCAGACTCTTGTGCATGGGCTTCGACAGCAGCCTTTCAACGACCAGAACCGCGTTGGTGTCGAGGCTATTGAGATTCTGGATGGCAAGGCAACCTTTCGGTACTACGAGCAGCGGGATATTACCCAGTCGTTCACGAACCCTCTGGGCGAAACCGTCCAATCGAATTACTCGACGTTCATCAGGTTTGACATGGTGTTCGAAACGCTTGGGCCGGATCGGTATTCGATCTGCATGGGTTCGCCACCGAAAGATTTGAAACTGTTCGTGGAACTCATCCGAGCTGCAACCGGAACGAACTTCGCGCTGGAGATCGTGAAGCCAGACATTTCTTCGATCTATCAGCAGCTCAAGGCTGACAAGCGCTTCACGAGAGTCATGGCCAAGCGGATCGTTTCTGGAGCGGTGACGTTTGATATCGAAAGTAGCTATCGAGTCGATATTGCATCGACGGGGAACGCGATGACGAAGTTGTTGGAGATCACAGGTGGCCGCGTGGCACCGATCGACAAGATCAAACTCGTCTACACGTACGACTCAAAGCCTGTTCAGATTGAGCTCTCGCGCTCAGGTTCGATTGCAGTGTCGTGGGATGATGAGGAGCACCTCCACCTGCTGACAGGTCTCTTGATCCGTTAGATAGGCAAAGGCTACGAGAAGTCGAGCGGGATGTGTCAGGCCTGTCTCGGCTGGCTCGGCGCTTGGAGCGTTCACAAACCCCGGCTTCGTCCATCACATCCTTGACCACCAGCAACAGAAAGGGGACGGCGTTATATTCTCTAGTGTCCCCTTTTGACGATAGCTGCCTTTCGCCGTGTGTACGCACCTGGCTAGGTGTGCCGACCTAGTAGACACCGCCTGCGCAATCCAGTGACTGGTACCTAAAAATAAAAAAACCACCTGTCCTAGAACAGGTGGCTCCCGGTATTGCTGAAGAGAGAGTTTGTCACTGGATAAACGCAATCCCAGCGAAGAGAATCGCCACCACGAGGGAGAGCATCACGCTGATATTTACAATGAGACTCACCTCAAACCGAGATAGCTCTGCCCGAAATGGTGCTATGTCGGGATCGAATTTACCTGCAGAAGAGAAATGCGTATCAGAGTCCAAGGCTTGGATAACTGCTTCGATTTGCTGCTCAGGCACGTTGATCGCCTTCAGGGCTTTATACATTTCCAGTCGATTTTTCATTAAGGCCTCCAAAATAGAAAAAGGCCTGCCCCAAGACGGGGAGGCCCGTCTTGGGTGGGGAATATCATTGCTTCCATCGACATTAAGTCGACTGTCCGCGCTTCCGGAAGCGATGCGTCATTGGGAGGATCCTGCGGGAAACCGCAGCGCCGTCTCGAAGATCCTGGCGGCTAGTGTGAGCTTGTAAATTGCATTCGCTGACATTTGCCGTCAATCCGAAAACCGACTATCGAATGTTCCCGAATGTTGGCCAAGAGTTGTTTGCGGTCCGACACTTTCATCTTCCGATTTGGGTGTGCGGGCAAGCCTTTGATCAGCAGCGGTGATCGCTCACGCGGCTGCAGGCGCGCATCGATTCTGTCGTCAGACCTCTACGGTCAGTATCTCGTGCATGTTGTCGGTCTGAGGATGGCAGGTCTCATGCCTAGTTCACCGTAGAGATGTGAGCGCCGGGGATTAGGTCTTTGAATGTGGGTGGACCGCAGCTGGAGATAGCCAACGTCGTGCTCTCTTGCTGACCGAACAACACCATCGTCATCCATTTCCATTCGTTTGGAGGAAAAGGAGCATGGCTTTCCAGTAGTCGCTGATTTGGTCCAGCTGATGCCAGTGCCGCGGTCGGATGTGCAGAGTATTTTCATGGTGATGCAGCACTACTCCGTCTTTACGCAGTTGCTGAATCAGCAGTTTGATGTCGACAGGGTCTGAGCTGGATGTGGCGACAGCGGCGACACTGGCGACAACCTGCGGGATGCCATGGTTGGCATCTGGCGACAGCGTGGCGGCGGAAGTGGCGACACATCGCATGACAGGGGGTGTCTGATTTTTCGACTGGAAGCGGCGTACTGCTTCATTCAGACGGAACACGACACACCTCGAAGGTCTTGGCGTCTTGGCTCTTCACGCAGTTCGCTGTGAGTAGCTCAACGAGGAGCGTGGCGGTGTGATTACAGCTCTTGCGCGCAAAGCGAGGGCCGTTGCGGTTGATGTCTCGGATGGTAAAGCGAGTCCAGCCTTTCTGCTTCAGCCAGCGTAACAAGCGATCCGCTTCCTCACGCACGGTGTTAATCGGCTCTTGCTCAGTCAGGCGTTGGATCTCGGCCAGGTAATAATCCATCAGCGTTGAAGCGCGCTGAACATGCTCCTCGTTCAAGGCACTGGCTTCTTCGATTGCCGCCAGAACTCCCGCGATGCGCAGTACGTTGGCAGCCGCTTTACTGGCGACGGATTGAACGCCGGCCAGCTCCCCGAACTCGCCAGACTGGCACTCTATGGTGTCGTGAATATCAATCCAGGCAATGCGGGCGGTGTGCGTCAACTCCAATGTCGTGAGGTTGAGTGATCCGTCCTTGTTGGTCGCTAACGGCTTCTTCAGCAGATCCGTGATATGCGTTTGGTAGCGTTGGACTTTGGCGTCTTGCGTCAGATCTACCGCCTTGTACAGGCGCTGACCGATCAAACGTTCGGGCCAACTGATGAGGAATCTGCCGAGCATACCTTGACCATTGATCATAGGGTCTTTGAGGAACTGGTTAGCCAGGTACGGCTGCAGCATCAGATGCATGCTGAGACGACGATCATAGGCGCGTAGGCTTTCTCCTGGCATGGACCGCGTCCGGTCAATGGGACTGCCATCCCAGATCCTCGAGAGCGTGGTGATCGCTTTGAGCTGGTTCTCTTTGCTCATGGTGCTGCCACCGAGGAATTGACCGCCTTCGTCATTGAAGAGGCCCATGCTTGGCAGCCCATAACACAGGTTTTTTATGAGGGCTTCGATGGTGGGCTCGGTGGAGATCAGTCTGGGCTGGACGGGTTCGGACAGTTCACAGGTTTCATGCTTTTCCTGTCGATGGGCTTTGGCCGTAAGACGGATGGCAGCTTGGTAGGCGTTGAGCTTTTCCGTGTACACAGACCATTGCTCTCGCTCCCAGTTACGCGCTGCGGAGAGAGCTTGATGATCCACCGCACTTTTACGGTCACCTGATGATGCGACCGTCAGCAGATACAGAGACAGCGGATAGGTGCGGCCATCGAGTTGTACGTTGGCATGGCCTTGCGTTACCAGAGCTGCGGTGGCCAGCACCGATTGTGCGGCCATGGCACTCGGTGCGCCGATCACCTCTGCCATCCGTTCTACTGCGCCTCCCAGGAGTTCACCCAGCGCTTCGACCGGGTAGGCCAATGGTTGGGGCCGATAATCCAGTAGAGGGCGTGGTGGATCGCATTTTTCGCACAATTGCATCGACAACAATCTCCTTATGGGGGCAGTTTTTCCTCGCTCCTTGGGAAGAAGCACGACGATGTGCCGTAGTCTCAGCGCTCTTGAACTTACCCAGAATCGCCGCTAACTGCGCCTCGTGAGGCGTTGGTGTACCCCGCGTTCGACTAGCGATCAACCGGGCCATTGGGGAATGCAACTGACGTAGAGGACCTTGGATCTCGGTGGCTCCAGATGGATTTTTTACCGTTTGTAAGTTCGCCAAGCGAGCCGCTGCAAACGTTGCTGCGAAGCCTTCCCGACTGCAGCGGCTTTGGCTGAAAAGCATGATCGAAACGTGTGGTGGCGACGGCTGCCAGTTTGTCGCCTCGCCCGTGGTCAGAGACGGCGAGGGTTGTCGCCGCTGTCGCCGCCGTCGCCATCAAGTCGACTTTGATTAACGAATCGAGACGACTTTCCGGCTTCTGTTTTCATGGAGTGCGGCTACTGAGAGGTCACCCGTGGCCGCCTTTTGGATGTGCTCGCTCCACCAGGCCATCATCGGACGTCGACGCTCGATGTAGTCTGCGCGGTTGTAAGCGCTTCGAACCTCATCTTTGTCGACGTGAGCCAGAGCAACCTCAATCAGTTCGGCATCCCATGCATGCTCGTTCAGGATGGTGCTCGCCATGGAGCGCATTCCGTGGCTTACGAGTCGCCCCTCAAAGCCCATCCGTTTCAACGCCATGTTCGCGGTCTGGCTGTTGCAATGGGTGCGAGGATTACGGTCGGCGGGAAACACGTACTCCCTGTGTCCGCTGTAGGGCTTGATGGCTTCCAGGAGTGCCAAGGCCTGATCCGTGAGCGGGATGATGTGTGTGCGACGTTTCTTCATGCGCTCCGGTGGAATCGTCCAGATCTTCTTCTTGAAGTCGATGTCAGCCCATCGGGTGGTCGCAGCTTCTGCTGGCCGAGTCATCGTGTGGAGTTGCCACTCGATGAGGCAGCGGGTGGTTCTTTTGATGCTGGCGTTGGCAATCGCCACCATGAGTTCATTGAGCTCATCGGGGGGCAATGCCGGCATGTTTTTCTTCTTTGGTTTTTTGAAGACCGATCGAATTCCGCTCAGGGGGTTGGCATGAATGAGTCCGTAGTTCACCCCGTAGGTCATGATTTCGTTGAGGCGTTGGGTCAGGCGCTTGACCGTTTCCAAGCTGCCTTTGGTCTCAAGTGGCTTAAGCAGCTTGATGACCTGGGGAGCGCTGATTTCGGAAATTGGGGTCGCGTGTAAATCGGGGAAGATGTGCAGCGTGAGCGAGCGCCAAATGTCTTCAGCGTAGGCGGTTGTTACGGAATCTTTCTTCAGTTCAAACCAGGCCGTCGCCACGTTTTGAAAGGTGTGCTCTGTCGCGGCTTTTTTCGCTTGGCGATCTGCATCGCGCTGCTCTTTGGGGTCCAGTCCCTGGGCGACCAATTCCCTGGCCTCAACGGTGCGTTTTCGCGCTTGAGCCAGGCTGAGCTCGGGGAATGTTCCGAGTCCCATGTTGATCCGTTTTTTCGTCACGGGATGGACGTAGTTGAAATTCCATAGCCTTGAACCATTGATACGGACTCGCAGCTGGAGGCCGTTGCCGTCGGTCAGTATGTAGTCCTTGGCTTTGGGCTTGGCGGCTTTGATTTTCAGGTCTGAAAGGCGTGTGGCTTGGGCTCCCATGGGTACTCCAACGCTGTTTGTGTATTCCAAAATTTACCAGCCGCAGGCTTGGAATACGTCTTGGAATACATTTCAAAATGGATCTGCGTGAAGTGCTATGGAGCCCGATGGCGCTGAAACCCCCGTATTTACTGGGTTTCAGGCACAAAAAAAGACGTCCGTGGACGTCTTTAGATGATGAAGTGGTGGAGCCGGGGGGATTTGAACCCCCGTCCGCCAGTACTCCGCTGTCGGTACTACATGCTTAGCCGTGTCTATTAAGTTAACCCTCAGCGACCCGACGGGCAGGGTGCTTTGGGCGAGTTGTGTAAGTTTTAGCCGATTCGTCCACAACGTACTGCACGGCGATTCCGTTCTATATGACAATCACTTTGGGTTTACGGACATCCCCTGGTGATTGCTGGACCCGAAGGTACCAGAAGGGAAGGGCTAAGGCTGCTTACGCAGCGAGAGCGTATTCCCCGTAGGTTTCGTCATTGGCAACTATAGGAAGTTGCAACAGTGGATTTACGAGTTCTGTTACCAACTCGGCATGCACCTAAAGTTTCGCAACCGGCGTCGAATCCTAAACGGCCCCGAGCCTGTAGCTCCGTGAATCAGTTGGAGCGACAAGCCTGTGCAGTGTACGCCAATCCTCGTCGAAGGCCAACCCGAAGGTTGGCCGGCCGCGAGGTTACTGCTGATCGCCTTTATCGTTGTTCTCCAGTTTTTGCAGGACCTGGTTGGTCAGCGAGATGCAATTTTCGATGCCTTTCTCGGTGCCTGTCGCCTGCTCGGCCTTGGCTTGACCCACTGTCGCGGTAACCTCGGTCTTCAAGCCTTCGCTCATTTGTTGAGCAGTGGCCATATCGTTGTCAATTTGTTTCAGATTGGTATCGCAAAGGTTTGGGTCCGCTGCAAACACCGGAGAGGCCAACAGTGCCGCGGAAATGAACAAGCCAGCAAATGCGGTGCGCTTCATGTGTATCTCCTTGAACGTTTGGTCTCGGTGCTGGCGGACGGTCACGGCCAGGACCCGAGTCAATGAAGGGCCCGACGGCGTCGGGCCTATTCAAGTGACTACAGCGACACACAGGAATTCGATTTTTCTTCGGGTGCGATGGGGAACCCTTCACCGTCGGCGGATTTGGGTCGGGTGACGCGGTCTACCAGATACACCAGGCTGTGGTAGTCGATTTCGCCATGGCGCGTCAGACCGATCTCACAGGTGCGGCTGGTGGAGACGCCTTCGCTGCAATGCTGCACCGCGTCCTTGAGGGTTCGCAGTGAGTGGGCGTTGAGTTCCGGTGTAGTGAACCCCTTGTCGCCGGCAAACCCACAGCAATGGATGCCTTCGGGGATCACGACTTGCTTGCTGCATTTGCGCGCCAGGTCGATCAGCGCCTGACTTTCGCCCAGGTGCTGGGTACTGCAAGTGACGTGTACGGCGATCGGTTCATCCTGGGGCGTGAATTCAAGGCGGTTCATCAAATGCGTACGAATGAAACGCACCGGATCGTACAGGTCCAGCCGAACATTCCCCAGGTCCTGGACCAGCCGCAACGTGCAAGGGCTGGTGTCGCAGTAAATCGGGTCAAGCCCGCCGCGGCTGGCGTGGAGCAGGGCGCCGATCAACTCCTGGCGCTTGTGCTCGGCCTGTTCCGCGTAGCCTTTGGAGGCGAAAGGCTGGCCGCAGCAGAGGCTGTCCACGTTGTCTGGGAAGACCACCTGATAGCCGGCTTTTTCCAGCAGCCGTTGAGTTTTTTCATACAGCGACATCTGTTCTTTATCACCCGCCGTCGGAGCCATTGCCCGCGACACGCAGGCGGCCAGATAGACCACGCGGGGGCGTGCGTCGGACACGGCCGGGCTGAAGCGGATGGCTTTTTCCGGCTGCGGCATGGCGTTGTCCCACTGAGGCACCTGGCCCTTCGATAAGTGGGTCAGCCCGGCTGACAAGCGAGCCAGGCGCGGCGCGCCCAGCAACATTCGGGCGCCGTTGGCGACGTGCAGGGTAAAGCGTGCCCCTTGCAGCGCCGTGGCGAAATGGCTTGCAAGCCAGTCGGCGGTTTTCGTACGTGTGGCGGTACGCGCGCGAAGTTTTTTCACCAGCTCGCCAGTGTTGATGCCGACCGGGCAGCGTTGTGCGCATAAGCCGGTGGCGGCGCAGGTGTCGATGCCCTGATATTGATAGGCCGTTTCCAGTTCTGAAGTGTCGATGCCTGCGCGCTTTTTCGCCTGGATGTCGCGCCAGATCACGATGCGCTGGCGCGGGCTCAGGGTCAGGTCTTTCGACGGACAGACTGGCTCGCAGAAGCCGCATTCGATGCACTTGTCCACTATCTCGTCGGCCGCTGGCAGCGGCTTGAGGTGCTTGAGGTGGATTTGTGGGTCTTCGCTGAGCACCACGTCCGGGTTGAGGATGCCGTTAGGGTCGAGCAGGCGTTTGAGTTGCCACATCAACTGGTAGGCGTCGCTGCCCCACTCCAGTTCGACGAATGGCGCCATGTTGCGTCCGGTGCCGTGTTCGGCCTTCAGCGAACCGCCGAACTCCACCGCCACCAACTGCGCCACGTCGTCCATGAACGCTTGATAGCGCGCAACTTCTTCGGCGTTGTTGAAGCCTTGGGTGAAGACAAAGTGCAGATTGCCTTCCAGCGCGTGCCCGAAAAGAATTGCTTCGTCGTAGTGATGTTTGTCGAATAGCTCGATCAGGCGGTTCACGCCAATGGCCAGTTGTTCCACCGGGAAGGTCACGTCTTCGATGATCACCGTGGTTCCGGTTTTGCGGACCGCGCCCACTGCCGGAAAAGTGTCTTTGCGGATGGCCCAGAGTCGGGCGTTTTCTCGCGGGTCTTCGGTGAAGTCGACCTGTTTTTCCACAGGGAAACCGGCCAGCGATGCCATGATCCGGGCCAGTTGCTCTTGCAGCAGAGATGACGAGGCCGCGCGGGATTCGATCAGCAGGGCGCAGGCATTTATCGACAGATGTTGTACGAAATCTGGCATGCCCGGTTTGTCCTGCACCGAACGCAAGCTGCGCCGGTCCAGCAGCTCCACCGCCGATACCGGTTGGCTTTTCAACACCGTGACTGCATTGCAGCAGGTTTCCACGTCCGGGAAGACGATCAGCGCCGAGGCTTTGTTCGGGTGATCGATGACGGTGTTGTAGGTCACCGCGCTGATGAAGCCGAGGGTGCCTTCGGAACCCACCAACAGGTGGCTCAAGATATCCACAGGCTCGTCGTAATCCACCAAGGCATTGAGCGACAGGCCGGTGGTATTTTTCAGACGGTATTTGTGGCGAATTCGAGCCGCCAATTCGGTGTTGGCGCGGGTCTCGCGGCCAAGGGTTGCCAGACGTTCCAGCAGTTCGCCATGGCTTGTACGAAAGGCCGCCACGCTGGCTTCATCTTCTGTGTCCAGACGGGTGCCATCGGCCAGTACCAGGCGAATGCCGGCGAGGGTGTGATAGGTGTTTTGCGCTGTGCCGCAGCACATGCCGCTGGCATTGTTGGCGACGATGCCGCCGATTTTGCAGGCGTTGATCGATGCCGGATCGGGGCCGATCTTGCGGCCGAACGGTGCCAGCCAGGCATTGGCCTGGGCGCCGATCACGCCGGGCTGCAAGCGGATCTGCATGCCTTCTTGGCGAATCTCGCGAGCGTTCCAGTTATCCCCCAGCACGATCAGCACCGAGTCGCTGATGGCTTGGCCGGAAAGGCTGGTGCCGGCCGCGCGGAACGTGACCGGAACCTGGTCGCGTTGGGCCAGTTGCAGTAGCGCCACCACTTCGTTTTCGGATTCGACGCGGATCACCAGTTTCGGAACCAGCCGATAGAAACTGGCATCGGTGCCGAAGGCCAGTGTCGACAGCGGGTCGTCGAAACGTCTTTTTGCCGGGATCAGTTGTTGTACATCGCGCAGGAACGGGGCCGGGAGGGTCATTGGTCCTCCAGAATCAAAACCACCAGATCCTTCGGACCATGGGCGCCATAGGCCAGCACTTGTTCGATGTCGGCCGTCTTGGAGGGGCCCGACACCAGCAATGCGTTGGTAGGCATGCCTTGGGCCCAGGCGAACTCCTGCTGCACTTCATAAAAGTTGTCGCGGATTTCGCTGGCCTTGAGCAACGCGAAATGCACTGGCGGAACCAGGCTCATCAGCCGCGGTTCTTCCCGCGTCGGCCAGAGAATCAGGCTGCCGGTCGCGGCAATGGCGCCCAGAGTCGCGGTCAGGCTGGCGGGGGTGTCGTTGAACAGCTCGGCTTTCCATTCCTCCACCGGGCGGTCGTAAGCCTTGAGGGTTGGCAGGTCGGGATTGTTCGCCCAGAACTGTGTGATTTTTTTCCCGTGAGGCGTCGCCGGAGCGATGAGCAGGCTTGGCAATTGACGGTCGCGCAGCAACTGCGCCAGCAGCGCCGGCCAACCTTCGCCAGACGTCAGGTGGATTTCAGTGTGCACCGCTTCCATCAGTTTGCGCAGTTGGGCGATGCGCTCCTCGGGGGCGTAGCGATAGGTTTGCGTCACCAGCTCGACATCGAAGTTGTCGGCCACTGGCGTGGTGCCGGTCAGGCTTTTACGCAGCTTGGCGAGGATGTTTTCCTTGGCGCTCATCGACGGTCTCCCTGCTGGTTCAGGTGTTCGCGGGCCAGGTCATGCAATGAGCGGGCGGCGGGTTTGGGGGCGCTGTGGTTTTGCGTCCAGGGGCCGACGTTAGCGGGCATCAGGGCGCGCAGGCGCGTGGCGAGGAAAGCGAACAGCCGATACAGGCGCGGCGAACTGTTGAGCCGCGCCCAGGCGTTCCAGATGAAGCGCTCCTTGGGCGAATACTTACTGCCTTGGCCGCGCATCATCGGGTTCGGACTGTCCGGTGCCTTGACGTTTTCTTCGCGCAGGCGCCGCAACAGCGCCGGAATTGGAATCTTCACCGGGCACACTTCACCGCAGGCACCGCACAGCGAAGAGGCGCTTGGGTGGTCCGGCACTTTGGCCAGGCCGACCATGTGCGGCGTGATGATTTTTCCGATAGGCCCCGGGTAAACCTCGCCGTAGGCATGACCACCGATCCGGGTGTAGACCGGGCAATGATTCATGCAGGCGCCGCAACGAATGCAGTTCAGGGTCTGGCGCAGTTCGCTGTCGGCAAAGGCCTGGCTGCGGCCATTGTCCAGCAGGACCAGGTGGACTTCCTGGGGACCGTCCAGTTCGTTGGCCTTGCGTGGGCCGGAGATCATGTTGACGTAGGTGGTGATCGGCTGGCCGAGGGCCGAGCGGGTCAGCAGCGAGAGCAGCGGCACCACGTCCCGCAGGTTCTCCACGACTTTTTCAATGCCAGTCACGGCAATGTGGACCGGTGGCACGGTGGTGGACATCCGCCCGTTGCCTTCGTTTTCCACCAGCAGCAGTGTGCCGGTTTCGGCCACGGCGAAGTTGACGCCGGAGACGCCGATGTCAGCCTCGAAGAATTTCTGCCGCAAGACCTTGCGACCGATCTGAATGAGTTGGTCAACGTCCTTGGTGTACTCCACGCCAAGTTTGTCGTGGAACAAGGACGCGACCTGACCGGCGTTCTTGTGGATCGCCGGCATAATGATGTGTGAAGGCTTCTCGTGGTCGAGCTGGACGATGTATTCCCCCATGTCGGACTCGAGACATTCAATGTCCCGACCCTCGAGGAAATGGTTCATCTCCATCTCTTCGCTGACCATCGATTTGCCCTTGATCACTTGCCGCGCCTCGTGAGCGCGGATGATCGAGAGGACGATGCCATTGGCTTCGTCCACCGTTTCCGCCCAGTGTACTTTCACACCGTTGCGGGTCAGGTTGGTTTCAAGCTGCTCGAGCAGGTCGGGCAACTTCGATAACGCACGAGCGCGGACGGCATTGCCCAGCACTCGCAGATGTTCTCTTTCGTGGGCATCGCTGAAGGACGCTGCCCGCTTGGTCATCAGTGAATCCATCGCTGTGCGAAAGTTATTTCGCAGTTGCGTGTCGTCCAGTGCCTTATGGGCTCTGGCGCGAAAATCTTCCTGCGCCGCAATCGGCACTTCAACGGTCGGAATCAGCGTCGGTGTGCTCATACGACACCCCCGGTGCGCTGCCAGAGGAAGCTCGCCAGGTGCTGGCCGCGTAACGCCTCTTGCTGTTTCTCCAGTGCGCCGTTGATATTCATCAGGCAGCCGCAGTCGGCACTGACGACTTGGTGCGCGCCGGACTCCTTCAGCGCGCGGGTCTTGTCGGCCACCATCGCGCCGGAAATATCCGGCATGCGAACGCTGAATGTCCCACCAAACCCACAGCATTCACTTTCATGGCTGTGTTCGACTCGCTCCACGTTGTCCAGCTGCGCCAGTAAGGCGCGGCCATGCAGGTGCGTGTTCATTTCCCGGCGTGCCGAGCAGGAGGTGTGCAGCGCGATCTTCACCGGCTCGCCACTGTCCTGAAACTGCACCTTGCAGACAAATAACAAGAACTCGGCCAACTCATAGGTCCGGGCCGCCAGGGCCTGGACCTGTTTGAGCATATCGGGCTCGTCCTTGAACAGGTCGGCGTAATGCTCGCGCAGCATGCCGGCACAGGAGCCCGACGGCACCACCACCGGATAATCCCCGGCAAACAACGCCAATTGCGCCCGGGCTACCGTCCGGGCCTGCTCGGTGTAACCGGAGGTGTACGCCGGTTGCCCGCAACAGGTTTGCCCTTGCGGGTAGTCCACCTGGATCCCTTCGCGCTGCAAAAGATGAATCGCATCCATCCCGGCTTCGGGATAGAACAGGTCCACCACGCAGGTTCCGAACAGGTAAACCCGTTCGGGCTTGTTGCTGGGGTACTGCCGAGGCTCGGGCAATGGCGGGGCGACACGGGTCGCATTCGGCACGGCGTTGTAAAAAAGCTCGCTCATCAGGCGTGTCTCCGGGTGGTCCCGGTTATCCGTCCGCTGAGGCTGCTGAATATAGATAAGGAATCTTTCAGCAGCCTTGCAGACCCGGTTATCAATAGCAGACGCCGAATCGTGGTTCGGCGTCGTTCTTTTTCGGTGTTAGCTGTCGTGCTTAGTGCACCAGCATGCCGGTGAGCCAATAGGCCTGGGCCAAGGTGATCAAGCCCACGATCGTTGCAAAGAATAGGCTGTGTTTCAGGGTGAAGCGGAACAGGTCCGACTCCTTGCCCACCAGGCCGGTCGCAGCGCAGGCCACGGCAATGGACTGTGGCGAAATCATCTTGCCGGTCACGCCGCCGCTGGTATTGGCTGCGACCAGCAATGTGTCATTGACGCCGATCTGGTGCGCGGTGGTGGCTTGCAGCGAGCCGAACAGCGCGTTGGACGAGGTATCGGAACCGGTCAGGAATACTCCCAGCCAGCCCAGGAATGGCGAGAAGAACGGGAACGCCGCGCCCGTGCCGGCCAACACCAGGGCCATGGTGGACGACATGCCCGAGAAGTTGGTGACGAAGGCGAACGCCAACACCATGCCAATGGACAGGATAGGCCACCGCAGCTCGTAGAAAGTTTCTTTTAAAGTGGTAAGACCAGTTCTAAGGTTGATCTTCAGCACCAGCATCGAGATCAATGCCGAAAAGAAAATCGCCGTGCCGGTGGCGGAAATCGGATCAAGTTTGAAGATCGCCGGGATGGCTGTTGGATTGGTCACGATCGGCGCGACCTTGATCACCATCTGATCCAGGTGCGGGATGGCGAAATTGAACACCCAGCCGTACATCGATCCGCCCGGGGCGAACATGGCCTTGAACGGTTTGAGCGTCCAGATCGTCACCAGCACGGTGAGGATCAGGAACGGTGACCAGGCCTTGATGATTTCTCCCAGGCTGTAAGGGGACGCCACGGTGCTGCGCGGCTGGCCGAAACCGCCGACGCTGGCGGTAATGGCTGCGCTGGAGGTGGCGCCGGCAATCTGCGCGCCGGCGGTGCGTTTTGGCTGCCAGACTTTCAGGAACAGAGTCAGGGAAACCAGGCTGGCCAGGGCCGAGGTGATGTCCGGCAGTTCCGGGCCGATGAAGTTGGAGGTGAAGTATTGGGTGATGGCGAAGCTCAAGCCTGCCACCAGCGCTGCCGGCCAGGTTTCCCGTACGCCGCGCACACCGTCCATCATGAACACCAGCCAGAACGGCACGAACAGCGACAACAATGGCAACTGACGGCCCGTCATGGCGCCGATCTTGAACGCGTCGATCCCGGTGACCTGACCGGCCACGATAATCGGAATGCCCAAGGCGCCGAAGGCCACGGGGGCGGTGTTGGCGATCAGGCACAGGCCGGCGGCGTACAGGGGGTTGAAGCCCAGGCCGACCAACAGTGCTGCAGTAATCGCTACCGGCGCGCCGAAGCCGGCGGCACCTTCCAGAAATGCCCCGAAGCAAAAGCCGATCAACAGCACCTGAAGGCGCTGGTCATCGGTGATCGACAGCACCGAGCTGCGGATCACTTCGAACTGGCCGCTCTTGACGGTCAATTTGTAGAGAAATACCGCTGCAACGATGATCCAGGCGATCGGCCACAGGCCATAGGCAAAACCATAACCGGCAGCAGCGAACGCCATGTCCGCCGGCATTTGAAACGCGAAGATCGCTACGGCGATCGCCAGGGCCAGAGTGATGCTGCCGGCCACATGTCCCTTGAGGCGAAACACCGCCAGGGCCAGGAAGAAAAATACGATGGGGATGACGGCCGCAAGTGCGGACAAGCCGAGGCTGCCGAGCGGGCTGTAGAGCTGTTGCCAGGTTTGCATAGTGGGTGGGCCCCTAATTGTTGTTGGTCAGGCACTGGTCAGCGATTTTGGATAATTGGTAAGACCAATTTACAAGCGCTGTCGGCTAGGGTAAAAGCCTTGGTTGTCGCATGTCAATTTGCCGCTCTGAAACTTTCGTCGAATGAGGACGGTCGTTGGCATCTGATCTGTGGGTATAAGTGGCTTCTGGAGGGTGTCGGCGGGGCGCGGATAGGCCAGAATAGAGAGCCCGGCGAGCCGTCGGGATCGTGGAGAGTCGAGTTATGGGGTTTGATCAGATTCGTCAGCGCCGTTTGTCTGACGATATTGTCGAGCGGCTTGAAGGAATGATCCTTGAAGGCACGCTGAAATCCGGCGAACGCCTGCCCGCCGAGCGTGCCTTGGCTGAGCAGTTCGGCGTGTCACGCCCTTCGTTGCGCGAAGCGATTCAGAAACTGGCGGCCAAGGGTTTGCTGGTCAGTCGCCAGGGTGGTGGCAACTATGTGGTGGAGTCGCTGGGCTCAACCTTCAGTGATCCACTGTTGCAGTTGTTGGAAAGCAATCCTGAAGCGCAACGTGATTTGCTGGAGTTTCGCCATACCCTGGAAGCTTCCTGCGCTTACTACGCGGCACAGCGGGCCACTGACGTGGATCGCGAGCGGCTGACGGCGGCGTTCGAGGAGCTTCAGGATTGCTATTCACGCCATGAAAATGTGAGCCGGGCAGAGGAGGGCGCGGCCGATGCCCGGTTTCACCTGGCCATCGCCGAAGCCAGTCACAATGCAGTGTTGCTGCATACGATTCGGGGTCTGTTCGACCTACTCAAACGCAACGTCGTCACCAACATTGGCGGCATGTACAAGCAGCGCAGCGAAACCCGAGACATGCTCATCAGCCAGCATCGTGAGTTGTACCAGGCTATTATGGGCGGGCACGCCGAGCAGGCCCGGGAAGTCTCCAGCCGGCATATTCTGTATGTGCAGGAAGTGTTGGAAGAGGTACGTCAGGAAGTGCAGCGGGTGGCGCGGGCGGAGCGGCGCAAGGGGATGTAGTCAGTTGGTTCTATAGCGATTGGACCCCTGTGGGAGCGAGCCTGCTCGCGAAAACGGTCTGTCAGACACATCAAGGTTGCATGTGCCTCCGTCATCGCGAGCAGGCTCGCTCCCACATTGGATCTTCAGCGAACACAGAGCCCAGGCGAAAGAGTCAGTCTTCCTTGCCCTTGTTACGCACCGCGCGTTGCAGCTCGCGACCGGCGTCGCGTTCGCGCTCGGTATCACGCTTGTCGTATTCCTTCTTGCCTTTGCCCAGCGCAATTTCGCACTTGATCAAATGCTTGCTCCAGTACAACGACGTGCAGACGCAGGCGTAGCCTTTTTGCTGCACGGAGGCGAAGAGCTTTTCCAGCTCGCGCCTGTTGAGCAGCAGCTTGCGCGAGCGTGTCGGATCGGCGATGACGTGGGTGCTGGCGGTGGTCAGGGGCGTGATATGGCTGCCCAGCAGCCAGGCCTCGCCGTCCTTGAGCAGCACATAACTGTCGACCAGTTGCGCCTTGCCTGCACGTAAGCTCTTTACTTCCCAGCCGGCCAGGACCATGCCAGCCTCGAAACGCTGTTCGATGAAGTAGTCGTGTCGCGCTTTTTTATTTTGCGCGATGGTCCCTGTGGGGTGTTTCTTCTGTTTAGCCATAGGGGCGGCATTATAGGCAGTTGCGGGCGTGTCGGCTACGGTGAAGCTACGTGCTTGAGCAGGTTGAATGAATCCCGGACAATGCGGCCTCTTTTTCGAACGCTTGGGCGTGATCACGATGTCGACAGACAAGGTTTCTGTCCACGGCAGTTGGGCTAGCCGCTGGGTCTTCATATTCGCCGCGACCGGTTCGGCCGTGGGGCTGGGCAGTATCTGGAAATTTCCCTACATGGTCGGCGTCTATGGTGGCGGTGCCTTTGTATTGATGTTTCTGGCGTGCATCGCGCTCATCGGCGCGCCGGTGATGCTGGCCGAAACCCTCATCGGTCGTCGCGCCCGGCAAAGCCCGGCCAATGCCTTGAAGGTGCTGGCGCTGGAGGCCGGGCACTCGGCCAAGTGGTCGTGGGGCGCGTTTGCCGGAATGATCACGGCGCTGCTGATTCTGTCTTTCTACAGTGTGGTTGGCGGCTGGTCGCTGGACTACATCATCGATATGGGACGTGGGGACTTTCAGGGGGTGACACCCGATCAGGTCGGCGCCTACTTCGGCGATGTGATCTCCGATCCCTGGCGGCTGACACTTTGGCATACGATTTTCATGCTGCTTTCTGCGGTGGTGATTGCCCGTGGGGTTGTTGCGGGGCTTGAGCGCAGCCTGCGAATCATGATGCCGCTGCTGTTCGTGATGATCCTGGTATTGCTGGGCTACAGCATGACCACCGGGCACTTCATGGAAGGCGTTCACTTCATGTTCGATTTCCAGCCGGAGAAAGTTCTGGATGGCCTGCTGCCGGCCATGGGGCATGCTTTTTTCTCCCTGAGCGTGGGGGTGGGGTCGATCATGATCTATGGCGCCTACATGCCCAAGAGCGCCTCGCTGACCAGGACCGTCGTTGGTGTTGCGCTGCTGGATACCTTTGTATCGTTGCTGGCCGGGCTGGCGTTGTTTCCGATTGTCTTCGCCGCCGGCCTGAACCCTAGCGAAGGGCCGGGGCTGATGTTTGTCAGCCTGCCATTCGCTTTCGGCAACATGGCGTTTGGTCAATTCATGGGCGTGGTGTTTTTTCTCCTGGTGGCCATTGCTGCCTGGAGTTCGGCCATTTCCCTGCTCGAACCCATGGTCGCCTATCTGGTGGAGCGGACCCGGCTCAGTCGCGCCTGGGTGACGTTCTGGCTGGCCTTTACCTGTTGGTTCGTTGGCCTGGGGACGGTGTTTTCCTTCAATATATGGAAACAAGCGAAGTTTTTCGTGAACGACGGCGGGCTGTTCCATCTCTACCAGTGGGGAGCGGCCGGAGGGCTGGATTTCTTCGGCGTGATTGATTTCTTCACATCACGGATCATGCTGCCGCTGGGTGGTTTGTGTTTCGTGGTGTTTGCAGGATGGGTCATGGGGCGTGAGGCGGTGCGGGACGAATTGTCGTTGCGCAGTCCTGTATTGTTTACCTTGAGCCTGTTCTTGATGCGCTATGTGGCGCCCATCGGCATTCTCGTAGTGTTTGCCGCCCAGCTGTGGAAGTGACGCTTACATGACGACACATATTCAACGCTCGGCCTTGCTGCCCTATCCGGCGCAGGCGTTGTACGACCTGGTCAACGATGTGGCAAGTTACCCGCAATTTTTGCCTTGGTGCTCGTCTGCCGAAGTGCTCGAAAGCTCTGAAACCCATATGCGCGCCAGCCTCAATGTCGCCAAGGGCGGATTGAGCCAGCACTTTGTCACGCGCAACACCCTGGTGCCTGGACAGTCCATTGAAATGAACCTGGAAGAAGGGCCCTTCAATCAGCTCCACGGCGTCTGGGTGTTCAAGGCGCTGGGAGAGAAAGCCTGCAAGATCAGTCTGGATCTGTCGTTCGACTACGCTGGCCCGTTGGTGCGAGCCACGCTTGGCCCGCTGTTCAATCAGGCGGCCAATACCCTGGTCGACGCGTTCTGCCAGCGCGCCAAGCAAAACGCCGAGCTTGCGCGTTGATTGAGCTGGAAGTGGTGTATGCCTGCGTCGATCGTCAGGTCTTGCGCGTATTTTCCGTGCCGGAAGGCACCAGTGTTCGGGCGGCGTTAGCGGCTTCTGGCATTGCTGCCGAGTTTCCGCAGCTGGATCTGGCCACTTGCCCGGTGGGGATTTTTGGCAAGGTGGTGGCCGATCCGGATCGCCAGGTGGTGCGGGCGGCTGATCGACTTGAAATTTATCGACCGTTATTGGCCGATCCAAAAGAGATTCGGCGGCTGCGCGCCGCCAAGGCCGCTCAGGCGCGCCAAACTGATCAATAGCGCTGAATTGCAGGCCATAAAAAACCCGGCAAGCCGGGTTTTTTATTGAGCAATTTATTGCGGCGAGGTATCCAGCGGTTCTGGCGTCGGGACCGGTACGGTCTCGACGTTGTCCACGTCCTTCTGGATCTGATCGAGCAACGAGCCTGGCTTGACCGGTTTTTCCGGTTTCGGCTGCTCGGCATTCTGGGCTGGGTCGGTCACCACAGTGCCGCTGTCCTGGCCCATAATGGCCTCGTCGCGGCTCACACCGGGCATGAAGTCGCCCGACAGGCTGACAAGCTGGTCATTGGCGTTGAAGATAACGCTGATGCGTTCCTGTTGGCGTTCACCACCACCTGGTTGCAGGCTGTACAAATAATCCCAGCGATCGGCATGGAACGTGTCGGTCAGCAGAGGGTTACCCATGATAAACCGTACTTGCCGACGGGTCATTCCCGGGCGTAACTGGTCTATCATGTCCTGCGTGACGACATTGCCCTGCTGGATGTCGATTTTGTAAACCCCGGGGAATGAACAACCGGCGAGTGCGAGCAGTCCCACAAAGGTGAAACTGGTTAGCAAGAGCTTGGTGTTTTGCATCGGTGGGCGACTTCCACTATCTTGGCTGGGACAACGTAAACGCCGATCATACCCGCATTAAGAGAAGCTGCGAAGCAGCATCGCGAGAAAGCTGACCATGGTTGAAAATAGCGAACTACGCAAAGCCGGCCTCAAAGTGACCCTGCCACGGGTCAAAATTCTACAAATGCTCGATTCCGCCGAGCAGCGCCACATGAGTGCCGAGGATGTCTACAAGGCACTTATGGAAGCTGGCGAGGACGTCGGTCTGGCCACGGTTTACCGTGTCCTGACCCAGTTCGAAGCGGCGGGGCTTGTGGCTCGTCACAATTTCGATGGCGGTCATGCGGTCTTTGAATTGGCTGACGGGGAACATCACGATCACATGGTGAACGTGGAAACCCGTGAGGTCATCGAATTCATTAGCCCGGAAATCGAAGCGCTGCAAAAGGAAATCGCTGAAAGACATGGTTTCGAGCTGATCGATCACCATCTCGTCTTGCATGTGCGCGAGAAGAAGTAAGCACGTCGCGTGAGCCCAAAGCTCTCAAAACGAAAGAAGGCGACCCCCCGGGGTCGCCTTCTTGCTTTACGGCTTTTGTCAGGCTTTTGCCGCGACGACCATTTTCTTCGCGTGGGCCAGGGATTCTTTGGTGAGATCAATCCCCCCCAGCATCCGTGCCACTTCTTCAACTCGCTCGTTCTTGTTCAGCTTGGACACAGCGGTGCGAGTGGCGTCCTCATCACGCACCTTGTGCACAAATAAATGCTGGTGTCCTTGGGCTGCGACCTGGGGCAGGTGAGTCACTGTCAGCACCTGGCCACGCTCCCCGAGTCGACGCAGCAACTGGCCGACAATTTCCGCCGTAGGGCCGCCAATGCCCACGTCCACTTCGTCGAATACCAGCGTCGGCACGCGAGAGGTCTGTGCGGTGATGACCTGGATGGCCAGGCTGATTCGTGACAACTCGCCGCCGGAGGCGACTTTGGCCAGGGCCTTGAGCGGTTGCCCGGGGTTGGCGCTGACCAGCAACTCCACCTGCTCCAGCCCGTTGGGTTGAAGTTCGTCCCCCGTGTTGGGGTGCAGCTCGATGGTGAAGCGCCCGCCGGGCATGCCCAGGCGCTGGATCTCCTGCTCAACGGCACCGGCCAGCCCGATCGCGGCCTGCTGACGCAGTTCACTGAGCTCCCTGGCTTTCTCCTGATAATGACGGGCATAGGACGCCAATTCGTCTCCCAGGCGCTCAATGGATTCGTCGTTAGCGTTCAGGGTCTCCAGTTCTTCAAGCAGGCGTTGCTGCAGTTCGGCGACATCGGTTGGCTGGACGCGGTGCTTGCGTGCCAGCGTATAGATAGTGTCCAGGCGTTCTTCCAGATATTGCAGGCGCGCCGGATCGGCGTCGAAATGATCCAGAAACCGGTTGAGTTCGCCGACGGCCTCCTCGACCTGAATCTGTGCACTTGTGAGCAGATTGGTCGCCTCGCTCAGGGCGCCTACCGAATTGTTGACGCTGGACAGCCGGTTCAGGCTGGCCGTCAGTGCATTGAGCACGTTACCCGAGTCGCTTTCACTGCATTGCTCGACCACTTGCCGGCAAATGCCCAGCAGGGTTTCGGCATTGGTGAGGTTCTTGTGTTCCTGTTCCAGTTCCGCCAGCTCGTTTTCACCCAAGGCCAGGTTCTCCAGCTCTTCGAGTTGATAACTCAGCAACTGGTGGCGGGCACGTTGTTCGTCACCGGAGTTGGAGAGTCGATCCAGTTCCTGGCGGGTCTGGCGCCATCGCTGGGCGGCCAGTTGAACCTGGCGGGCCAGGTCGGTGGCGCCGGCGTATTCGTCGAGCAGGCGGCGATGGGTCTCGGTCTTGAGCAGGGACTGGTGTTCATGTTGGCTGTGGATGTCGATCAACAGCTCACCCAACGCCTTGAGGTCGCCGAGGGGGCAGGGCGTACCGTTGATGTAGCCCCGCGACCGACCTTCGGCGGTGATGACGCGGCGCAATATGCACAGGCCGTCGGTATCCAGGTCACGTTCCGCCAGCCAGGCGCTGGCTTCGGGAATGTCGATCAGGTCGAAGGTGGCCAGGATGTCGGCCTTGTCCGCCCCGGGGCGTACCACGCCACTGTCGGCGCGATCGCCCAGCGTCAGGCCCAGGGCGTCGAGCATGATCGATTTGCCGGCACCGGTTTCACCGGTGATCACGCTCATGCCCCGATCGAGTTCGAGGTCGAGGTGTTCGACGATGGCGTAGTTGTGTACGGACAGGTGCACCAGCATAAAGGCCGCTCCCAGGCTTAGGTCTGGTTATTTATACAGTGTTTTGTTTCGAGCTGACAATGCCTTCGCTTAGCTCGATTTGCTTGAGCGAATGACTTTCTTAGCACCGGGAGGAATGGATATGCAGGGGTTTTTTGTAAGGTTAATTCGTCGGACCGCCCTTGAAGCTGAAAAACCCGGCCCCATATACCGGGGCAGAAGCGCGAGTTGAGCTCGCGGACGAAGTTGAAAGGAGAAATCTATGGCTGACGAACAGACGCAGGACACGCAAAATCTAGACGCCAATCAGGCTCCCCAGGATTCGGGTGACGACCTGGCGGCACGTGTACAAGTGCTCGAAGAGCAACTGGCCGGTGCGCAGGATCAGGCGTTGCGTGTAGCCGCCGACCTGCAGAATGTCCGCCGTCGCGCCGAGCAAGATGTTGAAAAAGCTCATAAATTCGCCCTGGAGCGGTTCGCAGGCGACCTGTTGCCGATCATCGACAGTCTGGAGCGCGGCCTGGAGCTGTCCAATCCGGACGACGAAAACATTCGTCCGATGCGTGAAGGCATTGAGCTGACCTTGAAAATGTTCCAGGACACGCTCAAGCGCTATCAGCTTGAAGCCATTGATCCGCATGGCGAGCCCTTCAATGCCGAGCACCATCAGGCCATGGCGATGCAGGAAAGTGCAGACGTCGAGCCCAACAGCGTATTGAAGGTTTTCCAGAAGGGCTACCTGCTCAACGGTCGCTTGCTGCGCCCGGCCATGGTTGTGGTCAGCAAGGCACCAGCACCGGTTTCGCCTTCTATTGATGAGCAGGCTTGAAATTCCGCGCAGCGGCCCCATTTAGAAGTCAAGCGTTTAAGTGCTACCGCAGTTAGCCACCACTGCTGCGGCAACAAAATCCAAGTTCCGGGAGAGTTAACATGGGCAAGATTATCGGTATCGACCTGGGGACCACCAACTCGTGCGTCTCCGTGCTGGAAAACGGCAAGGCCAAAGTAATTGAAAACGCTGAAGGCGCGCGTACTACGCCGTCGATCATCGCGTACGCCAACGATGGCGAAATTCTGGTTGGCCAGTCCGCCAAGCGTCAGGCAGTGACCAATCCGCATAACACCCTCTACGCGGTGAAGCGTCTGATCGGTCGCAAGTTCGACGAAGAAGTCGTTCAGAAAGACATCAAGATGGTGCCTTACAAAATCGCCAAGGCTGACAACGGCGACGCCTGGGTTGAAGTGAACGGCCAGAAAATGGCGCCGCCACAGATCTCGGCGGAAATCCTGAAGAAAATGAAGAAAACCGCCGAAGACTACCTCGGCGAAGCGGTGACCGAAGCGGTCATCACTGTTCCGGCCTACTTCAACGACAGCCAGCGTCAGGCCACCAAAGACGCCGGTCGCATCGCGGGCCTGGACGTCAAGCGCATCATCAACGAACCAACCGCAGCCGCTCTGGCTTACGGCATGGACAAGGCCAAGGGCGATCACACCGTGATCGTTTATGACTTGGGTGGCGGTACCTTCGACGTCTCCGTGATCGAGATCGCTGAAGTCGATGGTGAGCACCAGTTCGAAGTACTGGCCACCAACGGTGACACCTTCCTCGGTGGTGAGGACTTCGACATTCGTCTGATCGACTACCTCGTCGACGAATTCAAGAAAGAAAGCGGCATGAACCTCAAGGGTGACCCGCTGGCCATGCAGCGTCTGAAAGAAGCTGCCGAAAAAGCCAAGATCGAGCTGTCCTCGAGCCAGTCGACCGACGTGAACCTGCCGTACATCACTGCAGATGCCACCGGTCCGAAGCACTTGAACGTGAAAATCTCCC
This sequence comes from Pseudomonas sp. NFACC39-1, assembly GCF_900110355.1. Classification (NCBI taxonomy): domain Bacteria; kingdom Pseudomonadati; phylum Pseudomonadota; class Gammaproteobacteria; order Pseudomonadales; family Pseudomonadaceae; genus Pseudomonas; species Pseudomonas sp. NFACC39-1. Next base: position 674,290 of record NZ_FODL01000001.1, on the reverse strand, counting down.
GCGCCAAGCTCGAAGCGCTGGTGGAAGACCTGGTTCAGCGCACCATCGAACCTTGCCGCATTGCCATGAAGGACGCCGGTATCGACGTTGGTTCGATCAACGACGTGATCCTGGTCGGCGGCCAGACCCGTATGCCGCTGGTTCAGAAGCTGGTGACCGATTTCTTCGGTAAAGAAGCGCGTAAAGACGTGAACCCGGACGAAGCCGTTGCCATGGGTGCCGCGATTCAGGGGGCTGTTCTGGCTGGTGACGTGAAAGACGTTCTGCTGCTCGACGTCAGCCCGCTGACCCTGGGTATCGAAACCATGGGTGGCGTGATGACTGCGCTGATCGAGAAAAACACTACGATTCCTACCAAGAAATCCCAAGTGTTCTCGACTGCCGATGACAACCAGAACGCCGTGACCATTCACGTGCTGCAGGGTGAGCGCAAGCAAGCTGCGCAGAACAAGTCCCTGGGCAAGTTCGACTTGGCCGAGATTCCGCCAGCTCCACGTGGCGTGCCACAAATCGAAGTGACCTTCGACATCGACGCCAACGGCATCCTGCATGTTGGTGCGAAAGACAAGGCCACCGGCAAGACCCAGTCGATCGTGATCAAGGCCAACTCCGGTCTGTCCGAGGAAGAAATTCAGCAGATGGTTCGCGATGCTGAAGTCAACGCCGAAGAAGACCGCAAGTTCGAAGAGCTGGCCAGTGCTCGCAACCAGGGTGACGCCCTGGTGCACTCGACTCGCAAGATGATCGCTGATGCTGGCGACAAAGTGACCGCTGAAGAGAAAACCGCCATCGAGGCTGCCGTGGTTGCCCTTGAAGCAGCTGTCAAAGGCGACGACAAGGCAGCCATCGAGGCGAAGATCGAAGAGCTGTCCAAGGTCTCCGCACCAGTGGCTCAGAAGATGTACGCCGAGCAGGCTCAGCCGGCTGAAGGCGCAGCGCAGCAAGGCGAGTCGGCCGAAAAAGCCGATGATGTCGTTGATGCCGAGTTCGAAGAAGTGAAAGACCACAAGTAATCGCTTGTTGGTCGGCCGGTTGACTGCATTTGTGCGGTGACTGGTAGGATGTCGCCGCGCGGGAGCTTGCTCCCGCGTTGGCGTGTCTGGAGTCAGTGAATTTTTACAGCATGCGACAGCGTTCGGATGCTGGCGGTGTGATCGGGAATGCTCCTGCTTTCCGAGCGAGAGACGCCGCGTTTTGGCCGGTTCCCTGGCTGAAAGAGGTGGGTTTGTACGGAAAGTCGCACTTTTCGTTCAAGGCCCAAGACCAGGATCGTTGAATCGACGTGAGTTGGGTCCGGGCCTGTATTGCGGCTCAACGAGTTTGGCAAGGTTCAGGAGAGGTTTGCCGGACGTCCTATAAGAGTGCAAAGACTAATGGCAAAGCGTGACTATTACGAAGTATTGGGTGTCGAGCGTGGTTCAAGCGACGCGGACCTGAAAAAGGCCTACCGTCGTCTGGCAATGAAGCACCACCCGGACCGTAATCCCGACGACAAAGCGTCGGAAGAGTTGTTCAAAGAAGCCAACGAGGCTTACGAAGTACTGTCCGACTCCAGCAAGCGTGCAGCTTACGACCAGTACGGTCATGCTGGTGTCGACCCGAGCATGGGTGGCGGCGGTGCCGGTTTTGGCGGGCAGAACTTCTCCGATATTTTTGGCGATGTGTTCAGCGACTTCTTCGGCGGCGGTCGCGGTGGTGCGCGTGGTGGCGCCCAGCGCGGCAGCGATTTGCGCTACACGCTGGAGTTGAATCTGGAAGAGGCGGTGCGCGGTACCACCGTCAACATCCGTGTTCCCACGCTGGTCAATTGCAAGCCGTGTGACGGTTCGGGCGCCAAGAAGGGCTCCTCGCCCGTCACCTGCCCGACCTGCGGCGGCATCGGTCAGGTGCGCATGCAACAGGGTTTCTTCTCTGTGCAGCAGACCTGCCCGCGTTGCCACGGGCAAGGCAAGATCATTTCCGATCCGTGCGATTCCTGCCACGGCGAAGGGCGCGTTGAAGAGTACAAGACGCTGTCGGTGAAAGTGCCGGCTGGTGTCGATACCGGCGACCGCATCCGTTTGTCCGGTGAAGGCGAGGCGGGTGCCCAAGGCGGCCCGACCGGCGACCTGTACGTGGTCATCAATGTGCGTGAGCACGCTATTTTCCAGCGCGACGGCAAGCATCTGTTCTGCGAAGTGCCGATCAGTTTCGTCGATGCGGCCTTGGGCGGCGAGCTTGAGATTCCAACCCTCGATGGTCGCGTGAAGCTGAAAATTCCCGAAGGTACGCAAACCGGCAAGCAATTCCGGATTCGCGGCAAGGGTGTTGCGCCGGTGCGTGGCGGCGGTGCGGGTGACCTGATGTGTCGTGTTGCGGTGGAAACTCCGGTCAACCTGAGCCGGCGCCAGCGCGAGTTGCTGGAAGAGTTCCGCAGTTCGCTGGCGGACGATAACAGCCACTCTCCGAAAACCACCGGTTGGTTCGAAGGCGTGAAGCGCTTCTTCGGCGATCTGTAAGGAGCTCGCATGCGACGTATAGCTGTGATGGGCGCTGCCGGGCGCATGGGCAAGGCGTTGGTCGAGGCGGTGCAGCAGCGCTCGCCGCTCTCGGGCCTGACAGCCGCTATCGTCCGGCCCGACAGTACACTGGTCGGTGCTGATGCGGGTGAGCTGGCATCCCTGGGGCGTATCGGGGTACCGATGTCCGGTGGTCTGGAAAAGGTCTTGGATGAGTTCGATGTCCTAATCGATTTCACCCTGCCGCAAGTGATGCTGAAAAACCTCGCCATTTGCCGCAAGCACGGCAAGGCGATGGTCATTGGTACGACCGGGCTGGATGCTGCGCAAAAGCAGTTGCTGGCCGAGGCTGGCAACGATATTCCGATCGTTTTTGCGGCGAACTTCAGCGTGGGTGTGAATCTGTCGTTGAAGCTGCTGGAGATGACGGCTCGAGTTTTGGGTGACGATGCGGATATCGAAATCATCGAGGCTCACCACCGACACAAGATCGACGCGCCTTCGGGCACGGCCCTGCGCATGGGTGAAGTGATTGCCGATGCCTTGGGTCGCGATCTGCAGAAGGTCGCCGTCTACGGGCGCGAAGGGCATACCGGTGCTCGTGAGCGAGACACCATCGGTTTCGCCACGGTTCGTGGTGGTGATGTGGTGGGGGATCACACCGTGCTGTTCGCCACAGAGGGTGAGCGTCTGGAGATCACTCACAAGGCGTCAAGCCGGATGACCTTCGCCAAGGGTGCGGTGCGTGCCGCTTTGTGGCTGGATGGTCGCGAGGCTGGTCTGTACGACATGCAGGATGTTCTCGACCTGCGTTGATGTTCCGGTGTGCTGTCTCGCAAACCTTTTGCCAGACGCAGCGCCAGAAAGCGGGGTTCAGGTTATACTGAGCCCCGTTTTACACCGCCTCGCGACGACCTGTCGCATTCCCCTGCCTTTAAGGCTCATTAGCGGTGGACCAAAAAAGCCTTTTTCTGTAAGCTACAGCTTTAGTGTGTCCACTAAAAGCGCGCAGAATAATTCAGTGAACAAGCGGGGTGACGTGTCCATACGTCACTCCGCTTTTTTACAACCTGCGATCGCCCTTTCAGGCTTTATTTACGGGAGGTCTTCTTGACTAAGCCAGCCATACTCGCCCTTGCTGATGGCAGCATTTTTCGCGGCGAAGCCATTGGAGCCGACGGTCAGACCGTTGGTGAGGTGGTGTTTAACACCGCAATGACCGGCTATCAGGAAATTCTTACCGATCCTTCCTACGCCCAGCAAATCGTTACTTTGACTTACCCGCACATCGGCAACACCGGCACCACGCCGCAAGATGCCGAGTCCGATCGTGTCTGGTCCGCCGGCCTGGTCATCCGTGATCTGCCGCTGGTAGCGAGCAACTGGCGTAACACCATGTCCCTGTCCGACTACCTGAAAGCCAACAACGTTGTGGCGATCGCCGGTATCGACACCCGTCGCCTGACCCGCATCCTCCGCGAGAAAGGCGCGCAGAACGGCTGCATCATGGCCGGTGACAACATCACCGAAGAAGCTGCCATCGCCGCTGCCCAGGGCTTCCCTGGCCTTAAGGGCATGGATCTGGCGAAAGTCGTCAGCACCAAGAAGCAGTATGAGTGGCGCTCCACGGTCTGGGACTTGAAAACCGACAGCCACGCGACGATCGAGGCTTCCGAGCTGCCGTACCACGTGGTTGCGTACGACTACGGCGTCAAGCTGAACATCCTGCGCATGCTGGTGGAGCGTGGTTGCCGCGTGACCGTGGTGCCCGCGCAGACCCCGGCGGCAGATGTCCTGGCCCTCAATCCTGACGGCGTGTTCCTGTCCAACGGCCCGGGTGACCCCGAGCCTTGCGACTACGCTATCCAGGCGATCAAGGACGTGCTGGAAACCGAGATCCCGGTGTTCGGCATCTGCCTCGGTCATCAGTTGCTGGCCCTCGCGTCGGGCGCCAAGACCTTGAAAATGGGTCACGGTCACCACGGCGCCAACCACCCGGTCCAGGACCTGGATACTGGCGTGGTGATGATCACCAGTCAGAACCACGGTTTTGCGGTGGATGAGGCGACCCTGCCGGCAAACGTGCGTGCGATCCATAAGTCGCTGTTCGACGGCACGCTGCAAGGCATCGAGCGTACCGACAAGAGCGCATTCAGCTTCCAGGGCCACCCTGAAGCGAGCCCTGGCCCGAACGATGTAGCGCCGCTGTTCGATCGCTTCATCACCGAGATGGCCAAGCGACGCTGACCGCGTGAAGCCCGAGGGCGGCCCCGAAACCGGTGGTCCCCTTGGGCGCTGCAAAGATTGTTCGACGGCCTAGCCGACTGACCTGCGGATTTGAGTGACAAACCCATGCCAAAACGTACAGACATAAAAAGCATCCTGATTCTCGGCGCTGGCCCGATCGTGATCGGCCAGGCTTGCGAATTCGACTACTCCGGCGCCCAGGCCTGTAAAGCCCTGCGCGAAGAGGGCTATCGCGTCATCCTGGTGAACTCCAACCCGGCCACCATCATGACCGACCCGGCCATGGCCGACGCCACCTACATCGAGCCGATCAAGTGGCAGACCGTTGCCAAGATCATCGAAAAGGAGCGTCCGGACGCACTGCTACCGACCATGGGTGGCCAGACTGCATTGAACTGCGCCCTGGACCTGGAACGTGAAGGCGTCCTGGAGAAGTTCGGCGTGGAAATGATCGGCGCCAACGCCGACACCATCGACAAGGCCGAAGACCGTTCGCGCTTCGACAAGGCGATGAAATCCATCGGCCTGGACTGCCCACGCTCGGGCATCGCCCACAGCATGGAAGAGGCCAACGCCGTTCTGGAGCGTCTGGGCTTCCCGTGCATCATCCGTCCGTCCTTCACCATGGGCGGCACCGGTGGCGGCATCGCTTACAACCGTGAGGAATTCGAAGAAATCTGCGCCCGTGGTCTGGACCTGTCGCCGACCAAAGAGCTGCTGATCGACGAATCCCTGATCGGCTGGAAAGAATATGAAATGGAAGTTGTCCGCGATAAAAAGGACAACTGCATCATCGTCTGCTCCATCGAAAACTTCGACCCGATGGGCGTGCACACTGGTGACTCGATCACCGTTGCGCCAGCCCAGACCCTGACTGACAAGGAATACCAGATCCTGCGTAACGCCTCCCTGGCGGTACTGCGCGAGATCGGCGTGGAAACCGGCGGCTCCAACGTCCAGTTCGGCATCTGCCCGAACACCGGTCGCATGGTGGTCATCGAGATGAACCCGCGGGTATCCCGTTCCTCGGCCCTGGCCTCGAAAGCCACCGGCTTCCCGATCGCCAAGGTCGCGGCCAAACTGGCTGTGGGTTACACCCTGGACGAACTGTCGAACGACATCACCGGTGGCAAGACCCCGGCGTCTTTCGAGCCGTCCATCGACTATGTCGTCACCAAGCTGCCACGTTTCGCCTTCGAGAAGTTCGCCAAGGCCGACGCCCGCCTGACCACTCAGATGAAGTCGGTCGGTGAAGTCATGGCCATCGGTCGGACCTTCCAGGAGTCCCTGCAGAAAGCCCTTCGCGGTCTGGAAGTGGGTGTTTGCGGCCTCGATCCGAAGCTGGACCTGAGCCACCCGGACGCCATGAGCGAGCTCAAGCGTGAGCTGACCGTGCCGGGTGCCGAGCGGATCTGGTACGTGGCGGACGCCTTCCGTGCCGGCATGACCGTCGAGCAGATCTTCGGCATGAACATGATCGACCCTTGGTTCCTGGTGCAGATCGAAGATCTGATCAAGGAAGAAGAGAAGGTCAAGACCCTGGGCATGTCCAGCATTGACCATGCCACCATGTTCCGCCTCAAGCGCAAGGGCTTCTCCGACATGCGCCTGGCCAAACTGCTGGGTGTGACCGAGAAGAGCCTGCGGGCTCATCGCCACAAACTTGAAGTGTTCCCGGTCTACAAGCGCGTTGACACTTGCGCCGCTGAATTCGCCACCGACACCGCTTACCTGTACTCCACGTACGAAGAAGAGTGTGAAGCCGCGCCGTCGACTCGTGACAAGATCATGATCCTGGGCGGCGGTCCTAACCGGATCGGCCAGGGTATCGAGTTCGACTACTGCTGCGTGCACGCGGCACTGGCCCTGCGCGACGACGGGTACGAGACCATCATGGTCAACTGCAACCCGGAAACCGTGTCCACCGACTACGACACCTCCGATCGCCTGTATTTCGAACCAGTGACCCTGGAAGACGTGCTGGAAATCGTCCGTGTCGAGAAGCCAAAAGGTGTGATCGTCCAGTACGGTGGCCAGACCCCTCTGAAACTGGCGCGTGCTCTTGAAGCGGCCGGTGTGCCGATCATCGGGACCAGTCCGGACGCCATCGACCGTGCCGAAGACCGTGAGCGCTTCCAGCAGATGGTTGAGCGTCTGAACCTGCGTCAGCCGCCTAACGCTACCGTGCGCAGTGAAGACGAAGCGATTCGCGCCGCCGCCAAGATCGGTTACCCGCTGGTGGTGCGTCCGTCCTATGTGCTGGGCGGTCGGGCGATGGAAATCGTCTATCAGGAAGATGAGCTCAAGCGCTACCTGCGTGAAGCGGTTCAGGTGTCCAACGACAGTCCGGTGCTGCTGGACCACTTCCTCAACTGCGCCATCGAAATGGACGTGGATGCGGTCTGTGACGGCAAGGACGTGGTGATCGGCGCGATCATGCAGCACATCGAGCAGGCCGGTGTTCACTCCGGTGACTCCGCTTGTTCGCTGCCGCCTTATTCGTTGCCGGCCCACATCCAGGACGAAATGCGCGAGCAGGTCAAGAAAATGGCCTTGGAACTGGGCGTGGTCGGCCTGATGAACGTGCAACTGGCCCTGCAGGGCGAGGACATCTACGTCATCGAAGTCAACCCGCGCGCTTCCCGTACCGTACCGTTCGTCTCCAAGTGCATCGGTGTGTCCCTGGCGATGATCGCTGCACGGGTCATGGCCGGTAAGACCCTGAAAGAGCTGAACTTCACCAAGGAAATCATTCCGAACTTCTACAGCGTCAAAGAGGCGGTGTTCCCGTTCGCCAAGTTCCCTGGCGTGGACCCGATCCTCGGCCCTGAAATGAAGTCCACCGGCGAAGTCATGGGCGTGGGCGATACCTTCGGCGAAGCGTTTGCCAAGGCCCAGATGGGCGCCAGCGAAGTTCTGCCGACTGGCGGCACGGCGTTCATCAGCGTGCGTGATGACGACAAGCCGCTGGTTGCAGGCGTGGCCCGTGATCTGATCAACTTGGGCTTCGAAGTGGTCGCCACTGCCGGTACCGCCAAGCTGATCGAAGCGGCTGGCTTGAAGGTGCGCCGCGTGAACAAGGTGACCGAGGGGCGTCCGCACGTGGTAGACATGATCAAGAATGACGAAGTCACGCTGATCATCAACACCACCGAAGGTCGCCAGTCGATCGCCGATTCGTATTCCATTCGTCGCAACGCGCTGCAGCACAAGATCTACTGCACCACGACCATTGCTGCGGGCGAAGCTATCTGCGAAGCGCTCAAGTTCGGTCCCGAGAAGACCGTGCGTCGCTTGCAGGATCTACATGCAGGATTGAAGGCATGAGCATAACCAAGTACCCGATGACTGTTCAGGGCGCGAAGGCCCTGGAGGAAGAACACGCTTTCCTGACCAAGGTCGAGCGCCCGCGCCTGAGTCAGGCGATTGGCGAAGCGCGTGAGCTGGGCGATCTCAAGGAAAACGCCGAATACCACGCTGCCCGCGAGGAGCAGGGTATGGTCGAGGCGCGAGTCCGTGATATCGAAGGCCGCATGCAGAATGCCGTGATCATCGATGTCACGACGATCCCGCACACTGGCAAGGTCATTTTCGGCACCACGGTGGAAATCGCCAACGTTGAGACGGATGAAAGCGTCACTTACCAGATCGTTGGTGAGGATGAGGCGGACATCAAGCTCGGCAAGATTTCCGTCGGCTCTCCCATTGCTCGCGCCTTGATTGCCAAGGAAGAGGGTGATGTGGTGGCTGTGAAGACACCAGGTGGTGTCATCGAGTATGAGATTGTCGAAGTCCGTCACATCTGAGCGAAGGCGTCCGCTGCGAGCGGGCGCCATGATCTGGCAGCTCACCCAGATGTTATGGGTGGGCGGCGTCTGGTTGTTGCACGTCGGTTTGCTGCCGGTGCTGGGTCGAATCGGCCTGGCACCGCTGCTCATCGATGAAATCGCAGCTATGCTGACGTCGCTTCTGGTGGGCTTTTCCTCGGCATGCATAGTGTTTCAGGCTTTGGTGCTGGTTCAGGCCGAGGGCCTTGACAGTCTATGGCGCGACATTCGTGGGCAGTTGCTGCTCATGTCGTTGTATGCGTGCGGGATGTTTCTTGCTGTACGTCTCGGCTGGCCGGATGCGAGCCTGTGGCAGGTATTCAGTTATCTGGTGCTGGGTTTTTCCGGGTTGGTGCTGGTGTTGCAACCGGTACCCGGATGGAGCAGCAGGGTGCGCGAAGCACACCCCTGACCCTTTGGCATTACTTGAAGCGGTGAACGTTCGACAGTTGCTTGTTGACGCTGAAATTCTTGCGATAAATCAGTGCCATCTTGCCGATGACCTGCACCAGGTCTGCCTTGCCGGTCTTGCACAGTTCGGCAACGGCAGCCAGGCGGGCTTCGCGATCGAGAATATTGAGCTTGATCTTGATAAGCTCATGATCGCCCAAGGCGCGTTCCAGCTCGGCTAGAACACCTTCAGTCAAACCGTTGTCAGCCACAGTCAAAACCGGTTTCAGATGGTGGCCAATGGATTTGTATTGTTTCTTCTGCTCTTGAGTGAGCGGCATAATCTGACCCCTGCGTCTGATCTTGTAAAAAGCGGCGGCCAGTTTACCCGAGCGAGTCCGGGACCGCCCAGTTAATCACGACCCGTTTTATTTTTTAGAGGTGGCCCGTGGCCCGTTCCAAGACTAGCCAGAACTGGCTCAGAGAGCATTTCAACGATCCGTACGTCAAAATGGCGCAAAAAGACGGCTATCGTTCTCGTGCCAGCTATAAATTGCTCGAAATCCAGGAAAAGGATCGTCTGATCCGCCCTGGCATGACCGTGATCGACCTCGGCGCCGCGCCGGGGGGGTGGTCTCAGGTGACCAGTCGTCTGATCGGCGGTCAGGGGCGATTGATTGCTTCCGACATCCTGGAAATGGACAGTATCCCCGACGTGACCTTCATTCAGGGCGATTTCACCGAAGACGCCGTGCTGGCGCAGATTCTCGAGGCTGTCGGAAATACGCAGGTTGACCTTGTGATTTCCGATATGGCCCCCAATATGAGTGGATTAGCAGCTGTCGACATGCCTCGAGCCATGTTCCTCAGCGAGTTGGCCCTGGATCTTGCCGGGCGGGTGTTGCGCCCAGGTGGTGATTTTTTGATCAAGGTCTTCCAGGGTGAAGGTTTTGATGAATACCACAAGGGGATGCGCAAGCTGTTCGACAAAGTGCAGATGCGCAAGCCATTGTCGTCGCGCGATCGCTCTCGTGAGCAGTATCTGCTGGCGCGGGGCTTCCGGGGAATTGAAGGCGCAGCCAGTGATGAGCGTCTTTGATAAAGGCTGATAGTTTTTTTTGTCTCGCCTTGCAAGAGCCGTGTTACGAAAATTACGCGGTCAGAGTTTCACAAAGGGTTACAGACGGCGCCTGCCAGAGTCGTAGGTAATGTAGTAAGTTAGGCCGGTGAATATCATGCGAAGCGCGCGCCAGTAGCGGAGCTTGCTTCAGAGGGTAGTTAATTGAACGATATGGCAAAGAATCTGATCCTGTGGTTGATCATCGCCGCTGTCCTTGTGACCGTGATGAACAACTTCTCCAGCCCTAACGAGCCGCAGACCCTCAACTATTCCGACTTCATCCAGCAAGTCAAGGATGGCAAGGTCGAGCGCGTTGCCGTCGATGGTTATGTGATTACCGGCAAGCGCACCGATGGCGACAGCTTCAAGACCATTCGTCCGGCGATTCAGGACAACGGCCTGATCGGCGATCTGGTGGACAACCATGTTGTGGTAGAAGGCAAGCAGCCTGAGCAGCAGAGCATCTGGACCCAGCTGTTGGTGGCCAGCTTCCCGATCCTGGTGATCATCGCGGTGTTCATGTTCTTCATGCGCCAGATGCAGGGCGGTGCTGGTGGCAAGGGCGGGCCGATGAGTTTCGGCAAAAGCAAGGCCCGACTGCTCTCTGAAGACCAGGTGAAGACCACCCTGGCCGACGTCGCCGGGTGCGATGAGGCCAAGGAAGAGGTCGGCGAGCTGGTTGAATTCCTACGTGATCCGGGCAAGTTCCAGCGCCTGGGCGGCCGTATCCCGCGCGGCGTGCTGATGGTGGGTCCTCCGGGTACCGGTAAAACCTTGCTGGCCAAAGCGATTGCTGGCGAAGCCAAAGTGCCGTTCTTCACGATTTCCGGTTCCGACTTCGTTGAAATGTTCGTCGGTGTGGGCGCCAGTCGTGTGCGCGACATGTTCGAACAGGCCAAGAAACACGCGCCATGCATCATCTTCATCGACGAAATCGACGCTGTCGGTCGCCATCGTGGCGCCGGCATGGGTGGTGGTCACGACGAGCGCGAGCAGACCCTCAACCAGTTGCTGGTCGAGATGGACGGTTTTGAAATGAATGACGGCATCATCGTGATTGCCGCCACCAACCGTCCGGACGTGCTCGATCCTGCGCTGTTGCGTCCAGGTCGTTTCGACCGCCAGGTTGTGGTGGGGCTGCCGGACATTCGTGGTCGCGAACAGATCCTCAAGGTTCATATGCGCAAGGTGCCGATGGGTGACGACGTCGCTCCGGCAGTGATCGCTCGTGGTACTCCGGGTTTTTCCGGTGCCGACCTTGCGAACCTGGTCAATGAGGCGTCGCTGTTCGCTGCTCGGACCGGCAAGCGTGTCGTTGAAATGAAAGAATTCGAACTGGCCAAAGACAAGATCATGATGGGCGCGGAGCGCAAATCCATGGTCATGTCCGAGAAAGAAAAGCAGAACACGGCGTATCACGAGGCGGGTCACGCGATCGTTGGTCGTGTGGTGCCCGAGCATGATCCGGTCTACAAGGTTTCGATCATTCCGCGCGGTCGTGCCTTGGGTGTGACCATGTTCCTGCCGGAAGAAGATCGTTACAGCCTGTCCAAGCGGGCGTTGATCAGCCAGATCTGTTCGCTCTACGGTGGCCGTATTGCCGAAGAAATGACGCTGGGCTTTGACGGTGTTACCACCGGCGCATCCAACGACATCATGCGTGCCAGTCAGATCGCTCGGAACATGGTCACCAAGTGGGGTCTGTCCGAAAAACTGGGCCCACTGATGTACGCCGAAGAAGAGGGTGAAGTGTTCCTCGGTCGTGGTGGCGGTGGCCAGCACGCAAGCTTCTCCGGCGAGACGGCAAAGCTGATCGACTCTGAGGTGCGCAGCATCATCGACCAGTGCTATGGCACCGCCAAGCAGATCCTCACGGATAACCGTGACAAGCTCGACGCCATGGCTGATGCCCTGATGAAGTATGAAACCATTGATGCCGAGCAGATCGACGACATCATGGCAGGTCGCGAGCCTCGCGAGCCTCGTGACTGGTCGGGCGGCGGCACCGGTACGTCCGGTACGCCTCCGGCGGTACAGGGCGAGCGTCCGGAGACACCGATTGGCGGTCCGGCTGCTGACGTTTAAGGCTTGAAATGACTTCTGTTCAGTCCTCAACCCGGTTGCCTTGCGGCAACCGGGTTCTTGATTTGTCCCATGTCCATGTCATGGGCATTCTCAATGTCACTCCCGATTCCTTTTCCGATGGCGGTCGATTCAGTCAGCTTGATGCTGCCTTGCGGCATGCCGAGGCTATGGTCGCTGCCGGCGCGACGCTGATCGATGTCGGCGGTGAGTCGACCCGGCCAGGCGCGCGGGCAGTTTCGCCCACCGAAGAGCTGGAGCGCGTGGCGCCGATTGTCGAGCGCATCCATCGCGAGCTTGATGTCATCATCTCGGTGGATACGTCCACGCCCGCGGTCATGCGTGAATCTGCGCGGCTTGGAGCAGGGTTGATCAACGACGTTCGCTCCTTGCGGCGCGATGGTGCCCTGGATGCCGCAGCGGCTACGGGGTTGCCGGTGTGCCTGATGCATATGCTGGGCGAGCCCGGAACCATGCAGGACGACCCGCACTATCATGATGTGACCAGGGAAGTCGGAGAGTTTCTCGTGGAGCGCCTGGATCAATGTGCCGCCGCAGGCATTCCTGCGCAGCGGATCATTCTTGATCCCGGGTTCGGCTTTGCCAAGACGCTGGCTCACAACCTGAGCCTGTTCAAACATATGGAAGCCTTGCATGCCCTGGGGCGGCCCCTGTTGGTCGGGGTTTCGCGAAAGAGCATGATAGGCAACGCCCTGGGTCGTCCCGTGGGGGAGCGCCTGTACGGCGGTCTTGCGCTGGCGGCCCTGGCTATTACAAAAGGCGCACGCATATTGCGGGTGCATGATGTGGCCGAAACGATGGATGTTGTGCGGATGATCGCAGCAGTGGATTCAGCCGAATAAGAATGACGGAGCACTTATGAGCAAGAAATACTTTGGCACCGACGGTATTCGTGGTCGGGTCGGTGAATACCCTATTACCCCTGATTTCATGCTCAAGCTCGGCTGGGCTGCCGGCATGGCGTTCCGCAAGATGGGCGCCTGCAAGGTACTGGTTGGCAAAGACACGCGAATTTCCGGCTACATGTTCGAATCGGCGCTTGAGGCCGGCCTGACTTCGGCGGGCGCCGATGTGATGCTGCTCGGCCCGATGCCGACGCCGGCCATCGCCTACCTGACGCGCACGTTCCAGGCCCAGGCAGGCATCGTGATCAGTGCTTCGCACAACCCGCATGATGATAATGGCATCAAGTTCTTCTCCGGCCAGGGTACCAAGCTGCCGGATGATATCGAGCTGATGATCGAAGAGCTGCTGGACGCGCCGATGACTGTGGTTGAGTCGAGCAAGATCGGTAAAGTGTCGCGGATCAACGATGCTTCAGGTCGTTACATTGAATTCTGCAAAGGCAGCGTGCCCACCGGTACGAGCTTTTCGGGCCTGAAAATTGTCGTCGATTGTGCTCATGGCGCAACTTATAAAGTCGCACCAAGCGTATTCCGCGAGTTGGGGGCAGAGGTTGTCGTACTCTCCGCCCAACCTAACGGACTGAACATCAACGACAATTGCGGTTCCACTCATACCGAGGCGCTGCAAGCGGCTGTGCTGGCCGAGCAGGCTGATCTCGGGATTGCCTTTGATGGTGACGGTGATCGGGTCTTGATGGTTGATCACACCGGCACAGTCGTCGATGGTGATGAGCTGCTGTTCATCATTGCGCGCGATCTGCATGGGCGCGGCAAGCTGCAGGGCGGCGTGGTGGGGACGTTGATGAGCAATCTCGGGCTCGAGCTGGCCCTGGCGGACCTGGATATTCCCTTCGTGCGGGCCAATGTCGGTGATCGCTATGTGATCTCGGAGCTGCTGGAGCGCAATTGGGTGATCGGGGGCGAGAACTCCGGGCATATCGTTTGTTTTGACCACACCACCACTGGTGATGCGATTATTGCTGCCTTGCAAGTGCTGATGGCGCTCAAGGCGCGCAATGAAGGACTGGCGCAGTCGCGTCAGGCATTGCGCAAATGTCCGCAGGTGCTGATTAATGTGCGTTTCGGCGGAGGTGCGAACCCTCTGGAGCATGCGACGGTCAAGCAAGCCAGCGAGCGCGTAACGCAGGCTATGGCCGGGCGTGGGCGCGTGCTATTGCGCAAGTCGGGTACCGAGCCGTTGGTGCGGGTCATGGTCGAAGGCGAGGATGAAGCACAGGTCCGCGGTTATGCTGAAGAGCTGGCGAAGCTTGTTAGTGAAGTTTCTGCCTGAATTCGGCTTGCCAGTCATCAATCGGTTGGGTAACATCTGCGCCCACTTTGACCGACGAGGTACAGCATGCGTCGCCCTATGGTAGCTGGTAACTGGAAGATGCACGGTACCCGCGCCAGCGTCGCTGAGCTGATCAACGGCCTTCGTCATCTGGCCTTGCCAAGCGGTGTTGATGTCGCGGTATTCCCGCCTTGCTTGTATATCAATCAAGTGGTTGATGGCTTGAAAGGCAAGTCGATTTCGGTCGGCGCGCAGAATTCTGCGGTGGAATCCATGCAAGGCGCGTTGACCGGTGAGATTGCGCCAAGTCAGTTGGTGGATGCAGGTTGTTCCCTGGTCCTGGTCGGGCACTCCGAGCGCCGCATGATCATGGGCGAGAAGGACGGGGCTCTGACTCGCAAGTTTGCGGCGGCCGAGGCTTGTGGTTTGATTCCGGTGTTGTGCATAGGGGAGACCCTTGAGCAGCGTGAGTCCGGGAAAACCCTTGAGGTTGTCGGGCGTCAGCTAGGCAGCATCATCGAAAGTCTGGGTATCGGTGCTTTTGCAAAGGCGGTCATTGCTTACGAGCCGGTCTGGGCCATTGGCACCGGACTGACTGCTTCGCCGCAACAGGCGCAGGATGTGCACGCCGCCATCCGCGCGCAGTTGGCGGCAGAGAATTCTGAAGTGGCACGAGGTGTGCGGCTTCTATACGGCGGCAGCGTGAAGGCGGCCAATGCGGTCGAACTGTTCGGCATGCCGGATATCGATGGGGGGCTCATTGGTGGAGCGTCCCTGAATGCAGATGAGTTCGGTGCGATCTGTCGCGCCGCGGGAAACTGAAAAAATGCTGGAAACAGTCGTAGTCGTTTTTCATCTGCTGGGTGCATTGGGTGTAGTTGCCCTGGTATTGCTGCAGCAGGGTAAAGGTGCGGATGCTGGTGCGTCTTTCGGTGCAGGTGCTTCAAATACTGTGTTCGGAAGCCAAGGTTCCTCTACCTTTCTTAGTAAGTTTACTGCTATACTCGCTGCCGGTTTCTTCATAACCAGCTTGGGGTTAGGTTACTTTGCTAAAGAGAAGGCTCAAGAGCTGACTCAAGTAGGTTTGCCAAACCCAGCGGTGTTGGAAGTACCAAAGCAACAACCGGCTTCTGATGATGTACCGGTGCTTCAAGAGCAACAGTCGGCCAATCCGGCGACTGACGTACCTCCAGCTCAAGAGCAGAAGTAAGAAGGTTTCAAACGCTGTATTGCCGAGGTGGTGGAATTGGTAGACACGCAACCTTGAGGTGGTTGTGCCCATAGGGTGTAGGGGTTCGAGTCCCCTTCTCGGTACCAATTATCAGGAGAGCCCGCGATTGCGGGCTTTCTTGTAGGTGGAAGGGTTACATTGACCCTGTAAGGGATCGGTCGTATACTTCCGCCCCAGCTTTGTCGCGGGATGGAGCAGTCTGGTAGCTCGTCGGGCTCATAACCCGAAGGTCGTCGGTTCAAATCCGGCTCCCGCAACCAGTTTCAGGGGCCCCTTCCAAGGGGCTTTTTGTTAGCTGGACACTTTATAACGCCGCTGTTCAACGGCGTTTCAGGGATGGGCTATTCGCCCATTTTTTTTTATTTGCACAGCATGCACAAACATGCACGAGGGGGTTCAGGTGTCGAGCAAGCTAGAACAGTTGCAGGCCTTGTTGGCCCCGGTGGTCGTGGCCCTTGGCTATGAATGCTGGGGTATTGAGTTTTCGGCTCAAGGTCGCCACTCACTGTTGCGCGTTTATATCGATAAGGAAGGCGGCGTATTGGTGGATGACTGCGCCATCGTCAGCCGTCAAATCAGCGGTGTATTGGATGTCGAAGATCCAATCACTTCCGAATACACCCTTGAAGTTTCCTCGCCTGGCATGGAACGCCCTCTGTTCACCCTTGAACAGTTCGCTTCGTTTGCCGGTGAACAAGTGAAGATCAAGCTGCGCTCGCCCTTCGAAGGTCGACGCAACTTTCAAGGCCTTCTGCGCGGTGTAGAAGAGCAGGATGTCGTGGTGCAGGTAGAAGACCATGAGTTCCTGTTGCCGATCGATATGATCGACAAGGCCAACATTATTCCCAGTTTTGACTGATACGTGCCAGATACTGCGGATCCCGCGGATCCAATGGCTTGCGAAAGGCGAGGCGTACGATGAGCAAAGAAGTACTGCTGGTTGTTGAGTCGGTATCCAATGAAAAGGGCGTACCGGCTAACGTTATTTTTGAAGCGCTGGAGCTGGCCCTGGCCACTGCTACCAAGAAGCGGTTTGAAGACGAAGTTGATTTGCGTGTGGAAATCAATCGCCACACCGGTGCCTATGAGACTTTCCGTCGCTGGACGGTAGTCGAAGAAGCCGACCTGGACGATCCGGCTATCGAAACCTGGCCAAGCAAGGTTGCAGAAACGCATCCTGGCGCCAAGGTAGGTGATGTAGTCGAAGAAAAGATCGAATCCATCGAGTTCGGTCGTATTGCTGCGCAGACCGCCAAGCAGGTCATCGTGCAGAAAGTTCGCGAAGCCGAGCGTGCGCAAGTCGTCGATGCTTATCGCGAGCGCCTGGGGGAAATCATCTCCGGCACCGTGAAAAAAGTCACCCGCGACAACGTGATCGTCGACCTGGGCAACAACGCCGAAGCGTTGCTGGCCCGTGAAGACATCATTTCTCGCGAAACTTTCCGGGTCGGCGTGCGACTGCGTGCGCTGCTCAAGGAAATCCGCACCGAGAACCGGGGCCCGCAGCTGATCCTGTCGCGTACCGCGCCGGAAATGCTGATCGAGTTGTTCCGCATCGAAGTGCCGGAAATTGCTGAAGGCCTGATCGAAGTAATGGCCGCCTCCCGTGATCCGGGTTCGCGTGCCAAGATCGCGGTCCGCTCCAAGGACAAGCGCATCGACCCGCAAGGTGCCTGCATTGGCATGCGTGGTTCGCGTGTCCAGGCCGTATCCGGCGAGTTGGGCGGCGAGCGTGTGGATATCGTCCTGTGGGACGACAACCCGGCTCAGTTCGTGATCAATGCCATGTCGCCTGCTGAAGTGGCGGCAATTATCGTCGACGAAGATGCCCATGCAATGGACATCGCCGTTGGCGCAGACAATCTCGCTCAGGCCATCGGTCGCGGTGGTCAGAACGTGCGTCTGGCTAGCCAATTGACTGGCTGGACACTGAACGTGATGACCGAATCGGACATCCAGGCTAAGCAGCAAGCTGAAACCGGCGATATCCTGCGCAACTTCATCGAAGAGCTTGAAGTCGATGAAGAACTGGCGCAGGTGCTGGTGGATGAAGGCTTTACCAGCCTGGAAGAGATTGCCTACGTACCGGTGGAGGAAATGCTCAACATCGACGGCTTTGACGAGGACATCGTCAACGAGCTTCGCGCTCGGGCCAAGGATCGTTTGTTGACCAAAGCCATCGCTACTGAGGAAAAGCTGGCAGACGCCCATCCGGCCGAAGACCTGCTCTCGCTTGAGGGCATGGACAAGGATTTGGCGATGGAACTGGCGGTGCGCGGCGTAATTACCCGCGAAGACCTGGCCGAGCAGTCTATTGACGATCTGCTCGACATCGACGGCATTGACGATGATCGTGCCGGCAAGTTGATCATGGCCGCCCGAGCCCACTGGTTCGAGTAATTAGGCGCGGCCTGAGGAGAGAAGTGCATGACGCAAGTCACGGTGAAACAACTGGCCGATGAGGTCAAAACACCGGTAGAGCGCCTGTTGCAGCAGATGCGTGAGGCAGGTCTGCCGCACACCGCCGCCGAGGAACATGTGACCGACAGTGAGAAGCAGTCCCTGCTGACTCACTTGAAGAGCAGTCACAAGGCGAAAGTGGAAGAACCGCGCAAGATCACTCTGCAGCGTAAAACCACCAGCACCCTGCGTGTTGCCGGTAGCAAAAGCATCAGCGTTGAAGTACGCAAGAAGAAAGTCTTCGTACAGCGCAGCCCGGAAGAAATCGAAGCCGAGCGCAAACGCGAACTGGAAGAACGTCGCGCAGTAGAAAATGCTGCACGTCAGAAGGCTGAAGAAGAAGCCAAGCGTCGCGCCGAAGAAGAAGCGCGTCGCCAGCCTGCTGCTGCGCAATCCGCTCCGGCCGAAGCCGTTGCGGCTCCAGCCCCGGCAGCCGAACCCGTGCGTGAAAGCGCGCCGGTCCTGGCAGCAGCTCCAGCACCTGCGGCCGATACTCGCAAGCGCGACGAACAGCGTCGTCCGGACAAACCACGTGCCGACGACAACCGTCGGGGCAGTGGCGATGGCGAGCGTAAAAACGCTCCTCATCGTGCTTCGGTCAAGGAAAAGGCGCCAGCGCCACGCGTTGCGCCACGTACCACCGACGAAGAAAGCGATGGCTTCCGTCGTGGCGGTCGCGGCAAGGCCAAGCTGAAGAAGCGCAACGCCCACGGTTTCCAGAGCCCTACCGGCCCTGTCGTGCGTGAAGTGAAGATCGGCGAGACCATCACTGTGGGCGATCTGGCCCAGCAGATGTCGGTCAAGGCTGCTGAAATCATCAAGTTCATGTTCAAGCTGGGTACGCCGGCCACCATCAACCAGGTACTGGATCAGGAAACTGCCCAACTGGTTGCCGAAGAGCTGGGCCACAAAGTGACCCTGGTCAGCGACACTGCCCTGGAAGATTCCCTGGCCGAGTCCCTGAAGTTTGAAGGTGAGGCGGTTTCCCGTGCGCCGGTCGTGACCGTAATGGGCCACGTTGACCACGGTAAAACCTCCCTGCTCGACTATATCCGTCGTGCGAAGGTTGCGGCAGGCGAGGCGGGTGGTATCACCCAGCACATCGGCGCCTACCACGTTGAAACCGACCGCGGCATGGTGACGTTCCTCGACACCCCGGGTCACGCTGCGTTTACCGCAATGCGTGCTCGTGGTGCCAAAGCGACCGACATCGTGATCCTGGTGGTCGCAGCGGACGACGGCGTGATGCCACAAACCATCGAAGCCGTTCAGCATGCCAAGGCAGCTGGCGTCCCTCTGGTGGTTGCGGTGAACAAGATCGACAAGCCGGGCGCCGATCTCGATCGCATCCGTAGCGAACTGTCGGTTCACGGCGTGACTTCCGAAGAGTGGGGTGGCGATACTCCATTCGTACCGGTCTCCGCGAAAATGGGTACCGGCGTTGACGAACTGCTCGAAGCCGTTCTGTTGCAAGCCGAGGTTCTGGAACTGACCGCTACACCTTCGGCTCCTGGCCGTGGCGTGGTCGTCGAATCCCGTCTCGACAAGGGCCGTGGCCCGGTTGCGACCGTTCTGGTTCAAGACGGTACCCTGCGCCAGGGCGACATGGTGCTGGTCGGTTCGAACTACGGCCGTGTACGTGCCATGCTCGACGAGAACGGCAAGCCCATCAAGGAAGCAGGTCCTGCTATCCCGGTCGAGATCCTCGGCCTGGACGGCACTCCGGACGCTGGCGACGAGATGAGCGTTGTGGCTGACGAGAAGAAAGCCCGTGAAGTGGCTCTGTTCCGTCAAGGCAAGTTCCGCGAAGTCAAACTGGCTCGTGCTCACGCCGGCAAGCTGGAAAACATCTTCGAGAACATGGGCCAGGAAGAGAAGAAGACGCTCAACATCGTCCTCAAATCCGACGTCCGTGGATCGCTGGAAGCGTTGAACGGCGCCTTGAACGGCCTGGGTAACGACGAAGTGCAAGTGCGCGTGGTCGGTGGCGGTGTCGGTGGTATCACCGAGTCCGACGCCAACCTGGCACTGGCCTCCAACGCTGTACTGTTTGGCTTCAACGTGCGTGCCGATGCCGGCGCTCGCAAGATCGTCGAGCAGGAAGGTCTGGATATGCGTTACTACAACGTGATCTACGACATCATCGAAGACGTCAAGAAAGCCCTGACCGGTATGCTGGGCAGCGATGTTCGCGAGAACATCCTGGGTACCGCTGAAGTGCGTGACGTGTTCCGTTCGCCGAAGTTTGGCGCGATCGCCGGTTGCATGGTGATCGAAGGTGTCGTTCACCGTAACCGTCCAATCCGTGTACTGCGTGAAGACATCGTTATCTTCGAAGGCGAGCTGGAATCCCTGCGCCGCTTCAAGGATGACGCTTCGGAAGTCCGTGCCGGCATGGAATGCGGTATTGGCGTCAAGAGCTACAACGACGTCAAGGTCGGCGACAAGATCGAAGTCTTCGAGAAGGTCCAGGTTGCTCGCAGCCTCTGACTCGCGTACTTCAAGAGCCGTACTGGGCAGCCGCATGAACATGCGCTGCCACTCAGGCGGACTCTAAACGCAACGCCCGGTCTGGCTTTTGTCAGGCCGGGCGTTTGCCGCTTTCAGACCTCACGGGTTTGACCGTGGGGCAGTAACAGGTAACAAGACATGGCAAAAGAATATAGCCGTACCCAACGAATCGGCGATCAGATGCAGCGCGAGCTGGCCCAACTGATCCGTCGCGAAGTCAAAGACCCGCGCGTCGGCCTGGTCACCATTACCGCAGTGGAAGTCAGCCGTGACGTCGGTCATGCAAAGATTTTCATCACCGTGATGGGGCAGGACAGCGCCGAAGAAATCGCCCAAAGCATCAAGGTGCTCAACTCGGCTGCCGGTTTCCTGCGTATGCAGTTGGCCCGGGAGATGAAGTTGCGCAGCGTTCCACAGTTGCACTTCCACTACGACGAAAGCGTCGTGCGGGGCGCGCATCTGTCGGCCCTGATCGAGCGCGCCGTGGCTGAAGACAGTCAGCACCCGGTTGCGGCTGAACCCGAAGACACCAAGGAGTAAATGGTGGCTCAGGTCAAACGTATCCGCCGTAACGTCAGCGGCATCATCCTGCTCGACAAACCGCTGGGGTTCACCTCCAACGCGGCGTTGCAGAAGGTTCGCTGGCTGCTCAATGCCGAGAAAGCCGGGCACACCGGCAGCCTCGATCCGCTGGCCACCGGCGTGCTGCCGCTGTGTTTTGGTGAGGCGACCAAGTTCTCCCAGTACCTGCTCGATTCCGACAAGGGTTATGAAACCCTGGCGCAACTGGGCAAGACCACCACCACGGCGGACGCCGAAGGTGAGGTGTTGCTGGAGCGGCCGGTGACCGTTGGTCAGGCTGATGTCGAGGCTGTGTTGCCAGGTTTTCGCGGCCAAATCAGCCAGATACCGCCGATGTACTCTGCTCTCAAGCGTGATGGCCAGCCGTTATACAAGCTGGCCCGTGCAGGCGAAGTAGTGGAGCGTGAACCGCGTTCTGTTACTATTGCGCGCTTGGAATTGCTGGCCTTTGACGGTAATACTGCGCGGCTGGCAGTCGATTGCAGCAAGGGCACCTATATCCGGACCCTGGTGGAGGATATCGGTGAAAAGCTCGGCTGTGGTGCGTACGTGGCCGAACTGCGACGGACCCAGGCCGGACCTTTCACGCTGGCCCAGACGGTCACGCTGGAAGAGCTCGAAGCGGTACATGCCGAAGGCGGCAACGAAGCGGTCGACCGCTTCCTGATGCCATCGGACAGCGGCCTGCTGGACTGGCCGCTGTTGCAGTTCTCCGAGCACAGCGCGTTCTACTGGCTCAACGGCCAACCGGTACGTGCCCCGGATGCACCGAAGTTCGGCATGGTACGGGTACAGGATCACAATGGCCGCTTCATCGGTATCGGTGAAGTGAGCGAAGACGGGCGCATTGCGCCGCGTCGACTGATTCGGTCGGAATGACCGGAACCAGCCTGTGTAACAGCAGGTTGGCGAGTGTGGCTGTTAACAGGCACGGTCACTACTCATTTATAGATACAGGGATTTGTCCCTGGCCTGTTGGTACGGTTTCCTTGGGAACGGTACCTTACAAGAGGAAAGCCACATGGCACTCAGCGTTGAAGAAAAAGCTCAGATCGTGACCGACTACCAGCAAGCTGTTGGTGATACTGGTTCGCCAGAAGTGCAAGTTGCACTGCTGACCGCCAACATCAACAAACTGCAGGGTCACTTCAAGGCCAACGGTAAAGATCACCACTCCCGTCGTGGTCTGATCCGCATGGTAAACCAGCGTCGTAAGCTGCTGGATTACCTCAAGGGTAAGGACGTAAGTCGTTACAGCACCTTGATCGGTCGCCTGGGTCTGCGTCGCTAATCAGCGATTGCGCTATGAGGTTGGTTGTCTGCCTGTTGCCTGCGTTTTGCGCCGGCAGCCGGCAGGCTCCCAGCCTCAAGTTTTATCTGGACAGTCGTTGGGCCGATTCCCCGCACTGCCCAAGAATTTCGCAAGAAGACAAGTTCCCCAAGAGCCACAAAGAAGGTAGGACACCGTGAACCCGGTAATCAAAAAATTCCAGTTCGGTCAGTCGACCGTTACCCTCGAGACTGGCCGTATCGCCCGTCAGGCCTCCGGCGCAGTGCTGGTCACCGTTGACGACGACGTCAGCGTATTGGTGACCGTTGTCGGTGCCAAGCAAGCCGATCCAGGCAAGGGCTTCTTCCCTCTGTCTGTCCACTACCAGGAAAAGACTTACGCTGCCGGTAAGATCCCTGGCGGTTTCTTCAAGCGCGAAGGCCGTCCTTCCGAGAAGGAAACCCTGACTTCCCGACTGATCGACCGTCCGATCCGTCCGCTTTTCCCTGAAGGTTTCATGAACGAAGTGCAGGTTGTCTGCACCGTCGTTTCCACCAGCAAGAAGACCGATCCGGACATCGCTGCGATGATCGGTACTTCGGCTGCGCTGGCGATCTCCGGCATTCCTTTCGATGGTCCGATCGGCGCTGCCCGCGTTGCGTTCCACGAAAGCACCGGTTACCTGCTGAACCCGACCTACGAGCAACTGAAAGCTTCGAGCCTGGACATGGTCGTGGCCGGTACTTCCGAAGCTGTGCTGATGGTTGAGTCCGAAGCCAAAGAGCTGACCGAAGACCAGATGCTGGGCGCCGTACTGTTCGCCCACGACGAGTTCCAGGTGGTGATCAACGCCGTCAAGGAACTGGCCGCCGAAGCCGCCAAGCCAACCTGGACCTGGGCTCCACAAGCCGAAGCCACCGAACTGCTGGGCGCGATCCGTGCCGAGTTCGGCGAAGCGATCTCCCAGGCTTACACCATCACCGTCAAGGCCGATCGTTATGCGCGCCTGGGCGAGCTGAAAGACCAGGTGGTTGCCAAGCTGTCCGGTGAAGAAGGCCAGCCGACTGCCGCTGAAGTCAAAGCCGCTTTCGGTGAAATCGAATACCGCACCGTTCGCGAAAACATCGTCAACGGCAAGCCACGTATCGACGGTCGCGACACTCGCACCGTGCGTCCTTTGAACATTGAAGTCGGCGTTCTGCCAAAGACCCACGGTTCGGCGCTGTTCACCCGTGGCGAAACCCAGGCCCTGGTCGTTGCAACACTGGGCACCGCCCGTGACGCGCAACTGCTGGACACCCTGGAAGGCGAGAAAAAAGACCCGTTCATGCTGCACTACAACTTCCCTCCGTTCTCGGTGGGCGAGTGTGGTCGCATGGGTGGCGCCGGTCGTCGCGAAATCGGTCACGGCCGTCTGGCCCGTCGTTCGGTCCAGGCCATGCTGCCAGCCGCTGACGTGTTCCCGTACACCATTCGTGTGGTATCGGAAATCACCGAGTCCAACGGTTCGAGCTCCATGGCTTCGGTCTGCGGCGCTTCCCTGGCCCTGATGGACGCCGGTGTGCCGATGAAGGCTCCAGTTGCCGGTATCGCCATGGGTCTGGTGAAAGAAGGCGAGAAGTTCGCCGTCCTGACCGACATCCTGGGTGACGAAGACCACCTGGGCGACATGGACTTCAAAGTGGCCGGTACCGCCAAAGGCGTGACCGCACTGCAGATGGACATCAAGATCAAGGGCATCACCGAAGAGATCATGGAAATCGCCCTGGGCCAAGCCCTGGAAGCGCGCCTGAACATCCTCGGCCAGATGAACCAGATCATTGGTCAGTCGCGTACCGAGTTGTCGGAAAACGCTCCGACCATGATCGCGATGAAAATCGACACCGACAAAATCCGTGATGTCATCGGTAAAGGAGGCGCGACCATCCGTGCGATCTGTGAAGAGACCAAGGCTTCGATCGACATCGAAGACGACGGCTCGATCAAGATCTTCGGCGAAACCAAGGAAGCGGCAGAAGCAGCACGTCAGCGCGTCCTGGGCATCACCGCAGAAGCCGAGATCGGCAAGATCTACGTGGGCAAGGTTGAGCGCATCGTCGACTTCGGCGCGTTCGTCAACATCCTGCCGGGCAAGGACGGTCTGGTTCACATCTCCATGCTGAGCGATGCTCGCGTCGAGAAAGTGACCGATATCCTCAAAGAAGGTCAGGAAGTGGAAGTGCTGGTACTGGACGTGGACAACCGCGGCCGTATCAAGCTGTCCATCAAGGACGTAGCGGCAGCCAAGGCGTCGGGCGTTTAATCACCCCCTCGCTTAGTCGCTGAACAAGCAAACGCCCCGACTGGTTCGGGGCGTTTTGCTGTGCGGCGAAAATCCCTGTGTCGCGGGTTGCCTGGCCGCAGGGGACGATGCTAGGTTTAGCCACCGCCCGTGTAGCTCAGTCGGTAGAGCAGCGCACTCGTAACGCGAAGGTCGCAGGTTCGATTCCTGTCTCGGGCACCATCTCCCCTCGCTATTTCACCTTTCTGCTCAGTTCATCGACAGTGCGTTTGAGCTGATCCATCTCGCGATCCTGATCGCTGAGTTCCCGTTTCAGGGACGAAATTTCGCTGTTGTTCGAGCTCGAGTTGGAGCCGCTGTTGCGCTTGAGTTCTTCCACTTGCTTGGCAAGGTCTTTCAGATCGCTTTCCTGGTCCTTGAGCGTGCGCTTGAGATCCTCAATCTCCTTACTGCTGGAGTTGGAACTGGTCCCACTGTTGCGCTTGAGCTCCTCAATCTGGCGAGCTTGCTCGTGGAGGGTGCGCTTTTGATTTTCCAGTTCGGCGGCGTTGTCCTTCACCGTTTTTGGCAGGTTTTCCAAGGCCCCTACGCTGATGTTGGTCTTGACGAGTATGTCCTTATCAAATGAGTTACGAAGAGCAGGAATTGTGTCTGACGCCAACGGCAAGTCGGAGGTGGCTTCGACAGCGGCTTGAGCAAGGCTGGCCATTGTCAGGCTGCCGAGCAGCAAGGTGGCGGTCGCAAGCCGGGTAGAGGGAAGCTTGGAAAAACTGCGCATCACTGGGTTCCTTGTGAAATGCTGATGTGGCACATGGCTATGACTGGATGTTATGACATATGTTCCCAGCTTCCTGCGCACCTTGCGCAACTGTTTTTTTGTGGGATAGATGTAAAGAGCCGTGTAAATCATCGGCAAAACATCCTATATTCGTGGTTGCACGAGCATCGCCAAGCAGTTTTCAGATGATCCCCGAATGGTTCTGAAGGCCAGGAAAACCGGGCTTGTAACGGTTTCTGCGGCAGAGAGATCCTTGATGATCCAGATCCATCTTCCATTCCCAAGATCAGCGAGAACGCCATGACCGTTAAAGAATTGACCCAGGAAGCCAGGCACGAAGAGGCGCTGAAGAAATACGTGCTGGATGCGCCCCAGTTGCTCGAAGAGATCAAGGACTTGTCCGCCGACGATCAGAAAGACCAGATCCAATGGGCGTTTGAGGATGAGGCCGAAGCCCAGGGGTTACAGCCTTGGGAGTTGACGCTCAAGTACACCAGCACACCTGAAGAGTTCGAGGAACAGCGCCTTGCCTTGCACAAGGAAGCGGCCGAGGTGCTGGGTGTGGAATGGGATGAATACTGCGAGATGAATAATCTTGTAGTTTGAGAGCAGCTACAAGCTACAAGCTGCAAGACAAGCGTCACACCGCTTGAAGCTTGCAGCTTGAGCCTTGAAGCTGCTCAGAGACTGAGCCGCATCGACAGGTCCACCGCTTTCACATCCTTGGTCATTGCCCCGATCGAGATGTAGTCCACCCCGGTCTCGGCAATCGGGCGCAACGTGCTTTCGTTGATCCCGCCGCTGGCCTCCAGCTTCGCTTTGCCGCCGTTCAGGCGCACGGCTTCGCGCATGTCATCCAGGCTCAGTTCGTCGAGCATGATGATGTCGGCATTGGCCGCCAGCGCTTCTTTCAATTCGGCCAGGCTTTCCACTTCGATTTCCACCGGTTTGCCCGGGGCGATCTTGTGGGCGGCGGCAATGGCCTGGGCGATGCCGCCGCAGGCGGCGATGTGGTTTTCCTTGATCAGGAAGGCATCGTAGAGGCCGATGCGGTGATTATGGCAGCCGCCGCAGGTGACGGCGTACTTCTGGGCCAGGCGCAGGCCAGGGAGGGTTTTGCGAGTGTCCAGCAGCTTGACCTGGGTGTCGGCAACAAAGTCGGCCAGGTAGCGGGCCCGGGTGGCCACGCCAGAAAGCATCTGCAGAAAGTTCAGCGCGCTGCGTTCGCCGGTGAGCAGCGAGCGGGCCGGGCCTTCGAGGTGGAACAGCGCCTGGTCGGGGCTTGCCCGGTCGCCATCGCGCACTTGCCAATGCACGGCGACGCGCGGGTCCAGTTGCCGGAACACGGCATCGACCCAGGCCGTGCCGCTGATGACCGCGGTGTCCCGGGTAATGATGGTGGCTTTGGCCAGGCGTTCGGCGGGGATCAGTTGCGCGGTGATGTCGCCGCTGCCGATGTCTTCGAGCAACGCGCGGCGCACGTTAGCCTCGATTTCGGCGGTCAGATCGGCGAGACGTAGATTCGGCATAACGGGCTCCACAAACAAAGTGGCCCGATTATAGGGCCAGTGGCTTGTCTCACAAACAATGTTCCTTATGGGTGGCAGCGCCGGACGTCTGCGCCAGGCATTGAAACCTGCATTTGGTCGCATCCTCGCAACATTTCCCCGATTGTTTGGTCACTTATTGCGGAGTATTTCGACCTGGGTCACAGAGTCTGCTGGCATGACCGGGTTCTTTTACCAGATAATCCGCCTTTCGATTGACGTCATGGCTTTGACGTTTTGGGCGCAAGCGCACCCTTTCAGGAGACCAGGATGCACAACGACGGGAATGTAGTGCCCTTGCACAAGGCTTCTACCGATCAGGCGAACCGTTCGCCGCTCGCCCGCCTGCCTGTGATTCTGCTTCAGGTGCGCGACAAGGCCGCCCAGCAGTTGCGCCTTGGCTTGCAGGGGCTGTTCGACAATGCCGACGACACGCTGTTTGAAATGGCCGATCGGGCGCGCAACGATGTCGATCAGAACCTGTTCTTCGAAGCCATGCGGGACTTGCGCCTCAAGCGCAAAAGCATTGAGCGCGAATTTATCGAGCAGTTTTTCGAAGCGTTCGTCAGCCTCGCCCAATACGATCCAACCCAAGCCACTTTGGTGCCGGCGCAGGCCTGCGGCCCTCAGGTTCAGCGCACGCATGATGACCTGGAGCGTCATCTGGCGGTGGAGGCCATGGTCACCCGCGTGCTCAGTCGCGATAGCGTGGCTCTTGAGCAACTGACGGCGCGGCTCAGCGTCCTGTTGACCAGGCCGCTGGCAAACCAGCAGAACCCTTTGAGCCCGGCGCTGCTGTGTGAAAATTTTCTACAGGCCGGTCGCAACCTGGGGGTGGAGATCAAGGTCAAGCTGATCCTGCTCAAATTGTTCGAGCGCTATGTGCTCAGCGAGTGCGATCAACTGTATACCGAGGCCAACCAGTTGCTGGCCGCTACGGGCATCCTGCCGGATCTCAAGATTTCACCATCGCGACGGGCCTCGGATCGCACCGATGACGCCCCGCGTACCAAGACTGAAAGTGCCGGCCCCAAGGCTGCCGAAGTCGATGACAGCGTGCAGGAAGTGTTTGCTGCGTTGCAGAAACTATTGATGCAGGTACGTGGCAGTGTGGCGCCGACCCTGGAGGCCAGCGCACCGGCCCAGCCGATCTCGACCCGTGATTTGCTGCGCCTGCTTTCCCATTTGCAGCAGTACGTGCCGGCGCCAGCCATCGAGGATGAGTTCGACCTGCGCAGCCAGCTCGAGCAACTGCTGACCCGGGTGAGCGTGCGAAGCGGCAAGTCGCGGGTGGTCGACGACGCCGATGAAGACGTGATCAACCTGATCTCGATGATGTTTGAATTCATTCTCGACGACCATAACCTGCCGGACTCCTTCAAGGCGTTGATCGGTCGTCTGCAGATTCCGATGCTCAAGGTTGCGGTGCAGGACAAGAGCTTTTTCAGCCGGGGCAATCATCCGGCCCGTCGGCTGCTCAATGAAATCGCCGCTGCTGCCACGGGCTGGGGCGATTGCGACGACCATCAGCGCGACAGCCTCTATCTGCGCATTGAACAGGTGGTGCAGCGGTTGTTGAATGATTTTGTCGATGATCCGGCGATCTTCTCTGAATTGCTGGCCGATTTCCTCGCCTTCACCAGCGATGAAAGACGTCGCAGCGAACTGCTCGAACAGCGCATTCGTGACGCCGAAGAAGGTCGGGCCAAGGCCGAATTGGCGCGCCTGCGCGTTGAAGGCGTGCTGAACCAGGTCATGCTGGGCAAAGTGTTGCCGCAGGCGGTGGTGGAGTTCGTGCAGCACGCCTGGAGCCAGGTGTTATTGCTGACCTGCTTCAAGCACGGCAAATATTCAGCCGAGTGGCAGGCCGACGTTTTGACGCTGGAACAACTGATCTGGAGCGTTCAGCCTCACGAAGAACCGGATGCCGGCCTGCGTTTGCTGACGATAGTGCCGCAGTTGCTCAAAGCCTTGCGTGAAGGCCTGAGCCGTTCGGCGTTCGACCCGTTTGCCACCAGCGAATTTTTCAGCGAGCTGGAAACCCTCCACGTGCTGGCCCTCGAACGCATGGGACAGGCAACGGAACAAACCCAGTCGTTAAATTCGCCGGCCATGGTCCTGGTCTCGGAGAAAGTTGTCCTGCGCACCGCTCAAAAGGCTTCGGAGGACACTGCGGTGCACCTGCCGGCCGATGATGTGGGCCTGCTTCAGGTCGATCAGTTGCGATTGGGAAGCTGGGTTGAGTTCCAGGAGGACGATGACAACAGCTTGCGTTGCAAACTGGCGGCGATCATCGAGGCCACCGGCAAATACGTCTTCGTCAACCGCACCGGCCTTAAAGTGCTGGAGCACAGCCGCACCAGCCTGGCCCTGGAGTTTCGCCGGAGCACGGCGCGTCTGTTGGACGACACCTTGCTGTTCGACCGGGCGCTGGAATCGGTGCTGGGCAATCTGCGTCAGCTCAATCGCGGCAAGTGATCGCACAGCCAGGGCCGATCGCGGCATACTGGCGGCATTCACTGACGTCATCGAAGGAACCTGTATGCAGTTGGACCCCGCCAGTGGTTGGTGCGATGGCGTGCGGCATTGCCCATCACCCAACTTCAATGCGCGCCCCGAGGGCGAAATTTCACTGCTGGTGATCCACAACATCAGCCTGCCGCCGGCACAGTTTTCCACGGGCAAGGTGCAGGAGTTTTTCCAGAATCGTCTGGATGTCACGCAACATCCCTATTTTGCCGGTATCGCCGATCTGCGAGTGTCTGCGCATTTTCTGATCGAGCGTGACGGCGCGGTTACCCAGTTTGTTTCCTGTCTGGATCGTGCCTGGCACGCGGGCGTTTCGTGCTTTGAAGGGCGGGAGACGTGCAACGATTTTTCCCTGGGCATCGAGCTGGAAGGCACCGATGATCTGCCCTTCACTGACGCGCAATATGCCGCCTTGGTCTGCCTGACCCGGCAGTTGCAGGCGGCGTTCAAGGCGATCACGCTGCAGCGCATCTGCGGGCACAGCGACATCGCTCCGGGTCGCAAGACCGATCCGGGACCGGCATTCGACTGGGTGCGCTACCGCGCGGCCCTGACAGAAGGGGAAGGGCAATGAGTTTTCTGGTACTGCTGCTGGCGATCTGGATCGAGAAGTTCTCGGCGTTGCGCCATCGGGTCCAGCGTGACGGCGGTTGGCTGCGCGAACTGAACAAACTCGAGACTGGCCCGCGCTGGGTCAACCGGCCCTGGCTGGTGCTGATTGTGCTGATCCTGCTGCCGGTGGCGCTGTTGGCTCTGTTGCTGTGGGTGTTGGAACCGGTGGCCTATGGTCTGCTGGCTTTGCCGGTGCATCTGCTGGTGGTGATTTACAGCCTGGGTCGAGGGGATCTGCTCGCTGACCTGGGGCCGTTTCGTGACGCCTGGCGGCGGGAAGACCTGCAAGCGGCCGACCATGTGGCCAAGCGCGATCTGAATATTGAGGCCGATAGTGGCGAGCAGTTGCTAGAGCGGGTCCAGGGGCATCTGCTGTGGCAGGCTTATCAGAGTTTTTTTGCGGTAATTTTCTGGTATTTCCTGCTGGGGCCGGTCGCGGCGCTGAGCTATCGCCTGCTGGCGCTGGCGGCCGAGCACAGTCAGAACCCCGGCGTGGCGGAGCGGGCGACGCAACTGCGTCATGCCTTCGATTGGGTGCCGGTGCGGCTGCTGACCGCAAGCTTCGCCCTGGTGGGCAACTTCGTAGCAGTCAGCCGGGTCATGCTGCATGAGTTGCTGAACTGGAACATCAGCGCGGCAGACCTGATCGGCAAGGTCGGGCTGGTGGCTGGCGAGATTCCCGACCCTGTTGCCGGGCCGGACGGCATCAACAGCCTGGATCGGCTGTGGGAGCTGTTGTTGCGTGCCGCGGTGCTCTGGTATGCCGGGTTTGCGTTGTGGACGCTGCTGGCTTAGGCGAGCGCACGCTCTGTGGCGAGGGGATTTATCCCCGCTGGGATGCGCAGCAGCCCCATTGATTGCGGGCTTTAAGATAGCTAGGGGCCGCTTCGCGCCCCAGCGGGGATAAATCCCCTCGCCACAAGAACCGTGCCACGGCTCGTCGTTAACCTTAAGTTACAAATCTTCCCGCCGATTTAGGCTATACAGGGACAGCGCCCAAATAGTGGCTATCTGCTGTCTCTGTGCGCCTGCCCATAAAAACAAGAAATACAACCGGGAGACTTCCTTGTGAAGAGTTTGCTCTGGCCCGCCGTCGCGCTGATGAACCGCCTGAGCTTCGGCATGAAGTTCAGCTTGATCAGCGTGTTGTTCCTGCTGCCGATGCTGGTGACCAATTTCTTTTTGGTGCGCGAGTCCTATCGCGAATTCCAGGGCACGCAAGTGGAGCTGCAAAGCCTCGATCTGCTGGGCAACAGCCTGACCCTACGGCGCGACCTGGAAACCCTGAACAATCTGGTGCAGATCAATGCCAGCCTCGGTCAGTCCGGCAAGGCCGGGGACGTGGAGGCGAAGATCGGCACCCTTGAAAAACAGGTCCTGGCGCGGTTGCAGAGCTTGAACGCCATGGCCGTCGATCCTGAACAGGTCAGCGCGTTCGCTGCCAAGCGCGACGAAATGATTGCCGCTTTCAAGGCCCAGCAGGCCGAGCGCTCCCTGCAAAGCAAAAGCGCACTGATCGGCAAGCTGCTCAACAGCGCGCAGATGTTCAGTCAAATCATCGCCAGCCAGGCTGGCCTGAGCCGCGACAATCAGGGCGACATCCGCCAACTGAGCGAATTGATCATCGGCGTGACCCCCAACGTTACCCAAACCCTGGGTGAAGGCCGTGCGCTGGGCGC
This sequence comes from Pseudomonas sp. NFACC39-1, assembly GCF_900110355.1. NCBI lineage: Bacteria > Pseudomonadati > Pseudomonadota > Gammaproteobacteria > Pseudomonadales > Pseudomonadaceae > Pseudomonas > Pseudomonas sp. NFACC39-1. The sequence goes on along the minus strand of NZ_FODL01000001.1, from coordinate 642,429 downwards.
TGCGTCCCTGGGCCTGGGCTTTCTCAATTCGGCGTCGAGCACCCGGTTCGACGAGTTGCTGGGGCAAATCGAAAAGCTGCAGGGTGAATACGACCTCAAGCTCCAGGACGCCCTGGGTTCCAGCAAGGCGGCCGAGCAGGCGCTTGCCACTCAGGCCGAAGGCAGCAAGGCGACCCTGAAGAAAGCCGCAGAACTGATCGAAGAGCAGGTGGTGATGGCTGACACGCTGGATGCACCCTGGCTGCCGTTTTACGAGCAGGTCAGCAGCCTGATGGAGCAGACCTACCGACTGAACGATGTGACCCTGGGTTTTCTGGACGTGCAGTTGCAGCATCGCCTGGAGCAGAATCGCAGCCACATGGTGCTGCAAGCGGTGGCGCTGGTCGCCGTATTTCTGCTGATCTTTTACCTCTACGCCGGCTTCTACGCCTCGACCCGCACCACCCTCAAACATCTCGGCGAGATGATGGACAAGGTCGCAGCGGGCGACATGACGGTCAACTTCGTGGCGCGCAGCAAGGATGAGTTGGGCGAGTTGGGTGAAGTGTTCAATGGCACGGTGGCGAAGATCCATGACCTGATCGAACAGGTCGGCCGGACCGTTGCCGAGGTCGAGCGCCAGGCCGGGCAGGTGGAGGCGGTGTCGGCCCAGAGCAACCAGGCGGTGTCCGGGCAGCGCAGTCAGATCGAACTGGTCGCCACGGCGATGAACCAGATGTCGGCCACCGCCCAGGAAGTGGCTCGCAGCGCCGCCGCTGCGGTCAGTAGCGCCCACAGCGTGAACGACGAAACCCTCAGCGGGCGCGGGCTGGTGGAGTCGCAACAGAGCAGCATCGTGCGCCTGGCCAGCGAGATCGATCAGTCGGTGCAGGTGATCAATCAACTGGCGACTGACAGCCAGGCCATCAGCCGTGTGCTGGACGTGATCAAGAGCATCGCCGAACAGACCAACCTGCTGGCGCTCAACGCCGCGATCGAAGCCGCGCGCGCCGGAGAGCAGGGGCGCGGTTTCGCGGTGGTGGCTGACGAAGTGCGGACCCTGGCCAAGCGCACCCAGCAATCGACCGAAGAAATCGAAGAAATGATCACCCGCCTGCACGGCGGCGTGGGCGCTGCCGTCAAAGCCATGGGTACCAGTCATGAGATGGCCAGTGGCACGGTGGGGCAGTCGGAAAAGGTCCAGCAGGCGCTGGAAAATATCCTCGGCGCCGTCGGTATGATCGTCGACCAGAACCAGCAGATCGCCGCCGCGGTGGAGCAGCAAACGGCCGTGGCCCATGACATCGACCAGAACATCGTCGAGATCAACCGCGCCGGTGAACGCACCGCCGAAGGCGCGCACCAGACGGAGGACGCCAGCCGTGAGTTGTCCGCCCAGGTGGTGCAGCTCAAGCAGTTGATCAATGCGTTTCGGGTGTGATTCTGGCTGATTCGCCGCAAATCCAATGTGGGAGCGGGCTTGCTCGCGAAGGCGTTGTGTCAGTCAATGATGAGATCACCTGATACACCGCCTTCGCGAGCAAGCCCGCTCCCACAGGGGGTCACCAATTGAACAATTGGCTGGCGTTGGCCGTGCTGGCTTCTGCCAACTGCTCAGGGCTGATCGACATAATCCCAGCCAGTGCTTCACAAATGGCCGGCAAATGCGTCGGGCTGTTGCGTTGGCCGGGGAACATCGCCGGGGCCATGTCCGGCGAATCGGTTTCCAGCACCACCGTGTCCAGCGGCAGTTTTGCCAGTACCCGATGCATGCGCAGGGCCTGAGGCCAAGTGGCGGCGCCACCGAGGCCGAGCTTGAAGCCGAGCTTGATGTACTCGCGAGCCTCCTCAAAACTGCCGGCGAAGGCGTGGATAATCCCCCCGCGCTTGAGGCCTATGCGCTTGAGCGTAGCGATCACGGCGGCATGGCTGCGGCGCACGTGGATCAACGCCGGCAATTCGAATTCCGCCGCCAGTTGCAGTTGCGCCTCGAACAATGCCTGCTGGCGCTCCCGATCCAGGGTTTCGATGTAGTAATCGAGGCCGATTTCCCCCACCGCACACAACTGCCGATGCCCAGCCAGGCGGATCAGCCACTGGCGCAATTGCCCCAGGTCATCGGGGCGGTGCTGATCGAGATACACCGGATGCAGGCCCAGCGCGGCGTACAGGTCCGGGTCGCCTTGCACCAGATCCCAGACCCGTTGCCAGTTCTCCCGATACACCCCCAGCACGACCATCTGCCGGACGCCCAAGGCGCGGCTTTCGGCCAGCAGCGCCGGGCGATCCGCATCGAAGTCGGGGAAATCCAGATGGGTGTGGGTATCGATCAGTTCCATGCTTCAATCCTGAAGAATGCTCAGCCCTGATGAATGCGCTGCTTGAACGTGCGTGCGATGGCCTGCACACCGGGTTGGTAATCATCGTTTTCGATGGCGGCCAGGGCCAGCGCCAGGGCCTTGTCGGCGATCAGTTGATGCTGCTGGGACATGGCGTTGACCGGCAGTGGCAGGAAGTCCAGCAGTTGCGTATCACCAAAGGTGCCCAACCGTAGCGGACGCGACTTGAGCGGGAAGTCGTGCAGGGCGTCGAACACCCCTTGCAGCAGCACATAGGAGGTGGTGATCAACGCATCAGGCAGGTGTCCCAGTCGCGCAAGCAATTCTTCCATCAACTGGCGGCCGCATTCACGGCTGAACGACTCGCCGTGCTCGATCAGCACCTGGCCTTCGAACCCGGCCAGGGCTTCGTTGAACCCGGCGGTGCGTTCCTGGCTGATGCTCAATTCGGGCCGGGCGCTGATCAGCGCGATCTGGCGGGGATTGGTTTGCAGCAGGCTACGGGTCAGTTGCAGGCTGGCCTGGCGGTCATCGCTGATCACCGAGCAGAAGTGCGCAGGCTCCATCACCCGGTCGATGGCGATGATCGGGATACCCTTGGCCTGCAACTGGCGATAACTGTCGTCCCCGGCCGGCAAACAACTGGCGACGATCAGCGCGTCGCAGCGCCGGGCGCGGAACAGTTGCAACAGTTGTCGTTCGCTCTCGGGCGCATCGTCGGAGCTGGCGATCAGCAACTGATAGCCCCGCGCTCGGGCACCCTGTTCCAGCAGTTTGGCGATGCGCGCGTAACTGGGGTTTTCCAGGTCCGGGAGGATGAAACCCAGCGTGCGCGTATGCCGGCTGCGCAACCCGGCAGCCTGGGGGTTGGGCGTGAAGCCATGCTCCTCGACCACGGCGCGCACGCGTTCGACGGTGGCGCTACTGATGCGTTGCTGTTCGGCCTTGCCATTGATGACATAGCTGGCGGTGGTCACGGACACACCGGCCAACTGGGCGATATCACTGAGTTTCAACCCGGTTTTCCTTGTTTTTTCGAGTTTGCCCCGACAATGAGGGGCATCCTACCCGATTCAGGATGACGGTTGCTGTCGCAACGGCGGCGACAAGTTGCACTTCAAGGATGAGAGATTATCGAGTAACGTGCCAATCTTTCTAGATTAAACGTTTCAGCAAGCGTATTTTCAAGGTTAGCAGGATTTTTTGGCCCGTCTGCCGCGATAGCGCCAAAAGCCGTCCTGTAACGCTAAGCTGATTCATTCAAAACAATACCTGGCGCCAACCCGACGCCAAAAAGGAGAAAGCATGCTCGAGCTCACTCTAGAGCAGATATCCATGGCCCAGACGGCTGTGGATAAAGACGCCGCGCTGCAATTGCTCGCTGACAAACTGGTGGCCGATGGCCTGGTAGCCGAGGGTTACCTGGCCGGTCTGCAGGCTCGCGAGGCCCAGGGCTCGACCTTTCTTGGCCAAGGTATTGCCATCCCCCACGGCACCCCGCAAACCCGCGATCTGGTTTACTCCACCGGCGTGCGTTTGCTGCAGTTCCCTGAGGGGGTGGACTGGGGCGACGGGCAGATCGTTTACCTGGCGATCGGCATCGCGGCCAAGTCCGACGAACACTTGCGTCTGCTGCAATTGTTGACCCGGGCCCTGGGGGAAACTGACCTGGGCCAGGCCCTGCGCCGCGCCGGTTCGCCCGAAGCACTGTTGAAGCTGTTGCAAGGCGCCCCGCAAGAATTGGCCCTGGATGCGCAGATGATCGGCCTTGGCGTGTCGGCCGACGACTTCGAAGAGTTGGTCTGGCGCGGTGCCCGTCTGCTGCGCCAAGCCGACTGTGTGAGCAACGGCTTTGCCGGTGTGTTGCAGCAGGTCGAGGCGTTGCCGTTGGGCGATGGTTTGTGGTGGCTGCACAGCGAACAGACCGTCAAGCGTCCGGGCCTGGCCTTCGTCACGCCGGACAAGCCCATCCGTTACCTCGGTCAGCCCTTGAGCGGTCTGTTCTGTCTCGCCAGCCTCGGCGAGGCGCACCAGGCCTTGCTCGAAAGGCTCTGTGCGTTGTTGATCGAAGGTCGCGGTCATGAACTGGGGCGCGCCACCAGCAGCCGCAAGGTCCTGGAAGTGTTGGGCGGCGAACTGCCCGCCGATTGGCCCAGCGCCCGCATCGGCCTGGCCAATGCCCATGGTTTGCACGCGCGTCCGGCGAAGATCCTCGCGCAACTGGCGAAAAGCTTCGAAGGCGAGATCCGCGTGCGCATCGTCGACGGCCAGGACAGCGCCGTGTCGGTCAAGAGCCTGAGCAAGTTACTGAGCCTGGGCGCCCGTCGCGGCCAGGTCCTGGAGTTCATCGCCGAACCGAGCATCGCCGCTGACGCCTTGCCGGCGCTGCTGGCCGCGATCGAGGAAGGCCTGGGCGAAGAGGTCGAGCCGCTGCCGCCACCGAGTGCGCCACAACAAACCACCATGGCCGAAGTGGCTACCGTCATGCTGGCGCCGGAGTCCGGCAGTTTGATCCAGGCCGTTGCCGCCGCGCCGGGCATTGCCATCGGCCCGGCCCATATCCAGGTGTTGCAGGCCTTCGATTATCCGTTGCGCGGCGAGTCGGCAGCCATCGAGCGTGAGCGCCTGCAAAACGCCTTGAACCAAGTGCGCCGCGATATCGAAGGTCTGGTCGAACGCGCCAAGGCCAAGGCCATCCGCGAAATCTTTATCACCCATCAGGAGATGCTCGACGATCCGGCGCTGACCGATGAGGTCGACACCCGATTGAAGCTGGGCGAAAGTGCGCAAGCGGCGTGGATGGGCGTGATCGAAGCGGCTGCCAAAGAACAGGAAGCGTTGCAGGACGCGCTGCTCGCCGAACGTGCCGCCGACCTGCGGGACGTCGGTCGACGTGTGCTGGCGCAATTGTGCGGCGTCGAAACCCCGAGCGAACCCGAGCAACCTTACATTCTGGTGATGGACGAAGTGGGTCCATCCGACGTCGCCCGTCTGGACCCCGCCCGCGTAGCGGGGATTCTCACCGCGCGCGGCGGCGCCACCGCCCACAGCGCCATCGTCGCCCGAGCCTTGGGTATCCCGGCGCTGGTGGGGGCCGGGGCGGCGGTGTTGCTGCTGGCACCGGGCACTTCCCTGTTGTTGGACGGCCAGCGCGGTCGCTTGCACGTGGACCCCGACGCGCCCACGCTGCAACGGGCCACCGAAGAGCGCGACACCCGCGAGCAACGTCTCAAGGTTGCTGCCGAACAACGTCATCAACCGGCGTTGACCCGTGACGGCCACGCCGTGGAAGTATTCGCCAACATCGGCGAGAGCGCCGGTGTCGCCAGTGCGGTGGAGCAGGGCGCCGAAGGCATCGGCCTGTTGCGCACCGAACTGATTTTCATGGCTCACACCCAGGCGCCCGATGAAGCGACTCAGGAAGCCGAATACCGCAAGGTGCTCGATGGCCTGGCCGGGCGGCCGCTGGTGGTGCGTACCCTCGATGTGGGCGGCGACAAACCGCTGCCGTACTGGCCGATCGCGAAAGAAGAAAACCCGTTCCTCGGCGTGCGTGGCATTCGCCTGACTTTGCAGCGTCCGCAAGTCATGGAAGCGCAATTGCGCGCCTTGTTGCGTTCGGCGGACAACCGTCCGTTGCGGATCATGTTCCCGATGGTCGGCAGCGTCGATGAGTGGCGTCAGGCCCGGGACATGACCGAGCGCCTGCGTCTGGAGATCCCGGTGGCGGACCTGCAACTGGGGATCATGATCGAGGTGCCATCCGCAGCACTGCTGGCGCCGGTGCTGGCCAAGGAAGTCGACTTCTTCAGTGTCGGCACCAACGACCTGACGCAATACACCCTGGCCATCGACCGCGGTCACCCAACCCTTTCGGCCCAGGCTGACGGCCTGCACCCGGCGGTGCTGCAACTGATCGACATCACCGTGCGTGCCGCCCATGCCCATGGCAAATGGGTTGGCGTGTGCGGTGAGCTGGCGGCCGATCCGCTGGCGGTGCCGGTGCTGGTGGGCTTGGGCGTAGACGAGCTGAGCGTTTCGGCCCGCAGCATTGCCGAGGTCAAGGCGCGGGTGCGCGAAGTGAGTCTGGCGCAGGTGAAAATCCTGGCCCAAGAGGCCTTGGCCGTGGGCAGCGCCAATGACGTGCGCGCATTAGTGGAGGCGCTGTAATGGCCAAGATCCTTACCCTGACCCTCAACCCGGCGCTCGACCTCACGGTGGAGCTGGCGCGGCTGGAACCCGGTCAGGTCAACCGCAGCGATGCCATGCACAGCCACGCCGCCGGCAAGGGCGTGAATGTGGCCCAGGTGCTGGCTGACCTCGGTCACACAGTGACCGTCAGTGGTTTTCTCGGTGAAGACAACGCCCAGGCGTTCGACACGCTGTTCGCCCAGCGCGGTTTTGTCGACGCCTTTATTCGCGTGCCCGGGGAGACTCGCAGCAACATCAAGCTGGCCGAGCAGGACGGACGCATCACTGACCTCAACGGTCCAGGCCCGGTGATTGATGACGCCGCGCAGCAAGCGTTGCTTGAGCGACTGGAACAAATCGCCCCAGGCCACGATGTCGTGGTGGTGGCGGGCAGCCTGCCCCGGGGCGTCAGCCCACAATGGTTGCAGGCGCTGATCATTCGCTTGAAGGCATTGGGCTTGAACGTAGCTCTCGACACCAGTGGTGAAGCCTTGCGCGTCGCCCTCGCAGCGGGACCGTGGCTGATCAAGCCAAACACCGAGGAACTGGCCGATGCGCTGGGTTGCGAGGTGGTGAGCGAACTGGCCCAGGCTGAAGCGGCGCAACGCCTGCACGCCCAAGGCATCGAGCACGTGGTGATTTCCCACGGCGCCGACGGTGTGAACTGGTTCAGTGTCGGTTCAGCGTTGCATGCTTCGCCGCCCAAGGTCACCGTCGCCAGCACCGTGGGGGCCGGCGATTCGCTGCTGGCCGGCATGCTGCATGGCCTGCTCAGTGCCGACACACCGCAGCAGACCTTGCGCACCGCCACGGCCATTGCCGCGATGGCCGTGACGCAGATCGGTTTTGGTATCCATGACACCGCGTTGCTGGCGTCGCTTGAACAGGGCGTGCGCGTGCGCCCCCTGACCGAACAATAAGAGGGTTCGCAAGAATGAAATTAGCCATTGTGACGGCCTGCCCGAACGGTATGGTCACCAGTGTGTTGTGCGCCCGTTTGCTGGACGCGGCGGCCCAGCGCCAGGGTTGGAGCACCAGCGTCGAAGTCCATGACGCGGCCCATCCTGAACGCCAATTGTCGGCCGCAACCTTGGACGCGGCTGAATGGGTATTGCTGGTTGCCAGCGGCCCGGTGGACATGTCGCGGTTCGTTGGCAAGCGTCTGTTTCGCAGCACCCCGGCCCAGGCGCTGCAAGACGTTGACTCGCTGCTGCGCCGTGGTGCCGAAGAGGCCCAGGTTTTTACCGAGTCGGATGTGCTGGAAGAGGCGCCGACGGTGGCGGCCGAGCGCGCTCCGCGTCTGGTCGCCATTACCGCTTGCCCGACCGGCGTTGCCCATACCTTCATGGCCGCCGAAGCGTTGCAGCAGGCAGCGAAGAAGCTCGGTTACGACCTGCAGGTGGAAACCCAGGGCTCGGTGGGCGCTCGCAACCCGCTGAGCCCCGAGGCCATCGCCGAAGCTGACGTGGTGCTGTTGGCCACCGACATCGAGGTTGCCACTGAGCGTTTCGCCGGCAAGAGAATCTACCGTTGCGGCACCGGCATCGCCTTGAAGCAGGCCGAAGCCACGCTGAACAAAGCGTTGGCCGAAGGCCGCCAGGAAAGCGCCGCGAGCGGCGCCAGCGGCCCGACCAAAGCGGAAAAAACCGGCATCTACAAACACCTGCTCACCGGGGTGTCGTTCATGCTGCCGATGGTGGTGGCCGGTGGTTTGATGATCGCCTTGTCGTTCGTGTTCGGCATCGAGGCCTTCAAGGAACCTGGTACCCTGGCGGCCGCGCTGATGCAGATCGGCGGCGACACCGCGTTCAAACTGATGGTGCCGTTGCTGGCCGGCTACATTGCCTACTCCATCGCTGACCGTCCAGGCCTGGCGCCCGGCATGATTGGCGGGATGCTGGCAAGCACCTTGGGCGCGGGGTTCATCGGCGGGATCATCGCCGGCTTCCTGGCGGGTTACGCGGCCAAGGCGATCAACCGCTACGCGCGCCTGCCCCAGAGCCTGGAAGCGCTCAAGCCGATCCTGATTATCCCGCTGCTGGCGAGCCTGTTTACCGGTCTGGTGATGATCTACATCGTCGGCAAGCCGGTGGCGGGCATGCTCGATGGCCTGACCCATTTCCTCGACAGCATGGGCACCACCAACGCGATTCTGTTGGGTGTTTTGCTAGGGGCGATGATGTGCGTCGACCTTGGCGGGCCGATCAACAAGGCCGCCTATGCGTTTTCCGTGGGGCTGCTGGCGTCGCAGAGTTATGGACCGATGGCGGCGGCCATGGCCGCTGGCATGGTGCCGCCGATTGGCCTGGGCATCGCAACCTTTATCGCCCGTCGCAAGTTTGCCCAGACCGAACGCGAGGCCGGTAAAGCGGCGCTGGTGCTGGGGCTGTGCTTCATCTCCGAAGGGGCGATTCCGTTCGCCGCCAAGGACCCGTTGCGGGTGATCCCGGCCAGCATCGCCGGTGGCGCGTTGACCGGTGCGCTGTCGATGTACTTCGGCTGCAAACTGATGGCGCCTCACGGCGGGCTGTTCGTGATGCTGATCCCTAACGCCATCAACCATGCGTTGTTGTATCTGCTGGCGATCGTGGCGGGGAGTTTGCTGACGGCGGTGTCCTATGCGCTGCTCAAGCGCCCGGAAGTGGTGGAGATGGCGTTGGAGCCGGCCAAGGCCTGAACACGTTAGTTTGAACAATGAAATTCCCTGTGGGAGCGAGCCTGCTCGCGATAGCGGTGTATCCGTCGACAATGGGTCGCCTGACACTCAGCAATCGCGAGCAGGCTCGCTCCCACAGTGGTTTTGGGGTGTTCACAAGATCCCTGTCACGCCTGATTAACACTGCCATGCTTAAGTCTCCCCATTTGGGGGAAACACCATGAGCGAATTCGACCTGGGCCGTCGCCGTGTGATGCAAGCCGTGGGGGCGGGGTTGTTGTTGCCGGGGCTGGCGCCGGCAGTGATTGCCTCAGTCAAGGATCGCCCGCTGCTCACCGATGGCGTGCAGTCTGGCGATTTGCAGGGTGATCGGGCGATGATCTGGAGCCGCTGCGACCGCCCGGCCCGGATGGTGGTGGAATGGGACACCCGCAGCCAGTTGCCCAACCCGCGGCGTTTTGTCTCGCCACTGGTCGACAGCCGCAGCGATTTTACCGCCCGGGTCGAGCTCACCGGGCTGCCGCCTGACCAGGCGATTTTCTACCGGGTGCATTTTGAAGATGCCCAGACCGGTGTCGCCAGTGAACCCTGGCTCGGTCACCTGCGCAGCGTGCCGCAGTTCAAGCGCAACATCCGGTTTGTCTGGAGCGGCGACACCGTCGGCCAGGGCTTCGGGATCAACCCGGACATCGGCGGGATGCGCATCTACGAAGCCATGCGCTTGCGCCTGCCGGATTTTTTTATCCACAGCGGCGACACCATCTACGCCGACGGTCCGGTGCCGGCGCAGATCACCACCGAAGGCGGGCGCATCTGGCGCAACCTCACCACTGAAGCCAAGAGCAAGGTCGCTGAGACCCTGGACGAGTATCGTGGCAACTACCGCTACAACCTGATGGATGAAAACGTGCGCCGCTTCAACGCCCAAGTGCCGCAGATCTGGCAGTGGGACGACCATGAGGTGGTCAACAACTGGTCGCCGGGCAAGCAACTGGATGAACGCTACCAGACCAAGGATATCCACAGTCTTGTGGGCCGTGCGCGGCAGGCCTGGTTGGAATACGCCCCCATGCGCTTGCAGAAGGCCGACGGCGGCGGGCGGATCTACCGCAAGCTCAGTTACGGGCCGATGCTGGATGTGTTCGTGCTGGACATGCGCAGCTACCGCGAAGCCAACGACGCCAACCTCGGCGCAGCCAAACCCTTCCTCGGTCGCGAGCAGTTGAACTGGCTCAAGGGCGAACTGAAGCAGTCCCGGGCCCAGTGGAAAGTCATTGCTGCCGACATGCCCATCGGCCTGGGCGTGCCCGACGGCGAAGTCAGCCCCGGCGTGCCGCGCTGGGAAGCGGTCGCCAACGGTGATCCGGGCGCGGCCCAGGGCCGGGAACTGGAGATCGCCGAATTGCTCGGCTACCTGCGCAAGTATCAGGTGCGCAACTACGTCTGGCTCACCGCTGACGTGCACTATTGCGCCGCCCACCATTACCACCCGGAACAGGCCGCGTTCCAGGATTTCGAACCCTTCTGGGAGTTTGTCGCCGGGCCGTTGAATGCCGGCAGCTTCGGGCCCAACCCTCTGGACGAGACCTTCGGTCCCGAAGTGGTGTTCCAGAAAGCACCACCTGCCCAGAACACCTCGCCGTTTGCCGGGTATCAGTTCTTTGGCGAGGTGAACATCGACGGCCAGAGCGGGGAGATGAGTGTGGTGTTGCGGGATCTGGAAGGCGTGGCGGTGTTTGAGAAGAAGTTGCAGCCGGTTTGAGTTTCAAAGCGCACCACAAACCAATGTGGGAGCGAGCCTGCTCGCGATGCGGAGTGTCAGTCGACAAAAGTGCTGTCTGATACTCCGCATCGCGAGCAGGCTCGCTCCCACAGGGGATGGTGTGAAGTGGGATCTTGGTCCGTCAGTAGACATCCCGCCGATACCGCCCCTGTTCGATCAAGCGCTCCACTGCCTCGGCTCCGAGCACGTCGTTGAGCACCTGCTCCACGCCCGACGCCATGCCCTGCAAGCTGCCGCAGACATAGATCGCCGCACCGTCGGCCAGCCATTGCTTGAGCAGGACCGAGGATTCGCGCAGGCGGTCCTGAACGTAGATTTTCTGTTCCTGATCCCGGGAAAATGCCAGGTCCAGGCGTTCCAGATCGCCGGATGTCACCCATTCCTGTAACTCATCACGGCAGTGGAAATCATGCTCGCGCTGGCGCTCGCCAAACAGCAGCCAGTTGCGCTGCATGCCCTCGGCCACGCGCGCCTTGAGCAGGCTGCGCAGGCCGGCCAGACCGGTGCCGTTACCCAGCAATATCATGGGCACGCCCTGGGGCGGCAGATGGAAGCCGCTGTTGCGGCGCACCCGCAGACTGATGGCGCTGCCCAGCGGCGCATGCTCGGTGAGCCAACCGGAACCGATACCCAGGTTGCCGTCGGTGTGGCGTTCCTGGCGTACGATCAGTTCCAGCCGGCCATCAGCGGGAATCGAAGCGATGGAATATTCGCGCAGTGCCAGTGGCGCCAGGGCATCCACCAGGGCCTGGGCATGCATGCCCACCAGATGGGCGCGATTTTCCGGCAGTTGGCGGTTGGCCAGCGCCTGATCGAGACGTTGAGGCAAGCCATCGACCTGCACGCGAGCAACGCCGGCGATGCCCAGGCCCTCCAGGAAATGTTCGATGGCCGACAGGTCATTGCGCGGCAGGATTTCCACCAGGTCTCCGGCCAGCCAACTGTTCGGGCCGGGCGCGGTGAGGCCCAACAGATACACGCCAGAGCCGCTGCTCTCGGGGTTGAGCAAGGTGCGCTGGTGCAGGGTCCAGTTCTCGAAACTGGGCGCTTGCCAAGTGTCCAGCGGAGCCTGTCCGGTCAGTTCGGCCAATTGCTGTTGCCAGTGACGCAAGGCGTAAGGGTCGCCACTGTCGACTTCCACCGGAGCGAACAGGGCCTTGCCGCCGTGCTCCGACAGCCAGGTGTGCAGGCGTCGGGCGAAGCCGCAGAAGTTTTCGTATTGCCGATCGCCCAGGCCCAGCACTGAATACTGCAGGCGCTCCAGGCTCATGGCCCGGCCCAGCACGTTGCGCTCGAAACCCCGGGCGCTGTCCGGTCCGTCGCCGTCGCCAAAGGTGCTGACGACGAACAAGGCATGGCTGCAGTTGCTCAGCTCCTGCTCGCTGACACCGGCCAGCGGCTGGACCTTCACCGGCAAACCGGCGGCCTGGAGCTGGCCGGCGGTCTGCCAGGCCAGTTGCTCGGCGAAACCGCTCTGGCTGGCGAACCCGATCAGCCAGGCGGGCGCATCGCTACGGTTGGCACCTAGCGCCTGGCGGGCATTCTTGATTTGGCGCTGCTTGCGGCGACGGTCCAGGTACAGCAACCAGCCGGTGATGAAGAACAGCGGCATGGTCAGCGCGGCGACCGTCACCAGGATCCGCCCGATCAGGCCGAAATAGCTGCCGATATGCAAGGCATAGACGCTGGTCAGCAACTGCGCCTTGAGGCTCTTGTCGCTGTAGCGGCTGTGAGCACTGATGACACCGGTGGCCGGGTCGAGGAGGAGCTGGTTCAGCGCCCGGTCATGAGGCGCGTTTTTCAGCAGGTAGAAGACCGTCGCCGGTTGCCCGGCCACCGGCGGCATGCGCACGTTGTAGGAGATCAGGCCAGGGCCCGCGGCGCTGTAGATGCTGCTCCACATGGCTCGATAATCGGCCACCGGCGGCGGGCCGCTCGGCGCTGGGCCGCGGTTGCGCAGCCGTTCTTCTTCGGGGGAATCGGAGAGCAGGCGGGTCACGCCTTTGTTGTACCAATCGTAGGACCAGGTCAGCCCGGTCAGGGCCGCCAGCAAATAGAACGCTAGGCACCAGGTGCCCGCCACCGAGTGCAGGTCCCAGTTGAAGCTGCGGCCTTTTTTCGCCCAGTCGAGAGTCAGCCAGGCACGCCAGCTTTTCCATTGGCGTGGCCAGCGCAGGTACAGTCCGGACAGGCAGAAAAACACCAGGATCAGCGTGCAGGCACCGGTAATCTGTCGACCCACATCCTCCAAGGCCAGGACGCGATGCAGCCTGAGTATCAGAGCGAAGAGATCCTGGCCCAACACATCGCCCATGAATTGTGCGTTGTACGGGTTGAAATAGCGCATGGGGCCGCGCTTTTCCCCAGGCGGGGCGGCGAAAATTGCCCGTGCGGCGTGGCCGCTGTCGGTCTCGACCCAAAGCATGGCGACGGTTTTACCGGAAGCGGCCTCGATCTGTTGCACCAGTTCGGCAGGCGGCAGGACGCCTTCCGGTTGTTTCGGGACCATCAACACCTGGGGGTTCAACGCCCGCAGGATTTCGTCCTGAAACGACACCGCGGCACCGGTAATGCCCATAAACGCCAGGACCAGCCCGGCGCTGATGCCGAAAAACCAGTGCAACTGGAACAGGGTTTTCTTGAACACGTCGCCCGCCTTTCAGTCATTGCTGTTCATCACGGCGCGCATGTTATCGAGAACCATTCATAAACACACATAAAAAGCCACGCTGATGGGCGCGTTTCGTCCTATTACAAAAAAGCCCGTGACACAGTCACGGGCTTTCGGGTCCAGCGACCAGCCAATTACACGTAGAACGACTTCAGCGGCGGGAAGCCATTGAATTCCACCGCGCTGTAGCTGGTGGTGTAGGCACCGGTCGACAGCCAGTACAGACGGTCACCGATGGCCAGGTTCAGCGGCAAACCGTACTTGTAGTTTTCGTACATGATGTCGGCGCTGTCGCAGGTCGGGCCGGCGATGACCACTTCTTCCATCTCGCCTTTCTTCTCGGTCCAGATCGGGAACTTGATGGCTTCGTCCATGGTTTCGATCAGGCCGGAGAACTTGCCCACGTCCGTGTACACCCAGCGCTCGACGGCGGTACGGGATTTACGGGCGACCAGCACCACTTCGCTGACCAGGATGCCGGCGTTGGCAATCAGCGAACGGCCCGGCTCCAGGATGATCTCCGGCAGGTCGTCGCCGAAGTCTTCCTTGAGGAAACGGATGATTTCCTCGGCGTAGGTTTCCAGGCTGTTGGTGCGGGTGATGTAGTTGGCCGGGAAGCCGCCACCCATGTTGATCAGCTGCAAGACGATGCCGTCTTCTTCTTTCAGGCGCTCGAAGATCACCTTGACCTTGGCGATCGCCGCATCCCAGACGCTGATGTCGCGCTGTTGCGAACCGACGTGGAACGAAATGCCGTACGGCACCAGGCCCAGGTCGCGGGCCAGGATCAGCAGGTCCATGGCCATGTCGGTCTGGCAGCCGAACTTGCGCGACAGCGGCCAGTCAGCGGTGGTCGAGCCTTCGGTAAGAATGCGCACATAGACTTTCGAGCCCGGCGCGGCCTTGGCGATGTTGCGCAGGTCTGCTTCGGAGTCGGTGGCATACAGGCGCACGCCCTTCTCGTAGAAGTAGCGGATGTCCCGGGATTTCTTGATGGTGTTGCCATAGCTGATCTGATCCGGGCCTACGCCACGGCTCATGACTTTATCCAGCTCATAGATCGAAGCGATGTCGAAGTTCGAACCTTTATCCTTGAGCAGGTCGATGATTTCCACTGCCGGGTTGGCCTTGACGGCGTAATAGACCTTGGCGAATTCGAAACCGGCGCGCAGGTCGTCATAGGCCTGGGAGATCATCGCGGTGTCGATCACCACGAACGGGGTTTCCTGCTTGTCGGCGAACGCCTTCATTTTCTGAAAGGTCTCGCGCGCGAAATAATCTTCGACCTGGATCGACATACTTGGGACTCCTACTGGCAAACATCAGGATCAATGGGTGTAAGGGCAAGCAGCCCTCGTGAACGTCCTCCGTATCCCCACTTTGGTTCGCCTACTTCCCAAGGCATGTCGCCGAAAGCAAAAAGGCCACGGGATGCTTGATTCCCTTGGCCTTGCTGTCTCGTCGTCAGTACTTGAGCCGGATGGATCGTTTCCAGCATGGACGTTCGGCGCGAACTTTAGGGCGTGAGGGGCCTGAGATCAACTAAAAATGTCGCGTTTTTGCACTCATTCGTCGTGCGGCCCGCGACAGCTCCTGATGTAACCGACCTGTGTGACAGTCAGATGTTCCTCGGCAATGCGACACAGACCTCACGGGTGGCTCTTGCACATGGGAATGTGAGGGGGCCTTTGATACCGCAGATCATTTGTTGATTGATGACCGCCTGGTTATGAAGAAATCGTTTAAACAGCCTTAAAAGACTGTAAGTTTTGACAGTGGGCGCGACGAAGCGATTATCGAATACTCATCTCTCAAGTTGTACTCGCCGCTGAATAAAACCGGTGTTGGGATTATGTCCGATTGCGCGGTTTATTAGGCGGGGTTTTATGACGGATTGAATTGAGCGAAGAAAAAGCTCTAGGAGAGAGTCATGCGCAAACGTCGGGTCATCCGGATATTAAACATTTCTTTGTTTCTCGGGTTTGTATCGGGCTCCAGCCTGTTGCAGGCAAGCCCTGGCACCGATACGGCCAAACTTATGGAGTACTGGTATCGATTGACCGCACGGGATTGTGGAAGTGGCAGGTTGGCGTCTGATTGCTCAGGATTGATACTTCGAGGAATCGTCAGTAAACAAAGTTATTTGCCGTGGGATGCCAGTCCGTTATCGCATAGCCTGGAAGCGGGGGGCTCGGGTATTGCCGCCGGAGGTACATCGGTTTCATATCTAAGAAAAGATGTGGAATTCAATGGGCTGGGCATGCTCAGGTTCAATGGTTTTGCCTTGGTGCCCAATGATTTTGTGAATGAGCGGGAGCAATTCAAAATCAAAGTGTTGTGTGCCTTTCCTATTGATTCCTGGACGAATTATCGAACCAACAGCGGCTGTGGCGACTATCAGGAGAATGGGAACTCCCTCGGCGTTGTCGAGGACTATTGCCAGAAGCTGGGCATTAGCAATGCCAAGGCGTGGATGGAACACTATGACCGTCAAACCCGAGACCCGGAAGCGACGAAAGCGCACAAGTTTCAATGCGGTTTTGATACCACGAAAGACTACTTCGGTACCTACAACAAGGCTGATGCATTCAATACGTTTGTCGAGGCACGAAAGATTTTGGCCAACGATCCTGATGAAAAGGGTGATGCGATCCATACCCAGTCGGAGCTGAGAATTGAAACCTGGCCGGATAATAAATACTGGAAAAGGGACTGGAGCAGTCAGGAACGGGTAAAGTTTGATGCACCTGTCGCTAGTGACAGCGACTCAGCGAAAGCCACGTACCTGGAACTCCCTATCGCTGCTTTTATTTATGAGAGTGGTGTTGATTACATTGACAGAACTACAAAGACTTTTAGATCTCGTGAGCTTGCTCGAGATGATCAGCGTCGATGGGTAGAGCAAGGCAATACGTGGAAGCCGATCATCAAGATACAGTTTCCTAAATCGATCGCTGAGGACGCGAAATTTGCCTACTACCCCGTCGATCAGCACGTTCAACCACCCGTGGATAGTCGCTCCTGTGATAACTACATAGAAAAGATCGAGTGGGACAACAATTATGTAGAGCCCGTATTGGGGAAAATTTCATCGCTCAAGGTCACGCCCACGGCGTGCGGAAGAAAAGCCGGAGTAGGAAAAACCAATGTCGTGCTGGCCGAGTTGGCGATCAAGGCGGCTGCCCTTGATCCGAATCGCAAGGACTGGAATTTCGACAACATGGGCAGCAGCATGCGCCGACAATTAGCCTGTCATCTTGATTCCCCCGATATCGCCGAGAATAAACCTACGTGGAGCCTTGAGCCCGCTCGTCCCTATGTTGCCCATGATGTGATTATGAAGTTGCCGGGTGATAACCGCTGTAATCCTCATTGAAGGGGCAGATCAGGCTGTTGACCCGACCGGGATACTCAAGGCGACGAACATGGCAAATCTCACGTTTAAAAAATCAGCAGAGCTGTTGATTCTACTGGGCAGTCTTTGTGTTTGGCCGCTGTCCTTTAGCGAAGCACTGGTGGGCACGATCGTGCAGTCAGGAGAAGCAACGGCAGCCGCCTTGACCCGCAACTACTACGACACCGCGGTCAACTGCGGGGCTGCCACGGCACCTGCTTTTTTATGCACGGGTGTCCTGGCACGCACGACCAATGCGGGAAACTTCGATCCTTGGGACCACAGCGAGTTTTCCAGGACCAGCGGCGCGGTTTCATTTTCCTACCTGAGGGCCGACGCCAAGTTTGGTGGTGCGCCATGGGGCAATAACGAAGCCCGGCATGGCTATATTTTTTATCCCACCCTCCGGGCGCCACAGGGAAAAATAAAGCCCTCGGTCATCTGCTATTTTCCCTACGATGGCGCGACGATCTATCGCAGCAAACCAGGCGCCCGCGCTTGCCGTGACAGCATTACCCAGTTCGTCTATCCCCTGAGTAAACCTTGTAATGAACAGAATATTTTCACTGCCAGGGCCTGGCTGACCCATTTTCGAAGGGTCAGTTACGGAAATCCTGCCAGTTGCGCGTGGATGCTCAACGATGCGTTGAATGAGCAAGCCGTGGCTAACTTCAATGCGGGATTGCAGGTCAGAAAACTTGTTGAACTTGAGCCCGGAGGCGCCGATTTTAACTTCAAGAATCACAACGAGCTTCGAATCGAAGCCTGGCCGGAAAAAAATCCGGCTCCGCTGCCCATCCAGGCGTTTTTCTGGATCACCGGTTCAAACGATCTGGAAGCCTCCCGAATCGACCAAAAAAAATACCATGAGCGCACCAACGGTCTTGTTGTCCCCATCGTTCGTGTCACATTGCCCCCCAGCCCACAAGGTCATTTCAGTTTCCAATATGTGAGTGCGGACCAGGCGATCTCTCCGGTTCTCCCAATGCCCGCTTTGGCCCCACCCACCATTCCCAAGGCTTACAGCTCCGTCTCTGGCGACCGTCTGAACACTAAGGATATCTATAGGGATGAGTACCTCATCGTGCAATTGCCCACCGAGGCAATTGCCGCCTCCGATATCCTGAGTGTTCGATGGGGAGGCCGCGTGCCATACAGCAGTCCGCCGGTCGTATATGGCGAGCTCCCCGCGGACAAACAGGTGCTGATTCCCCGCATTGAGGTCGTCGATAGCATTGGGCTTACCGTACCGGTGAGCTACACGATCAAAAAAAGTGGTGCCGGTGAAACCCTGGAGTCTGGGGTGCGGTTTCTGACCATCGATCCCCAGGCGCTGGTTCTTCCGGCACCCAGTTATGCCTCGGGGACCGTCACGGTCAACTCTCCAGCTCCGACGGGCTCGACCCTGCGCGTACGTGTCATGGGGCAAACCCTCCTTGATACGCCCCATCAAATGGTTACGGCCGGTAAGCCCAACGTTTTCGTGCTTGACCCGACCTGGGTCTCGAAACACAAGGGAAAAACGGTACTGATCAATTATTCGGTGTTTACCACGCTCAGCCCGCAGTGGTTGTTTTCCCAAGTGCTCCGGGTCCAGCTATAAACGTCAGGCCGACGCAGTCTCGGCTGGTAAAACAACACGGGGCTTGCCTCCACAGGACTTGCGGTTGATGGCGGCTACCGCGCCGAAAGGTTCATCCATCAGCAATAACGGGTATCTGGCCACCCCGGATGTACCCAAGGGTTCGGTTCCTGGTACAAGTTGAGCTATAATCGCCGCCCTTTTTTGAATCACCTGCCAGGCGATTTCCCATGACCAAACAGGCCGCCGAAGTCGCGAAACGCCGCACTTTCGCCATTATTTCCCACCCCGATGCCGGTAAGACCACCATCACCGAAAAGCTCTTGCTGATGGGCAAGGCGATTGCGGTGGCCGGCACGGTGAAATCTCGCAAGTCCGACCGCCATGCCACCTCCGACTGGATGGAAATGGAAAAACAGCGGGGTATTTCCATTACCACGTCGGTCATGCAGTTCCCGTATCGCGATCACATGATCAACCTGCTCGACACCCCGGGCCACGAAGACTTCTCCGAAGACACCTATCGCACCCTGACTGCGGTGGACTCGGCGCTGATGGTCCTCGACGGCGGTAAAGGCGTCGAGCCACGGACCATCGCCCTGATGGACGTCTGCCGGCTGCGGGACACGCCGATTGTCAGCTTCATCAACAAACTCGACCGGGACATCCGCGATCCGATCGAACTGCTCGACGAGATCGAAGCGGTCCTGAAGATCAAGGCTGCGCCGATCACCTGGCCGATCGGCTGCTACCGCGATTTCAAGGGCGTGTATCACCTGGCTGACGACTACATCATCGTCTACACCGCCGGTCACGGGCATGAGCGCACCGAAGTCAAAATCATCGAGAAGCTCGACTCCGACGAGGCCCGCGCCCACCTGGGCGATGAGTACGACCGTTTTGTCGAGCAACTGGAACTGGTGCAGGGTGCCTGCCATGAATTCAACCAGCAGGAATTCCTCGACGGCCAACTGACCCCGGTGTTCTTCGGGACTGCGTTGGGCAACTTCGGTGTCGACCATGTGCTCGACGCTGTGGTCGATTGGGCGCCGCGTCCGCTGCCGCGCGTGGCCAACGAGCGCACCGTGGAACCGGTGGAAGAGAAGTTCACCGGTTTCGTGTTCAAGATCCAGGCGAACATGGACCCCAAGCACCGCGACCGCATCGCGTTCATGCGCATCTGTTCCGGCAAATACGAGAAAGGCATGAAGATGCGCCACGTGCGCACCGGTAAGGATGTGCGCATCGGCGACGCCCTGACGTTCTTCTCCTCGGAACGCGAGCAATTGGAAGAAGCCTTTGCCGGTGACATCATCGGCCTGCACAACCATGGCACCATCCAGATCGGCGACACCTTCACCGAAGGTGAAGTGCTGGGCTACACCGGCATCCCGCACTTCGCCCCGGAGCTGTTCCGCCGCGTGCGCCTGAAGGACCCGCTCAAGTCCAAGCAATTGCGTCAGGGCTTGCAGCAGTTGGCCGAGGAAGGCGCCACCCAGGTGTTCTTCCCGACCCGCAGCAACGACATCATCCTCGGCGCCGTCGGTGTGCTGCAGTTCGACGTCGTCGCCAGCCGTTTGAAAGAGGAATACAAGGTCGAGTGCTCCTACGAGCCCATCACCGTGTGGTCCGCTCGTTGGGTCGATTGCGCCGACAAGAAGAAATTCGAAGAGTTTTCCAACAAAGCCGTGGAAAACCTCGCGCTCGACGGCGGTGGCCACCTGACCTACCTGGCGCCGACCCGGGTCAACCTGGCACTGATGGAAGAGCGCTGGCCGGATGTGAACTTCCGCGCGACCCGTGAGCATCACTAAGCGCTGAGCTTTACACCCAGAACCCCGCACCGAAAGCTGCGGGGTTTTTTATTTCCACTTAATGATTGGACTCCACCAATTCCCCTTGTGGGAGCGGGCTGATCGCAGGATCCATGTTCACCTCAAGTCCCCTGTGGGAGCGAGCCTGCTCGCGATGGCGGTAGATCTGCTTGCATCCATGTCGAATGTACCGCCGCCTTCGCGGGCAAGCCCGCTCCCACACGGGTATCGGGCTGGTCGCAGGACCCATGTTCACCTCAAATCCCCTGTGGGAGCGAGCCTGCTCGCGA
>NZ_FODL01000001.1:607730-621545 GCF_900110355.1 Pseudomonas sp. NFACC39-1 | reverse complement strand
CCATGTTCACCTCAAATCCCCTGTGGGAGCGAGCCTGCTCGCGATGGCGGTAGGTCTGCTTGCATCCATGTCGAATGTAGCGCCGCCTTCGCGAGCAGGCTCGCTCCCACAAGGGGCGTCTAACGTGGGTCGGCGATGTCCAACGCTCTATTTGCCAACAGTTCGCTCAGCTCAATCACTTGCTGGATACCCAGCGCAACATGCCGGCGAGAACCTTCAAGATCGAATGCCAAATCGCTGATCATGGCGTTGGCCGAGGCCAGGTTTTCGCTGAGGTTGGCGAGCAGGCTTTCGCTGTCGACCCCCTCCACGATGGTGAAGAGCTGGCCTGCCGGCGGCTCTTTCTTGGATTTGGCCTGTTCCGGCTTCAAATAATAATTGAGTGCCCGCTCAGTGGCTTCGTGGAATTTTTCCGGATCGAGGCTTGAGTAGGAAGAGGTGGGGTCTGTTTCGGGGGGATTGGGTGTGACCTTGAACATGATGACGCTCCTAGGGGTAATGGAGTCGCCAGACATCGCTGCTAAACGAAGAGGGTGGCGACTGTACGCGGGTTAGCAGACCGGACCCCTAGAAGCCGGCAGACCCGAAGGTCTCCCACGCACAACCGCCATTACATACATGGCAGGCACTAAAACCTGCTCCATGATGTGGAGCACTGTGCATCTAGGGATTCAGGCTGCTAAACCCGACCGCTGATTTTCAGCGACCAGGTAACCATAGAGCCCGGCCCCAAGGCGCACAATCGGGCGGATTCTGGCTTAGTTGTAGGCAATGGCGCAAGGCGATGTAGCCTCGGGATTAGTGCTCCATGTTAATGGGAATTTGTCTGTAAGGCTCAATGTCTGCCGTTAAGAGAACGGGAGCTACGCGGGACGAACCTGTGGGAGCAACGCTTGCTCGCGATGGCTGCGGGTCAGTCAATCTCAAGTTGGCTGACCCACAGCCATCGCGAGCAGGCTCGCTCCCACATTCGGTCGCTGGGTGGGTTAAAAGCGGTTTCACTTCATAGCCGTTCGGGATAAGCCTTATTCGAAAGCATTCTGTGCCTGGATGGCATTTCTCCCTGTGCATTGGCGTCTTATCTGAGGAACCGACCGTTCGGGAGCAGCGTTTCTTGAACGCAGTCAGGCTTGGGCTTTAACCAGAGAAAAAAGGAATCGGCTATGAACACATTTCTCCGCGCGATGATTTTGCTGAAGGTTTTAGTGTTGCTGTCTCTCGGTTCGTCAGCGGCCTGGGCCGAATGCGATGAGCATGAAAAACAAGCGGCGTACGGGCAGGTGGCGCAGGGCGAGTTGATGCTTGCCGCGGACGAGGAACAAACGCCCGGCGATCAGGACAATGACGACTCGTCGATTGATGAAGATCCTGATGGTGATAGCCAGACTTGATCCAAATGCTGAGCTGATGGTTCCCCTCTGCATAAAAAACGCCCTGATATCAGGGCGTTTTTATGCACGACTTCTGCAGTATCCAAATAAGGTGACGCCGCAGATATACATCGACCTGTCAGGTCTGACAGTAGACGGTATTGCAGCCGGCTCTTATAACTTTGGGCAGCGATTGTTCAACTGCTAAGGAGCCAGGAGAACACTATGAGAAACAGCGACCAGTCTAAAAGGGCCGAAGGACACCTGGCGGGATGGGTGGGCGGCGTTGCGTTTGATTCGGCCAGCCTGACATTAGTGGCTGACGCCGACAGTGAGGATTTCGTGATTCAAGCCAGTTGGAGCGATGGCGGTGGAAGAGACCTGACGTTCTACATGCCTGAACGCGGCCCGGAGCGCAAGGTATACACGTTTGCTGCTGCGCAAGGCGCTGGCGCTTACTACGAGATGGCTGGGGAGCGGACGATGGAGTGGCAGGGGGGCTCCATCACGCGAGAAAAAGCGGAGTTCTTTTCATCTGATCCGAATCAATGGCGGGTAGTGATCGGTTTCAATTTTGAAGTCACTCTTGATGACCAGGCTGTCTGGATAAAGGGCGAAGGTGACCTTACGGGGGCGACTCCCTGGAACAGGGGGATGCGTGAGCGATTTCCGACGCGCAAAGGTTAGGAATTAATACAGGACCCGTGGCGAGGGGAGCTTGCTCCCGCTTGACGGTAGGAGCTGGCGAAGCCTGCGATCTTTTGATCTTTCGCTTGAGATTCAAGTGGCAGGGGAAAGATCGCAGCCTCGTTGCACTCGACAGCTCCTACAGGTCCAGCGGGAGCAAGCTCCCTCACCACAGGTGCTTTTCTGCCTTTTAGCCTTACGCCGCGCCGTCGAGGAACTGTTCGGCGTAATGGCAGGCCACCTGCCGGTTATCCAGCAACCGCAAGGCCGGTTCTTCGGTCTGGCAACGCTCGGTGGCGTACGGGCAGCGCTTGTGGAAGGCGCAGCCGGACGGTGGGTTGAGCGGGTTGGGCAGTTCGCCGACGATCTTGATCTTCGGCTTGTTCGGGTCCGGGTGGATGGTCGGGGTGGCCGACAGCAGCGCCTGGGTGTACGGGTGTAGCGGGCGGCTGTAGATGGACTCGTTAGGGCCCATTTCCACCGGACGACCGAGGTACATCACCATCACGTCGTCGGCCACGTGCTGCACCACCGCCAGGTTGTGGGAAATGAACACGTAGGCGGTGTTGAATTCCTCCTGCAAGTCCATGAACAGGTTCAGCACCTGGGCCTGGATAGACACGTCCAGCGCCGATGTCGGTTCGTCCGCCACCAGCACCTTGGGTTGCAGCATCATGGCGCGGGCCAGGGCGATGCGCTGGCGTTGGCCGCCGGAGAACATGTGCGGGTAGCGCTGGTAATGCTCGGGGCGCAGGCCCACCTGCTTCATCATCGCCTGGACTTTTTCCCGCCGCTCGTTGGCCGACAGGTTGGTGTTGATGAGCAAAGGCTCGGCCAGTTGATCACCGACTTTCTGCCGTGGGTTGAGGGACGCATACGGGCTCTGGAAGACCATCTGCACGTCTTTGCGCAACTGCTTGCGTTCGGCCTTGTTGGCGCCGGCCACTTCCTGGCCGGCGATTTTCAGCGAGCCGGTGGACGGCTCTTCGATCAGTGTCAGGGCGCGGGCGAGGGTGGATTTGCCGCAACCGGATTCACCCACCACGGCCAGGGTCTTGCCGGCTTCCAGCTCGAACGACACACCGTTGAGGGCGCGAACGGTGGCATGGCCCTTGAACATGCCACGGGACACTTCGTAATGACGGGTCAGGTCACGGGCGGTAAGTACGACGGCCATCACGCCACCTCCTGGTTCAACGGGTAGAAGCAGCGGGCGAGGCTGGCGGCTTTCGGGTCAAGGGCTGGGCGCTGTTGACGGCAGTTGTCCTGCACGTAGGGGCAGCGCGGCGACAGCAGGCAGCCTTGCGGACGGTCGTAACGACCGGGGACGATGCCTGGCAGCGTCGCCAGGCGCTCGGCGCCCATGCTGTGTTCGGGAATCGCCGCCAGCAGGGCTTCGCTGTACGGGTGCGCGGGGATGTCGAACAGCTCGGGCACCTTGCCCACTTCCACGGCTTGACCGGCGTACATCACGCACACGCGCTGGGCGGTTTCAGCGACCACGGCCAGGTCATGGGTGATCAACACCAGGCCCATGTTCTGCTCTTTCTGCAGGGCCAGCAGCAGGTCCATGATCTGCGCCTGGATGGTCACGTCCAGGGCGGTGGTCGGTTCGTCGGCGATCAACAGTTTTGGCTCGCCGGCAATGGCCATGGCAATCGCCACACGCTGGCTCATGCCGCCGGACAGTTGATGGGGATAGGCGTTCATGCGACTGGCGGCGCCGGGGATTTCGACTTTCTCCAGCAGTTCGATGGCGCGCTGGCGGGCGGCCTTGCCGGACATTTTCAGGTGCAGGCGCAGCACTTCTTCGATCTGGAACCCCACGGTGTAGCTGGGGTTGAGCGCGGTCATTGGGTCCTGGAAGACCATCGCCAGGTCCTTGCCGACGATCTGCCGGCGCTGGCGGTTGCTCAGCTTGAGCATGTTCTTGCCATCGAAGTTCAGCGCGTCGGCGGTGACGATGCCGGGGTGCTCGATCAGGCCCATCAGCGCCATCATGGTCACGGATTTACCCGAGCCCGATTCGCCGACGATAGCCAGGACTTCGCCTTTTTCCACGGTCAGGTCCAGACCGTCGACCACCGGGACGGCGGTGGCGTCGCCGAAGCGAACGTTGAGATTCTTGATTTCTAGCAGTGACATGGGAATCTCCTCAGGCGGCATTCTTGAGTTTCGGGTCCAGCGCATCGCGCAAACCGTCGCCCATCAGGTTGATTGCCAGCACGCTGAGCAAAATGGTCAAGCCAGGCAGGCTCACCACCCACCAGGCGCGTTCGATGTAGTCCCGGGCCGAAGCCAGCATGGTGCCCCACTCCGGGGTGGGCGGCTGGACGCCGAGGCCGAGGAAGCCCAGGGCGGCGGCGTCGAGGATTGCCGAGGAAAAGCTCAAGGTGGCCTGCACGATCAGCGGCGCCATGCAGTTGGGCAGCACAGTGATGAACATCAGGCGCGGCAGGCCGGCACCGGCCAGGCGGGCGGCAGTCACGTAGTCACGGTTCAGCTCGCCCATCACGGCGGCGCGGGTCAGGCGCACGTAGGACGGCAGCGACACGATGGCGATGGCGATCACGGTGTTGATCAGGCCTGGGCCGAGGATGGCGACAATCGCCACGGCCAGCAGTAGCGAAGGCAGGGCGAGCATGATGTCCATCAGGCGCATGATGGTCGGGCCGAGCAGACGCGGGAAGAACCCGGCGAACAGCCCCAGCAGGATGCCCGGGATCAGCGACATCACCACCGACGACAAGCCGATCAGCAACGACAGGCGCGAACCCTGGATCAGCCGCGAGAGCAAATCGCGCCCCAGTTCGTCGGTGCCCAGCAGGAACTGCATCTGACCGCCTTCGAGCCAGACCGGCGGGGTCAGCAGAAAGTCGCGGTACTGCTCGCTCGGGTCATGGGGGGCGACCCACGGGGCAAAGAGCGCGCAAAACACGATCAGGATCATGAACATCAGCCCGGCCACGGCGCCCTTGTTGCGGGAAAACGCCTGCCAGAATTCTTTGTACGGGGACGGATACAGCAGGCTTTGATCGACTGCTACCGAGGTAGTTGGAGTACTCATGGTTTTGATCTCAGCGCTGGTGACGGATACGTGGGTTGGCAAAGCCGTAGAGCACGTCCACGACGAAGTTGACCAGAATCACCAGGCAGGCGATTAACAGGATGCCGTTCTGCACCACGGGATAGTCCCGGGCGCCGATGGCTTCGATCAGCCACTTGCCGATACCCGGCCAGGAGAAGATCGTTTCGGTCAGGACCGCACCGGCCAGCAGGGTGCCGACTTGCAGGCCGACCACGGTCAGCACCGGGATCAGTGCGTTGCGCAGGCCATGCACGAACACCACGCGCGATGGCGACAGGCCCTTGGCGCGGGCGGTGCGGATGTAGTCTTCGCGCAGCACTTCGAGCATCGAAGAGCGGGTCATGCGGGCGATCACTGCCAGTGGAATGGTGCCCAGCACAATGGCCGGCAGGATCAGGTGGTGCAAAGCATCGAGAAACGCGCCCGGCTCATCGGCCAGCAGTGTGTCGATCAGCATGAAGCCGGTTTTCGGCTCGATGTCGTACAAAAGGTCGATCCGTCCCGACACCGGCGTCCAGCCCAAGGACACCGAGAAGAACATGATCAGGATCAGGCCCCACCAGAAGATCGGCATCGAATACCCCGCAAGGGAGATGCCCATCACCCCATGGTCGAACAGGGATCCTCGCTTGAGTGCCGCGATCACCCCGGCCAAAAGGCCCAGGATACCGGCGAACAACAGGGCGGCCAGGGACAGTTCCAGGGTCGCGGGAAACAGGGAACTGAACTCGGTCCAGACGCTTTCGCGGGTGCGCAGCGATTCGCCGAGATCGCCCTGGGCCAGTTTGCCGATGTAGTCCAGGTACTGGGCATACAGCGGTTTGTTCAGGCCAAGGCGTTCCATTGCCTGAGCGTGCATTTCGGGATCGACCCGACGTTCGCCCATCATCACTTCCACGGGGTCGCCGGGGATCATGCGAATCAACGCGAAGGTCAGCAGGGTGATGCCGAAGAACGTGGGGATCAATAATCCCAGTCGGCGGGCAATAAAACTAAACATCTTAAGGTGTACCTCATCAGCCGGTTAGGCGTGCCCGGCGACGCTTGGGGTCAAGTGTCGCCGGGCGTTTTCTTATCTACTTCACCTGGGTGGTGGCGAAGTTATTGGTCGTCAGCGGGCTAATCACATAGCCCTCTACGTTCTTGCGCATTGCGGTAAACATGCGGGTGTGGGCCATGCTGATCCACGGTTGGTCCTGGTTGAAAAGCACCTGGGCCTGTTCATAGAGCTTGGTGCGCTCCTCGGGGTTCACTGTGGCGCGGGCCTGGTCGATCAGCGCCTGGAATTGCTCGTTGCACCAGCGCGCGTAGTTTTCGCCGTTCTTGGCCGCTTCGCAACTGAGCATAGGCGTCAGGAAGTTATCCGGGTCGCCGTTATCGCCCGCCCATCCGGCGGAAACCATGTCGTGCTCGCCGTTCTTGGCGCGCTTGAGCATTTCGCCCCATTCCATCACGCGGATGTCGACCTTGATCCCGACCTTCGCCAGGTCCGCCTGCATCATCTGCGCGCCGAGCATCGGGTTGGGGTTGGTCGGACCGCCGCCGTTACGGGTGAACAGAGTGAACACGGTGCCTTCAGGTACGCCGGCTTCCTTGAGCAACTCACGGGCCTTGTCCAAGTTGCGGGGCGGGTTCTTCAGGTCGTGATTGAAGCCCAGCAGCGTCGGTGGATACGGGTTGACCGCCACGGTGGCGTTGCCCTTGCCGAACAGCGCATTGACGTAGGCTTCCTTGTCGAAGGCCAGGTCGATGGCTTTGCGCACCCGCACATCGCTCATGTATTTGTGGCTGGTGTTCATGGCCGTGTAGGAAACGGTCATCGCGTCCAGCTCAGCGACTTTCAGGTTGGGGTCTTTCTTGATGCTGGGGATGTCGTCGGGTTTGGGGTACAGCGCGATCTGGCACTCGTTGGTCTTGAGCTTTTGCATGCGCACGTTGTTGTCGGTGGCGATGGCCAGAATCAGTGCATCGGCCGGTGGCTTGCCACGGAAGTAATCCGGGTTGGCCTTGAAGCGCACCTGGGCGTCCTTGTTGTAGCGCTGAAAGATGAACGGGCCGGTGCCGATCGGTTTGCTGTTCAGATCGCCGGCCTTGTTGGCCTTGAGCAACTGGTCGGCATACTCGGCCGGGTAGATCGAGGAGAAGGCCATGGCGATATCAGCCAGGAACGGCGCTTCACGGCGGGTCAGGCTGAACTTGACTGTGTGCTCGTCGACTTTCTCGACGCTCTTGAGCAGCTCTTTGAAGCCCATGCTTTCAAAGTAGGGGAAGCCTACGCTCGACAGCTTGTGCCAGGGATGATTCGGGTCCAGCTGGCGCTGGAAACTCCAGACCACGTCGTCGGCATTCATGTCGCGGGTCGGCTTGAAATAATCGGTGGTGTGGAACTTGACGCCTTTGCGCAGATGAAAAGTGTACGTCAGGCCGTCGTCACTGATGTCCCAGGATTCGGCCAGGGCCGGAATCACTTCGGTGGTGCCGGGCTTGAAGTCGGCCAGGCGATTGAAGATGGTTTCTGCCACGGCGTCGGCAGTGACTGCAGTCGTGTACTGGACCATGTCGAAGCCTTCCGGGCTGGCTTCTGTGCAAACCACCAGGGGTTTGGCCGTGGCGCCAACGGCGACACTCAGCAACGCCGCGGTGATGGCGGCGCGTAGGGGATTCATGTTCATCGGCAATCCTCTGCAATCGGTTAAACGCAAAAAACCGAACGACCGACCTTGTGAGTCGGCCGTTCGGCGGAGGGTTTAGAGAATGTTGAACGGGATGGTGGTGACCAGACGGAATTCGTTGATGTTGCCATCAGCCTGGTTTTCGCTGGCGCGGTGCGTGGTGTAGGTCGCACGAATCGCGGTGGCCTTGAGTGGGCCACTTTGCACGGCGTAGGAGGCGCCAACACCGTATTCGTAGTGAGTTTCGCCATCCATCAGGCTCAGGTCGCCGCGCTGGGTACCTGGTGCGGTGTAGGCCGTGCCACGGTAATGCGTGCCGTCGATGCCCCAGCCGCGTGCCTGATAGATGTTGAACTTCAGGCCCGGTACGCCGTACTCGGCCATGTTGAGGCCGTAGGCGATCTGGAACGATTTCTCGTTCGGGCTGTTGAAGTCCGACAGCAAGGAGTTGGCCAGGTAGATGCCATTGGTTTCGTGCAGGTAGTCGAAGTACTCGTCGCCGTTCACTTCCTGATAGGAGAACGTCAGGCTATGGGCCTGGTGAGCAAGGCCGAGCGACAGGGAGTAGGTATCGTTATCGATATTCCCCATCAGCTTTTTGCCCTCATCAACGGTTTTGTAGTAGTTCAGGCCGGTGGTCAGACTCAGCACCTGGCTGTCACCCAACTCGTGGGTCGCGCCAAAGTAGTACTGGTTCCAGAAGTCTTCAACATTGGCGCCATACAGGCTGGTTTTCAGGCTCTTGAACGGCTGGTAGTTCACGCCGGCGGTGAGGACTTTGTCGGTTTCCACGCCAGTGGCGGAATACTCGCTGCGGAACTTCGACAGGCTCTGCTCGGTACGCGGCGAAACGCGATCGAAACCGGCCACGTCGAACGACAGGTTGTTGAATTCCTCGCTATGCAGACTCACACCTTCGAAACTCGAAGGCAGTGCGCGGTTGCCGATAACGTCGACGATAGGCGTACTGAAATTCTGACGACCGGCGGTGAGCGTTGTGTTCGATACGCGGAACTTGACGTTGGCCAGACCCAGCTTGCTCCACTGGTCGACGGCATCACCGTTGGAGTCGGCCAGGGTGCGGTTGGAACCGCCGGCGATGTGCTTGCGGTCTTGATCCAGCACGATGGCGTTGTAGGCGGCTACTTCCGTGCTGACGCCGACTGTGCCTTGGGTAAAGCCCGAGGTGTAGTTGACGATGGTGCCCTGAACCCAGTTGATACGACGTGCAATGGGCGTAGCTGGCACGGAAGGATCATTTTTTACGCTGTTAGGCTTATAGCTGAATCGGTCATCACGACGTTTCAGTTCGTTGGCGTACCAGTTACGGGTCGTGCCGCCCAAGCTCTGTCCATCGATAAAACCTTTAGCCTCGCTTTGAGCGCTGCTGCCAGCCAGGGTGGTCGGAACGAATTCCTGACTTGCAGACTCAGCATAGGCTGTGGCCGTAACGCTGCTGATGGCCAAGGCCAGTAACGCGGTGTTGCTCAGTTTCATCGGTAACGCTCCTTTTCTTTCTTTTTTAATGCCGGTCTTTTTTAGTGATACGGCTATCGGTTTTTACAACTCATCGTGGCTTCGCAAACGTTTGCACTACACCTGAACGGTGAATTCCGGCAAGACGTCGGCGTGAGGGCCCAAGTGGGCCCTCGCTGTGTGGCTAATCGGTTATGGGTTCAGACTGACGCCCGAGAACACGTTGCGACCGAAGGGGCTGACTTTGAACCCTTCGACTTTGGTGCTCAGCGGCTGGTTGACCGTCGAGTGGGCAACCGGGGTGATCGGCACTTGCTGCTTGAGCAACTGCTGGGCCTGTTTGTAAAGCACGGTGCGCTGGTCGCGATCGGTGACGACCTTGGCCTGCTTGATCAGCTTGTCGTAGTCCTGATCACACCACATGGAGTAGTTGTTGCCGCCAATGGCATCGCAGCTGTACAGCGTGCCCAACCAGTTGTCCGGGTCCCCGTTGTCACCGGTCCAGCCGATCAGGCTGACATCGTGCTCGCCGTTCTTGGTGCGCTTGATGTACTCGCCCCATTCATAGCTGACAATCTTCACCTTCAGGCCGATCTTCGCCCAGTCGGCCTGGAGCATCTCGGCCATCAGCTTGGCGTTGGGGTTGTACGGGCGTTGCACCGGCATGGCCCAGAGGGTGATTTCGGTGCCTTCCTTGACCCCGGCGGCCTTGAGCAGCTCCTTGGCTTTTTCCGGGTTATACGGCGTGTCCTTGATCGTGTCGTCGTAGGACCACTGGGTTGGCGGCATGGCGTTAACCGCCAATTGGCCCGCGCCCTGGTACACGGCGTTGAGGATGCTCTGCTTGTTCACCGCCATGTCCAGAGCCCGGCGCACTTCGACCTGGTCGAACGGTTTGTGGCGAGTGTTATAGGCGATGTAGCCGAGGTTGAAACCCGGTTTCTCGATCAGTTGCAGTTTCGGGTCGTTTTTCAAGGCCGGCACATCGGCTGGACGCGGATGCAGGGTGACCTGGCATTCGTTGGCCTTGAGTTTCTGCACCCGTACCGAGGCATCGGTGTTGATGGAGAAGATCAGGTTGTTCAGCTTGACCCGTTCCGGCGCCCAGTACTGCTTGTTGGCGACGTAGCGGATGTTGGAGTCTTTCTGGTAGCTCTTGAACTCGAACGGCCCGGTGCCAATCGGCTTCTGGTTGATGTCGCTGGGCTTGCCGTTCTTGAGCAATTGGTCAGCGTATTCGGCCGACAGGATCGCGGCAAAACTCATGGCGATGTTCTGGATGAATGCGGCGTCCACGCTGTTGAGGGTCATGACCACGGTCAGCGGCCCGGTCGCCTCGACCTTGGCGATGTTCTTGTTCAGGCTCATGCCGTTGAAGTACGGAAACTCGGTCGGGTAGGCCTTGCGGAACGGGTGCTGCGGGTCAAGCATGCGATTGAAGGTGAACAGCACGTCGTCGGCGTTGAAATCCCGGGTCGGCGTGAAGTAATCGGTTGTATGAAACTTCACACCTTCACGCAGGTGAAAGGTGTATTTCAGGCCGTCTTCGGAAATGTCCCAGCGCGTCGCCAGGCCAGGTACGACGTTGGTCGCGCCTTTTTCAAACTCGGCCAGGCGGTTGTACAGCGGCTCGGCGGCATCGTTGTCGGTGGCCGTGGTGTATTGCGCGGTGTCGAAACCGGCGGGGCTGCCTTCGGAACAGAACACCAGGCTGCCGCCGGCGGCCTGGGCCATGGAGGTGGCGGCCAGCAGGCCGGTGCCCAGCAATGCGGAAAAAACCAAGGTATGGCGCATGACGCTCCCTCTCTCTATGGGGTGTTTAACAGTGACCGGCGCCCTTGCGGGATCTGTCCGGGCACTGAGTTCAATCCATTGCGAACAGCAATGCCGCAGCGCCAGCAGATCGACCTGGCTCCCGACGGTATGAGTCGCGGGCCAGGCAGTAAATGCGTAACGCCTGAAAGACTTGTGGGAAAAGGCGATACGTCCTAAACCAGCTGCTGTGGTACGCAGTGCTTTTGGATGTAGGCGTTTTCCTGAGTCTTGGTTTCGGCAGATAAAGCAACGGCGCCGTCAGAAACGCCGCCGTTGCCTACCTTTATTTGCTGACGCTGACGCCGTAGAAGGAGTTCAAGCCAAACGGGCTGATCTTGAAGTCCTGCACATTGGCGCGCATGGGTTGATACACCGTCGAGTGAGCGATAGGTGTCATGGGCACAGCGTCCTTGAGGACGTGTTGCGCCTGTTTGTACAGTTCGGTGCGCTTGGCCTGGTCGGTGGTGCGCTTAGCCTGTTTGACGAGGTCGTCGAACTTCTTGTCGCACCATTTGGAGAAGTTGTTGCCGGCCAGCGAGTCGCAGCCGAACAGCACGTTGAGCCAGTTGTCCGGGTCACCGTTGTCACCGCTCCAGCCAATGATCATGGCCTGGTTCTCGCCGCCTTTGGAACGCTTGATGTACTCGCCCCATTCGTAGCTGACGATGTTGACGTTCAGGCCGATCTTCTTCCAGTCGGACTGCAGCATCTCAGCCATCAGTTTGGCGTTCGGGTTGTACGGACGCTGTACTGGCATCGCCCACAGGGTGATGTTGGTGCCTTCCTTGACGCCGGCTTCCTTGAGCAGCGTCTTGGCCTTCTCAGGGTCGTACTTGGCATCCTTGATGGTGGTGTCGTAGGACCATTGGGTCGGCGGCATGGCGTTGACCGCCAGTTGGCCCGCGCCCTGGTAGACCGAATCGATGATCTGCGGCTTGTTGACCGCCATGTCCAGCGCCTGGCGTACTTTCAGGTCCGCCAGAATGTTCGGCTCGTTGCTGCCCTTGATCTTGTCCATCACGTTGTAAGCGACGTAGCCCAGGTTGAAGCCGGCCTGGTCAGGCATCTTCAGCGCTTTGTCTTCTTTCAATGCCTTGAGATCGGCGGGGCGCGGGAAGAGGGTGATCTGGCACTCGTTCTTCTTCAGCTTCTGCATGCGCACCGACGGGTCGGTGGTGATGGCGAAGATCAGGTTGTCGATCTTCACGTCTTCAGGCTTCCAGTAATCCTTGTTCCCGGTGTAGCGGATGTTGGAGTCTTTCTGGTAGCTCTTGAACACGAATGGGCCGGTGCCGACCGGTTTCTGGTTGATGTCGGTAGGTTTGCCGTCCTTGAGCAGCTGGGCGGCGTACTCGGCGGACTGGATCGAGGCGAAACTCATGGCCATGTTCTGGATGAACGCGGCGTCAACATCCTTGAGGGTGAACTTGACGGTGTGGTCGTCGACTTTATCGATCTTGGTGATGTTGGTGTCCATCCCCATGTCGGTGAAGTACGGGAATTCGGTCGGGTAGGCCTTACGGAACGGGTCATCCTTGCTGATCATGCGATTGAAGGTGAACAGCACGTCGTCGGCGTTGAATTCACGAGTCGGCTTGAAATACGGGGTGGTGTGGAACTTGACGCCTTCACGCAAGTGGAAGGTGTAGGTGAGGCCGTCTTCGGAAATGTCCCATTTGGTCGCCAGGCCAGGAATCACAGCGGTGCCGCCGCGTTCGAACTGGGTCAGGCGGTTGAACATGGTTTCTGCAGAGGCGTCGAAGTCGGTTCCGGTGGTGTACTGACCAGGGTCAAAACCGGCCGGGCTGCCTTCGGAGCAGAACACCAGGTTAGTCGCCGCTTGGGCGAAAGGTGCGCTGGCTAATAAGCCTGCGCCGACTAAAAACGGAATGACCGCTTGTTTAAGCATGTTGGCCTCATGATTTGTTGTCATTTTTGATTTGAGGGCGACCTCGTGAGTCGACCTGCGGATACTTATGCAGGCCCCATACCCAATGCAAGATCCAGAGCCGTTACAAGCCTGAAACAGTGGCACGTACGTACCTTAATGTCGCATCCGTGTAACTTCTGACGCATTTGATCGTTTGCGAGGGCGCTTTTGGTTTGAGTGGCGCTCCTTGTCGGTGCATCTCGAAGCTGCTGATGCACCGGGTTGGGGCGGGTATTACCTCTTGAAACCCGTGAGGTAGAGCGGTGCAACCAAAGTGTCCTGGCGTGTTTAGCGGGGCGGTTTTTGTGTGTATTACGGGCGACTGTATTTGGCCGCTTACCTGTGGGAGCAAGGCTTGCTCGCGAGGCGGCCTGACAGCCGGCCTGGATCTTATTGACCGGGTACACATCCATTTCTGCGGTAACGGCGGCTTAGGGTTCCGCCCTTACGGCGGGTTACTTTTGGAAGAGCGCCAAAAGTAACCAAAAGCGCTTTGCCCCACCACTCGGTGCCTCGCTAGGGCTCGGCATGCCCTCACTCCGGTATTGCTCCGTGGGCCCGCCGCGAAGGGCCATCCATGGCCCAGCGCGGCTAACCCGGCATCCATGCCGGGTTGCCCACTGCGCAATACCTGCGTTCGGCCAGCGTGGTTAACGGGGCGCCCAGATCAAAAGCCGGGACGAGGCGGCCTTATAGCCGGCCTGTTTGCCACGGCTGTACCCGATCCAACTGTGGGAGCGAGCCTGCTCGCGAAGGCGGCCTTATAGCCGACCTGTT
>NZ_FODL01000001.1:274513-607295 GCF_900110355.1 Pseudomonas sp. NFACC39-1 | reverse complement strand
CCGACCTGTTTGCCACGGATGTACCCCGATCCACCTGTGGGAGCGAGCCTGCTCGCGAAGGCGGCCTGACAACTCACCTCTATCTCCAGACCGATGGTCCGCACTGCCCTCCTTTCTGTATTCATTCATTGATGCCAGAATAATGGCTATCTAATATCGCGCCACTATTTTGATGTCACTTTCGATTCCTTAATCGACCTACTTCCGCGTGGACGCATTTTTTAAATGCTGCCGCTCTAAATTTCGTTGTACGAGACTGATCATGGACGACCGCCAACACGCCTTCCTGGCCCGCCAGCCTTCTGCTGCCCTGCAAACCCGCGAACACTTCTGGGGCATGCCCAAGCGTGGCCTGGCGTTTCTGTTGGCCAATGTCATGTTCTGGCAACCGCTTTGGGCCCAGGCCGAGGGGATCGTCGTCAGCGCACCGGGCACCGGCCTGGACCGGGCCGGTAACGGCGTGCCCATCGTCAACATCGCCAAACCCAACGCCAACGGTCTGTCCCACAACCAGTTCAAGGACTACAACGTCGGCAGCAACGGCGTAATCCTCAACAACGCCACCGCCCGCACCCAGTCCACGCAACTGGGCGGGATTATTGTTGGCAACCCGAACCTCAATGGCGCGGCTGCCAAGACCATCCTCAACGAAGTCAACGGCGGCAACCCCAGCCAACTGCGCGGCTACACCGAAGTGGCGGGGCAATCGGCTCACGTCATCGTCGCCAACCCGTACGGCATCACCTGCAACGGTTGCGGTTTCATCAACAGCCCGAAGGTGACTTTGAGCACCGGCAAACCGGTGGTGGAAAACGGTCGGCTGGATCGCTACCAGGTGGATAAAGGCAGCGTTGCCATCGAAGGCGCAGGCCTCAACGCCAACAACGTCGACCATTTCGAAATCATCACCCGCAGCGCCAAGATCAACGCCGAGATCCAGGCGAAAAACCTGACGATTGTGGCCGGGCGTAATGACGTCAACGCCACCACCCTCAACGCCACCGCCCGTGCTGACGACGGCAGCGTCAAGCCGCAACTGGCCATCGACTCGTCGGCGCTGGGTGGGATGTATGCCGGGGCGATCAAATTGGTGGGCACCGAAGCCGGGGTCGGCGTGAAGCTGGCGGGGGAGCTTGCCGCCAGTGGTGGTGATATCCAGATCGACGCCAACGGTCATCTGAGCGTTGTTTCAGCAACCGCCAGCAACGCTATCGGCATCAAAGCAAAGAGCCTCGACGCCCAAGGTCCGCTTTATGCGGGCACTCAACTTACGGCGCAAACCACGCAAGAGCTGATCAACCGTCAGAGCCTGGCTGCAAGGGGCGCCGTGCAACTGTCCAGTGGCGGCACCCTGACTAATACGGGTGTGATCGAAGCCGGAGTGAACCCGGACAACAGTCGCAACACCACTGGTGATCTGACCATCAACGGTCAAACCCTGAACAACAGCGGCAAACTGTTGGCCAGCCGCTCATTGACGGTTGATACCAAGGATTTGCTCGACAACCAGAACGGTATTATCCAGGCCCAAAACGTCATCCTCACGACCGCTCGCCTGATCAATCAGGGAGATGCCGCGCGGCTCTTGGGCGAAGCGAGCCTGGTGATCAATGCCCCGGCCGTCCTTAACCTTAGCGGCTTGATTCGCTTTGCCGACGGCCAGGCGGCGAGCTTGACCGTCGACAGCCTGGACAATCGCCAGGGCCGTATTGAAGTGGCCGGCGGCAACCTGTCGCTCAACGCCCGGGTGCTAAAGAACGCCGGGGGCAAGTTGATCGCCGGACGTCTGGACATCGACGCGGGCCAACTGGACAACAGCAAAGGGCTGATCGCCGCCAGTCAAACCTCCGCCAAGGTGGTCGCCCGGCAACGCCTGGACAACGGCCAGGGCAAGATCCAGGCGCAAACGCTCCTGACACTGTCCGGTGGCGAGCTGCTCAACCAGGGCGGCACGCTGGTGGCTGACGAAATACAGCTCAATGCCAGCCGCCTGGATAACAGCTCCGGTGGTGTCATCAGTGCTGAAGACGGTGCGCTGGAACTGACGCTGGATAAAGACCTCGATAACCACGCAGGTAAAGTCCAGGCTTCGACCGTATTGACTGTCGCAGCCCAAAGCATCAACAACCACAGCGCCAGCCTGACCGGCCAGACCCTTGAACTGACCAGCCGCGGCAAACTCGACAACACCCAAGGCACGATTTCTTCCGATGACAGCGTGTTGGATACCGAGGATCTGGATAACACCCAGGGCCTGATCCAGGGCTTGCACACGCTGAAATTGGTTGGGCGGAATCTGAATAACACTGAAGGCGATTTGCTGGGTGGTGCTGTCGAGGGAACGTTCAAAAATATCACCGCCAATACCAAGGGCACCGTCAGTGCCGAGACGGGCCAGCTCACGCTGATGGTCAGTCAGCACCTGAACAATGCGCTGGGTCGCCTGCAAGCCAGCCAGGGCGATGCGGACATCCAGGTGGCGAGTCTCGACAATCGAGAAGGTGTCGTGGCCGCCGGGCAATTGCTGCTGGTCGCTGAGGACGGGCATATCAACAACCGTGGCGGGCGAATTATCAGCGATCGCCTGGATCTGCAAGCCGCCAGCCTTGATAACAGTGAGGCCGGACTGATAGCGGCCGGTGCTGACGGTGCGTTATTGATTCTCAAGCAAACGGCGCCCGGCCAGTCGTGGCTGCTTAATAACAAAGGCCGGATCCAGAGCGATGCCGGCCTGCAAATAGAAAGCAACGCCGTCGATAACCGTGGCGGTGCCATGCTCGGCAGATCCATCGGGATCACTACCCGGCAGCTCAACAACAGCGACAAGGGCGGTATCGTCAGCAACGGCGGCGCAATCACACTGAATGTGGCCGGTGTTCTGGAGAACATGACCGGCGTGATTGACGCTGGTGCACAGCGATTGCTGTTGCAGCAACTGGTTGAACTCGACAATCGCGGCGGCACCCTGCGGGGCCAGCGCCTGGATATCAGCAGTACATCTGTCGACAACCGTGCGCAGGGCCAGATTATCGCCGGTAGCGATGGTCTGAAAATCGTCAGTAAGGCGCTGCAGAACCAGCAGGGTGTGATTCTGGCCAATGGCAGCCACACCGAGCTGGTGCTGGAACAGGGCCGTCTGCAAAATCAGGGTGGGACGCTTCAGGCCGACAGCCTGGAGATCACCAGCGAAGACCTGGACAACAGCGCCGCCAACGGCAAGGCGGGGTTGATTTCCAGCCTGCTGGGGGATCTGCAACTGACGGTGACGCGCTTGGTCAATCGGGCCGGCAAGTTGTTCGCCAAGGGCGAAGTCGCTTTCGACGGTTCAAGCCTCGACAACACGGGGGGCGAGATCAGCGGCACTCGTTTGGATGTTGAAGCCGTCAGCCAAGTGGTCAACATAGGCGGCCTGATCGAGTCGGCGAATGGCCTGAAGTTCATCGGCGGCCAGTTGAACAACAGCGCTGGCGGGCAAGTCCGCGCACTCGGTGGCGCCTCCAGCCAGATCAAACTGACTGGCAACCTGAACAACCAGAACGGTGTGATCGAGATCGGCAGCCAGGATCTGAGCCTGGCCGGTGTCCAACTCAACAACCTTAGCGGTAACGTACGTCACGCGGCGCAGGGACTGTTTGATCTGGACCTGAGCAACCTTGCCGGCAGCTCGGGCAGTCTCACGGGGCTGGGCAGTGGTGCCTGGGAAATTGGCTCCGTCAGCGGTGTCGGCACTTGGCAGCTCAACGGCGGCCTCACCTACACCAGCGCCCAGGGCCTGACCCTCAAAGCGGGCGAGCGCATTGCCAGCGCTTCGGCGCTAAGCCTGAACGTCGCCAGTCTGACCAACGCCGGTGCGTTGCTCAGTAACGGCAACCTGTCGCTGACTCTGGGTGGAAACCTGATCAACAGTGGCCTGTTGTCGGCCGGGCAAAAGCTGACCGTCAATGCCAACAACCTGCTGCAACGTGATGGTCGGCTGGTCAGCGGCGGCGACAGTGAGCTGAACCTGCGCGGCACGCTCGACAACCTCGGTCGGCTGATCGCCAACCGGCATCTGGCGGTGACAGCCTCCCGCATCGACAACAAAGGCACCCTGGGCGCCCAAGGGAACCTGAAGTTCAATGCCGTTAACGGCATCAACAATGGTGCCGACACGTTGCTGTTCAGCGGCGGCTCGATGGAACTCCACGGCAGCAGCCTGAGCAACTATTACGGTGATATCTACAGCCAAGGCAACCTGACCTTCAGTGCGGTGGGCGGTGGGCGGGCGGCGTCATTGAGCAATCTGTCCGGCACCATCGAAGCCCAAGGCGACATCGACATCAATGCCCTGATGGTGGAAAACGCGAAGGCTGAATTCGAAATCACCTCCGGGCAAACCTCCGGCAGTCTGAGTTGGGTATGTGGTCAGCATTGTAGTGGTGGCAACGGCTGGAAACGCGGCCTGATCACCATCATCACCAGTTTCAACGACACCGTGCTAAAGGACTCCCCCGCAGCGCGGCTTGTGGCCGGAAAAGACCTCACGATCCGCGCCAATGAAGTGCAAAACCGCTACAGCCTGATGGCTGCAAACGACAACCTCGACGTGACGGCCGTCAACCTCCTGAACCAGGGCGCAGCATCGCGATCAGGCCGGCGCGAGGTGAATGTCGGAACGCCTAGCCGTATCGACAACAGCCTCTGGGACCAAATGGAGTTCGTCGATGTGCCGGCGTTCAATGCGCAGACCGCGGCGGGCCATTTTGACGAAACCCGATTCCAGGAGCTGATCGACCGCTCCAGTGACGAGCGTTTTTCCTTAATGAGCGACGTAACCACCTGGAATGAGAACGGCAATAACGTTTATGCAGCAGTGCTTCAGGCTGGGAAGACCGTCAAGCTTAACGTCACCCACAATATTCAAAACGGTACGCTTCATGAAAACACCTTGGGGCAGTTGACCGGTTCGCTGGCCAGCGACCAGACTGCTTCGGTCGGCGGCATCAACATCAACCTGGGCAAACGCAGCACCGACGCCAGTGCTCAGGCTCCAAAGGACGTTACACGCATCGAACGGGTGGATGCCGACGGCGTGAAGCAGGTCAGCTTCGTCGCGGTCGATTTTCGTGGCGTGCCGTTTACCGCAGTGGACCCCACCGCATCCTCGAGCTTCCGTCTGCCCAAAGGCTCGTATGGTCTGTTCGTACAGAGCCAGAACCCGCAAAGCCGTTACCTGATCGAAACCAACCCGGAACTCACCCAGGTTGGGCAGTTCATGAGCTCCGACTACCTCTTGGGTAAGCTCAACTTCAGCGCCGATGACACCGCGCGCCGTCTTGGCGATGGACGTTATGAATCGCGCTTGATCAGTGATGCCGTACTGGCGCAAACCGGCCAGCGTTTCCTCGCGGGGGGCTTGAACGACGACTACGAGCAATTCCGTTACCTGATGGATAACGCGCTCACCAGTAAAAAAGAACTCAACCTGGCCGTGGGCGTCACCCTTACCTCCGAGCAAGTCGCGGCGCTGACCCACGACATCGTCTGGATGGAAGAACGCATCGTCGATGGCCAGAAGGTGCTGGTGCCTGTCCTTTACCTGGCTCAGGCCGAATCGCGCAACGTGCGCGGTGGCAGCCTGATCCAGGGCCGCGACTTGGAACTGATTGCCGGTAACGACCTGATCAACGTCGGTACCCTGCGAGCCAAGAACGATCTCTCGGCAGCCGCCAATGGCAGCCTCTACCAAGGGGGACTTGCCGAAGCCAACGAGCGGCTGAGCCTGATGGCCACCGACAGCATCCGCAACGCCCTGGCGGGCGAGATACGCGGTAACCAGGTCAGCCTTAGTACGCTCAAAGGGGACATCGTCAACGACCGCACCGCCATCGCCGTGCGCGAGGCCTCCGGCATGCGCACGCTGGTGGACGACGGCGGTCACATCAGCGCCCGCGACACGTTGACGATCAAATCCGGCCGCGACCTGACTAACTCATCTGCCATCAACAGCGGCGGCGACGCCAACCTGAGCGCTACGCGCGA
The DNA here is from genome assembly GCF_900110355.1 of Pseudomonas sp. NFACC39-1. Lineage (NCBI taxonomy): Bacteria > Pseudomonadati > Pseudomonadota > Gammaproteobacteria > Pseudomonadales > Pseudomonadaceae > Pseudomonas > Pseudomonas sp. NFACC39-1. The sequence continues at coordinate 601,274 of NZ_FODL01000001.1, read as the reverse complement.
CCTCAACCTGCTGGCTACGCGCAACGAAAGTGAAATCCATAAATCCACTGATGGCGGTCATCGTTACACCATCACCACCACCGTGGAAAATCTCGCTTCCAGCGTTACCAGCGGCGCCAACCTGACTCTTAAAGCCGGCCGCGACATTAACGTCATCGCCAGTACAGCCAAAGCCGACAACGACCTCACCGCCAACGCCGCAGGCAACCTGACCCTGGCCTCGGCCGGTGATGAACACAACGTCGAAACGCGCATAAAAGACGGCAAAAAACGCATCCGGGAAGAGGACAATCACACCGTTCAGAAGGCTGCTGAGTTCAGTGCGGGGGGTAACGTAGCCCTCAGCGCGGGCAAGGATTTGGGGTTGATTGCCAGTCGGGTGAGTGCGGGGGATGAGGCTTATCTGTTTGCGGGCGACAACGTGAATCTGCAGACCGCGGACAACGTCGATTACTCCTATTACTCGAAAATCAAGACGGGATCACTCGGTAAGAAAAAGTCGACAATGACTGAGGCCGAAAGCGTCCTGTCCGTTGGTTCGAGCATCGAAGCCGGGAAAAAGCTGGTTGTCTCTGCCGGACAGGATTTCAACGCCACCGGCGCCAAACTCAATAGCGATGGAACATTGCTCGTCACTGCTGGCCGTGACATCAATCTTAATGCCGGCGAAGACTACGCAAGTCAGGCCAATGCCTCGTCCAAAAAGGGGTGGGCCTCCAGCAAATCCAGCGCCTCTGAAATCACGCAGACTCGCTTGAACAGCACTGAGTTGGTCGCAAAAAACATCGAATTGAAAGCTGATAATGACATCTCGCTGACAGCCGCTGCACTGCGGGCTGAAGAAACGATAAAACTCACCGCTGGCAACGATGTATTGATTGGTGCCGGCGAAGAAACTCAAACAACCGCTCAGTCGAAAAGCACCGGCAAGACCAGTGCAACATTCTCGGGCCTTCTGACTTCCACGCAGAAGTCGCAACAAGGGCAAACGACCTCAACCCAAAGCATCGGCAGTGATATCAGTGGCGGCAGCATTCAAATCAAGAGTGGCCGCGACACCATTGTTGAGGGTAGTACGCTGGTGGCAGATAACAACATCGGCATTGATGCTGGCCGCAATTTGGAGATTACTAGCGCCGAAAATACCGAGACATCTAACTCCAGATCCGGCAGTAAAAAAATCGGTGAAATCGGCTCTTGGTGGCAGGGTGCGACCGGTATCGTTAAACAGAAAGAAACCGAGCAATTCACCTCTACCCGCCAGTCGGGCAGCCAAATCGCGTCGCTGGGCGGCAATATCAGCCTGAACGCGGGCGACCACTACACCCAAACAGCCAGTCAGTTGGTCACTCCCCAGGGCGATGTCAGCATTACTGCCAAACATGTCGACATCGAGGCCGGTTTCGACACCCTCAACTCCACTAAAACCGCCAGTACTAGCCGGACCGCCGTCGGTGGGTCCGTGAGCATCCCGCTGCTTGATGCTTTGAAGGGCATTCAGCAGATGGGCGAGGCGGCGCAGAAAACCAGTGATGATCGGATGGTCGCACTGGCCGCCGTGAATGCGGCGATGAGTGCCAATCAGGCTTTGGAGGCGGGTCAGGCGTTGATGAAAGACCCGACCACGGGCATCAAGATCAGTGCCAGCCTCAGTGACAGCCGCAGTCATAGCGAAAGCCGTCAAAGCGGACGTAACGTGGTGGGCAGCGATGTAGTAGCGGGTGGCAATATCAAAATTGTTGCCACCGGCGACGGATCTGGCAGTGATATCAATGTGGTAGGAAGCCGGATTGAGGGTGGTGGTGAGGTCAGCCTCAAAGCTGACGGCGAGATCAACTTGCTGTCCGCGCAAAACACAGCACATCAGCAAAGCACTAACGGAAATTCCGGCTGGAGTGCCGGGATTGGATTCAGCTTCGGTGGTTCTCAGAACGGTTTCTCGCTGGACTTGGCGGCGAATGCTGGGCGCGGCAGCGCTGATGGTGACGACGTCACCCAAACGAACACTCACATCAAGGGTGGCAATAGTGTTCGTTTGGAAAGTGGCGGGGACACCAATATCAAAGGTGGTGTCGTCTCTGCTGAGCAAGTCAAGGTCAAAGTGGGCGGCGATCTGAATATCGAAAGCCTGCAGGACACCAGTACTTACACTTCCAAACAACAGAGTGCAAACGTCGGCGTCAGTATCTGTGTGCCGCCATTCTGCTATGGCACCAGCAGTGTCAGCGGCGGCATCGCTTCGCAAAACATGCACAGCGAGTACGCCAGCGTCAGCGAACAATCGGGAATCAAGGCGGGTAATGGCGGCTTCCAAGTAGAGGTCACCGGCAATACCGACCTCAAGGGCGCTGTCATCGCCAGCACCGATAAAGCGGTAGCTGAGGGCAAAAACACCCTGAGCACCGGGACACTGACCAGTTCCGATATCAAAAACAAAGCTGAATACGATGCCACCAGCATTAACCTGAGCGGCGGTTTCGGCGGTGACATGGGACGCGATGGCAATGGCAATACTAGCGCCACGGCCAACCCCAATGGTCCCAAAGTGCCGAATAAAAGTGGGGTAAGTGTTTCAACTCCAGTTGTGCTGTATGCCGGTGGTAGCTCCAGTAGCAAGACCTACAGCGGCATTAGCGGCGCAGCCGTCACCATCACCGATACTGTCAAGCAGCAGGAGTTGACCGGTCAGACAGCCGAGCAGGCGGTTGCGGCGATCAATACCGATGTTTCCAGTGACCGTGATGGCAGTAACAAACTCAAACCGATCTTCGACGCGCAAGAAATCGGCGTTGATTTTGAGATCGTCGGCAAGTTTGTGCAGAACGTTTCCCAGTACATCGAGAGTCGCGCACGGGAAATCGATCAGAAGAAGGATCAGGCCACTAAGGAAAAGGCGGCTGCTGATAACGAGAAGTTGCCTATCGCTGAGCGGATAGCCCACCACGAGAACTACTTGCTGCTCAATCAGCAGATCAAGGAGATCGGCGATAACTGGGGAGCCGGTGGTATCTATCGGCAAGTCGCAACCGCCTTGGTCGCTGGCATCAGCGGCAATGTGGCGGGCAGTAGCGCTCAGTTCGCGCAAAACATGGTGGTCAACTACGTCCAGCAACAAGGCTCGGCGTACATCGGCGAATTGGTGAAAAAGGGTCTGAAGGAAGGCAGCCCTGAACACGCAGCCCTCCATGCGATTCTCGGGTGTGCTGGCGCAGCCGCCAGTAACCAGAGCTGCTCGGCGGGTGCCTTGGGCGGGGCTGCCGCCAGCGTGATCGCCGGTCTGTTCGCTGATTCCAGTCCAAACGAAACCGCAGTCGAGAGAGAAGCCAAACGCAACATCATCACCAGCCTCGTGACCGGTATCGCGGCCATGAGCAATCCGAACGGTGTAGCCACCGCAAATAACGCGGCTACGGCGAACGTCGATAACAACTGGTTGGCGACGCAGCAGTACGTTCAGGCGAAGAAAGAGATTGATGCCGAACCGAACCTGCTAAAGAAACTGGCGATTGCTGGGAAGTGGAAGGTTACTTCTCTACGGCAGGATCTATTGACCGGTTCGGGGGTGCTCAAAGGCTTCACGGACGGGATGGCTGGGGCGGGATTAGGGACTCTGGATAGTGCCGTCACATTCTTGACCGATCCAATGCAGAGTTGGGAAGCCGTCAAAGAGTTTGCATCTTCCGAGGAAGCCCGGGCGCTCTTGGGTGATACCGTCGCTGCGGCATTCAAGTCCCAGATTGACCAGATTGGAAAGGCTGTCGTCGAAGGCGGTGATGCCAACGCGGAAAATCTTGGCAACCAAATGGGACAGGCGATGGCGCTTGTCATACAGCTCATGATTGGTGGGGGGAGTAGTTCGGCAAACAGCGCACTGACCCTTTCGAGAATGGGGATCGACGTCTCGGTCAACACGGTCAAGAAAATCGGGGCATCGGTTGATATCGATGTCCTCAAGACTCGGATTAGCAAGCTGGAGAAGCTGGCGCCGGATTCGGATGTGCCGGTGATTGATCCGCCGAAGCCGGTAGTAAGTGTAGATCCTAAACCGAATCCCGTGCCAGATTTCCAACTGGATCCGAAACCCGAGCTGTCACCGCGTGTGGATATTTCGGATGAGTTCAAGGTTATTACCCAGAAGGATGGAACACGTACCTACAGATATTTGGACCCTGCCGATGGGAATCATGGTTTAGAGATATCGGTTGTGAATGGTGTTTTAGGGTTCGAGATCCGTGCCCAAGGTGATGCGTCTGCATTGGGGTCAGGACGGGATATGTTCATCAGTGCAATGAAAAGACTCGAAAACGATGGTGTTGAAGTGAATAGCATTCGAGGGTACTGGGAGAAGGGAACAGATAGTGTAAATTACAAGCAATATATGGATGCGTCAGGATTGATAGGGAAGGAGAATGCTGCATTGAATACGTGGACCGGAAAGATTGCCCAAGATTATGGCTTTACAAAGGTTGTGAAGCTTGAAGAAAAGTTTGGTGATATTGTCGTTGTTTTTGGGAGGTGACCTAGAATGCTGAAGGAATTAATTGAAGATGGGATGCTTCCCGTTCAAGCTTTGAAAAGTTTGGTGGTTCAGAAACCAAGTATTTCAAATCTTGATTTGGCGATATTCTTTACAGATGAGTTTCCCGATGTAAGTGGCGAGGCGCGACAAGTGATTTGGCGATGGGAGCGGCCAGGTAAAAGGCAAGGGATTGATGATGATAAATTAAACTATTTGCTTCTTCAATTGCTCGTAGATGCTAGCTATATTTCACATGCTGAATTTGAAAAAATGGTTATGCGGGTTTAGTTGGGTGACCTATGGACCACTACGAAGACCGAAGAGTAACCTTGAGCACAAGCGGCAGAAAAAAAGAAAAAAAGGGGACAGATTTATTTTTAGGACCTCTGCTACGCTGAAAGCTTCCACGGATGGAGGAGTCATATATGCCCAGAATGGGACGTATTGTTTTACCGAATTACCCGCATCATGTAGTGCAGCGCGGTCATAACCGGCAGATGGTGTTTGCGGTGGCAGAGGATTATCAGCGCTATCTCTCTGATCTGCGCGAGCTGAAAGATGCATTCGGGGTGAAAGTCTACGCCTATTGCCTGATGACGAATCATGTCCATTTGTTGCTAGCTCCGGGGGAGTCAACCGCTGGACTGGGGCAATTAATGAAATCACTGGCTGCCCGTGCGACGCGCTATCGCAATCGATTGGAAGGGCGTTCTGGCACCTTATGGGAAAGTCGTTACAAATCTAGTGTGGTGCAGTCGGATTCATATTTGCTCGCTTGTAGTCGTTACATTGAATTAAATCCTGTGCGCGCTCGTATGGTCGCCGATGTCGCAAACTATGCATGGTCGAGCTATCGAAGCCGGGTAGGTGATGAGTCAGATGGGTGCTGGTTAGATGCTGATCCATGCTTCTTGGCCTTGGGTGATACCCCGATGGAGCGGCGGCTTCGGTATGAGGAGTTTGTGCACCAGGCCATTCCGAGTGATCAGCTTCAATTGATCCGCGACGCTTTGCAGCGAGGCCAACTGACGGGTACAAGCCGTTTCGTAGATGAGGTCGAGCGGGTTGTTGGTGTGCGGGTAGAGCGGCGCGGGCAGGGGCGGCCGAGGGCTGAATCGGGAAAATAAATCTGTCCCCTTTTTGCGCTGTCCCCTTTTTGCGCTTTTTGCGGGTTTAGTGCTACGGATCTGAAGTTTGATCTCGCCAGCGCACAGAGCGTTGCGATCAAAGTGGCCGCTGACGCTGCAGCTAAGACAGCAATCATGGGGGGGAGTCTGAAGGACAACCTGGTGGCTTCTGCGTTGGGTTCGGCCATCAGTATTGGTGGGGCGGTTTCGGCCAATAAAATTGGTGATATCACTGTCTTTGACGACGGCAAACTTTCAAAAGTTGTGATGCATGCGGCGCTGGGTGGATTGATGGCGGAGGCCATGGGCGGGGATTTCCGCACAGGCGCTATTGCTGCTGGGGCGAATGAGGCGTTGGTGGACGCTCTTGCCGACAAATTATTACCGGTCGGCGTAGATAGAAACAGCCTGGAATATCAGCAAGGCGTAACAAAACTGCTCGCGGCCTCCCAACTCATAGGCGTATTGACGGCGGCCTTTACAGGGGGCGATGCATCTGCCGCTGCGGCAGTGACGGCAAACGCAACGCAGTACAACAACCTCGACCACCCATCAGCAGAGCGCCTGCTCAAAGAGCTTCAGGGTTGTCGGACGACAGGAGGTTGTAGCGCCGCGAACATCCGCGAAATTGTCGGGCGCTATGAAGAACTATCTGCTCAGCGTTCCATGGCCATCAATGCCTGCGAAAGTAGAGCTTGCGTAGAAGGCATCCAGAAAAGCGCGGTTTCGCTGGAGGCTCCCGTCGCCAAGGATCTACTGGACTTCCTGCGGCGTAACGTCTCTTACGATATGGCTGGGTTGCTTACAGGGAACCCTGGGGCTGTTGCCGTTCCATCGCAGGGGGTTGATGGCTGGGGAGCGCTGTTTACCTCAGATAAGCAAATGGCCTTTGCGAAGAACCTCAAGGAGGGCTGGTTGACGCCGAGCGAGTTGGCGGGGGTCGATCAATGGGTTAAGGAAACCAGTTGGCTTGATCAACAGGCTGGACGGCAGTTGTCGCTGAATGAGCGAGCGACGTTGTTGACTGAGCTGAAGATCACGCTGGGTATGGCGATCCTGGGTAAAAGCTCGGTAGGTGCGGGTAACGGTAATGCAACGAATCCGCGCGTCAAAGTCGAGCCAATTTACAAGACAAATGCAGAGGCCCAGCGAGCAGCAAAAGTGTTAGGATTCTCAAAAATAAATGAAACAGTACATGGTGGACAGGCGGTATTTAAGCTTGGGAATCGCTATATAACTAGGGATCTTGATGGGCATAATGGTGGCGCTTGGAAAATGGCCGACTCCGTTAGGGGGCTTGGCCGTAAAGAAACACGCTCAGGAACATTTGATGTGAATTTAAATCGTATTGGAGATTGATATGAAAGGTGAGGAGAAGTCGGACTGGATCAGTCGAGGAAAAACTATTAGTCAGCTTATTTTGGAGTTGCAATCTTTTGAGGATCAGAATTTGCTAGTTGAAATTTCAATTGATGATGGTGTGACCAAGAAGCCTATTAGTCTGGTTGTTAAGTCTGGCGGTGTTTGTGTTTTGGTAAATTGCGCGCAGTAAAGAGGCTTTGAGGTATGTTTGGTTGATGTGTGATTTTAATATATTAGGAGAAATCGTTGAAAGCCGGAGACAGACCAGAATGGCGGTTACTTAACGGCTAACTAGCTGATGTGCCTGAGAAAATTAAAAGGTTTTGCCTTGGTCTCATAGGTGAAAAAACTCCTTAGGGAAAAAGGGGGCAGATTTGAATGGCACTTACTTAACCTTCTTCGGGTGGCCATTCTTCCTGACCTCGGCCCTTGCTGATCGACGTGTTTTCATCAGCATGGGGTAAGGCTTGGGTCTTCGTTTTATGGCGCGGAGAAAAACGGGGGCAGACCACGTTTTTAGTGATGTAAAAACGTGGTCTGTCCCGAATGGCACTTACTTAACGGCTAACTAGCTGATGTGTCTGTAAGAAATGAAAAAGTTTGGCCTTGTTCTCTTCGGTGGAAAACCTGCTCCAAGAAGAGCTCTATTAGTTTTTTTGGTTTTTTAAGGATTATTCAATGCGCTATTTCGGCACGTCCCTCCTACTGTCCATGACATTGCTCCTGTCAGCCTGCAACACTACCCCCTACGACAAGGCTACTATCTACTACGACCGAACACAGTTTCCTGCACAACTTGTCAAAGACTATCCAAGACTGAACAGCCCTATTTTGCAACATGGCCGTTGCTCTCTGATCGTATCTACCCCGGGTTCGAATACCGGCACCTACTATTTCTGCACCTACGCGTTGACCGCCAATGATCTGTACGTTCAGGGTTGGGACGCCAAAGCGTTGAAGTACGTCGAGATCGCTCATGTGGATATATCGGCGCTTAAAAACGTCGCCCTGCATACGATTTTTCGGACCAGTCAGCTCCAGATGACGGAAGAGCGGCGTCAATTGGCGTTGAGCGCGTCTATAGATGAGGGGGGCTATATCGACTCGGCAGCTACCAAGGAACTGTTCGAGGCAATTAAACGCAAGGGTGTGCCGGTGGTGAAAAGCGAAGGCATGATTAACCCGCCCGCGCCGCCTTCGCCGATGATCATTCCAATCATTATTCCAACGTAAAAAGTAGTAAGGGCTGGGTAAGCAGGACAGAGCTAAGGAACCCCCTACAAATCTACCCAAGCTCTGGGCCTGCTATGCACTTCAGCCCGCATTGGAAAAGAGACTTTATTTGTACAACCTGACGCACCGAGGTATCAGGTCAGGGGCTGCTGCGCAGCCCAGCGGGAGCAAGCTCCCTCGCCACGGGGTTTGCGGTGGGGTGGGAGGCTGCATAAATCATTCAGGTGCGTCGGAAGGATCCGCTCGCCAGAGCGAAACATCCGACAAGCTTTTAAGGTTGTCCCTCGGAAATGGGGTCTCTAACCTTTTGCTGTCGCTGCGAAACAGCGGCCGGGAGTGGGAACCCGAAATTAATAGGTCGTAAGCCTCACGACCATAACGGCAAGTGATGGCTCCAATTTCATCAGGAGCATGCACATGAACGAAGGAAAGACTGAACCGAATTCCAACAGAACAAATCCATTGGCGGATTTCGACGCCATCGAAGACCTACTCAAAGACCGAGCCGCCGCCGAGCGGGCACTCAATCATTACCTCAATCCAAAAAAACCAGAGCCAAGCACGGACCCCCGTATCGACAGCCTGTTCTCCGTCACCGCCAAAGCTGACGCCGACACGCTGCTGACCAGCACCAGCGAAACCTTGGCTTCGGTAAAAGCCATGGCTGAGAACCTGGCCTTTGAAGTGGAGGGCACGCGGCGCAGCGTGGCGTTGGGGATTCATCAGTTGGTGGAGTTGTGCCAGTTGCTGGTGGATAAGGCGTTGGATCAATTGGAGGCGCCGGGAAGTCCCGCCGAAGGATAGGGCCAGCTCCCGCTGTACGGGTGTACACCTGTTAGTTCTGACAGTAGACGACTGGCGCGCCTGATCATACGGTGAATGCTGGCGCGCTTTTCTCACGAGCGATGCCGTAATTACTTAATCCAATGGAAGAGGTGTAATGATGGCTGCCAAAGAAATTCGCATATCAATTGAAGAACTCGATCGTGACAGTAGCCCTGAGGTCTTGTTCGAATTCTACAGCGGGAAGGACATTGATTTTTCTACCTCTGTATCCTCCTCTTCGAAGAATGGTCACTACGATAAGGTGGACGTAAAAGGAGATGCTGACGGAGATGGCGATTTTGATGCGCAGGATGATGAGTTGTTCATCCAGCTCGCTAAAGCAGCGGTTGCTTTGCTGAAATAACGATATATGGACCGTGCCGCCAAGCTAAAGGGCCCTTCCGAAACAGGCGGGTCAATTGCCTTCGGTGCAATTGACCCGCTGCCTTGAATGGTTATTGCATCAACACCTCAACCACTCCATCCGCCGTCATGTTCACTTGACTGGTACCGGGTGCTACTTCAGGCGTCACGGATTCAGCATCCATGGACGCGCCTTTCATCATCATCTGCGGACGCATGTAGGGCTGTGGGTAGCCGTTGCTGTTGAGGTTCAGGTTGACGATTTTGTAACCCTTGCCGCCCAGGGCTTCGGTGGCCAGTTGGGCGCGGGCCTTGAAGGCGTTGACGGCGTCCTTGAGCAGGGCGTCTTCGCTGGTCTGGCGGGTGGCGGTGGAGATGGCGAAGTCCATGCCGGCCATTTTCATATCGGTGAGCAACTCGCCGGTGAGTTTGGACAAGGCCGCGAAGTCGGCGCTTTCCAGGCGCAGTTCGGCGCGTTCGCGCCAGCCGGTGATTTTCTGGCCTTTGTTGTCGTAGACCGGGTAGCTGTTGCGGCTGCCCTGGCGCAGGGTGATGTCCTTGACCTGCTTGGCCTGGCCGATGGCTTTGTTCAGCGTGGTGCTGATGGCCGCGGCGAGTTTGGCCGGGTCGGTGTTTTGTTCCTCGGTGTAGAGGGTGACGATCATCAGGTCGCGGGCGACTTCCTGGCTGGCTTCGGCGCGCACGGAAATCTGGTTGTAGTGAAGCTCATCGGCGGCCAGGGCCGGCAGGCTGGCGACGGTGCCGAGGCTTAAGGCGAGCAGGGCGGCGTGACGACTGAACGTGTGCATGAAAGCTCCTTGGGATGAGGCGCAGGGGTGAGGTCCGGGCCTGCGTGAAGGATAAGACTCTAGCTTTTATGGGTGGGTTCGCACAGTTACAACTTCTATACAGATTGCGGGTGAGAGGCTTTTTGTGGCGAGGGGATTTATCCCCGCTGGACTGCGCAGCAGTCCAGCGGGGATAAATCCCCTCGCCACAGGGGGTATATGTAGTATTGAGAGCTGTGGCGCTTTGCCGCATAGCTGCCTCTGCCACCCGCGCCTTGGTTATACTCCGTGCGATCCGCCTGGAGCGCTCATCAGGAGAGCTCATGCTCGCCCCTTTGCAAATGACTTCCGCCTCTCGCCAGAACCTCTGGCGTCTGACGTTTATCCGAATTCTGGTCCTGGCCGCCCAGGCCGGGTCTGTGGGGCTCGCCTATTGGTTCGAGCTGCTGCCGCTGCCCTGGCTGCAATTGGCGATCACCCTGGCCTGCTCTTCGATACTGTGCGCGCTGACCGCCATTCGTCTACGCACCTCGTGGCCGGTGACTGAGCTGGAATACGCCGTGCAACTGGCCTGCGACCTGTTTATCCACAGCGCGCTGCTGTATTTCTCCGGCGGCTCCACCAACCCTTTCGTGTCCTATTACCTGGTGCCACTGACCATCGCCGCGGTGACGTTGCCGTGGCGGTATTCGCTGATCCTGTCCGGCATCGCCCTGGCGCTGTACACCTTGTTGCTGGCGCGGTTCTATCCGCTGGAAACCTTTCCCATCGCTCGGGAAAACCTGCAGATCTACGGCATGTGGCTGAGTTTCGCCCTGGCGGCGGCGGTCATCACGTTTTTTGCCGCGCGCATGGCCGAAGAGTTGCGTCGTCAAGAGGAGCTGCGGGCCATTCGCCGTGAAGAGGGCCTACGGGACGAGCAATTGCTGGCCGTGGCGACCCAGGCTGCGGGTGCCGCCCATGAGTTGGGCACGCCGTTGGCCACCATGAGCGTGCTGCTCAAGGAGATGCGCCAGGATCACCACGATCCGGCACTTCAGGAAGACCTCGGCGTGCTGCAGGATCAGGTCCAGCTCTGCAAGGAGACCCTGCAGTATCTGGTGCGTGCCGCTGAGGCCAACCGCCGCCTGGCCATCGACATGCAGGACGTCACCGACTGGCTCGACGAAGCCCTCAATCGCTGGCACCTGATGCGTCCGGAGGCCAGCTATCGCTTCCAGCGTCTGGGCCAGGGCCCGGTGCCGCGCATGGCGCCGCCGCCGGACCTGACCCAGGCGCTGCTCAACCTGTTGAACAATGCCGCCGACGCCTGCCCCGAAGGCCTGGAAGTGGCGCTGGACTGGAATGCCTACGAGCTGACCATCAGCATCCGCGACCACGGCGCCGGTGTGCCGCTGGCGATTGCCGAGCAAATCGGCAAGCCGTTCTACACCACCAAGGGCAAAGGTTTTGGCCTGGGCCTGTTTTTGAGCAAGGCCAGCGTGACACGCGCCGGCGGCTCGGTGAAACTCTACCCCCATGAGGAAGGCGGCACGCTCACCGAGCTGCGCCTGCCCCATGCCGACCGAGGAGACGAACATGAGTGACGAGATCCAAGTCGACGGCGAAGAGCTGCCGCATCTGTTGCTGGTAGACGACGACGCCACCTTCACCCGCGTCATGGCCCGGGCCATGTCCCGTCGGGGCTTTCGCGTGAGCACCGCCGGATCCGCCGAGGAGGGCTTGAGCATCGCCCAGGCCGACCTGCCGGACTACGCCGCGCTGGATTTGAAAATGGACGGCGACTCGGGCCTGGTGCTGTTGCCCAAGCTGCTGGAGCTGGACCCGGAAATGCGCGTGGTGATCCTCACCGGCTATTCGAGCATCGCCACCGCGGTCGAGGCCATCAAGCGCGGCGCCTGCAATTACCTGTGCAAACCGGCCGACGCTGATGACGTGCTGGCGGCCCTGTTGTCCGAACACGCCGATCTGGACACCCTGGTGCCGGAAAACCCCATGTCGGTGGACCGCCTGCAATGGGAGCACATCCAGCGGGTGCTGACCGAACACGAAGGCAACATCTCCGCCACTGCCCGCGCCTTGGGCATGCACCGGCGCACCTTGCAGCGCAAATTGCAGAAGCGCCCTGTGCGTCGCTGAACCTGCGCTGAACGGATGGTGTCCACCCTCGCAGCAAATCGGGCCGTTGCTCTATGATCGGCCCGGGTTTTTTCTTTATTGAGCCTTAACCATGAATCAGAACGCTGAATATTCCGCGGTCAATGATGCGGTGCGCGGGCAGTTTTTCCGCCGTGTCTGGCAAATGACCACGCCGTACTGGCGCAGTGAAGAGAAGGGCAAGGCCTGGACGCTGTTAATCGCTGTCATCGTGCTGTCGCTGTTCAGCGTGGCGATTTCGGTATGGATCAACAGCTGGTACAAGGATTTCTATAACGCCTTGCAGGAGAAGGACAGCGTCGCGTTCTGGCGGTTGATCCTGTATTTCTGCGGCATCGCCGCGGTGGCGATCCTGGGCGCGGTGTATCGCTTGTACCTCACGCAGATGCTCACCATCCGCTGGCGAGCCTGGCTCACGGAGAAACACTTCGCCCGCTGGCTCAATGACAAGAATTACTACCGGCTGGAGCAGGGCGGCTACACCGACAACCCGGACCAGCGGATCTCCGAAGACCTCAACAGTTTTACCAGCAACACCCTGGGCCTGGGCCTGGGGCTGCTGCGCACTGTGGTCAGCCTGGTGTCGTTCTCGATCATTTTGTGGGGGGTGTCGGGCAGCATCCAGGTGTTGGGCTACACCATCCCCGGCTACATGTTCTGGTGTGCGCTGGTGTATGCGGCGGTGGGCAGTTGGCTGACGCACCTGATCGGTCGGCGCTTGATCGGCCTGAACAACAACCAGCAGCGCTTTGAAGCCGACCTGCGTTTTTCCATGGTGCGGGTGCGCGAGAACGCCGAGAGCATTGCCTTGTACAACGGCGAACCCAACGAGAACCGGCGGCTCAGTGGCCGCTTCGGGCTGGTCTGGCACAACTTCTGGGACATCATGCGGGTGTCCAAGCGCCTGACCTTCTTCACCTCCGGCTACGGCCAGATCGCGATCATCTTCCCGTTCATCGTCGCCGCGCCGCGCTACTTCGCCGGCAAGATCCAGTTGGGCGAGCTCATGCAGATCAACTCGGCGTTCGGCAACGTGCAGGAGAACTTCAGTTGGTTCATCAGCGCGTACACCGACCTCGCCGCGTGGCGCGCCACGTGTGATCGTCTGCTGAGCTTCCGCCAGGCCATGAGCGACAACGAAGACCGCGTGCCGGCCATCGACGTGCAGAACCAAGGCGACGCATTGGAGGTGCAGGATCTGGGGTTGGACCTGGGCGATGGCCGTCATCTGCTCAGCAATGCCCATATGACTGTCGAGCCGGGCGAGCGGGTGATGCTCAGCGGGCGTTCGGGCAGCGGTAAGTCCACCCTGTTCCGGGCAATGGGGCATTTATGGCCCGAAGGGCACGGCGCAATCCGGCTGCCCGCGGCGCGTTATCTGTTCCTGCCGCAAAAACCCTATCTACCCATTGGCACGTTGCGCGAGGCGCTGAGTTATCCACAGCCGGGCGACACGTACCCGCCAGAGCGTTATGCCCAAGTGCTGGAAACCTGTCGCCTGCCGCATCTGGTGGCGCGACTGGACGAAGCCAACCACTGGCAACGCATGCTCTCGCCCGGCGAGCAGCAACGTCTGGCCTTCGCCCGTGCATTGCTCTATGCACCACAATGGTTGTATATGGATGAAGCCACGTCGGCGATGGACGAAGAAGATGAAGCGACGCTGTACCAGGCGCTGATTGACCAGTTGCCGGGGCTGAGCATTGTCAGCGTTGGCCATCGCAGCAGCTTGAAACGGTTCCATCCGCGACATGTGCGTATCGAAAATGGCCAACTGGTGGAGCGCACCGTAACCGCCTGATTGTCATTGTCGAACACCGTGTGGCGAGGGGATTTATCCCCGCTGGGCTGTAGGAGCTGGCGAAGCCTGCGATCTTTTGATCTTTAGCTCAATTGTCTGGGACAAGATCGCAGCCTCGCTTCGCTCGACAGCTCCTACGGGCGCAGCCCAGCGGGGATAAATCCCCTCGCCACAACGGTGCATGGCGGCAAACTTTGCCAAGACCGCCAGGGAGCAAGGTGATCGTACAACCACGTTGCGCTATCATGATGCGCATTCAGCCGCTTGCCGAGACACAGACACATGGAAAGACCGATCGACGTACCACGCCTTCCCCGCAAGCGCCGCAGCCTGGCGCAGGAGCTGGTGACGGTGCTGTCCGAGCAGATTCGCGACGGCCTGCTCAAGCGTGGCGATAAATTGCCCACCGAGTCGGCGATCATGGAAGCCCATGGCGTCAGCCGCACCGTGGTGCGCGAGGCGATTTCCCGTTTGCAGGCCGCCGGCCAGGTGGAAACCCGCCACGGCATCGGCACCTTCGTGCTGGACACGCCCAGCCCGAGCGGCTTTCGCATCGACCCGGCGACGGTGGTCACCTTGCGTGACGTGCTGGCGATCCTGGAGTTGCGCATCAGCCTGGAAGTGGAATCGGCAGGCCTTGCAGCCCAGCGCCGCAGCGACGAGCAACTGGCGGCGATGCGCGCGGCCCTGGATGCGCTGAACGAAAGCGCGGCCCACGCCAGCGACGCGGTGGCCTCGGATTTCGCCTTCCACCTGGAAATCGCCCTGTCCACCGGCAACCGCTACTTCACTGACATCATGACCCACCTGGGCACCAGCATCATCCCGCGCACCCGGCTGAACTCGGCGCGCCTGGCTCACGACGACCACCAGCACTACATGGATCGCCTGAGCCGCGAGCACGAGGAAATCTACGAAGCCATCGCCCGCCAAGACTCCGACGCGGCCCGCGCGGCCATGCGCTTGCACCTGACCAACAGCCGCGAACGGCTGCGCCAGGCGCATGAAGAGGCGCAGGCCCAGGGCTAGCCGCTCGTCACTGCTCTTGTGGCGAGGGCTTGCTTGCGCTGGGCTGCATCGTAGGCGCTCTGTAGGAGCTGCCGAAGGCTGCGATCTTTTGATCTTGATCTTTCACTTGCGACCTCATTGCCTGGAGCAGGATCGCAGCCTCGTTGCACTCGACAGCTCCTACACGGCTCCTACCTAGCTCTTACATAATTTCTAGGACGCAGCCCGGTGGGGGAGCAAGCCCTTTGCCGCCGGGGCGCCTGTTGGCAGCGTTGACGGTGACGATGAGCGGCCTTGGCGAGGGCAAGTTTGAGCGGTCTTCCAATCTGCTCAAAAGCCGCGAGTTACAAGGCTTGGCCACAAATACCCCCGGACCTGGCATTCGACAAAAGACGAAATGCAGTTGACGTTCGTATTTTAAGTTGTACGATGACTTACAACTTCTCATGAAGCTGAACCGTTTCCTACAACACAACATTTGCGTCCAGGGTGTTCGAATAATGAATCCACAAGAACTGAAGTCCATCCTCTCGTCTGGCCTGCTGTCTTTCCCGGTCACCGATTTCACTGCTCAAGGCGATTTCAATCGCGACAGCTACATCAAGCGCCTCGAGTGGCTGGCCCCGTATGGCGCCTCGGCACTTTTCGCGGCCGGTGGCACCGGTGAGTTTTTCTCCCTGGCCGCAAGCGAGTATTCGCAAGTCATCAAGACAGCTGTTGATACCTGCGCCACCAGCGTGCCAATTCTCGCCGGTGTCGGTGGCGCGACCCGCCAGGCCATTGAGTACGCTCAGGAGGCCGAGCGTCTGGGCGCCAAGGGCCTGTTGCTGCTGCCGCACTACCTGACCGAAGCCAGCCAGGACGGCGTAGCCGCCCACGTTGAAGCCGTGTGCAAATCGGTGAAGATCGGCGTGGTGGTGTACAACCGCAACGTCTGCCGCCTGAACGCCACGCACTTGGAGCAACTGGCCGAGCGCTGCCCGAACCTGATCGGCTATAAGGATGGCCTGGGCGATATCGAATTGATGGTGTCGATCCGCCGTCGTCTCGGCGATCGTTTCAGCTACCTGGGCGGCCTGCCGACCGCAGAAGTCTATGCCGCGGCCTACAAGGCCCTGGGCGTGCCGGTCTACTCTTCGGCGGTGTTCAACTTCATCCCGAAAACCGCGATGGATTTCTACCACGCCATTGCCCGTGACGATCACGAGACCGTCGGCAAGATCATCGACGACTTCTTCCTGCCTTACCTGGACATCCGCAACCGCAAGGCCGGTTATGCAGTGAGCATCGTCAAGGCTGGCGCGAAGATCGTTGGCTATGACGCAGGTCCCGTGCGCACGCCGTTGACCGACCTGCTGCCAGAAGAATACGAAGCCCTGGCCGCGCTGATCGACAAGCAAGGCAAGCAGTAACAGACCCTACAAGGCCGCTGAGCAATCAGCGGCTTTTTGCGTAAGGCTTGATCGTTCCCCATGCTCCGCGTGGGAACGCAGCCAGGGACGCTCTGCGTTCCTAGACAGCTATTGTAGAAGGAGTAGCTCCGTGGCAGATTCAAAGCGTTTCGATAACTACATCAACGGTCAGTGGGTGGCCGGTGCCGACTATTGCACCAACATCAACCCGTCTGACTTGTCCGATGTCATTGGTGAATACGCCAAGGCTGATGCAGCTCAAGTCAATGCCGCCATCGAAGCCGCCCGCGCCGCGTTTCCGGCCTGGTCGACCTCGGGCATCCAGGCCCGTCACGATGCGCTGGACAAAGTCGGCAGCGAGATCCTCGCCCGCCGCGAAGAGCTCGGCCAACTGCTGGCCCGGGAAGAGGGCAAGACCCTGCCCGAAGCCATTGGCGAAGTGACCCGCGCCGGCAACATTTTCAAGTTTTTTGCGGGCGAGTGCCTGCGTCTGTCGGGCGATTACCTGCCGTCGGTGCGCCCGGGTGTCAACGTCGAAGTCACTCGTGAAGCGCTGGGTGTGGTCGGCCTGATCACGCCGTGGAACTTCCCGATCGCAATCCCTGCCTGGAAGATCGCCCCGGCGCTGGCCTACGGCAACTGTGTGGTGATCAAGCCCGCCGAATTGGTGCCAGGTTGTGCCTGGGCCCTGGCGGACATCATTTCCCGCGCCGGTTTCCCGGCCGGTGTGTTCAACCTGGTGATGGGCAGCGGCCGTGTGGTCGGTGAAGTGTTGGTCAACAGCCCGAAAGTCGACGGTATCAGCTTCACCGGTTCCGTGGGCGTGGGGCGGCAGATCGCGGTCAATTGCGTGGCGCGCCAGGCCAAGGTGCAGTTGGAGATGGGCGGCAAGAACCCGCAGATCATCCTCGACGACGCCGATCTCAAGCAGGCCGTCGAACTGGCGGTGCAGAGCGCGTTCTACTCCACCGGCCAGCGTTGCACGGCGTCGAGCCGCCTGATCGTGACCGCCGGTATCCACGACAAGTTTGTCGCTGCCATGGCCGAGCGCATGCAGTCGATCAAGGTCGGTCATGCCTTGAAGGCCGGCACCGATATCGGACCGGTGGTTTCCGAAGCCCAGCTCAACCAGGACTTGAAGTACATCGACATCGGCCAGAGCGAAGGTGCGCGGTTGGTCAGCGGTGGTGGCCTGGTGACGTGCGATACCGAAGGTTACTTCCTGGCGCCGACGCTGTTTGCCGACAGCGAAGCCTCGATGCGTATCAGCCGCGAAGAAATCTTTGGCCCGGTGGCCAACGTCGTGCGCGTGGCTGACTATGAGGCGGCGTTGGCGATGGCCAACGACACCGAGTTCGGTCTGTCCGCCGGTATCGCCACTACCTCGCTCAAATATGCCAACCACTTCAAACGTCATTCCCAGGCAGGCATGGTGATGGTCAATCTGCCGACTGCCGGCGTGGATTACCATGTGCCGTTCGGCGGCCGCAAAGGTTCGTCCTACGGCTCGCGCGAGCAAGGTCGCTATGCGCAAGAGTTCTACACCGTGGTGAAAACTGCTTACATCGGATCGTAATTGCGACACCGGCCGGAGCGGGACAACCCGCCCGGCCGTACACCAGATTTCCCGTATAAAAATAAATAGTGGAAGTAGATTTACATGCAAGAAACCAAGCCGACTCGCGTCCGCTATTTGATCCTGCTCATGCTGTTTCTGGTGACAACGATCAACTATGCCGACCGCGCAACCATCGCTATCGCCGGCTCCAGCCTGCAGAAAGACCTCGGCATCGATGCCGTTACCCTCGGTTATATCTTCTCCGCCTTCGGCTGGGCCTACGTGGCCGGGCAGATCCCGGGCGGCTGGCTGCTTGACCGATTCGGGTCGAAAAAAATCTATGCCTTGAGCATTTTTACCTGGTCGCTGTTCACCGTGCTGCAAGGCTATGTCGGTGAATTCGGCGTCTCCACCGCCGTGGTGGCGCTGTTCATGCTGCGCTTTCTGGTCGGGCTGGCCGAGGCGCCTTCCTTCCCGGGTAACGCCCGCATCGTCGCGGCCTGGTTCCCCACCGCTGAACGCGGTACCGCTTCGGCGATTTTCAACTCGGCCCAGTATTTCGCCACGGTGTTGTTTGCGCCGCTGATGGGCTGGATCGTCTACCGCTTTGGCTGGCAGCACGTGTTCATTGTGATGGGTGTGGTCGGTATCGTGTTCTCGCTGGTCTGGCTGAAGGTTATCCACAGCCCGCGGCAGCACCCGATGATCAACGAGGCCGAGTTCAATCACATCGCCGCCAACGGCGCGATGGTCGACATGGACCAGGACAAGGGCAGGGGCAGGGGCAGGGGTAAGAAGAGCGACGGTCCGAAGTGGGATTACATCCGCCAACTGCTGACCAACCGCATGATGCTCGGCGTGTACCTGGGCCAATACTGCATCAACGGCATCACCTACTTCTTCCTGACCTGGTTCCCGGTGTACCTGGTGCAGGAGCGCGGCATGACCATCCTCAAGGCCGGTTTCATTGCCTCCTTGCCGGCGATCTGCGGTTTCATCGGTGGGGTGCTCGGTGGGGTGATTTCCGACTACCTCCTGCGCAAGGGCCACTCGCTGACCTTCGCCCGCAAGGCGCCGATCATCGCCGGTCTGCTGGTGTCCAGCAGCATCGTGGCGTGCAACTACGTCGACATCGAGTGGATGGTGGTGGGCTTCATGGCCCTGGCCTTTTTCGGTAAAGGCGTAGGCGCACTGGGGTGGGCCGTGGTGTCCGACACCTCGCCAAAACAGATCGCCGGTCTGAGCGGCGGCCTGTTCAACACCTTCGGCAACCTGGCATCGATCACCACGCCGATCGTCATCGGCTACATCATCAGCTCCACCGGTTCGTTCAAATGGGCGCTGGTGTTCGTGGGCTGCAACGCGCTGATGGCGGTGTTCAGTTACCTGGTGATCGTCGGGCCGATCAAACGTGTCGTGCTCAAAGAACCCACGGCCCGGGATGACCAATTTTCCAGCCTGTCTGAAGCGAAATCCTGAAGGAGCGATGTCGATGCAACTGATTGAACATGCCGATTCGCCCCGTTACATCCGCCTGAACGAGCGGGACAACGTGGTCATTGTGGTAAACGACCAGGGCGTGCCAGCCGGAACCGAGTTCCCGGATGGCCTGGTCACCGTGGACTTTGTACCGCAGAGCCACAAGGTCACCCTGGAAGATATTCCCGAGGGCGGCGAGGTGATTCGTTACGGCCAGGTCATTGGCTACGCGCTGCAACCGATCCCTCGTGGCAGTTGGGTCAAGGAAGACCAGCTGCGCATGCCCACCGCGCCGCCGCTGGACAGCTTGCCGCTGTCCACCGATGTGCCGGTGGCCGATGCGCCGCTGGAGGGCTACACCTTCGAAGGCTATCGCAACGCCGACGGCACCGTGGGCACGCGCAACATCCTCGGCATCACCACCACGGTGCAGTGCGTGACCGGGGTGCTGGACCACGCGGTCAAGCGCATCAAGGACGAATTGCTGCCCAAATACCCGAACGTCGATGACGTGGTGGCGCTGACCCACAGCTACGGCTGCGGCGTGGCGATCACCGCCACCGACGCGTACATCCCGATCCGCACCGTGCGCAATCTGGCACGCAACCCGAACCTGGGTGGCGAAGCGCTGGTGATCAGCCTGGGCTGCGAGAAATTGCAGGCCGGGCAGGTGATGCATGAGAACGACAGCTCGGTAGACCTCAGCGAGCCATGGTTGTATCGATTGCAGGATTCCAGCCACGGTTTCACCGAGATGATCGAGCAGATCATGGAACTGGCCGAAACCCGCCTGAAGAAACTTGACCTGCGCCGCCGCGAAACCGTGCCGGCGTCGGAGCTGATCCTGGGCATGCAGTGCGGCGGCAGCGATGCGTTCTCCGGCATCACCGCCAACCCAGCCTTGGGTTATGCCTCGGACTTGTTATTGCGGGCCGGGGCGACGGTGATGTTTTCCGAAGTCACCGAAGTACGCGATGCGATCTATCTGCTGACCTCCCGGGCGCAAACCCGGGAAGTCGCCCAGGAACTGGTACGCGAGATGGACTGGTACGACCGTTACCTGGCCAAGGGCGAGGCCGATCGCAGTGCCAACACCACGCCGGGCAACAAGAAGGGCGGGCTGTCGAACATCGTCGAAAAATCCCTGGGCTCGATCGTCAAATCCGGCAGCAGCGCCATCAACGGCGTGCTTGGCCCGGGCGAGCGCTTCAAGCAAAAGGGGTTGATCTTCTGCGCCACGCCGGCCAGTGATTTTGTCTGCGGTACGTTGCAACTGGCGGCGGGGATGAACTTGCACGTGTTCACCACCGGCCGTGGCACGCCGTACGGCCTGGCGATGGCGCCGGTGGTGAAGGTCTCGACCCGCACCGAACTGGCCCAGCGCTGGCCCGACCTGATCGACATCGACGCCGGACGCATCGCCACCGGGCGCGCCTCCATCGAGGAACTGGGCTGGGAACTGTTCCATTACTACCTGGACGTGGCCAGCGGCAAGAAACAGACCTGGGCCGAGCGGCACAAGCTGTACAACGACATCACCTTGTTCAACCCTGCGCCGATTACTTGATGATTGCGTGATCGCTGGAGACCCAGTGTGGGAGCGGGGTTGCTCGCGAATGCGGTGGTTCAGCTGGCATTGAGGTTGGATGTGCCGCCGTCTTCGCGGGCAAGCCGGCTCCCACAGGGGATTTGCGGTGAATGTAGATTCTGCGTTCACCCAAGAACAAAATGTGGGAGCGCGCTTGCTCCGGGCGGCGATCCGACGATAGCGCTTCACCAGACGCCAACGTCGTTAGTGGCTATCATTAGCCACCTAACGACACCCTTCTCAAGGTCCCCGGCATGCTGGCAATTTTCCTCGAAACCCTGAACATCACCGCGCCGGTGTTTGCCATGTTGTTTCTGGGGACACTGCTCAAGCGCATTTACTGGATCAACGACAACTTCATTCACATCGCCTCGTCCCTGGTGTTCAACGTCACCATGCCGGCGCTGTTGTTCCTCGGCATCCTGCATGCCGATCTCCATGCGGCATTGCAGCCGGACCTGCTGATCTATTTCTCCATTGCCACCCTGGTGTGCTTTGCCGTGGCCTGGGGCTGGGCGATCTGGCGGTGTCCGCGTGAGGACCGTGGCATCTATACCCAGGGCGCGTTTCGCGGCAACAACGGTGTGATCGGCCTGGCGCTGGCGGCGAGCATGTATGGCGATTACGGGATTTCCCTGGGGTCGATTCTCGCGGCGCTGGTGATCCTGTTCTACAACACCCTGTCGACCATCGTGCTGGCGGTCTACAGCCCGGTGATCAAGTCCGATCCCTGGAGCATCTGCAAAAGCGTGGTCAGCAACCCGCTGATCATCAGTGTGGTCGTGGCCACGCCGTTGGCCTATTGGCAGATCGGCCTGCCGAACTGGTTCGAAACCTCGGCCAAATACCTTGCCCAGATGACTTTGCCCCTGGCGTTGATCTGCATCGGCGGCACGCTGTCGCTGGCGGCGCTGCGCAAAAGCGGCAAGATGGCCCTGAGTTCGAGCCTGGTAAAAATGATCGGCCTGCCGTTGCTGGCCACCCTCGGCGCCTGGCTCTGGGGCTTTCGCGGGGCGGAGCTGGGAATTCTGTTCCTGTACTTTGGCAGCCCCACCGCCGCCGCCAGTTACGTCATGGCCCGCGCCGCCGATGGCAACCATGAACTGGCCGCGGCGATCATCGTCATCACCACGCTGATGGCGGCGGTTACCACCAACCTGGGGATTTTTGTGTTGCAGTGGGGTGGGTGGATCTAAGGCTTGGGTTGGCGGTGTTCTTGAGGCCCAATCGCGAGCAGGCTCGCTCCCACAGTGGATGGTCGGTGTACACAAGTTTCCAGTACGCCTGCGATCCCTGTGGGAGCGAGCCTGCTCGCGATAGCAATCGAACTGTCACTCAGGTTTTTGATAACTATCGATCACTTCCTGCGCCGCCCTGAATGCATCGATTGCCGCCGGCACCCCGGCATACACCGCGCAATGCAGCAATGCCTCGCGAATCTCTTCTACCGTGCAGCCATTGTTCAAGGCCCCGCGCACGTGGCCTTTGAGTTCCTGCGGGCATTTGAGGGCGGTGAGGGCGGCGAGGGTGATCAGGCTGCGGGTTTTGAGCGGCAGGCCTTCGCGGCTCCAGACGCTGCCCCAGGCGTGTTCGTTGACGAAGTCCTGCAGCGGCTGGGTGAATTCGGTGGCGTTGCCCAGGGCACGGTCGACGAACGCGTCGCCCATCACCTGGCGACGCATGTCCAGGCCGGTCTTTGGAGTGTCGGTCATGGCAAATCCCTCTTGTGGTGTTGACGGCGCCAGGCGCGCAAGGAGGTGAACAGCAAAAACGCGAGCAAGGCCGGCAGCACATAGAACAGCATCAGCCGTTCCAGTTGCCCGGCCAGGGGCATGCCGGTGGTGAACGACACCACATGCAGCCCATAGGCCAGGTACAAGCCCAAAAACAGCAGGCCTTCGGCGCGGGTGACACGGTAGCCGGAGTAAAACACCGGCAGGCACAGTACCGCCACGCCGAGCATCACTGGCAGGTCGAAATCCAGAGCATTGGGGGACACCGAGAGCGGCGAGGGCGCGGCGAGGGCTGTCACCCCCAGCACGCCCAGCAGGTTGAACAGGTTGCTGCCGATCACGTTGCCCACGGCAATGTCCCGCTGGCCCCGCAGGGCGGCGATCAGCGAGGTGGCGAGTTCCGGCAGTGAGGTGCTGACGGCGACGATGGTCAGGCCGATGATGCGTTCCGACAGCCCCAGGTCCGTCGCCACTTCCACCGCCGCGCCCAACAGCAAGTGCCCGGCGAAAATCAGCATCGCCAGGCCCACGACCATCATCGACAGGCTCTTGGGCCATGACCCTTGTGCCACGTCCACGCCCATCCCATGCGGTCGTCCCGAATGCCGCGACTGGCGCAGCAACAGGCCCAGGTACACCGCCAGGGCCATCAACAGCAATACGCCGTCCAGTTGCGTCAGTTCCTCGTTCCAGGCCAGCACGAACACCAGCAGGCTGGCGCCGATCATCAGCGGGATGTCCAGGCGCACCAGTTGACGCGAGACGCGCAACGGAATGATCAGGGCCGACAACCCGAGAGTGACGAGGATGTTGAAGATGCTGCTGCCGATCACGCTGCCCACGGCGATGTCGGCGTTCTGCGCTAGGGTCGCTTGCAGGCTGACGGCCATTTGCGGGGCGCTGCTGCCAAAGGCGACCACGCTCAAGCCGATGATCAGCGGTCGCACCTGCAAGCGCGCCGCCAGGCCCACGGCGGCGCGCACCAGCAGTTCGGCACCGACGATCAGCAACAGCAGGCCACCGAACAGTTCGATCAGGCTCAGCAGCGGGATGGCATTGAGTAGGGAAATGACCGGGCTCCGTCTATCAATCGTCGAGGGCTTGCACGCGCACCCGTGCGGTGCCGCTGCGCAACATGCCCAGTTGTTCGGCCGCAGCGCGGGATACATCGATCAGGCGGCCACGAGTGTAGGGGCCACGGTCGTTGATGCGGACCACGACACTGTCGTTGTTTTTCAGGTTGGTGACTTTCACCCGCGTGCCGAACGGCAGCTGGCGATGGGCGGCGGTCAGGCCATGCTGGTTGAAGCGCTCGCCGCTGGCGGTGCGCTTGCCATGGTGCCTGGCACCGTAATAAGAGGCGACGCCGGTCTGGTCATAGCCGTGTGGATCGACCGTCCCACTCTGGCTGGCACAACCGGCCAGCAGGGACAGCAGGGCGCAGGCGCCGAGAAGACGCTTCATGGAAAGGATTCCGAAAACAAGATGCTGGAGCAAACCCTGTGGGAGCAAAGCTTGCTCGCGACGAACGATAACGCGGTCCACTGACAGATCCAGGCGTCTTCATCGCGAGCAAGCTTTGCTCCCACAGGCTCGCTCCCACAAGGGGAAATGGAGCCAGGTTTGAGATCTGGCCCCATGGTCATCAGCCCTCGAGCTTGCTTTTAAGCAGTTCGTTGACCTGTTGCGGGTTGGCCTTGCCCTTGGAGGCTTTCATGGCCTGGCCGACGAAGAAGCCGAACATCTTGCCGCGCTTGGCTTCGTCTGCCGCGCGGTATTGCTCGACTTGCTCGGCGTTGGCCGCGAGCATTTCATCGAGTACGGCGCTGATCGCACCGGTGTCGGTGACTTGCTTCAAGCCGCGCTTCTCGATGATCTCATCGGCGCTGCCTTCACCATTGGCCATGGCTTCGAAGACCATTTTGGCGATCTTGCCGGAAATGGTGTTGTCCTTGATCCGCAACAGCATGCCGCCCAGTTGCTCGGCCGACACCGGCGACTGGTCGATCTCCAGGCCCTGCTTGTTCAGCAGACTGCCCAACTCGACCATCACCCAGTTGGCCGCCAGCTTGGCGTCGCCGCCGATGCTCACGACTTTTTCGAAGTAATCGGCCTGTTCGCGGCTGGTGGCCAGGACGTTGGCGTCATAGCTCGACAGCCCGAACTGCGCCTGGAAGCGCTCGCGTTTCTGGGGTGGCAGTTCCGGCAAGGTGGCACGCACGTCATTGAGGAACGAGTCCTCGATCACCACCGGCAGCAGGTCCGGGTCGGGGAAGTAACGGTAGTCGTTGGCTTCCTCTTTACTGCGCATCGGACGGGTCTCGTCCTTGTTCGGGTCGTACAGTCGGGTCTGCTGGATGACCTTGCCGCCGTCCTCGATCAGTTCGATCTGGCGCTGGATCTCGCTGTTGATCGCCTTCTCGATGAAACGGAACGAGTTGACGTTCTTGATCTCGCAGCGGGTGCCGAATTCAACCTGGCCTTTGGGTCGGATCGACACGTTGCAGTCGCAACGCAGCGAGCCTTCGGCCATGTTGCCGTCGCAAATGCCCAGGTAGCGCACCAGCGCGTGGATCGCCTTGACGTAGGCCACGGCTTCCTTGGCGCTGCGCATGTCCGGTTCGGAGACGATTTCCAGCAACGGCGTGCCGGCACGGTTCAGGTCGATGCCGGTGGCGCCGTTGAACTCTTCGTGCAGGCTCTTGCCGGCGTCTTCTTCCAGGTGCGCACGGGTGATGCCGACGCGCTTGACCGTGCCGTCTTCCAGGGCGATGTCCAGGTGGCCCTTGCCGACAATCGGCAACTCCATCTGGCTGATCTGGTAGCCCTTGGGCAGGTCCGGGTAGAAGTAGTTCTTGCGGGCGAATACGTTGTGCTGGCCAATCTCGGCGTCAATCGCCAGACCGAACATCACCGCCATGCGCACGGCTTCGGCGTTGAGCACCGGCAGCACGCCGGGCATGCCCAGGTCGACCAGGCTGGCCTGGGTGTTGGGCTCGGAACCGAAGGTGGTGGAACTACCGGAAAAGATTTTCGACCGGGTGGTGAGCTGGGTATGAATCTCCAGCCCGATCACGACTTCCCATTGCATGTGTTTCTCCTCAGAAGCCGGTTGGGGTGCGGGTGTGCCAGTCAGTGTTCAACTGGTACTGGTGCGCCACATTGAGCAGGCGACCTTCCTGGAAATACGGCGCGAGTAGCTGCACGCCTACCGGCAGGCCGTCGACGAAACCGGCCGGCATGGACAGGCCCGGCAGGCCAGCGAGGTTGGCGGTGATGGTGTAGACGTCTTCCAGGTACTCAGCGACCGGGTCGCTGCTCTTGGCGCCGAGTTTCCAGGCCGGGTTCGGCGTGGTCGGGCCAAGGATGATGTCGACCTCGTTGAAGGCGGCCATGAAGTCGTTCTTCACCAGACGACGGATTTTCTGCGCCTTGAGGTAGTAGGCATCGTAGTAGCCGGCGGACAGTGCGTAGGCACCGACCATGATCCGGCGCTGCACTTCGGCGCCGAAACCTTCGCCACGGGAACGCTTGTACAGGTCCATCAGGTTGTCCGGGTTTTCGCAGCGATAGCCGAAGCGCACGCCGTCGAAACGCGACAGGTTCGAGGACGCTTCCGCCGGGGCGATCACGTAGTACGCCGGAATCGCGTGCTGCATGTTCGGCAGGCTGATTTCCTTGATCACCGCGCCGAGCTTCTCCAGCTCTTTGACGCTGTTTTGGATCAGCTCGGCGATGCGCGGGTCCAGTCCGGCGCTGAAATATTCCTTCGGCACGCCGATGCGCAGGCCCTGCAACGAGCCGTTGAGGCTGGCGCTGTAGTCCGGCACGGGCTCATCGATGCTGGTGGAATCGTTCGGATCGAAGCCGGCCATGCCTTGCAGCAGGATCGCGCAGTCTTCGGCGGTGCGGGCCAGCGGGCCGCCCTGGTCGAGGCTGGAGGCGTAGGCGATCATGCCCCAGCGCGAGACGCGGCCATAGGTCGGCTTGAGGCCCGTGAGGTTGGTGAATGCCGCCGGCTGGCGAATCGAACCGCCGGTGTCGGTGGCGGTGGCGGCCGGCAACAGGCGCGCGGCCACGGCGGCGGCGGAACCACCGGATGAACCACCCGGTACGTGTTCCAGGTTCCACGGGTTTTTCACGGCGCCGTAGTAGCTCGACTCGTTGGCCGAACCCATGGCGAATTCGTCCATGTTGGTCTTGCCCAGGGTCACGGCGCCGGCGGCGGCCAGTTTGGCGACCACGGTGGCATCGTACGGGGCTTTGAAGTTGTCGAGCATCTTCGAGCCGCAACTGGTGCGGATGCCTTGGGTGCAGAACAGATCCTTGTGGGCAATCGGAGCGCCGAGCAGGGCGCCGCTCTCACCGTTGGCGCGACGGGCGTCGGCGGCCTTGGCCTGGCTCAGGGCCAGTTCTTCGGTGAGGCTGATGAAGCTGTTGAGCTGCGGGTCGAGCTGGGCGATGCGCGCCAGCAGGGTCTGGGTCAGCTCTTCGGAAGAAAACTTTTTATCGGCGAGTCCGCGGGCGATCTCGGCCAGGGTCATGTGATGCATGAGAGGCTCTTTCCCTTTAGTCGATGACTTTCGGAACCAGGTACAGGCCGTTTTCGACCGCTGGTGCGATGGACTGGTAGGCCTCGCGGTGATTGGACTCGGTCACGACGTCGGCGCGCAGGCGCTGGCTGGCTTCCAGTGGGTGGGCCAGGGGTTCGATGCCGTCGGTGTTGACCGCCTGCATCTCGTCGACCAGCCCCAGAATGCTGTTCAGGGCAGAAGTAATGTGTGGAAGATCGGCTTCATCGAGGCCCAGACAGGCCAGATGAGCGATTTTTTCCACGTCGGAGCGTTCAAGCGCCATGGGATTCTCCAGTGGAAAACAAAACGGACGCAATCTGTCCGTGTGTTAGATTGTCGGAACACTACCGCATTTCTACGGTCCAGTGCCCTGTATCACAGATACTGTTCCTTTTTGACGGCGTCTATTGCCGTCATGCTGCGTTGCCGCTTCTCGCCATAGCGGGCTATGACTCGTCGCGGCGCCTTGTCTGACGACAATAGACACTCGTCAAAAAAGGAACGTATCTGCGAAACAGGGCACTGGCCGCGATTGTGGGGTTTGGTGCACATAAAAGCGGCCAATTTAACATATTGGCGCCTTGCCCAAAATCCCTGTCGTTGTTAGAGTTTGCCGCACTTTTTTACCCACGCGTTGCCTAGGGTCCCTTTCCCATGTTCAAGAAACTGCGTGGCATGTTTTCCAGCGATCTTTCCATTGACCTGGGCACTGCCAACACCCTTATTTACGTGCGCGAGCGCGGTATCGTCCTGAATGAACCCTCGGTCGTGGCCATCCGCACCCACGGTAACCAGAAAAGTGTCGTGGCTGTCGGTACCGAAGCCAAGCGCATGCTGGGCCGTACTCCGGGCAACATTGCAGCCATTCGCCCCATGAAGGACGGCGTGATCGCCGACTTCAGCGTCTGCGAAAAGATGCTGCAGTACTTCATCAACAAAGTTCACGAAAACAGTTTCCTGCAGCCCAGCCCTCGTGTGCTGATCTGCGTGCCCTGCAAGTCCACCCAGGTGGAGCGTCGTGCCATCCGTGAGTCGGCCCTTGGCGCCGGTGCCCGTGAAGTGTTCCTGATCGAAGAACCGATGGCCGCTGCCATCGGTGCCGGCCTGCCGGTCGAAGAGGCCCGTGGTTCGATGGTCGTCGACATCGGTGGTGGTACCACTGAAATCGCCTTGATCTCCCTCAACGGTGTGGTCTACGCCGAGTCCGTACGTGTGGGTGGCGACCGTTTCGACGAAGCGATCATCACCTACGTGCGTCGCAACTACGGCAGCCTGATCGGCGAATCCACCGCCGAGCGTATCAAACAGGAAATCGGCACGGCCTATCCGGGCGGCGAAGTGCGTGAAGTCGACGTTCGCGGCCGTAACCTGGCTGAAGGCGTTCCACGTGCATTCACCCTCAACTCCAACGAAGTGCTCGAAGCGCTGCAAGAGTCGCTGGCGACCATCGTGCAGGCGGTCAAGAGTGCTCTGGAGCAGTCGCCGCCGGAACTGGCGTCGGACATCGCCGAGCGCGGCCTGGTGCTGACCGGTGGTGGCGCGCTGCTGCGTGACCTCGACAAGCTGCTGGCCCAGGAAACCGGCTTGCCGGTGATCGTTGCCGAAGACCCGCTGACTTGCGTTGCCCGCGGCGGTGGCCGTGCATTGGAAATGATGGACAAGCACACCATGGATCTGCTCTCCAGCGAATAAGCCCGCCTGGATGGTCTATGTTGTTCGCTCCCCGGGCAGCACTTTGCAGTGCTGCCCGTTGACGTTTATCTTCTGTCATTCGTATCCAGGCCGGTTTGATGCCGTATGAATAAAGAAAACATTTGCCTGGGAGGAGCGGCCTATTAAACCGCTTTTCGCCAAAGGCCCCTCATTGGGTGTGCGCCTGCTGGTGCTGACCGTGCTGTCGGTCGCGCTGATGGTGGTCGATGCCCGTTTCACGCTGCTCAAGCCAGTGCGCAGCCAGATGTCGCTGGTATTGATGGAATCCTACTGGATCACCGATTTGCCGCAGCGCTTGTGGCAGGGTGTGGCCAGCCAATTCGGCAGCCGAACCGAGTTGGTGGCCGAAAACGAAAAACTCAAGACCGAGAACCTGCTGTTGCAGGGACGCATGCAGAAGCTGGCGGCCCTCACCGAGCAGAACGTGCGGCTGCGCGAGTTGCTCAATTCCTCGGCGCTGGTCAACGAGAAGGTCGAAGTGGCCGAGTTGATCGGTATGGACCCCAACCCCTTTACCCATCGCATCATCATCAACAAGGGTGAGCGCGACGGTGTTGTCCTCGGCCAGCCGGTACTCGATGCCCGCGGCCTGATGGGGCAGGTGGTGGAGTTGATGCCCTACACCTCTCGCGTGTTGTTGCTGACCGATACCACCCATAGCATTCCCGTGCAGGTCAACCGCAACGGCTTGCGGGCGATTGCCAGCGGCACCGGTAATCCGGAGCGCCTGGAGCTGCGGCATGTCGCAGACACCGCCGACATCAAGGAAGGCGACCTGCTGGTCAGCTCCGGTCTCGGTCAGCGATTCCCGGCCGGGTATCCGGTGGCGACGGTCAAGGAGGTCATACACGACTCCGGTCAGCCGTTCGCCATCGTGCGTGCGGTGCCAACGGCTGCGCTGAATCGCAGCCGATACCTGCTGCTGGTATTCAGCGACAACCGCACCCCGGAAGAGCGCGCCAACGACGCCGCCGTGGCCCAGGAGGCCGAGGACCGGCAGAACGGCGAGTCGACCGCGACCCCGGTTGCCCCGGCGACAGCCCCGGGCACAACACCGGCACCTGCCCCGGCTGCAACGACCCCGGCTCCAACGCCAGCGACCGCTCCGGCTGCGACCCCGGCCACCCAAGCGCCGGCGACTCAACCCGCAAGGCCTGCGGCCAAACCGCCTGTCTCCACGCCGGCCGCCGCGCCAGCCACCAGGGGAGCACGAGAATAATGAGCAGTACACATTCCGGTAACGGCTGGATGGTCTGGCTGACGTTCGCCATCGGCCTGTTGCTCAGCGTTTCGCCGCTGCCACAATTCATGGAAATCCTGCGCCCGCTGTGGCTGGCGCTGCTGCTGGCATTCTGGGCGCTGGCGCTGCCGCACAAGGTCGGCATGGTCACCGCCTGGTGCCTGGGGCTGGCCGAGGACGTGCTTTATGGCACGTTGCTGGGGCAGAACGCGCTGATCCTGACGCTGATCACGTTCCTGGTGCTATCGCTGCAACAACGGCTGCGGATGTTCCCCATGTGGCAGCAGTGCCTGGTGATCCTGGTGATTTTTGGCCTGGCGCAGTTGGTGCAACTGTGGCTCAGCGCGCTGACCGGCAATCGCCAGCCGACCCTGGCGCTGGTGCTGCCGGCGCTGGTCAGTGCCTTGCTCTGGCCGTGGGTCAGCTTCGGTTTGCGTGGCTTGCGCCTGCGTTTCAAAATCAACTGATTCGGTCAGGCATTGGCCCGCACCTTGAGAGGGAGATGTCCTGATGAAACCGCTGTACCTCGCCTCAGGCTCGCCGCGTCGGCGTGAGTTGCTCGCACAGATTGGCGTGTCATTCACCGCCGTCAATGCGGACATCGATGAAACTCCCCTGGATGACGAAACCCCTTCGGCCTATGTCGAACGCCTGGCGCGCGGCAAGGCCGAGGCCGGGCGATGTGTTTTGGCCGCAGGCGTGGACGGCTGCGTGCTGGGCGCCGACACCGCCGTGGTGCTGGACGGGCGGATTCTGGGCAAGCCGCTGGATCAGGCCGACGCCATGGCGATGCTTTTGAGCCTGTCCGGTCGTGACCATGAGGTGCTGACCGCCATTGCCGTGCTGGACGGACAACGTTGTGAATCCCGTGTGGTCCGCAGCCGGGTGAGCTTTCGCACCATCACCGAGCAGCAAGCGCTAGCCTATTGGAACAGCGGTGAGCCCCGGGACAAGGCCGGCGGCTATGGTATTCAGGGCTGGGGGGCGGTATTTGTCGCCGGGCTTGAAGGCAGCTATTCAGCCGTGGTCGGCTTGCCGCTGTGCGAAACCTCGGAGCTGTTGGGCCATTTCGGCATACCCTGTTGGCAAACCCTGAGCGCGCGCTGAGCGCCGTCTGACTTGATGCGGCCATTATCGTGAACACGCCTGAACGAGACCCTGCCATGAGTGAAGAGATCCTGATCAACATCACGCCGATGGAATCGCGCGTGGCGGTGGTTGAAAACGGTGTTCTGCAAGAAGTTCACGTCGAGCGCACGCAAAAACGTGGCATCGTCGGCAATATCTATAAAGGCAAGGTGGTGCGGGTGTTGCCGGGCATGCAGGCGGCGTTCGTCGACATTGGCCTGGATCGCGCGGCATTCATTCATGCCTCGGAAATATCCATGCGTGAAGGCCCGGCCGTGGAGAGCATCAGTGCCCTGGTTCATGAAGGCCAGAGCCTGGTGGTCCAGGTCACCAAGGACCCCATCGGTTCCAAGGGCGCGCGCCTGACCACGCAGTTGTCGATTCCGTCGCGCTACCTGGTGTACATGCCGCGTACCGCCCACGTTGGCATTTCCCTGAAGATCGAAGACGAAGCCGAGCGCGAGCGCCTCAAGCAGGTGGTCAGCGATTGCGTGGAGAAAGAGGGCATCAAGGAAGCGGGAGGTTTCATCCTGCGCACCGCCGCCGAAGGGGCCGGGGCCGATGAAATTCTCATGGACATCCGCTACTTGCGCAGGCTCTGGGACCAGATCGCCGATCAGATCAAGACCATCGCCACCCCCAGCGTGATCTACGAAGACCTCGGTCTGGCGTTGCGGACCCTGCGGGACCTGGTCAGCCCCAAGATCGAGAAAATCCGCATCGACTCCCGGGAAACCTTCCAGAAAACCACCCAGTTTGTCGCGGAGCTGATGCCGGAGATTGCTGATCGTCTCGAGCATTACCCCGGCGAGCGGCCGATTTTCGACCTGTACGGCGTCGAAGACGAAATCCAGAAGGCCCTGGAGCGCAAGGTGCCGCTCAAGTCCGGCGGCTATCTGGTGGTGGACCCGGCCGAGGCCATGAGCACCATTGACGTCAACACCGGAGCGTTCGTCGGCCATCGCAACCTCGAAGAAACCATCTTCAAGACCAACCTGGAAGCGGCCACCGCCATCGCTCGTCAGCTGCGCCTGCGCAACCTGGGCGGAATCATCATCATCGACTTCATCGACATGGAGCATGAAGAGCACCAGCGCCAGGTGCTGCGGACCCTGGAAAAACAACTTGAGCGCGACCACGCCAAGACCAACATCATCGGTATCACCGAGCTAGGCCTGGTGCAGATGACCCGCAAGCGCACTCGCGAGAGCCTTGAGCAAGTTCTGTGCGAACCGTGCAGCAGTTGCCAGGGCCGGGGCAAGCTCAAGACCCCGGAAACCGTGTGTTACGAAATCTTCCGGGAAATCCTCCGGGAGGCACGCGCTTACCAGGCCACAGGTTATAGAGTGTTGGCGAACCAGAAAGTGGTGGATCGCCTGCTCGATGAAGAGTCAGGAAACGTTGCGGAACTGGAGGCCTTTATCGGTCGTACGATTCGCTTTCAGGTGGAAACCATGTATTCCCAGGAACAATACGACGTGGTGCTGCTCTGAAGTGGCTTCATGAGCGGCAGCCCCGCGGATTTGAATACTTTTGCCAGGGGAGCCCGCTGACATGGAGCGTCTGACACGCATTTTGGCCGCGCTGACCCGTTGGGGCCTGGGCCTGTGCGCGCTGCTGTTGGTGCTGGTGGCACTGTATGTCAGCCTTGGACGAGAACTGGCTCCGCTGGTGGCCGAATACCGCGCCGAGGTCCAGACCCGCGCCAGCGAAGCATTGGGTATCCCCGTGCATATCGGCAGCCTGGACGGTCGCTGGAGCGCCCTGGCGCCCATCTTGCTGGCCCACGACGTGATGGTCGGCGAGGGCGCCAATGCCTTGCATCTGGATCAGGTACGGGCCGTGCCGGACTTGTGGGGCAGCCTGGTGGCGCGCCAGGTGCGCATTGCTCACCTGGAACTCAGCGGCCTGAAGATCAGCCTCAAGGAGGGCGCCGACGGCAAGTGGGCCCTGGAGGGGCTGCCAGTGCAGGACGATCAGCCCCTGGATCCTCAGCAACTGCTCGAACGCATGCAGATGATCGCGAAGCTGTCGGTGCTCGACAGCCAAGTGACCTTGCAGCCGCTGGAGCAACCGCCGCTGACCCTGACCTATGTTGGCCTGAGCCTGCGCACCGGTATTGCCCGTCAGCGTCTGGATGCACGACTGACCCTGCCTGACGGCCAGCCCGTCGCGATCAACCTGCGCACCCGTATCCGCGCCAGCGACTGGAAGAACGGCCAGGCCGATGTCTACCTGAGCCTGCCGCAAAGCGATTGGTCCAAATGGCTGCCGGAACGCCTGACCCGACAATGGCATTTTTCCCGGATCAAGGCGGGCGCAGAGTTCTGGCTGAGCTGGGGGGCGGGCACCGTGCAAAGCGCGGCCATTCGACTGAACGCGCCGGACATCCAGGGCGCCTATGCCGAGCGCAAGCCGGTACAGATCCATAACCTGGCGCTCAACGGGTATTTCCAGCGCAGTGGCCAGGGATTCAGCGCAACCTTCGATTCCCTGGCAATGAGCCTGGGCGAAACCCGTTGGGAATCGCGCCTGCAGTTGCAACAGAACAACGCCACCGAAAAAACCGAAGAACTCTGGCACGTGCAGGCTGATCGCCTCGACCTCACACCGCTGACGCCGTTGCTCCACGCCCTGGCGCCGTTGCCTGAAGGCGTTGCCACGGCGATCGACCGGCTCAAGTTCACGGGCGGCCTGCGCAACGTGCTGGTGGACTACCGTCCGCAGAACAGCGGTGATCAGAAAGTCAGCTTCGCCACCAACCTGGACACCGTAGGCTTTGATGCCTATCGCGGCGCCCCGGCGGCGCGCAACGTGTCCGGGAGCCTGAGCGGCGACCTGGGCGGCGGCGAGCTGCGCATGGACAGCAAGGATTTTTCCCTGCACCTGGACCCTATCTTCGCCAAGCCCTGGCAATACTTGCAGGCCAACGCCCGGTTGACCTGGAAGCTGGACAAACAAGGTTTCACGCTGATTGCGCCGTACCTGAAAGTACTGGGGGAGGAGGGCCGGATTGCCGGTGACTTCCTGATTCGCCTGCATTTTGACCACAGCCAGGAAGACTACATGGACCTGCGGGTCGGCCTGGTGGATGGCGACGGGCGCTATACCGCCAAGTACCTGCCTGCTGTCCTGAGCCCTGCTCTGGATGAGTGGCTGCGCACCGCAATCGTCAAGGGCGCGGTGGATCAGGGTTTTTTCCAGTATCAAGGTTCGCTGAACCAGGGCGCCGAAGACGCGGCTCGCAGCATCAGCCTGTTTTTCAAGGTGCATGATGCCGAGCTGGCGTTTCAGCCGGGTTGGCCTTCGGTGAGCAAGGTCAGCGGTGATGTTTTCGTCGAAGACAGCGGCGTGCGTATCTTTGCAAGCCAGGGGCAGTTACTGGACACCCAGGTCAGGAATGTTTCGGTGAACATCCCCCATGTGCCCAGCGGCCAGAACTCCCATCTGCTGTTGGACGGCGAATTCGCCGGGGGCTTGGGCGACGGTTTGAAAATCCTGCAGACGGCGCCGATCGGTACGGCGCAGACGTTCGCCGGCTGGGAAGGCGAGGGCGGCCTGCAAGGCAGTGTGAAGCTGGATATTCCTTTGGCGAAAGGCGAAGAACCGAAGATCCTGGTGGACTTCAAGACCGACAAGGCCCGGCTCAAGCTCAGCGAGCCGGTGCTGGAGCTGACGCAGCTCAGGGGCGATTTCCGCTTCGACAGCAACAAAGGACTGAGCGGCAAGAATATCGCGGCCCGAGCGTTCGACCGACCCGTGACCGCGCAGATTTTTGCCGAAGGCCGTGCTGGTGAACTGACGACGCGGGTGGCCGCCTCCGGGCAGGTAGAGGTCAAGAAACTCACTGACTGGCTGAAGGTTACACAGCCGTTGCCGGTGGCCGGGGTGGTGCCGTATCAGCTGCAGGTGATCCTGGACGGTGCCGACAGCCAACTGTCGGTCAGTTCCAGTCTCAAGGGCGTGGCCGTGGATCTGCCCGCGCCTTTCGGTCTGGCGGCCGATGCCGGGCGTGACACGGTGTTTCGCATGACCTTGCAAGGCGCCGAGCGCCGTTACTGGGTGGATTATGGCGACCTGGCCAGCTTCACCTACGCGGCGCCGAACGGACAGGTTGCAGACGGTCGCGGTGAGCTCTTGCTCGGTAGCGGTGATGCGATTCTGCCGGGAGGCAAGGGCCTGCGCCTGCGCGGGACATTATCGGAACTGGATGTCAGTCCGTGGCAAGAGCTGGTGGGCAAGTATGCGGGGCAGGATCCGGGCGGTAGCGCCAAACAACTGCTCAGCAGTGTTGATCTGAACATCGGCAAGCTCACTGCCATGGGCACGACCCTGGACCGGGCGTCGGTGCAACTGGACCGCAAGCCTGACGCCTGGGCTTTGCGACTTGCCAGCCAGCAGGCCAAGGGCACCGCCAGTCTGCCGGACGCGAAGGCCGCACCGATCGGTATCAAGCTTGACTACATTCGTCTGCCGGCCGCCGACCCGACGGTCCAGACCGACGAAAACGCGCCGGACCCGCTGGCCTCGGTCGATCCCAGCAACATTCCGGCCATGGATATTGTCATTGACCAGTTGTTCCAGGGGCCCGACCTGATTGGTGCCTGGTCGTTGAAGGTGCGTCCGACAGGCAAGGGCATTGCCTTGAACAACCTGGATATGGGCCTCAAGGGCATGGTCTTGAGCGGCAATGGCGGCTGGGAAGGTGTCCCCGGCTCCACCAGCAGTTGGTACAAAGGCCGCATCGGTGGCAAGAACCTGGCCGATGTGCTCAAGGGCTGGGGCTATGCGCCGAGCGTGACCAGCGAGAAATTCCGCCTGGATGTCGATGGGCGCTGGCCCGGCTCACCGGCATGGGTCGCCACGAAACGTTTTTCCGGGAGTCTCGATGCGTCGCTGAACAAGGGGCAGTTCGTCGAGGTAGAAGGGGGCGCTCAAGCGTTGCGGGTGTTCGGTCTGTTGAATTTCAACTCCATCGGCCGACGCTTGCGCCTGGACTTCTCTGACCTGTTCGGCAAAGGCTTGAGCTACGATCGGGTCAAGGGACTGCTGGTGGCCAGCGACGGTGTCTATGTGACCCGTGAACCGATCACCCTGACGGGGCCGTCGAGTAATCTGGAACTCAATGGAACGTTGGATATGGTGGCCGACCGGGTCGACGCCAAGTTGCAGGTGACGCTGCCGGTGACCAACAACCTGCCCATTGCAGCGCTGATTGTCGGCGCGCCAGCGGTGGGTGGGGCGCTGTTTCTGATCGACAAACTGATCGGCGACCGTGTGGCGCGCTTTGCCAGCGTAAGATACGACGTCAAGGGCCCGTGGAAAGAGCCGAAGATTACCTTCGACAAGCCGTTCTGACCGGTTGATGCCGATCTCCTGTGGGAGCGGGCTTGCTCGCGAAAGCGTCGGCACATCCAACATTTGATGGGGCAGGCATACCGCCTTCGCGAGCAAGCCCGCTCCCACAGGTGAGTGATACGAGAAGTGAGGGGAAGCACCATGCCAGTGGCAGTGATTCAAATGGTCAGCCAAAGCGATGTGCTCGCCAATCTGGCCCGCGCTCGTGTGCTGCTGGAACAGGCTGCCGCTGGCGGCGCAAGGCTGGCGGTGCTGCCTGAAAACTTTGCGGCCATGGGCCGGCGGGATGTGGCGGACATCGGTCGCGCCGAGGCCTTTGGTCAGGGACCGATCCTGCCCTGGTTGAAACAGACCGCCCGTGACCTCAAGTTATGGATTGTGGCCGGCACGCTGCCGTTGCCGCCGGTGGACCAACCGGACGCCAGGGTGCATGCCTGTTCGTTGCTGATCGACGATCAAGGCCAGATCGTCGCGCGCTACGACAAGCTGCACCTGTTCGATGTGGATGTGGCGGACAATCGCGGCCGTTATCGCGAGTCTGATGACTATGCTTATGGCTACAACGTGGTGGTGGCCGATACACCCGTAGGGCGGGTTGGCCTGTCGGTTTGTTATGACTTGCGTTTCCCGGAGCTCTACAGCGAGTTGCGCGCCGCCGGGGCTGAATTGATCACCGCGCCCTCGGCGTTTACCGCCGTGACCGGTGCCGCCCATTGGGAGGTGTTGATTCGCGCCCGGGCTATCGAGACCCAGTGTTATGTGCTGGCCGCCGCTCAGGGTGGGCTGCATCCCGGGCCACGGGAAACCTTTGGCCATGCAGCGATAGTCGACCCGTGGGGCCGTGTGCTGGCGCAACAGGATCAAGGCGAGGCCGTTTTGCTGGCCGAGCGCGACAGCAGCGAACAGGCGTCCATCCGGGCGCGTATGCCGGTGGCTAGCCATCGGCGCTTTTTCTCGCAGGGCGCACGACAGCGGCCTGTCCAAGACGACGAATTCAAGGCGTAGAACATATGAGCGGGTTGTTATCCTCAGTCAGTGAACACCTTCTAGCCCCCGGTGGCGTCACCCTGGAAAGCCTGCAAGGGGTGCTGGGCGACCTGGCCGGCCCGGGCATCGATGCAGCCGACCTGTATTTCCAGGGGCAGATATCCGAGTCCTGGTCGCTGGAAGACGGCATCGTCAAGGAGGGTAGTTTCAACCTTGACCAGGGCGTGGGCGTGCGTGCTCAGTCCGGGGAAAAGACCGGCTTTGCCTACAGTAACGCCATCACCCTTGAAGCACTGGGTGCCGCAGCCCGTGCCGCTCGTTCGATTTCCCGGGCCGGGCAGAACGGCAGGGTACAGGCCTTCAGTAGCCAGGACGTGACGCAGTTGTATGCGCCGGACAACCCGCTGGAAGTCATGAGCCGCGCCGAAAAGGTCGAGCTGCTCAAGCGCATCGACGTCGCCACTCGCGCCCTTGATCCACGCATCCAGCAAGTATCGGTGAGCATGGCCGGGGTCTGGGAGCGGATCCTGGTGGCGTCCACCGACGGCGGTCTGGCGGCGGACGTCCGGCCTCTGGTGCGTTTCAATGTCAGTGTGATCGTCGAGCAGAACGGTCGTCGCGAGCGCGGCGGCCATGGCGGCGGCGGGCGCACCGATTACCGTTATTTCCTCAGCGAAGACCGCGCCATGGGTTACGCCCGAGAAGCGCTGCGCCAGGCCCTGGTCAACCTTGAAGCGATCCCGGCGCCGGCCGGCACGTTGCCGGTGGTGCTGGGCTCCGGCTGGTCCGGTGTGCTACTGCACGAAGCGGTGGGGCACGGTCTGGAAGGCGACTTCAACCGTAAGGGCAGCTCGGCCTACAGCGGCCGCATGGGCGAAATGGTTGCTTCGAAACTCTGCACCATCGTCGATGATGGCACCCTGGCCGGGCGTCGCGGCTCCCTGAGCGTTGACGATGAAGGCACCCCGACCGAATGCACCACCCTGATCGAGAACGGCGTGCTCAAGGGTTACATGCAAGACAAGCTCAACGCTCGCCTGATGGGCGTGGCCCGTACCGGCAATGGTCGCCGTGAGTCTTACGCGCATCTGCCGATGCCGCGCATGACCAACACCTACATGCTGGGTGGCCAGAGCGATCCGGCGGAAATCATCGCTTCGGTGAAAAAGGGCATTTACTGCGCCAACCTCGGCGGCGGCCAGGTGGACATCACCAGCGGTAAATTCGTGTTTTCCACCAGTGAGGCTTACCTGATCGAAGACGGCAAGATCACTGCGCCGGTCAAGGGCGCGACCCTGATCGGCAACGGGCCGGAGGCGATGAGCAAGGTGTCGATGGTCGGTAACGATCTGGCGCTGGACAGCGGCGTGGGAACGTGCGGCAAGGACGGGCAATCGGTGCCGGTGGGTGTCGGTCAGCCGACCTTGAAGATTGATGCGATTACCGTGGGTGGCACGGGCGCTTAAGGATGATACGGTCCCCTATGAGCTGCGTAGGAGGTGGTGTAGGAGCTGGTGTAGGAGCTGTCGAGTGCAACGAGGCTGCGATCTTTCCCAATACACTTGAGTCTCAAGCGAAAGATCAAAAGATCGCAGGCTTCGCCAGCTCCTACAGGGCCGGATGGAACTCAGCGCAGGCCGCGTTGGGTCTCGTCCAGCTCACGAATGTATTTGAAGATTTTACGGCTTGAGGCGGGTGGCTTGTTATGCGCCAGTTCGTGCTGGGCCTGACGGATCAGGGAGCGCAATTGCTGACGGTCAGCCTCCGGGTAGTCGATGACGAATTTTTCCAGCACGCCGTCATCGCCTGCGATCAGGCGATCGCGCCAGCGTTCCAGGCCATGGAAACGTTCGTTGTACTGCCGGGTGGAGGCATCGAGTTGATCGAGCAGAACCAGAATGGCGTCAGTGTCCTGATCGCGCATCAGTTTGCCGATGAATTGCAGGTGCCGTTTACGCGCGATATTCGCGGTGTGCTTGGGCGCATCGGCCAGGGCCCGGCGCAAGGCGTCGGTCAGAGGCAGTTTGGCCAGCAAGTCAGGCTTGAGTGTTGTCAGGCGCTCGCCGAGGTCAACCAGAGCATGCAGCTCGCGTTTGACCTGGGATTTGCTTTTTTCACCCTCGTAGAGGGAGTCGTCGTAAGAATCAACCATGGTGGCAGTCCGCAAAGAAACGCCGCCATGATAACCAGTCGGGGGCCGCTTGTCCGGCCCGGTCGCTCGAAGACCAAGGGTTTGTACAAAAAGTCGCGCAGGCACTTTATGTACAAAGTCTTAACCGAAAGCAGAATTTGAGTGGAGAATACCATGAGTGCAGTTCAGAGCGTCGGCCCG
The DNA here is from genome assembly GCF_900110355.1 of Pseudomonas sp. NFACC39-1. Classification (NCBI taxonomy): domain Bacteria; kingdom Pseudomonadati; phylum Pseudomonadota; class Gammaproteobacteria; order Pseudomonadales; family Pseudomonadaceae; genus Pseudomonas; species Pseudomonas sp. NFACC39-1. The sequence goes on along the minus strand of NZ_FODL01000001.1, from coordinate 560,989 downwards.
CAAGCATTGCCGGCACTGCAGGAACAAGTCGAGCAGATCCTCGCCGAAGCCAAGCGACAGGGCGCCAGTGCGTGTGAGGTGGCGGTCTCTCTGGAACAAGGTCTGTCGACATCGGTTCGCCAGCGCGAGGTGGAGACCGTCGAGTTCAATCGCGACCAGGGATTTGGCATCACCTTGTACGCCGGCCAGCGCAAGGGCTCGGCCAGCACGTCGGCCAGTGGTCCTGACGCCATTCGTGAAACGGTGGCTGCGGCGCTGGCGATAGCCAAGCACACCTCTGAAGACGAGGCTTCGGGCCTGGCCGACGCCGCGCTGATGTGCAAGGAACTGCGAGACTTCGACCTGTTCCACGCTTGGGACATCACCCCGGAACAAGCTATCGAGCAGGCGTTGCGTTGTGAGGCGGCGGCCTTCGACGCCGACCCGCGGATCAAAAACGCCGACGGCACGACCCTCAATACTCATCAAGGCTGTCGTGTATACGGTAACAGCCACGGTTTTATCGGCGGTTATGCGTCGACCCGGCACAGCCTCAGTTGCGTCATGATCGCTGAAGCCGACGGCCAGATGCAGCGCGACTACTGGTATGACGTGAACCGCCAGGGCAATCGGCTCGCGGACCCGGTGAGTATTGGCCGTAAAGCCGCGCAGCGGGCGGCCAGTCGCTTGGGCGCGCGACCGGTGCCGACCTGTGAAGTGCCGGTGCTGTTTGCCGCCGAGCTGGCCGGTGGATTGTTCGGCAGTTTCCTGTCGGCGGTGTCCGGCGGCAATTTGTATCGCAAATCATCGTTTCTTGAAGGCGCGCTTGGACAGAAACTGTTCCCGGAATGGATGACCATCGATGAGCGTCCGCACCTGATGCAAGCCATGGGCAGCTCGGCCTTCGACGGTGACGGCCTGGCCACCTACGCCAAGCCATTCGTGGAGAAGGGTGAACTGGTTTCCTACATTCTCGGCACCTATTCGGGTCGCAAGCTCGGCATGCCCAGCACCGCCAATGCCGGTGGCGTGCACAACCTTTTCGTGACCCATGGTGAAGAGGATCAGGCGGCTTTGCTGCGTCGTATGGGCCGTGGCCTGCTGGTGACGGAGCTGATGGGCCACGGCCTGAACATGGTCACCGGAGACTATTCCCGTGGCGCGGCGGGGTTCTGGGTCGAGAACGGTGAAATTCAGTTTGCGGTCCAGGAAGTCACCATCGCCGGTAACATGCGCGATATGTTCAAGCAGATTCTGGCGGTAGGGAACGACCTGGAGCTGCGCAGTAATATCCGTACCGGCTCGGTCCTGATCGAGCGGATGACCGTGGCCGGAAGCTGATTTCCCATCGCCACAAAAGAAGGCGCGTCATCCATGGGATGCCGCGCCTTTTTTGTTCATGACCTCCAGGGTGTTCGCAACTCTTGTGTTGCGTCTTATTATCATCTAATAATGAATCTCATTCGCCGAGTGAGCCCCGGTCATGAGTGTCGCCCTGCACGAACAACCCTATCTTGAAAGCTGGCGCTGGATGAGTCGCCAGATCCGCTGTGCGATGAGCCCTGACGAGCCGCGGCTAATCGAACACTACCTGGCCGAAGGCCGCTATCTGGCCTGCTGCACCGCCACTTCGCCGTGGATGGTCGCCGAAACAGCGTTTCGTTTGCTGCTCGACACGGCCTCCGACACGGCGCTGCCCTGGCACTGGCGCACGCTGTGTATCGACCAGGCGTGGCGTCCACTGCGCGACCTCGAACAACAATCGCTTTGCCGTTGCCGCCTCAAGCGCTGGCAGAGCCACGCCTGGGCGCTGGCGACCTGCGCCTTGGAGCCATCCATCCCTCTTAATGAACTGGTGCAAGGATTCCCTGATGAGTAATACCCGTATTGAGCGCGACAGCATGGGCGAACTGCAGGTCCCGATGGGGGCCCTCTACGGTGCGCAGACCCAGCGCGCCGTGGATAATTTTCCTGTCAGCGGCCAACGCATGCCGGCGCAGTTCATTCGCGCCCTGATCCTGGCCAAGGCCGCCGCCGCTCGGGCGAACGTGGAGCTGGAGCAAATCAGCGCGGCCCAGGGCAAGGCCATTGTCGATGCGGCGCAGGGGTTGCTCGAAGGCAACTTCATGGAGCATTTCCCTGTGGATATCTTCCAGACCGGTTCCGGCACCAGCTCCAACATGAACGCCAACGAGGTGATCGCGACGCTGGCCAGCCGTCTGCTGGGTGAGCCGGTCAACCCGAATGATCACGTTAATTGCGGCCAGAGCAGCAACGACATCATTCCCACCAGTATTCACGTCAGTGCTGCACTGGCCTTGCATGAGCAATTGCTGCCGGCGCTGATGCATCTGGTGCAGGTGATCGAACGCAAGGCCGAGCAAGTCCACCCGTTCATCAAGACCGGTCGCACTCACCTGATGGATGCCATGCCCGTGCGCTTGAGCCAGGTGCTGGAGGGGTGGGCACAACAACTCAAAGCCAATGTCGAGCATCTGCAAGCCTTGTTGCCCAGTCTGCAATCCCTGGCCCAGGGAGGGACGGCGGTCGGTACTGGGGTCAATGCTCATCCACGCTTTGCCGAGCTGTTCAGCCAGCAACTGACGCAACTGACTCAGGTGCAGTTCACCCCGGGCAAGAATCTGTTCGCATTGATCGGTTCCCAGGACACCGCGGTGGCGGTCTCCGGTCAGTTGAAGACCACAGCGGTGTCGCTGATGAAAATCGCCAACGACCTGCGCTGGATGAACTCCGGTCCGCTGGCGGGCCTGGGAGAGATCGAGCTCGAAGGCCTGCAGCCGGGCTCCTCGATCATGCCTGGCAAAGTCAATCCGGTCATTCCTGAAGCCACCGCGATGGTGGCGGCCCAGGTGATTGGCAACGACACGGTGATCACCGTCGCCGGTCAGTCTGGCAACTTCGAGCTGAACGTGATGCTGCCGATCATCGCCCAGAACCTGCTGAACAGTATCGCCCTGATGTCCACCGTCAGCCGACTGCTGGCCGACAAAGCCATCGCCACATTCAAGGTCAACGAGGCCAGGCTCAAGGAGGCGCTGTCGCGCAACCCGATCCTGGTCACGGCGTTGAACCCGATCATCGGTTATCAGAAGGCTGCTGAGATTGCCAAGAAGGCCTATCAGCAGGGCCGCCCGGTCATCGATGTCGCCCTGGAGCACACCGACCTGTCGCGAAGCGAACTTGAGGTCCTGCTGGACCCGGAAAAGCTCACCGCCGGCGGTGTGTAACCCGACACCTTTGTGGAGGTACTCATCATGGAGCACTGGAAACGCACGATCGAACGGGCCAATCGCTGTTTCATGCTAGGTGAACTGGTGGACGCCCGCGAAGGCTATCTGCAAGCGCTGGCCCTGGCCCAAGTGTTGTTTGAGCGCTGGGCTGACGCCGATGAAGCGGTCGCCGCCTGCGTCGTCTCCCATCACAACCTGGCGGATCTGCACTTGCGTCTGAACCAACCGGAGGAGAGTGCCGAGTACTTGTGTGCCATCCATCAGCGCCTGTTGCAGGCCATGCAAGACGAGCGTCTTGCCCCCGCTCTGCGCGCGGCCGCGATGCGTCACAGCCACAAGACTTACGTCGAACTGCTGAGTTTCATCAGCGAGCATGGCGAATACCCACGCACCCAACGCCTGCTGCATTGCGATGCCGCTTCACTCCGGCAGCGCAACGTCCCTGTTCATTTTGGAGTTCATTGAAAATGGCTTTTACTTTACCTGCATTGCCTTACGCCTACGATGCCCTGGAGCCGCACATCGATGCGCAGACCATGGAGATCCATTACACCAAGCATCACCAGACTTACATCAACAATCTCAACGCTGCGGTGGACGGCACCGAATACGCCGAGTGGTCTGTCGAAACGCTGCTGTCCAGGGTGGAGCAACTGCCGCAAAGCCTGAGGGGGGCAGTGATCAACCAGGGCGGCGGGCATGCCAATCATTCGTTGTTTTGGGAGGTCATGTCGCCCCAAGGCGGCGGTGAACCCGAGGGCGCTCTGGCGGCAGCGATCGAGGCGCAACTGGGGGGGCTCGAACGATTCAAGGAGGCTTTCACCAAAGCGGCGCTGACCCGTTTCGGCAGTGGTTGGGCCTGGTTGAGTGTGACCCCGCAAAAGACGCTGGTGGTGGAAAGCAGCGGCAATCAGGACAGCCCGTTGATGAGCGGCCATACGCCGATTCTAGGCTTGGACGTGTGGGAGCACGCCTATTACCTGTTGTATCAGAACCGTCGACCTGAGTACATCAACGCTTTCTACAACGTGATCAACTGGCCGGAAGTAGCACGCCGTTACCAGGCAGCCCTTGCCTGAACTTCATAAAAACAATCCAAGGCCGATTATGGATACTCAAATACTGGCGATAGCTAGCGCACGGTTGTTCCGTTATGCCTTGGGGTCGCTGTTGCTGTTGGCAGGGATGACGTTGCTCGCGGCTCAGGGGTTGGCGTGGCTTGATCTGGAGCCGAAACTGCTGCGTGCGCTCCAGGGCGGTGGCCTTTGTGCCTTGGGCACCGCATTGGGCGCGGTGCCGGTGCTGGTTATCCGGCGCATGCCCCAGGCTTTGAGCGATTCGCTGCTGGGCTTCGGTGCCGGAGTGATGCTGGCCGCCACGGCATTTTCGTTGATTGTGCCGGGCATTGCCGCAGCCGAACAATTGGGGCTCACGCCTTGGGCGGCCAGTGGTCTGATCAGCTTTGGAATCCTGCTGGGGGCATTCGGGCTATATCTGGTGGACCGCAAAGTGTCAGCCAGTCCTGAAAGGCTGGTCGAGGTGCCCGGACGTCCGATTATCGCACCGCGGATCTGGCTGTTTGTGTTCGCCATCGTGGCCCACAACATTCCTGAAGGGATGGCCGTCGGCGTATCGGCGGGCGGCGGCATGCCCGATGCCGACAGCCTGGCGATGGGTATCGCCTTGCAGGATGTGCCTGAGGGGTTGGTGATTGCGCTGGTGCTGGCTGCCGCCGGCATGTCGCGGCTCAAGGCGTTCGCCATTGGCGCCGCGTCCGGGCTGGTCGAGCCAGTCTTCGCGCTGTTGTGCGCCTGGCTGGTGAGCCTGGCCGAGATGTTATTGCCCCTGGGGTTGGCGCTTGCGGCCGGGGCGATGCTGCTGGTGGTCACCCATGAGGTGATTCCCGAGTCACGCCGTCATGGCTACGACAAGCTGGCGAGCCTGGGATTGCTGGTGGGGTTTTGTCTGATGATGGTGATGGATACCGCCTTGGCGTGACGCAATGCCTGTGTGGCGAGGAAGCAAGCTCCCCGCCACAGGGGTTACTCACCTTCGTCGAAGTAGTTGTTGATCAGCGCCACCAGCGCATCCAGCGCTTGTTGCTCCTGATCGCCTTCGGTTTTCAGGTAGATCTTGGTGCCTTGGCCGGCGGCTAGCATCATCATCGCCATGATGCTTTTACCGTTGATCATTTTCTCGGGGTCGCGGCCGACGCTGATCTCACAAGGAAACTGACCTGCCACACCGACGAACTTGGCTGACGCGCGGGCATGCAAGCCCAGCTTGTTGATGATTTCAATTTCCAGAGCAGGCATCGCGATGTGAATCCTTTAGCTGAGGTCGCGGTGGCGAACCTGGACGTTCTTCAGGGACTGTTGCAGGAGCTGACCCAAACGTTCGGTCAGGTAGACGGAGCGGTGATGGCCACCGGTACAGCCAATGGCAATCGTGACGTAGGCGCGGTTGCTTGCGGCAAAGCGCGGCAGCCATTTGAGCAGGTAGCTGGAGATGTCCTGGTACATTTCCTCGACATCCGGCTGGGCGGCCAGGTAGTCGATCACCGGCTGGTCGAGCCCCGATTGTTCGCGCAGCTCCGGTTTCCAATAAGGATTGGGCAGGCAGCGCACATCGAACACCAGGTCGGCGTCTACCGGCATTCCGCGCTTGAAACCGAACGACTCCACCAGAAATGCCGTACCTGGCTCCGGCTGGTTCAGCAGGCGCAACTTGATGGTGTCGCGCAGTTGATACAGGTTCAGGTGGGTGGTATTGACCTTCAGGTCCGCCAGGTCGGCGATCGGCCCCAGCAACTGACTCTCGTCTTGGATGGCTTCGGCCAGGGAGCGGCTTGCGTTGCTCAGGGGATGACGCCGACGGGTTTCGGAGAAACGCTTGAGCAGCGTCTCCTCATCGGCATCCAGATACAGCACGTCGCACTGGATGTGCCGATTACGCACTTCTGCCAGCAGTTCCGGGAACCGCGACAGGTGGCTCGGCAGATTACGTGCATCGATGGAGACCGCCACCAGCGGTTGCGCCAGTTCGGTATGGATCAGGGCGCGCTCGGCCAGTTCCGGCAGCAGGCCGGCCGGCAGGTTGTCGATGCAGTAGTAGCCGCTGTCCTCAAGCACGTTAAGCGCCGTGCTTTTACCGGAGCCGGAGCGTCCGCTGACAATGATCATGCGCATGTTTAATGACCGTTCTGCTCGTCCAGGACAACCTGATACAAGGCTTCGTTGCTCGGCGCGCTGCGCAATTTCTCGCGCACTTCCTTGCGGTCCAGCATGCTGGCGATCTGGCGCAGCAGCTCAAGGTGCGCATCGGTCGCCGCTTCCGGTACCAGCAGTACAAACAGCAGGTCGACCGGTGCGCCGTCGATGGCGTCGAAATCTATGGGGGCTTCAAGGTGCAGCAGCGCACTGATCGGCGCTGTACAGGCCTTGAGGCGACAATGGGGAATGGCGATGCCGTTGCCAAAGCCGGTGGAGCCCAGTTTTTCACGGGCAAACAGGGCCTCGAAGACGTCCTGCATTTCCAGATCCGGCACTTCGCGGTGGATCAGGTTGGCAATTTGTTCGAGGGCTTTCTTTTTGCTGCCACCCGGCACGTTCACCTGGGAACGGCCGGGGGTCAGGATGGATTCTAGTCGGATCATGGATTAGGGGGGTTAACGACCTGTCGCGCCCTGGAGGAGGCTCTGGGTCTTTTCCTTATGCTTTTTGAGTTGGCGATCCAGCTTGTCGGTCAGCAGGTCAATCGCGGCATACATGTCTTCATGCGCAGCATTGGCAACCACCTCTCCGCCGGGGATATGCAACGTGGCTTCGATTTTCTGCAGCAGCTTCTCGACGTTCATCGTGACTTGCACGTTGGTGATCTTGTCGAAATGCCTCTCCAATCGTTCGAGTTTTTCGCCGATGTATTCGCGAAGAGGTTCGGTCACTTCCAGTTGGTGTCCACTGATGTTGACTTGCATACAGCTTCTCCTTCGTTGCCAGTGCATAAAGCGGCAGGCAGAAATGCCTGCCACTGGAACGCTGTGGCGTGGCCTGTTACATCAACCGCTTGCGTTCGCTCGAAGGTGCGATCCCGAGGGATTCACGGTATTTGGCGACGGTACGGCGGGCCACCTGAATGCCTTGTGCCTCCAGTAAACCAGCGATCTTGCTGTCACTCAACGGCTTTTTCTGATTTTCCGCGGCCACCAGTTTTTTGATGATCGCGCGGATGGCTGTGGACGAGCATTCACCGCCTTCGGAGGTGCTGACGTGGCTGGAGAAAAAGTATTTCAGTTCATAGATGCCCCGCGGGGTATGCATGAATTTCTGGGTGGTCACCCGCGAAATGGTGGACTCGTGCATGCCCACTGCCTCGGCAATGTCATGCAGGACCAACGGCTTCATGGCTTCGTCGCCGTACTCCAGGAAGCCGCGCTGATGCTCGACGATCTGGGTGGCCACTTTCATCAGGGTTTCGTTGCGGCTTTGCAGGCTCTTGATGAACCAGCGCGCTTCCTGCAACTGGTTGCGCATGAAGGTGTTGTCGGCGCTGGTGTCCGCGCGCTTTACGAAACCGGCGTACTGAGCGTTGACCCGCAGCTTGGGCACCGATTCCTGGTTCAGTTCCACCAGCCAGCGGTCGTTGTGCTTGCGCACGATCACGTCGGGAACCACGTACTCGGGTTCAGTGGACTCGATCTGCGAGCCTGGGCGCGGGTTGAGGCTCTGGACCAGCTCGATCACCTGGCGCAGTTCATCTTCCTTGAGCTTCATGCGACGCATCAACTGGCTGTAGTCGCGACCGCCCAGCAAGTCGATGTAATCGGTGACCAGTCGCTTGGCTTCGGCCAGCCAAGGCGTCTTGGCGGGCAACTGGCGCAGTTGCAGCAGAAGACACTCGCCCAGGTTGCGAGCACCGATGCCGGCCGGTTCGAACTGCTGGATGCGGTGCAGGACGGCTTCGATTTCATCCAGCTCAATGTCCAGTTCGGGGTCAAAGGCCTCGAGGATTTCTTCAAGCGTTTCGTCCAGGTAACCCTGATTGTTGATGCAGTCGATCAGGGTTACGGCAATCAGACGATCGGTATCGGACATCGGCGCCAGGTTCAGTTGCCACAGCAAGTGGCTCTGCAGGCTTTCGCCGGTGGAGGTGCGGGTGGTGAAGTCCCACTCGTCGTCATCGCTGCTGGGCAGGCTGCTGGCGCTGGTCTGGTAGACGTCTTCCCAGGCAGTATCCACGGGCAGATCGTTGGGGATGCGTTCGTTCCATTCGCCATCCTCCAGGTTATCCACCGTCGGGGCGGTTTCCTGGTAGGACGGTTCCGGGATTTCGGTGTTGGTCTTTTGCTCGACGTTATCGGCCAGCGGATCGGTGTTGTCGAAGTCGTCGCCTTCTTCCTGGCGTTCGAGCATCGGATTGGACTCCAGGGCCTCCTGGATTTCCTGTTGCAGGTCCAGGGTCGACAATTGGAGCAGGCGGATGGCCTGTTGCAGCTGAGGTGTCATCGTCAGCTGCTGGCCCATTCTCAAGACTAGCGATGGTTTCATGGCTGGGGCTTAACACCTTATTCGCCGGCGCACATGCGCCATCCACTACAGGGCGCCGAAGCGCCAAACTTAAGCAAATTATATGCCTGAAACTGAAGTGTTTGCCTAGGGCGTCACGCAATAAAATTAGCGACGCCGAGGTGAGTGACCAGACACTTTTCGCTTACAGGCGGAACTCATGGCCCAAATACACTTCCTTGACCAGTTCATTGGCCAGGATGGTCGCGGAGTCGCCTTCGGCAATCAACTGGCCATCATTGACGATATAGGCGGTTTCACAGATATCCAGCGTTTCGCGTACGTTGTGGTCGGTGATCAATACGCCGATGCCCTTGGCCTTGAGATGGTGGATGATCTGCTTGATGTCGCCGACCGAAATCGGGTCCACGCCAGCGAATGGTTCGTCCAGCAGGATGAATTTCGGTGCGGTGGCCAGGGCGCGAGCGATTTCCACGCGGCGCCGTTCGCCACCGGACAGGCTCATGCCCAGGTTGTCGCGGATGTGGCTGATGTGGAATTCCTGCAGCAGGCTTTCCAGTTCCTGGCGGCGACCGGCCTTGTCGAGTTCCTTGCGGGTCTCGAGGATCGCCATGATGTTGTCGGCAACCGACAGTTTGCGGAAGATCGACGCTTCTTGCGGCAGATAGCCGATACCGGCCTTCGCCCGGCCATGCATCGGCTGGTGGCTGACGTCCAGATCGTCGATCAGGACGCGGCCCTGATCGGCCTGAACCAGGCCGACGATCATGTAGAAACAGGTGGTCTTGCCTGCGCCGTTGGGGCCGAGCAGGCCGACGATCTGGCCGCTGTCGATGGACAGGCTGACATCACGCACGACTTGGCGGCTCTTGTAGCTCTTGGCCAGGTGCTGAGCTTTCAGAGTTGCCATTACTGGGCCTTCTGCTCGTCGGTTTTCTTTTTCGGCTGGATGACCATGTCGATCCGTGGGCGCTGTTCGGTGACCGCGCTGCCAGTGGCGCGACCGGCGCTGGCCAGTTTTTTGTTTGTGTCGTAGACGATTTTCTCGCCCTGGGTGGTGTTGCCGTCCTTGTCGATGACCTTGGCGCGATCGATCAGCACCACGCGGTCTTTGGCGGCGTGGTACTGAATGGTTACCCCGTAGCCCTGAACCGGCTTGGTGTCGCCCGCGGTTTGCATCTGCTCGAAGTAGGCCAGGTTGCCCACCGAGGTGACGACGTCGATGTCGCCGGACTGGGTGCGGGTGATGGTCACGGTATTGCCGGTGACCTTCATCGAACCCTGGGTGATGATCACGTCACCTTTATAGGTGGCGACACCGTTCTTGTCGTCCAGTTGGGCGTCGTCGGCCTGGATGCGGATAGGCTGGTCGCGGTCGGTGGGGAGGGCCCAGGCGCTCGCGCTTCCCAGTGCTGCGCCCAGACTGAGCAAAATAGGGAGGGTTTTAGCGAGCTTCATACTGTCCTCTTACGTTCGATAGCAGGTGTATCCTGCTTTCCTTCAAATACGCTTTCATTCCCGTGCCGGTCGACACACCACCGGCGCCGTCGATTCTAACGGGTTGCTCGGTCTGCGCATATTCTCGCTGCGGGAAGACTGTCATACGACTGCTGGTAATGATGGTCGTACGGTTCTTCTCATCGGTCCGGGCGATGCGTACCGAATCAATCAGTTCCACTTCGGTGCCGTCAGGATTGACTTCGGCGCGCTCGCTTTGCACGTGCCACGGAAACTCGGTGCCCCTGAAGATGTTCAGGTCTGGCTTGGTGACCAGTGTGATCTCGCTGGCTTTGACGTGGTCGACCTTGTCGGACGTCATTTCATACTGCACTTTGCCATCGGGCAGGTATTGCAAGGTATGCGTGTTGGTCGCATACCAGTCGATATCATTTTCCTGGACCTTGACCGCGGGGCGGTCGAGGAAGCGTTCAGGGCTGATGTTCCAATAGCCCACCGCCGCGAAAATCGCTGCGATGCAGCTGAACACCACGATGGTGCGAATTTTCTTGCTTAGCATAAATGGCTCACAGGTACGCGGCGTTGGCCGCTTCAAGGCGGCCTTGGGCGCGCAAGATCAGTTCACAGAATTCACGGGCGGCGCCTTCGCCGCCCCGTGCCGTGGTGATGCCGTGGGCGTGCTCACGCACGAAGCCGGCCGCGTTGGCCACCGCCATGCCCAGGCCGACTCGACGAATCACCGGCAGGTCCGGCAGGTCGTCACCGAGGTAGGCGACCTGTTCATAGCTTAGGTTGAGTTGGCCCAGAAGCTCGTCCAGCACCACCAGTTTATCTTCGCGTCCCTGATAAAGGTGGGGGATCCCGAGGTTCTTCGCGCGCCGCTCGACCACGGGGGTCTTGCGGCCGCTGATGATGGCAGTCTGCACGCCGGCGGCCATCAGCATCTTGATGCCTTGGCCGTCGAGGGTGTTGAAGGTCTTGAATTCGCTGCCGTCTTCGAGGAAATAAAGACGGCCGTCAGTCAGAACGCCATCGACGTCGAACACGGCGAGCTTGATGTTCTTGCCTCGTAGCAGCAGGTCGGTAGTCATCACATTACTCCAGCGCGCAGCAGGTCGGACAGGTTGAAGGCGCCGATCGGACGGTCCTCGCTGTCCACCACCACCAGTGCGTTGATTCTATGGTCTTCCATGATTTTCAAGGCTTCGGCGGCCAGCATGTCGGCGCGAGCGGTCTTGCCGTGGAGGGTCATGACTTCGTCGATGGTCGCGCGGCGAATATCGATGGCGCGGTCCAGTGTGCGGCGCAGGTCTCCGTCGGTGAAGATCCCGGCAAGTTTGCCGTCGGCTTCGAGAATGACCGTCATGCCCAGGCCCTTGCGGGTCATTTCCATGAGCGCATCCTTGAGCAGCGTACCGCGTTGTACTTGCGGCAGCTCCTGGCCTGCATGCATCACGTTTTCGACTTTCAGCAGCAGGCGACGGCCCAGGGCGCCGCCGGGGTGTGAGAAAGCGAAGTCTTCAGCAGTAAAGCCCCTGGCCTCCAGCAGGGCAACGGCCAGGGCGTCGCCCATGACCAGGGCGGCGGTCGTGGAGGAGGTCGGCGCCAGGTTCAACGGGCAGGCCTCGTGCTCGACATGCACGTTGAGGTTCACTTCGGCGGCCTTGGCCAAGGGCGAATCCGGGTTACCGGTGATGCTGATCATCTGAATGCCCAGGCGTTTGATCAGCGGCAGCAGGGTAATGATCTCATTGGTGGAGCCGGAATTGGACAGGGCCAGGATGACATCGTCCCGGGTGATCATGCCCATGTCGCCATGGCTGGCTTCGGCCGGGTGAACAAAAAATGCCGTGGTTCCTGTGCTGGCCAGGGTGGCCGCAATCTTGTTGCCAATATGCCCGGACTTGCCCATGCCGACCACGACCACCCGGCCCTTGCTGGCCAGAATCATCTCGCAGGCGCGTACGAAATCAGCGTCGATATGGGGCAGCAAGCCTTGTACGGCTTCGAGCTCGAGGCGAATGGTACGTTGTGCCGATTGAATCAGATCGCTGGATTGGCTCATGTCAGAAATCGTATAGCCCGATGAAAAGGCGGCGATTATAGCGGCAATGAACAATTCCCTCACGTTAGTTCGTCATGCTTTGTGCGAACACCTCCCAAGGTTCGCCCTGAAGCTGGGACTTTCACCTTAATCCACCCTTAACGGGAGGGGGGTAACCCTTGGGCGCGCGACAGTTGCAGTGATATAGTTCGCCGCCGGTTCGGGTGCCCGGCAGTCCGGCGTTTGTCGGTTGGTCAGGGCATTCGGATGTGAGGCTGCATCGCAAGGAGTTTAGATGAGTGCCGACAACGCCTACGCGGTCGAGCTGAAGGGATTGTCCTTCAAGCGAGGGACGCGCAGCATTTTCAATGACATCGATATCCGCATTCCCCGCGGCAAGGTCACCGGCATCATGGGGCCTTCCGGGTGCGGCAAGACCACGCTGTTGCGGCTGATGGGCGCACAGTTGCGCCCCAGTGCCGGCGAAGTCTGGGTCAATGGACAGAATCTTCCAAAGCTGTCGCGCAGCGATCTGTTCGATGCGCGCAAGCACATGGGCGTGCTGTTCCAGAGCGGCGCGTTGTTCACCGATCTTGATGTGTTCGAGAATGTGGCATTCCCCTTGCGGGTCCATACCGACCTGCCGGAAGAGATGATTCGCGACATTGTCCTGCTCAAATTGCAGGCGGTCGGACTGCGTGGTGCCCTGGACTTGATGCCGGACGAACTGTCCGGTGGCATGAAGCGCCGCGTCGCCCTGGCCCGGGCGATTGCCCTTGATCCGAAGATCCTCATGTATGACGAACCCTTCGTTGGCCAGGACCCGATTGCCATGGGCGTGCTGGTGCGCCTGATTCGCCTGCTCAACGATGCGCTGGGTATTACCAGCATTGTGGTGTCCCACGATTTGGCCGAAACCGCCAGCATTGCGGACTACATCTACGTGATCGGCGACGGCCAGGTGCTGGGGCAGGGTACGCCCCAGGAATTGAAGGCCTCGGACAGCCCGCGCATTCGTCAATTCATGAAGGGTGATCCGGACGGGCCTGTGGCGTTCCATTTTCCGGCCACGGATTACCGCACCGATCTGCTGGGGAAGCGCTGATGCGCAAGAAATCACTGATAGAAAGAGTTCGCTTGTTTGGTCGTTCCGGCATCGATGTGGTGGCCGTGCTGGGCCGTTCCTCGCTGTTTCTGATGCATGCCCTGCTTGGGCGTAACTCCACGGGTGGTGGTTTTGGCCTGCTGGTGAAGCAACTGCACTCGGTGGGCGTGATGTCCCTGGTGATCATTGTGGTCTCCGGGATCTTCATCGGTATGGTCCTGGCGCTGCAGGGGTTCAACATCTTGTCCAGCTACGGTTCGGAGCAGGCGGTTGGACAGATGGTCGCGCTGACATTGTTGCGCGAACTGGGGCCTGTGGTGACCGCGTTGCTGTTTGCCGGGCGTGCCGGTTCGGCGCTGACGGCCGAAATCGGTAACATGAAGTCCACCGAGCAGTTGTCCAGTCTGGAAATGATCGGTGTCGACCCGCTCAAATACATCATCGCCCCGCGCCTGTGGGCCGGTTTCATTTCCCTGCCGGTGCTGGCGATCATTTTCAGCGTCGTGGGGATCTGGGGCGGCTCGTGGGTGGCTGTCGACTGGCTGGGTGTCTATGAAGGTTCCTACTGGTCCAACATGCAGAACAGCGTCGATTTTCTCGATGACGTGCTCAACGGCGTGATCAAAAGTGCCGTATTCGCTTTCGTGGTGACCTGGATCGCCGTGTTTCAAGGCTATGACTGTGAGCCCACGTCAGAGGGGATCAGCCGTGCCACAACCAAGACCGTGGTGTACGCCTCGCTGGCGGTCCTGGGCCTTGACTTTATTCTGACCGCCTTGATGTTTGGAGATTTCTGATGCAAAACCGCACCCTGGAAATCGGTGTCGGCCTTTTCTTGCTGGCTGGCATCCTGGCTTTGCTGTTGTTGGCCCTGCGGGTCAGTGGCCTGGCGCCGACCGCAAGCACCGACACTTATAAACTTTATGCTTATTTTGACAATATCGCCGGTTTGACGGTCAGAGCCAAAGTGACCATGGCCGGTGTAACCATTGGCAAGGTCACGGCAATCGATCTGGACCGCGACAGTTTCACCGGTCGGGTGACGCTGCAGCTGGAAAAGCGCGTGGATAACCTGCCGACTGACTCCACTGCATCGATCCTCACTGCTGGGCTGCTGGGCGAGAAATACATCGGCATCAGCGTTGGCGGTGAAGAAGCTTTGCTCAAGGATGGCGGGACCATCCACGATACGCAGTCGTCACTGGTGCTCGAGGACCTGATCGGTAAATTCCTGCTCAATACCGTTAGCAAAGACGCCAAATGAGGAGCTTTTGAATGATCTCTATCTTGCGACGTAGCCTGTTGGTGCTGCTCGCGGCGCTGCCGCTGATGGCCAACGCCGTGGCCGCGCCTTCGGCCCATGAAATCATCCAGGACACTACCACCCGGTTGCTGGCAGACCTGGCCGCGAACAAAGAGAAATACAAGCAGGATCCGGGGGCGTTCTACGACGCGCTGAACGGCATCGTCGGTCCCGTGGTGGATGCCGACGGTATTTCCCGAAGCATCATGACCGTCAAGTACTCGCGCAAGGCGACCCCGGCGCAGATGACGCGCTTCCAGGAAAACTTCAAGCGCAGCCTGATGCAGTTCTATGGCAACGCCTTGCTCGAATACAACAACCAGGGCATCACCGTTTCGCCGGCCAAGGAGGAAAACGGCAACCGCACCAGCGTCGATATGCAGGTCAAGGGCAATAACGGCGCCATCTATCCTGTGTCCTACACACTCGAGAAAATCAACGGCGAGTGGAAGGTGCGTAACGTGATCATCAATGGCATCAACATCGGCAAGCTGTTCCGCGATCAGTTCGCTGATGCGATGCAGCACAACGGCAATGATCTGGACAAAACCATCGACGGTTGGGCCGGTGAAGTCGCCAAGGCCAAGGAAGTTGCCCAGGATGCTCAAGAGAAGCAGGCGCAATGAGTGAGTTGGCGAGTGAGTCGGCCATTCGTCTGGGCGAATCTGGCGAGCTGTTGCTCAGTGGCGTGCTGGACTATCGCACCGGTCCGGCACTGCGCAAGCAGGGTCAGGCGCTGATCGGCTCCGCCGGCGCCGCAGAGCTGGTCATTGACTGCTCGGCGGTGCAGAAGTCCAGCAGTGTTGGCTTGTCCCTGCTGCTGTGCTTTGTGCGTGACGCCGAGGCCGCCGGCAAGGCATGGAGCATCCGTGGGATGCCCGAAGACATGCGCGAAATAGCCCAGGTCAGCGAACTGACCGAGCTATTGGTGCACTCCTGACCCACATCCCTGAAAAAGCCCCCCGTCAGAGTCCTGCTTCGCGGGGTTCGCAGGCGCGGGGCTTTTTTGTATGATGTGCGACCCGTGCGCACAGGGCGCCGATAGAGGTTGAGCATGCAGGCCGTAGAAGTGAAGAGCTTCCTTGAAGGAAAGCTGCCCGAAACTGTCATTGAAGTTGAGGGCGAAGGCTGCAACTTTCAGCTGAACGTGATCAGCGATGAACTGGCGGCGTTGAGCCCGGTGAAGCGTCAGCAGCAGATCTATGCCCATTTGAACCCGTGGATCGCCGATGGCAGCATCCATGCGGTCACTATGAAATTTTTCAGCCGCGCGGCCTGGGCCGAGCGCACCTGAGCCCAAGGGCGTCGAGATTCTTATGGATAAACTGATTATTACCGGCGGCGTTCGTCTTGATGGCGAAATCCGCATCTCCGGGGCAAAGAACTCCGCCCTGCCGATCCTGGCCGCAACGTTGCTGTGCGATGGCCCGGTGACCGTGGCGAACCTGCCGCACCTGCACGACATCACCACCATGATCGAGCTGTTCGGTCGCATGGGCATTGAACCGGTGATCGACGAAAAGCTCAGCGTCGAGATCGACCCGCGCACCATCAAGACCCTGATCGCCCCGTACGAACTGGTGAAAACCATGCGTGCGTCGATTCTGGTACTGGGACCGATGGTGGCCCGTTTCGGTGAAGCCGAAGTTGCCTTGCCGGGCGGTTGCGCCATCGGCTCGCGTCCGGTGGACCTGCATATCCGTGGCCTGGAAGCCATGGGTGCGGTGATCGACGTCGAGGGCGGTTACATCAAGGCCAAGGCGCCTGAAGGCGGTCTGCGCGGTGCTCACTTCTTCTTCGATACCGTCAGTGTGACCGGTACCGAGAACATCATGATGGCGGCCGCACTGGCCCGCGGCCGCAGCGTATTGCAAAACGCCGCCCGTGAGCCTGAAGTGGTCGATCTCGCCAACTTCCTGATCGCCATGGGCGCCAAGATCAGCGGCGCCGGCACCGATACCATCACCATCGATGGTGTCGAGCGCCTGCATTCGGCCACTTACAAAGTGATGCCGGACCGGATCGAAACCGGCACCTACCTGGTGGCTGCTGCTGTCACCGGTGGCCGCGTCAAGGTCAAGGACACCGATCCGACCATCCTTGAAGCCGTCCTGGAGAAACTCAAGGAAGCCGGTGCCGAAGTCACCTGCGGCGAAGACTGGATCGAAGTGAACATGCACGGTAAGCGGCCTAAAGCCGTCAACGTGCGGACCGCCCCGTACCCGGCGTTCCCGACGGACATGCAGGCGCAGTTCATTTCGCTCAATGCCATTGCCGAAGGCACCGGTGCAGTCATCGAAACGATCTTCGAAAACCGCTTCATGCATGTGTACGAACTGCACCGCATGGGTGCCAAGATCCAGGTCGAAGGCAACACCGCCATCGTGACCGGTACCGAGAAACTCAAGGGCGCGCCAGTGATGGCCACCGACCTGCGGGCTTCGGCCAGCCTGGTGATTTCGGCCCTGGTTGCCGAAGGCGACACCCTGATCGACCGTATCTACCACATCGACCGTGGTTACGAGTGCATCGAAGAGAAACTGCAGATGCTCGGCGCCAAGATCCGCCGCGTACCGGGCTAGGTCCGGCTGCATGGGCGCAGGGACGCGCCTGTTGATTTCGTTTCAGGTCGAGGGTGGTAACACCCTCGATGTGTGTCCGGCGCCGCTTGCGACCGGGCATGAGTACCTTGATAAGGACTGACGTTTCCCATGTTGACCATTGCACTGTCCAAGGGCCGCATCCTTGATGACACCTTGCCGCTTCTGGCTGAAGCGGGCATCGTGCCGACCGAGAATCCGGACAAGAGCCGCAAGCTGATCATTCCCACGACTCAAGCCGATGTACGCTTGCTGATCGTGCGCGCCACCGATGTTCCGACTTACGTTGAACATGGCGCCGCCGACCTGGGCGTTGCCGGTAAGGACGTGCTGATGGAATACGGCGGCCAGGGCCTGTACGAGCCGCTGGACCTGCGGATCGCCCGCTGCAAGCTGATGACCGCCGGCAAAGTCGGCGCGCTAGAGCCCAAGGGCCGTTTGCGGGTGGCGACCAAGTTCGTCAACATTGCCAAGCGTTATTACGCCGAGCAGGGCCGTCAGGTCGACATCATCAAGTTGTACGGTTCGATGGAGCTGGCGCCGTTGATCGGCCTGGCGGACAAGATCATCGATGTGGTCGACACCGGCAACACACTGCGGGCCAATGGCCTGGAACCTCAGGATTTCATCGCTGACATCACCTCCCGGCTGATCGTCAACAAGGCTTCGATGAAAATGCAGCACGCCCGTATCCAGGCTCTGATCGATACCCTGCGCAAGGCAGTGGAATCGCGACACCGCGGCTGATTCACCTGCGCGACCTTGAGTCGCGCCCGTCTATCCGTGTCATAGCCAATTTTCTCAGGTGCCCACGCGAATGGACTGGTAGCTTAGGGCGCCTGAGCATTTGCCATTAATGAGGCCCTCGCTATGACCGCTCCCACTTCGATTCGCCGACTCAACGCTGCCGATCCGGATTTTGCGCATCATCTGGATCATCTGCTGAGCTGGGAAAGTGTGTCTGATGACTCGGTCAATCAGCGGGTGCTGGACATCATCAAGGCTGTGCGCGAGCGTGGCGACGCAGCTTTGGTGGAGTTCACCCAGAAATTCGATGGCCTGCAAGTGGCGTCCATGGCTGATCTGATCCTGCCGCGCGAGCGTCTGGAGCTGGCCCTGACCCGGATCACCGTGCCGCAGCGCGAAGCTCTGGAAAAAGCCGCATCGCGGGTGCGCGACTATCACGAGAGGCAGAAACAGGATTCCTGGACCTACACCGAAGCCGACGGCACGGTGCTGGGTCAAAAGGTCACGCCGCTGGACCGCGCCGGCTTGTACGTGCCGGGTGGCAAGGCGTCGTATCCGTCCTCGGTGTTGATGAACGCCATTCCGGCCAAGGTCGCCGGCGTGACCGAAGTGGTCATGGTGGTGCCGACCCCTCGCGGTGAAATCAACGAACTGGTGCTGGCCGCCGCCTGCATCGCAGGCGTGGACCGGGTGTTCACCATCGGCGGCGCCCAGGCCGTGGCGGCTCTGGCCTATGGCACCGAGAGCGTGCCGCGGGTCGACAAGGTGGTGGGTCCTGGCAACATCTATGTCGCCACCGCCAAGCGTCATGTGTTCGGTCAGGTCGGTATCGATATGATCGCCGGCCCGTCGGAGATCCTGGTGGTGTGCGATGGCCAGACCGACCCGGACTGGATCGCCATGGATCTGTTTTCCCAGGCCGAGCACGACGAAGACGCCCAGGCGATTCTGGTCAGCCCGGACGCCGAGTTCCTCGACAAAGTGGCCGCCAGCATCGATAAGTTGCTGCCGACCATGGAGCGCGCCGAGATCATCAGCACCTCGATCAACGGTCGCGGCGCGCTGATCAAGGTCAAGGACATGGAGCAGGCTATCGAGGTTGCCAACCGCATCGCGCCGGAGCACCTGGAGTTGTCGGTCGCTGACCCGCAAGCCTGGCTGCCGCAGATCCGCCACGCCGGTGCGATCTTCATGGGCCGCCACACCAGCGAAGCCCTGGGCGATTATTGCGCAGGTCCCAACCACGTGTTGCCGACTTCCGGTACGGCGCGTTTCTCGTCGCCGCTGGGGGTGTATGACTTCCAGAAACGTTCGTCGATCATCTTCTGCTCCGAGCAAGGTGCGTCCGAACTGGGCAAGACCGCTTCGGTGCTGGCCCGTGGCGAGTCGCTGAGCGCCCACGCCCGCAGTGCCGAATACCGCATTCTTGACGACAAGCAAGGAGACTGAACATGAGTAAATTCTGGAGCCCGTTCGTCAAGAACCTGGTGCCTTACGTGCCGGGCGAACAACCGAAGCTGACCCGCCTGGTCAAGCTCAACACCAACGAGAACCCCTACGGCCCATCGCCCAAGGCCCTGGCGGCGATGCAAACCGAGCTGAACGACAACCTGCGCCTGTACCCGGATCCCAACAGCGATCTGCTGAAAAACGCCGTGGCCGGCTATTACGGTGTGCAAACCAATCAGGTGTTCCTGGGCAATGGGTCGGACGAAGTGCTGGCGCACATTTTCCACGGCCTGTTGCAACACGATCAGCCGCTGTTGTTCCCGGATATCAGCTACAGCTTCTATCCGGTGTATTGCGGGTTGTACGGCATCCAGTTCGACGCGGTGCCGCTGGACGCGCAGTTCCAGATCGACCCGGCGGACTATGCCAAACCAAACGGCGGGATCATCTTTCCCAACCCGAATGCCCCGACCGGTTGCCTGTTGGCCCTGGAGGCGGTCGAGCAGATCCTCAAGGCTAGCCCGGACTCGGTGGTGGTGGTTGATGAAGCCTATATCGACTTCGGAGGCGAGACAGCCATCAGTCTGGTGGACCGCTATCCGAACCTGCTGGTCACCCAGACCCTGTCCAAGTCCCGCTCATTGGCAGGGTTGCGGGTGGGCCTGGCGGTGGGCCATCCGGACTTGATCGAAGCCCTGGAGCGGATCAAGAACAGCTTCAACTCCTACCCGCTGGATCGTCTGGCGAATGTCGGGGGCGCGGCGGCGTTCGACGATCGGGAGTATTTCGAGCAGACCTGCCGGTTGGTCATCGAGCACCGTGAATGGGTGGTGGCGCAGTTGCAAGCCAAGGGCTTTGACGTGTTGCCTTCGGCGGCCAACTTCATCTTCGCCCGTCACCCCCGGCACGATGCGGCAGGGCTGGCGGCGAAGTTACGCGAGCAGGGCGTGATCGTGCGCCATTTCAAGCAGGAGCGGATTGCCCAGTTCCTGCGGATCAGCATTGGTACGCCGGAGCAGAACCAGGCGTTGGTCGACGCCCTCGGCGAACTCTAAAGCCTGTCGCTGAACCTGATGTGGGAGCGGGCTTGCTCGCGAATGCGGAATGTCAGTCAACATCAATGCTGCTGACTCGACGCATTCGCGAGCAAGCCCGCTCCCACAGTTATGTGCTCAGGGCCTTATTCGTGATGCTCTTCACCCAGAAAGGTCAGCGAGGTGAACACCCCACGGGTTGCCACGTCCTTGTTGTCCTTGAGCGCAATTTCCATCTGCGCGGCGATCACATTCAACCCCTCGTTACGCACCAGCACTTTGGCCCGGCCTTCGGCGTCGGTTTCAGTCGATACGGTGTCCGGTGCGCTGCGGTAATCACCCACCAGCTTCACCCCGGCGGCCGGTTTGCCGTCCAGCAGCACCCGCACTGGCAGTGACTGGCCCGGGCCTACGGTCAGCGGGTCGACTTCCGGCAGGATCAGGAACTTGACCTGATCGAGTTTCGGCAGTTTCGCCCCCGGCTCGTAGATCGCCAGGCTGTACTTGAAGGTGTGGGTCGACTCAATCGCCCCCGGCACCTTGCTGCGACCTTCGTTGATCCACTTCTTGTCGGCGGTCTGGGACCACATGCCGTTGTCCAGCTCCACGGCCATCACGGCGGGTGGCTTGAGGGGTTGCAGGCGAGCATGGTCGGGCAAGCGTTCCACGGTGACCGGGATCATCTTGCCGCCCAGGTCATAGGCCCAGGCGCCGCTGATTTTCTGCGCCTTGAAGGCATTGTCCTCGGCGCCGTGGCCGTAAATCACTTCGATGTTGCCGCGCCGTTGTTCGGTCCACAGGCCATGGGCCGAGGCTTGTGTGGCCAGGAACAGGCTGAGAAGGGCGAAGGTCTTGGGGTATTTCATTGATTTTCCTTTTTACAGATCAAGGGTGAGGCTGACGGTAAAGTTGCGTGGCTCGCCGGGGTTGACCCAGTAGTTGCTGTAGGAGCGCTCGTAGTATTTTTCGTCGAAGACGTTGTTCAGGTTCAGGCCCACGGTGACGTTGTCGCTGGCCTTGTAATGGGCCAGCAGATCCACCGTGTGGTAGGCCGGCAGTTCGAAGTCCTTGCCGGCTTCGCCCGAGCGATCCCCGACGTATGTGAATGCCGCACCCACGTCGGAACCGCGCAGTTGCCCGTCCTGGAACTCGTAGACGCCGAGCAGGCTGCCGCTGTGCTTGGCCACGCCAAGGATCCTGCTGCCGGTGGGAATGGTTTCGTCACCCTTGGTTACCTCGGCATCGATGTAGGCGAAGGCGCCGATCACCCGGATGGCGTCAGTCACCTGTCCGGTGACTTGCAGGTCGAACCCCTGACTGCGGGCCTTGCCCATGGCGCGGCTGGAGTCAGTCGCCGGGTCGAGCGCCAGGACGTTTTCCTTCTCTATATGAAACGCCGCCAGGGTGGTGCTCACACGGTCGTCGAACAGCTCGCTTTTGATCCCCACTTCATAGCCAACGCCTTCCTCCGGATCGAAGGTTTTACCCCCGGCATCCAGGCCATTGTTGGGCTTGAACGAGGTGGAGGCGTTGGCGAACAGTCCGACCTCGGGTGTCAGTTGGTACAGCAGGCCGGCTCGTTGCGTGAAGGTGTCATGACGCTGGCGGCTGGTGAGCTGCGTGGTGTGATCGTCAATGCTCTGCTCGAAATGCTCATAACGCACGCCGAGCATGCCCCGCAGCTTGTCGGTGAACACAATCTGGTCCTGCAGGTTCAACGCACGGCTTTTCACCCGTTCGAAGAAGTCGCTGCCGGTACGTTGACCATCAGGTTTCGGCTGGCCGTAGACCGGATCATAGATGTCGATGGGGTAAGTGCCACCGTTGATCGTGGTTACGCGCTCGTTCTTGCGGTAGTCCTCGTACTCAGTGCCGATCAGCAGTTCGTGCTGCCAGGGGCCCAGGTCGAACAGGCCTCGCAGTTCCAGCTGGGTAATGCTGTCGTGCCAATTGTTGTCACGTTCGCGGTAGCGGCGGTTCACCGTGTGGCCGTCAGCGTTCAACGGGCGTGTCTCGGAGGCAAAGCCCCAGAGTTCACCCTGTTTGTAATGGCTGGCCAGGCGCAGTTGCCAGGCGTCGTTGAGCTGATGTTCGAGGGCGGCCTGGAGCATGTTGTTGTGGTTGTCGATGTCGCCGTCGTTGGGTTCGCCCAGGAAGGTCGAGCGGGAAACGCCGCTCCAGCGGTTGTTCGGTGCGACGATGCCGCGGTCGAATGTCGAGCTGTGGCGCACGATTTCGCTTTCCACCAGCAGCCGCGTATCGGGGCTCAGTTGCCAGCTGAGGGAGGGGGCGACGAAGACGCGCTTGCTCTGCACGTGATCGCGAAAGCTGTGATTGTCCTCGACCGCCAGGTTGACCCGCGACAGCAGATTGCCCTCAGCGTCCAGCGGCGTGTTGACGTCTAGGGCGGTGCGGTAGCGATCCCAGCTGCCAGCGCTGGTTTGCAGGGTGGTGAAGGCTTCGGGTTGGGGCTTTTTGGTGACGATGTTCACCGTGCCGCCGGGGTCGCCGCGCCCGTAAAGGCTGGCCGCCGGTCCTTTGAGCACTTCGATGCGTTCGATGTTGGCCGCGTCCGGCGTACTCGGATAACCCCGGTTGGCGCTGAAACCGTCCTTGTAGAACTCCGAAGTGGTAAAACCGCGCACGCTGTATTCGTAGAGCGTCAGGCCACCGAAGTTGTTTTGCTTCGACACGCCGCCGGCATATTCCAAGGCTCGTTCAACGTTGGTGCTGCCCAGGTCCTTGAGAACGCTGGCGGGGATCACGCTGATCGATTGCGGGATGTCCCGCAGGGCGGTGTCGGTTTTGGTGGCGCTGGCCGAGCGAGTGGCGCGATAACCCGTTACGGGACCGGTAGGGGATTCGTAGTCGGCAGAGACGTTGATGGCGTCCAGTTCCATCGGCTGGATTTCCTCGGCCATAACCGGTTCACCCAGCAGACCCAGGGCCAGGCTGGCGAGGGAAATCCGTTTTAGAGATGACATGTTATGTTGTTCCAATTCTTAGAATGGAAACAATATAACACTACTAATGAGAATATATGCTATTCCTGGCTAACTAAAATAACCGAGGCGAACGCGGTCTCTTTAGGGCGAGGGAACTTGCTCCCGCTGGGCTCTGTAGGAGCTGTCGAGTGCAACGAGGCTGCGATCTTGTCCCAGACAGTTGAGTCGCAAGCGAAAGATCAAGATCTAAAGATCGCAGCCTTCGGCAGCTCCTACAGAGCCCAGCGGGAGCAAGCTCCCTCGCCACGGGGTTACTCTTCTTCCTTGAGCACCACCGGTGCCGGCGGTGGGCGCAAACCGATTTCAGCGGTGAGCTTGAGCTCCTTGCCGTTGCGCATCACCTGGATGGTGACCTTGTCGGTGGGCTTGATCCGCGCCACCTGGTTCATTGAGCGACGGCCGTCACCGGCGGGTTCGCCGTCGATGCTCAGGATCACGTCGCCCAGTTGCAACCCGGCCTTCTGGGCCGGGCCATCGCGGAAAATGCCTGCTACCACGATCCCGGGACGCCCGGACAGGCCGAAGGATTCTGCCAGCTCCTGGGACAGCGGCTGCACTTCAATACCCAGCCAGCCCCGAATCACCTGGCCGTGCTCGATGATGGACTTCATCACTTCCATGGCCAGCTTCACCGGAATCGCAAAACCGATGCCCTGACTGCCGCCGGACTTGGAGAAGATCGCCGTGTTGATTCCGGTCAGATTGCCGTTGGCATCCACCAGCGCGCCGCCGGAGTTCCCGGGGTTGATCGCGGCGTCGGTCTGGATGAAGTCTTCGTAATTGTTCAGGCCCAACTGATTGCGCCCAGTGGCGCTGATGATGCCCATGGTCACGGTCTGGCCGACGCCGAAGGGGTTGCCGATGGCCAGGGCGACATCGCCGATGCGAATGCTGTCGGAACGCCCAATGGTGATGGCCGGCATGTTCTTCAGGTCGATCTTCAGCACCGCGAGGTCGGTTTCCGGGTCGCTGCCGATCACTCGGGCCAGGGTTTCGCGACCATCCTTGAGGGCCACCACAATCTGGTCGGCGCCGCTGGTGACGTGGTTATTGGTCAGAATATAACCTTCCGGGCTCATGATCACGCCCGAACCCAGGCTCGACTCCATGCGTTTCTGCTTGGGCGAGTTGTCGCCGAAGAAGCGCCGGAACTGCGGGTCTTCGAACAGGGGATGGCTGGACTTGTTGACGACCTTGGTGGTGTACAGGTTGACCACGGCCGGTGCCGCGATGGTCACGGCGTCGGCATAGGACACCGGTCCTTGCTGCAGTGCCTTGGTCTGTGGCGCCTGCTGCAGGTTGACGTCGAGGCTCGGCAGGCCGACCCACTCCGGATAACGCTGGATAATCAGTAGAGCGACCAGCACGCCGGCCAACAGAGGCCAGCCGGAAAAACGCAGCGCCTTGAGCATTAAGCACGTCCTACGAAGGTTGCAGACGGAGTGAGACCGCCCATAATGTCGCGCATTATACGAGGCCGCGCGCGCCTCTGAACGGGATATTTAGGAGTCTTTTCATGGCCGTAGCCCTGAACACCCTGGTAGAAGAAGCGGATCGTTATCTGGCCGCCGCCAGGATTGCCGATTACTGCCCCAACGGTTTGCAGGTCGAAGGGGCCCCTCAGGTCACGCGCATTGTCAGCGGCGTCACCGCCAGCCAAGCGTTGCTCGATGCCGCAGTGGAGACTGACGCTGATCTGGTGCTGGTGCATCACGGGTATTTCTGGAAAGGCGAAAATCCGTGCGTGACCGGCATGAAGCAGCGTCGCCTCAAAACCTTGCTCAAGCACGACATCAGTCTGCTTGCCTACCACTTGCCGCTGGATCTGCATGCCGAGGTGGGCAATAACGTGCAATTGGCCCGCCAGTTGGACATTACCGTCGAAGGACCGCTGGACCCGGACAACCCCAAGGTGGTCGGTCTGGTGGGCTCTTTGTCCGAACCGATGACACCTCGGGACTTCGCCCGTAAAGTGCAGGAAGTCATGGGCCGCGAGCCTTTGTTGATCGAAGGCGAACAGATGATCCGCCGGGTCGGCTGGTGCACTGGCGGAGGCCAGGGTTATATCGATCAGGCCGTGCTGGCCGGGGTTGATCTGTTTCTCAGTGGCGAGGCGTCCGAGCAGACCTTTCACAGCGCCCGGGAAAACGGCATCAGCTTCATCGCCGCCGGGCACCATGCGACCGAGCGCTATGGTGTGCAGGCATTGGGCGATTACCTGGCGCGGCGCTTTGCTTTGGAGCATATCTTCATAGATTGCCCGAATCCCATTTGATTGCTTATAACTCCTGTGGGAGCGGGCTTGCTCGCGAATGCGGTGGTTCAGTTGCATAAAAGTTGACTGACCCACCGCATTCGCGAGCAAGCCCGCTCCCACAAAGTCTGTGGTAACGCCCGAACCCTCAGGCATATCCATATGCTGTTTCGATCTAGTTGGCGCCCTGATTAGAAGAGGTCGCTGTGCTAGGATTCCCCGCTCGAACACGGCCCGCTGGCCGTTCATAAGAAAGTTTTCGTGAGTAGCCATGGTCGACAAACTGACGCATCTGAAACAGCTGGAGGCGGAAAGCATCCACATCATCCGCGAGGTGGCCGCCGAGTTCGATAACCCGGTGATGCTGTACTCCATCGGTAAAGACTCCGCCGTGATGCTGCACCTGGCACGCAAGGCGTTTTTCCCCGGCAAGCTGCCGTTTCCGGTGATGCACGTCGACACCCGCTGGAAATTCCAGGAAATGTACAAGTTCCGCGACCGCATGGTTGAAGAACTGGGCCTGGACCTGATCACTCACGTGAACCCGGACGGCGTGGCGCAAGGCATCAACCCGTTTACTCACGGTAGCGCCAAGCACACCGACATCATGAAGACCGAAGGCCTGAAACAGGCTTTGGACAAGCATGGTTTCGACGCTGCGTTCGGCGGTGCCCGTCGCGATGAAGAGAAGTCCCGCGCCAAGGAGCGCGTGTACTCGTTCCGCGACAGCAAGCATCGCTGGGATCCGAAGAACCAGCGCCCCGAGCTGTGGAACGTCTACAACGGCAAGGTCAACAAGGGCGAGTCGATCCGGGTATTCCCGCTGTCGAACTGGACCGAGCTGGACATCTGGCAGTACATCTACCTCGAAGGCATCCCGATCGTGCCGCTGTACTTCGCTGCCGAGCGTGAAGTGATCGAGAAGAACGGTACGCTGATCATGATTGACGACGAGCGCATCCTCGAGCACCTGTCCGATGAAGACAAAGCCCGTATCGTCAAAAAGAAAGTGCGTTTCCGCACCCTTGGCTGCTACCCGTTGACGGGCGCGGTGGAGTCCGAAGCCGAAAGCCTGACGGACATCATTCAGGAAATGCTCCTGACGCGAACTTCCGAGCGCCAGGGCCGGGTCATCGATCACGATGGCGCAGGCTCGATGGAAGATAAAAAACGTCAAGGTTATTTCTAAGGGGCTGTCATGTCGCATCAATCTGATTTGATCAGCGAGGACATCCTCGCTTACCTGGGCCAGCACGAGCGCAAAGAGCTGCTGCGTTTCTTGACCTGCGGTAACGTCGACGACGGCAAGAGCACCCTGATCGGGCGCCTGCTGCACGACTCCAAGATGATCTACGAAGATCACCTGGAAGCCATCACCCGCGACTCGAAGAAAGTCGGCACCACCGGTGACGACATCGATTTGGCGTTGCTGGTCGACGGCCTGCAGGCCGAGCGCGAGCAAGGCATCACCATCGATGTCGCGTACCGCTATTTCTCCACCGCCAAGCGCAAATTCATCATCGCCGACACCCCCGGCCATGAGCAGTACACCCGCAACATGGCCACCGGTGCTTCCACCTGTGACCTGGCGATCATCCTGGTGGACGCCCGCTACGGCGTGCAGACCCAGACCCGTCGCCACAGCTTTATCGCCTCGTTGCTGGGCATCAAGCACATCGTCGTGGCCATCAACAAGATGGACCTCAAGGACTTCGATCAGAGCGTGTTCGAGTCGATCAAGGCCGACTACCTGAAGTTCGCCGAAGGCTTGAAGATGAAGCCCACCAGCATGCACTTCGTGCCGATGTCGGCCCTCAAGGGCGACAACGTGGTGAACAAGTCCGAGCGCTCGCCGTGGTACACCGGCCAGTCGCTGATGGAAATCCTCGAGACCGTGGAAGTGGCGGGCGACCGTAACTTCACCGACCTGCGTTTCCCGGTGCAGTACGTCAACCGTCCGAACCTGAACTTCCGCGGTTTCGCCGGCACCCTGGCCAGCGGCATCGTGCACAAGGGCGACGAAGTGGTGGTGCTGCCTTCGGGCAAGAGCAGCCGCGTCAAATCCATCGTCACTTTCGAAGGCGAGCTGGAACACGCGGGCCCTGGCCAGGCGGTGACGTTGACCATGGAAGACGAGATCGACATCTCCCGTGGCGATCTGCTGGTGCATGCCGACAGCGTGCCGCCGGTGACCGACAGCTTCGAAGCGATGTTGGTGTGGATGGCCGAAGAGCCAATGCTGCCGGGCAAGAAATACGACATCAAGCGCGCCACCAGTTACGTGCCGGGCTCGATTGCCAGCATCGTCAACAAGGTCGACGTGAACACCCTGGAAGAAGGCCCGGCCAGCGCATTGCAGCTCAACGAAATCGGCAAGGTGAAGATCGCCCTGGATGCACCGATCGCCCTGGATGGTTACGAGAGCAATCGCACCACCGGCGCGTTCATCATCATCGATCGCCTGACCAATGGCACCGTGGGTGCCGGCATGATCGTGGCCCAGCCTTTGGCCCACGGCCACAGCACCCATCACGGCAAATTGGCCCATGTGTCGGTGGAAGAGCGCGCCCAGCGCTTCGGCCAGCAACCGGCCACGGTGCTGTTCAGTGGTCTGTCGGGCGCTGGCAAAAGCACGCTGGCCTATGCGGTGGAGCGCAAGCTGTTCGACATGGGCCGTGCGGTCTTCGTGCTCGATGGCCAGAACCTGCGTCATGACCTGAACAAAGGCTTGCCACAGGATCGTGCCGGGCGTACCGAAAACTGGCGCCGTGCGGCTCATGTCGCCCGCCAGTTCAACGAAGCCGGGCTGCTGACCCTCGCCGCGTTCGTCGCCCCGAATGCTGAAGGCCGTGAGCAGGCCAAGGACCTGATCGGCAAGGAGCGTCTGCTGACGGTCTATGTCCAGGCCTCGCCAGCGGTCTGTGCCCAGCGCGATCCGCAAGGGCTGTACGCTGCTGCCGGCGACAACATCCCGGGTGAGTCCTTCCCGTATGACGTGCCGCTGGACGCCGATCTGGTGATCGACACCCAGTCGCTGTCGCTGGAAGAAAGCGTCAAGCAGGTGCTGGATCTGCTGCGCAAGCGTGGGGCGATCTAAGGAACGCCGCTGTAACTAAAAGCTCGCAGATGAGTGATCATCTGCGGGCTTTTTATTGTCATCTCAAAGATCGCAGCCTTCGGCAGCTCCTACAGGTGTGCACAAGACCCTGTAGGAGCTGCCGAAGGCTGCGATCTTTTGATTTTAAATGGAGGGATACTCGCGATGCATCTGCTCAAGCAACGCATCCTTGTCCTGCCACAGCTGGTTGATCCAGCCCTGGAACTCCAGGCGATAGGCGCCGTCCTGGTCGTAGTTCCTGCCGATGAACTGCGGCGGGATCTGCAGTTCCTGGAAATGCACCACCACTTCGTCAACTTTCCCGCACAGTAAGTCCCAGTATCCCGGTCGGCCGCCCGGATAGTGGATGGTCACGTTGATGATCGACTCCAACTGTTCGCCCATGGCATCGAGCACAAACGCAATGCCTCCGGCCTTGGGTTTGAGCAGGTAGCGAAACGGTGACTGTTGCTGGGCATGTTTGCCTTCGGTGAAGCGTGTGCCTTCAACGAAGTTGAAGATGCCCACGGGGTTGTTGCGAAATTTCGCGCAGGTCTTGCGGGTGGTTTCCAGGTCCTTGCCTTTCTTTTCCGGGTACTTCTCCAAGTAAGCCTTGGAGTAGCGCTTCATGAATGGGAACCCCAGGGCCCACCAGGCCAGGCCGATCACCGGTACCCAGATCAGTTCCTGCTTGAGAAAGAACTTCAATGGACGAATGCGCCGGTTCAGCACGTACTGCAACACCATGATGTCAACCCAACTCTGGTGGTTGCTGGTGATCAGGTAGGAGTGCTGGTAGTCCAGGCCTTCCAGGCCGCTGAGGTGCCAGCGGGTGCGGCGCAGCAGGTTCATCCAGGCCTTGTTGTTGCTGATCCAGGCTTCATGAATGTGGCCCATCAGCCAGTCGGTGAAACGCTGGGCGGCGGGGAAGGGCAGCAACAGCTTGAAGATTGCCACGATGAACAGCGGGGTGCAGCAGGCGATGGTGTTTAGCGCCAACAGCAGCGAGGCAATGACGCCGCGCACAGGAGCAGGCAGGAAATCCAGCATTTAAATATCCATGGGTCGGTTGGCGGCCTGGATCGCGGTCAGGGCGATGGTGTACACGATGTCGTCGACCTGAGCGCCGCGCGGCAAGTCGTTTACGGGTTTGCGCAGGCCTTGCAGCATGGGCCCGAGGCTGACGCAATCGGCGCTGCGTTGCACGGCCTTGTGGGTGGTGTTGCCGGTGTTCAGGTCCGGGAAGATGAACACCGTCGCGCGGCCGGCCACTTGGCTATTGGGCGCCAGTTGTCGGGCCACGGTTTCGTTGGCGGCGGCGTCGTATTGCAGCGGCCCGTCGATCAGCAAGCCGTGTTGCGCCTCGTGGGCCAGCAGGGTGGCTTCGCGGACTTTCTCCACCTCTTCGCCGCTGGCCGACTCGCCGCTGGAATAGCTGAGCATGGCCACCCGTGGCGTGATGCCGAACGCGGCAGCCGAGTCGGCGCTTTGCAGGGCAATCTCCGCCAGCTCCGCGGCGCTGGGGTGCGGGTTCATCACGCAGTCGCCATAGACCAGCACTTCTTCGGGAAACAGCATGAAAAATACCGAAGACACCAACGAGCATCCCGGGGCGGTCTTGATCAGTTGCAAGGCTGGACGGATGGTGTTGGCGGTGGAATGAATAACGCCGGACACCAGCCCGTCGACCTCATCGAGCGCCAGCATCATGGTGCCGATCACCACGGTGTCTTCCAGTTGCTGCTCGGCCATCGGGGCGTTCAGGCTTTTGCTCTTGCGCAGCCGCACCATCGGTTCAACGTAACGCTCGCGAATCGAATCCGGGTCGAGGATCTCCAGCCCCGGCGGCAGTTCGATGCCCTGGGCACGAGCCACGGCCTCGACGTCCGCCGGTTTGGCCAGCAGCACGCAGCGCGCGATGCCTCGGGCCTGGCAAATGGCGGCGGCCTGGACAGTCAGCGGTTCGCTGCCCTCAGGCAACACGATGCGTTTGTCGGCGGCCTGGGCGCGCTGGATCAATTGGTAGCGGAACACCGCCGGCGACAAGCGCATTTCCCGTGGCGTACCGCAACGCTGATGCAACCATTTGGCATCCAGGTGGCTGGCGACAAAATCGGTGATGATCTCCGCACGTTCGCGGTCGTCGATCGGAATTTCCTTGTTCAAGCCATTGAGCAGGTTGGCGGTGTCGTAAGACCCGGTACTGACCGACAGCACTGGAAGCCCCGCCTGCAAGGCGCCTCGACACAGGTCCATGATGCGCGGGTCGGGCAGGGTGTCACTGGTCAGCAGCAGCCCGGCCAACGGTACGCCGTTGAGCGCTGCCAGGCTCACGGCCAGGATGATGTCGTCGCGATCACCGGGGGTCACCACCAGCACGCCGGGCTTGAGCAGCTCCACGGTGTTGCGCATGGTGCGGGCACAAATAATGATGTTGCTCATGCGCCGGGTTTCATAATCGCCAGCATTGAGCACCTGCGCGCCCATCAGGTCGGCTACGTCGCGGGTGCGTGGGGCGTTGAGTTCGGGGCGGAACGGGATGCAGCCGAGCAGGCGGAAATCACCGCTGCGCAACAGCGGCGAGTGCTCCTTGAGCCGTGCGGAGAAGGCCTCCATGCTTTCCTCGGTACGAACTTTGTTCAGGATCACGCCGAGGACTTTCGGGTCTTTGGGCCCGCCGAACAGTTGCGCCTGCAGCTCAACGCGACCGGAAAGCTCGGTCAGCACTTCGTTTTCCGGCGCCGACACCAGGATGACCTCGGCGTCCAGGCTCTTGGCCAAGTGCAGGTTGACTCGCGCGGCATAGCTGGCGTTGCGGGTCGGGACCATGCCCTCGACGACCAGCACGTCCTTGCCGATGGCGGCTTGTTGGTAAAGGGTGATGATTTCTTCCAGCAGCTCATCGAGCTGGCCGTCGCCCAGCATGCGTTCGACGTGCGCCAGACCCAGCGGCTGTGGAGGCTTGAGGCCGTGGGTGCGGGCCACCAGTTCGGTGGAGCGTTCCGGTCCGGTATCGCCGGGGTGGGGCTGGGCGATGGGTTTGAAAAAACCGACTTTCAGCCCGGCTCGTTCGAGTGTACGCACCAGCCCGAGGCTGATGGAGGTCAGACCCACACCAAAATCGGTGGGCGCGATAAAAAAAGTTTGCATGCGGATTCTCTAAAGGTGCATGGCAAAGGCGAGGCTATAACTGCCGTCTACCGTCAATTCAGGCGCCAAGGTTATCGCTAACCGGGGCCTGTGCGCACCAGCCGCAGTCAAAGGGCTGGCCAATTTTTTCAGTACGTTGGACTGGGTCCAGCACCCAGCTGCGTGATTGCCACGGTGGTTGGTGGCGCAGGTGCTGGGTATGGCCGCAGGACAGCTCGGCCACCCAGTGCCCGTCCTCGTCCTGATGAAAACCTGTGACCGTCGGTCTGTTCGAGCAGGGCCGTTTGTCCGGGTTCCGTTCGCTTTCGGGCAAATCCTTGTTTAGACTTGTCCGTTCTTCATTCTTATGCAAAAGGTCTCGCCCCATGCTGATCGCCGCCAATAAGGCTGTCTCCATCGACTATACCCTGACCAACGACGCTGGTGAGGTCATCGACAGCTCTGCCGGCGGCGCTCCGCTGGTCTACCTGCATGGCGCAGGCAACATCATCCAGGGTCTGGAAAAAGCCCTGGAAGGCAAAACTTCCGGTGACGAACTGAACGTTACCGTTGAGCCGGAAGATGCTTATGGCGAATACTCCGCCGAGCTGGTCAGCACCCTGAGCCGCAGCATGTTCGAGGGCGTGGATGAGCTGGAAGTAGGCATGCAGTTCCACGCTTCGGCGCCCGATGGCCAGATGCAGATCGTCACCATCCGCGACCTGGAAGGCGATGACGTCACCGTTGACGGCAACCACCCGTTGGCCGGTCAGCGCTTGAACTTCCAGGTCAAGATCGTCGACATCCGTGATGCCAGCCAGGAAGAAATCGCCCATGGTCACGTCCATGGCGAAGGTGGTCATCACCACTGATTTGTGCGCTACGCTCAAGTGAACTGGAAAGGCGCCTTACGGCGCCTTTTTAGTCGGTTGCTGTTAGCATCGTCCATGGCTGTTCGAAAAGATCCGCAAACCTGGAGTTCGTCATGAGTGCTTTTCACGACCTTAAACTTAAAGCCCTGGATGGTCAGGAACTTGATCTGGCGCCGTTCAAGGGGCAAGTCGTGCTGGTGGTCAATGTCGCCTCCAAATGTGGCCTGACACCTCAGTACGCTGCGTTGGAAAACCTCTATCAGCAATACAAGGCCAAGGGTTTCTGTGTGCTGGGCCTGCCTTGCAACCAGTTCGCCGGACAAGAGCCGGGAACGGAACAGGAAATTCAGGATTTCTGCAGCCTCAATTATGGTGTGACGTTCCCGTTGTCCAGCAAGCTGGAAGTGAACGGGCAGGACCGTCATCAGTTGTACCGTCTGCTGGCAGGCGAGGGGGCCGAGTTTCCGGGGGACATCACCTGGAACTTCGAGAAGTTCCTGCTGGGCAAGGACGGGCGGGTGCTGGCGCGTTTCTCACCGCGCACGGCGCCGGATGATCCGGCCGTGATCCAGGCTATTGAAAAAGCGTTGGCTTGATTCCCGGGAATTTGCAGAGGTAGGAGATGCCGAAGGCTCGGGCCGCGTTCGGACGACCCTTTGATCTTTCACTTGAGACTCAAGTGTCAGGGGAAAGATCGCAGCCTCGTTGCACTCGACAGCTCCTACACACCTTCCTTTTGATCCACAATCATTCAAATCAATAGTGCTATCCATTGCTCTCCACGGTCCATATTATCGCTGTCATATTCGACCTGCGACCCTGTTTCCGTGGAGTGTCCCATGCCTGTAAAAGCCTTGTTCAAACCCTTCCATCTCGGTGCGCTGGAGCTGCCGACCCGGGTAGTGATGGCGCCGATGACTCGCTCCTTTTCCCCAGGCGGCGTGCCGAACGCCAAGGTCGTGGAGTATTACCGCCGTCGCGCGGCGGCCGGCGTCGGTCTGATCATCACCGAAGGCACGACCGTCGGGCACAAGGCCTCCAACGGTTATCCGAACGTGCCGCATTTTTACGGGGATGCCGCGCTGGCCGGCTGGAAGCAAGTGGTTGATGCAGTGCATGCCGAAGGCGGCAAGATCGTTCCGCAGCTCTGGCACGTAGGTAACGTGCGGCGCTTGGGGACCGAGCCGGACGCCAGCGTGCCGGGCTATGGTCCGTCGGAAAAACTCAAGGACGGCCAGGTCGTGGTTCACGGCATGACCCAGGCGGATATCGACGAAGTCATTGCAGCGTTCGCCCAGGCGGCGAAAGACGCCCAGAGCATCGGCATGGACGGCGTGGAGATCCACGGCGCCCATGGCTACC
Organism: Pseudomonas sp. NFACC39-1; assembly: GCF_900110355.1. Classification (NCBI taxonomy): domain Bacteria; kingdom Pseudomonadati; phylum Pseudomonadota; class Gammaproteobacteria; order Pseudomonadales; family Pseudomonadaceae; genus Pseudomonas; species Pseudomonas sp. NFACC39-1. The sequence goes on along the minus strand of NZ_FODL01000001.1, from coordinate 526,775 downwards.
TGGTGGACCAGTTCTTCTGGGAGGGCAGCAACCAGCGCACCGACGGTTACGGTGGAAGTCTGGCCAACCGTTCGCGTTTCGCCATCGAACTGATCCGCGCTGTGCGTGCTGCGGTAGGTGAAGGGTTCCCGATCATCTTCCGTTTCTCCCAATGGAAGCAGCAGGACTACACCGCGCGCCTGGTGCAAACGCCAGAGGCCTTGGGCGACTTCCTCAAGCCTTTGGCCGAGGCCGGTGTGGATATTTTCCATTGCTCGACCCGTCGCTTCTGGGAGCCTGAATTCGAAGGCTCCGAACTGAATCTGGCGGGCTGGACCCGCAAGCTGACCGGCAAGCCAACCATCACCGTCGGCAGCGTTGGCCTGGATGGCGAGTTCCTGCAGTTTATGGTCAACACCGACAAAGTCGCGCAGCCGGCCAGCCTGGAGAAACTGCTGGAGCGCCTGAACAATGATGAGTTCGACCTGGTGGCGGTGGGGCGAGCGCTGCTGGTAGATCCGGATTGGGCGCAAAAAGTGCGTGAAGGCCGGGAACAGGAGATCTTGCCGTTCAGCCGTGAGGCGTTGATGACACTGGTTTAAGCGGCGACTGGGCTGGCCCCTTCGCGAGCAGGCTCGCTCCCACATTCGATCTTCAGCGGACACATGATTTGTGTACGACCGGGATCCACTGTGGGAGCGAGCCTGCTCGCGATGGCGGTTTCAGCATCACCGATTCATTAACGCACTGTCGGCGCAGCAGGTATCACTGGCTCGCTAATACAAACCCCACGCAATTGCGTCTCGAACTGCTCGATCACCGATGGCCAGCCCTGGCGACTGGCATGCTGGCGCGCATTGAGCCGCACGCAACGCAAGGTTTCACGCTCCTCCAGTAGCCAGCGGGCCGCTTCGCAGAAGGCTTCTTCATCCCCCGGCATGGCCAGTACACCGTTGTGACCGTGACGGATGTGTTGCGCCGCCGCGGCCTGATCATAGGCCACCACGCCCAACCCGGACGCCAGCGCCTCCAGCACCACATTGCCGAAGGTTTCGGTCAGGCTCGGAAAGACGAATACATCCCCGGACGCATAGTGGCAGGCCAGCGCTTCGCCACGTTGTGAACCACAGAAGATCGCGTCGGGCAGTTCCTGCTCCAGGGTGAATCGCTGCGGGCCATCACCGACCACCACCAGTTTCATCCGCCGCTGCGGGAAAGCGCTGCACAGCGTGTCGAAACTGCGCTTGAGCAACCCGAGGTTTTTCTCCGGTGCCAAGCGCCCGACATGGATCACGGCGATGTCATCATCGCCCAAGCCCCAGGCTTCACGCAGAGCTGTCGAGCGCTTCATGGGCTGGAACAATTGGCTGTCCACCCCGCGAGACAACAGCGCCACGCGCTCGAAATGCCGGCGTTCCAGCTCCATGCGCTGACTGAGGCTCGGCACCAGGGTCAGGCTGGAGCGGTTGTGGAACCAGCGCAGGTAATGGGTGAGGGCACGACTCAACAACCCGAGGCCATACTGCTGGGTGTATTGCTGGAAATTGGTATGGAAGCCACTGACCACCGAGATGCCCAGGCGCCGGGCCGCCCGCAATGCCGATAAACCCAGCGGCCCTTCCGTGGCGATGTACAGCACGTCCGGGCGATGACGTTTCCAGCGCCGCAGCAGTTTGTGCATCGAAGCCTGGCCCCACTGCAAACCCGGATACCCCGGTAACGGCCAGCCGCGACACAGCAACAACTGCTCGTCACCGGCCTGGCGTTGGTCGCCAACCTGACGGGGCCGTATCAATTCCACCTGATGCCCGCGGGCGCGCAAGCCGTCGCACAGGCGGCCCAGGGTATTGGCCACGCCATTGATTTCCGGCGGGAAGGTTTCGGTGATGAGGGTGATATGCAGGTGTGTGGTCATGACCCCAGTGTCGACCGGGGCCATTTCGCAATTGTGACGCTTGAATGATGGATTTGTGACCGGTCAGCCCTGGCGGGCCAACGCGGTCTCGGCGCCTTGCTCGCGCACCCAGAACAAAGTCGCCCCGGCCACCGCCGCGGGCATCATCAGGATGTTCACCACCGGGATCAGCAGCACCAGGTACACGCTGCCGCCAAAACCCAGGCTCTGCCAGCGTTTTTCCCGCAGCCAGGCGAGCATTTCGTTCCAGCCCAGTTTGTGGTTGTCCGCCGGGTAGTCGATGTACTGGATCGCCATCATCCACACCCCGAACAGCAGCCATAACGGCGCGGCCACGATATTGATCACCGGAATGAAGGACAGCACCAGCAGGCCCAGGGCGCGGGGCAGGAAGTAGCCGAGCTTGCGTGCCTCCCGGGCCAAAGTGCGAGGGATCATGGCGATCAACTCGCCCCAACTGAAGGCCGGGAAATCGTCGGTGCCACGGATCACCACTTCGACTTTCTCCGCGAGAAAACCGTTGAACGGCGCGGCGATGACATTGGCGAGCATGGTGAAGGTGAAAAATACCATCAGCACCACCAGCACCACGAACAGCGGCCACAGGACATAATTGAGAAAGCTCAGCCAATCCGGTAACGACGGCATCAGCGTGTCGACCCAAAGGCTGAACTGATGGGCGGCCAGGTAGATCAATCCGACGAACAGCACCAGGTTGATCACCAATGGCAACAGCACAAACAAGCGCAGACCCGGGCTTAGGACCAGTTTGAGTCCTTCTCGCAAATATTGCGGGCCGGACAGGACGGGGGCGGGCATAAGAGGCTCCGAGCGAAGATTAACGCGCCGACCATACCGGCTTTGCCTGGCTCGGGAAAGCATCGACATGGCGTGTAACAACGTTTGCCGAGTTTATTGAACTGACCGATCTGGATAGAGCTCACCTATGAGCTGGATTGTTAAACCGTATTTCCTTAATCTTCGCTCCCTCGATACGCTGCACCCATTCTTTTCAGGACTGTCGAACCCAAGCCTTCCCCAAGTGCGTCAACAGTCCCTTTTATTCGCGCCGCTCACCCGGCGTTCCGGCCCGCAAGGTCCGGTCAACAGGAGCAGGTCATGTCTGAAGTGCGTCATTCGCGAGTGATTATTCTCGGTTCCGGCCCTGCCGGTTACAGCGCTGCGGTTTATGCCGCCCGTGCCAACCTCAAGCCGTTGCTGATTACCGGCATGCAGGCCGGTGGTCAATTGACCACCACCACCGAAGTCGATAACTGGCCGGGCGATGTCCACGGTCTGACCGGCCCGGTGTTGATGGAGCGTATGAAAGAGCACGCCGAGCGCTTCGAGACCGAGATCGTTTTCGACCACATCAATGCTGTGGACTTCGCCGCCAAGCCGTACACCCTGACCGGTGACAGCGCGACCTACACCTGTGATGCCCTGATCATTGCAACCGGCGCCAGCGCGCGTTACCTGGGCCTGCCATCGGAAGAAGCCTTCATGGGCAAAGGCGTTTCCGCCTGCGCCACTTGCGACGGCTTCTTCTACCGCAACAAGCCTGTGGCCGTGGTCGGTGGCGGTAACACCGCTGTTGAGGAAGCCCTGTACCTGGCCAACATCGCCAGCACCGTCACCCTGATCCACCGTCGCGAAACTTTCCGCGCCGAGAAGATCCTGATCGACAAGCTCAATGCCCGCGTCGCCGAAGGCAAGATCATCCTTAAGCTCAACGCGACCCTGGACGAAGTGCTGGGCGATAACATGGGCGTGACCGGTGCCCGCCTGAAGAACAACGACGGCAGCTTTGACGAGATCAAAGTCGACGGCGTATTCATCGCCATCGGCCACACCCCGAACACTTCGTTGTTCGAAGGTCAGTTGGAACTCAAGGACGGTTACCTGGTGGTCAAGGGCGGCCGCGACGGCAACGCCACGGCCACCAGCGTCGAAGGTATCTTCGCGGCCGGCGACGTGGCGGACCACGTCTACCGTCAGGCGATTACCTCGGCGGGTGCCGGTTGCATGGCAGCCCTGGACACCGAGCGTTACCTGGACGGTCTGCAGAACGCTTCGTTCTGATTCATCCACATAAAAAACCGGCTTCGGCCGGTTTTTTCATGGCCGGGATTTATCACTTGCCTCCTGTGGGAGCGGGCTTGCTCGCGAAGGCGGTGGGTCAGCCAGCGCAGTGTTGACTGACACACCGCCTTCGCGAGCAAGCCCGCTCCCACAGGTTTTTTGTGTGGTCAGGAGAATCTGTATTTCAAGGCAGCTTCGCCAGGCAAGCTTCCAGAATATCCAGCCCTTCTTCCAACACCGTCGCCTCAGTCGTCAACGGCGCCAGCAGGCGAATGATGTGCCGTGATTTACCGCTGGGCATCAGCAACAAGCCAGACTCTCGCGCCAGGGCTAACAATTGGGTCAGTTGCGCCGATGCCGGGCTGCCGTCGGCATGGGCCAATTCGATGCCGCGCATCGCCCCGACGCCGGTCAGGCGGCCCAGGTAAGGTGACAGGCCGCGGCTGCGCCATGACTCATAGCGGCTGACAATTGCCTCTTCCTGTTGTGTGCCCCAAGCCTGCAGGTTCGCATCGGTCATTACCTCCAGGGTGGCCAAGGCGGCGGCGCAGGCGATGGGGTTGCCGGAATAAGTGCCGCCCAGGCCGCCTTTGGGCAGATTGTCCAGCAGCGCCTTGCGCCCCACCACGGCTCCCAGGGGGACGCCGCCGGCAATGCTTTTACCCAGCAGTATCAGGTCCGGCTCGATGCCCAGTCGCGAGAACGCAAAGCGCTGGCCGGTGCGGCCGAAGCCGGACTGGATTTCATCGATGATCAGCACGATACCCTTCTCGTCGCAGAACCGCCGCAGGGCCTGGGCAAAGGCAATATCCATCGGCAGGAAACCGGCTTCGCCCTGCACCGGTTCGACGATGAAACACGCCACGTCATTCACATCGATCTCGACGCTGAACAACCGCTCCATGGCCTTCAACGCCTCTTCGCAGGTGACGCCGTTGTCCTTGCTGGGGTAGGGCAGGTGATAGACCGGTCCGGGCAGTACGCCGACTTTCTGTTTGTAGGGCGCGACCTTGCCGTTGAGATTGAGAGTGGCCAGGGTTCTGCCGTGGAAAGCGCCATCAAAGGCGATGACGGCTGTGCGGCCGGTGGCGCCGCGTACGATCTTCAAGGCGTTTTCCGCGGCTTCGGCGCCGCTGTTGGTGAGCATGCCGCTGACCGGGTAATCCACCGGGACAAACGCTGCCAGGCGCTCCATCAATTCGATGTAGGGCGCGTGTGGGGCAGCGTTGAAGGCGTAGTGCGTCAGCCGGGTTGCCTGTTCGCGGATAGCTTCGACGACACGGGGATGGCAGTGCCCGAGGTTCAACACGCCGATGCCGCCCACGAAATCGATGTAGCGTTTGCCGTCGGTGTCCCAGACCTCGGCATTTTTGCCGTGGCTGAGGCTGACGGGGTGCACGATGGAAATCGATTGGCTGATGGTTTCACTGCTCATGGATGACGGCTCGGAAGAAGGAAAGATTCCCTTTATCTAAGCCGCGAGCAGAGGCGCCCGGCAAACGAAATAAAGTTGCCGGGTCAATCTTAAAAGTCGGGATGTGGGAATGTGTTGGTCAGCCAGGAGGAGCGCGGCCCTTGTGGTGAGGGGATTTATCCCCGCTGGGCTGCGCAGCAGCCCTAAGACCTGCTGCCTCGGTGTGTCAGACTGATGGGGTAACTGCTTTGGGGCTGCTACGCAGCCCAGCGGGGATAAATCCCCTCGCCACAAAAGCGGATCTCACCACACAGGTAGGGGCGATCAGCGCCGTTGCAACGGCTGCACCTCGAACTTCACACCCGCCAAGCCATGGACCATCAGCGCCCGGATATTACCGTGGTCGCTGCCCTCAGGCGTGGCCAGTACTGACCGGTAATGTTCGCCGAACGCCAGCAGCGCTTCTTCATCGCTCAAACCTTCGAGCAGGGCCAGGCCGAGGGTCTTGCAGGAACCTTCGTTCTGCCCGGCGGCGTTGTGCACATTACCGTTGTCGAACGCTTGGGGCTGATAGTCGTAGCTCGCGGCGATAAAGGCCAGGGTGTCGGCAAAAATGTGTTCGCCGCTCTTGAGGCTGGCGCGCAGGGTGTTCAGGTCAGGCATCGGGTTTTCCTTTGGCGAACGCCGCTTGCTGTTCGGCGCTGGCTTCTTTCTGGTATTGGGCTTTCCACTCGGCGTAAGGCATGCCGTACACCACTTCGCGGGCGTCATCGAGGCTGACCTCGATCTGGCGTTCATCGGCAGCAGCCTTGTACCACTTGGACAGGCAGTTGCGGCAGAAGCCGGCGAGGTTCATCAGGTCGATGTTCTGCACATCCTTGCGGCTGTCCAGGTGGGCAACCAGCCGACGGAAAGCGGCGGCTTCAAGTTCGAGGCGTTGTTGATCGTTCATGGGCGTCTCTGCGAGACAGCTTCAAGGGGAGAGCTTCAAGCTGCAAGTTTGGATTACGGTGTCAGGCTTGAAGCTTACAGCTTGAGGCTTGTAGCTGCTACGAAGCAGCCCGGCTTGCAGCTAAAGTAATCGACACCGATTCGGCAAATCGCAAGGCGTGGGGCTTGTCGACTTCGACTTCGGCATACAGCACCGATTCGTTGGCCATGACCAGATCGAGCAGCTCCTGGGTCAGACGTTCGAGCAGGGCGAAACGGTTACCTTCCACGTGGGCGATAATCGCCTTGGTGATGGTGCGGTAGTTCAGTGCGTGGTCGATGTCGTTGTCACGCACCGCATCCTGGGCCGCATAGAGGATGGTCAGGTTGATCAACACATCCTGTTTGTTGAGGATTTCGTCCTCGTTGATGCCAATGAACGTGCGCAAGCGCAAGTCCTTGACCTTGATGCGCGCCATGGCGGGTTGAAGTTGTGGCATTTATTTGCTCCGTCGAATCAATTGCAGGAACTCCTGACGGGTGGTGCTGGATTCGCGAAAGACGCCGAGCATCACCGAGGTGTTCATGGTCGAGTTCTGTTTTTCGACACCGCGCATCATCATGCACATGTGCTGGGCCTCAATCACCACCGCAACGCCGGCGGCCTGGGTGACCTGCTGCACCGCGTCGGCAATTTGCCGGGTGAGGTTTTCCTGGATTTGCAGGCGGCGGGCGAACATGTCCACCAGCCGGGCGATCTTTGACAGCCCCAGGACCTTGCCCGTAGGAATATAAGCCACATGAGCCTTGCCGATGAAGGGCAACAGATGATGTTCGCACAGGGAATAGAGTTCGATGTCGGCGACGATCACCATTTCATCGCTGTCGGAGGCGAACAGGGCGCCGTTGACAATCTGATCGACGCTTTGTGCATAGCCGTGACAAAGGTACTGCATGGCCTTGGCCGCACGCACCGGAGTATCCAGCAGGCCTTCGCGTTCCGGGTCTTCACCCAGGCCGATGAGGATCTCGCGATAGTTCTGGGGCGATAACGCCATGGTGCATCCTCGAAGCAAGGCTATTTGACGTGCCGGCCGCCGTTGACGGTCAGGGTCGTGCCGGTGACGTAGGGGTTGTCCAGCAGATAACGCAGGCTCTGATAGATCACTTCGCTGCCGGGCTCGATGCCCAGCGCGGACTTGGCCAGGGCCTTGGCACGGTAGGCCGCGTCGTCTTCGGGATTGAACAGTAGCAGGGCCGGGGCAATTGCGTTGACCTTGATGTGTGGCGCGTATTTCGCCGCGAACGACAGGGTCAGGCTTTCGAGCCCGGCTTTGGTGGCGCAATAGGCGATATGCCGGCTGCTGCCCTTGCGCGTGACGTCATCGCTGATGTGCACGATATCCGCCGGGGTTGAGCGTTGCAGCAGTTCGGCACACTGCAGATTGATCAGGTAGGGGGCGAGCATGTGCACGGCGAACATGGCGTTGAACGCGGCTGCTTCGTGGCCGGGCGTCTCGGTCAGCCATGCCGAGGCGTTGTGGACAATCGCGCGCAATCGGTCGGTGTGCTGCTTGAGCTGATCAATGAAGGCCAAAATCCCGGTCTCACTGGAAAAGTCAGCAAACAGCACGATCGCTCCCAGATCCCGCAACGCCTGCACGCCCGGGCGCTCGGTGCGGAAAGTGGCGATGACCGGATGACCGTCTTCGAGCAGTCGACGGGCGCAGTGCAAACCGACGCGCTGGGCTGCGCCAGTGATCAGGATCGGAGCGATGGCGCTGGGCATAGGAAGGCTCGGTTCACGGCAATCGCAAAACTATAACAGCGACGCAAGGTGGCGACGACTCTGTGGGAGCAAGCCCGCTCCCACAGTGGCCCTTGTTGAACGCGAACGCTGCGGCCGACGAGAGAGGCCCGGCCTCACTGATTCTGCGTAGCCGGCTTGGCTGGCAGTGCTTTGGGCGCTGCACCGTTCAACCAACCCGCCAGCAGGTGAGTCGACATCGGAATAAACAGATAGACCATCAGCGGCGTCAGAATGAGCGTGCTGATCAGCACGCGGCTCATCATTCCCAGCTCGCTGAGCAATGGCCCCAGCAGAAAGTTGAACAGCAGCGACACCGGAAAGAACGCGAGCCAGATGGCCACGGCCTGTTTCCAGCGCGGTGGACGTTGATCGCTGGCGCCAAACCAACCGTCGATACCGCGCACCCTGTGTTCTGAAGGGTGGGCAAACAGCTCGCTGCCTCGCGCCAGCCAGGCCGTGCGCGAGGCTGAGTGTTCCCAGGCGTGCAGGGTCTGCTCGTCGGCAAAGCGGAAAATAATCTGGAATTCATCGCTCTGAGGCGGTGGCGCGAGTACACCGGAACCCAGGTAGCCGGGAAAGTCGGTGGCCAATTGTTCGCCTTCACGCAACCAGGCGATGAGGTCCTGATAGCGCCCATTGGCGACACGACGGGCAACCATCAAGGTGACAGGTGAGGTAGACATTATGTATCTCCGTAAAACAGGTGCGGTACTCCGGGTAGGAGATTCGCGGGAACACCCCAGGGTGGTGGGGCGCGTCCGTTCGCCAAAAAGCACGCAAGGTTTATTCCTTCTTGAGTGAAAAGCAACAAAATCGCGCATTAGTTGTGTTGTTATTGTCATCCTATGACTCAGAGGGAGTACACTGGGATCCAATTTGCCAGCCGGAACTGTCTGCCAAAATGAGCGTAATCACTGAGGAAAACTTCGTTTTCCAGGCAACCACTGCCTTGAGGCAGGAGGAACTGTTCCCCATCCGCGAAGTCGCGCGACTGACCGGCGTGAATCCCGTGACCTTGCGCGCGTGGGAGCGTCGCTACGGTCTGATCCAGCCCACACGCACCGAAAGCGGGCATCGCTTGTACTCCTTGGGCGACATCGAAAAGGTGCGCAGCATCCTCGCCTGGATTGAGCGCGGGGTGGCCGTGAGCAAAGTGGGAAAGATCCTGACCAAGACCGAATCGGTGCAACCGGTTTCCGCGCTTATTTCCTCGGATCTGGTGAGAGCCGATTATGCCCAGTGGCAACAACAGGTGGCTGGCGCGGTTGGCAATTTTGACGACATAGAGCTGGACCGTCTCTACGGGCAGATATTTTCCACCTACGCCGTGCCGATCGTGTTTCAGGACATCCTGATGCCGGTCTGGCGACAGTTGCAGCAACGCCAGCAAGAGTTCGGACAAACCAGCGAATGGGTGTTTTTCGATGGGTTCCTGCGATCACGTATCATCCAGCGACTCTTGCTCAAGCGCGAAGCCCATTCGCGGCGCGTGTTGGTTGTGGGCATTGTCGGTCAATGTCGAGAGCTGGAGTTGCTGGTCACAGCGCTGTTCGTCTCCAAGGCGGAAGTCGGCGTCAGGGTGTTGACCATTGGGTTGCCATTCGACGAACTGACCCTGGTGTGCCAGAAAATCCAGCCGTTGGCGTTGGTGCTGGTTTCCAACCATGCACCGCCTCCGGAGTTACCCAAACGCCTGAACAAGTTGGCGATGGGCCTGGACTGCCCGCTGATGCTGGCCGGTGATGCGTCCGATCTGCTTCAGGACAGCCTCGCCGGGTCGTCGATCGGTTGCCTGGGCAATGAAGGGACCTTGATGCACCAGCGGTTGCGACAGCTATTGGCGGGTAATCTGGATACCTGATAACCGGCAGGTCAAGCCGTGCACTAGATGTGCATGGCCGGATGGGTCAGGCGGTGTTGCTGAAGGATGTATTGACGCAGGCGCTCGGTCTCATCCTCGTCATTCTGGCTCAGGTGGTAGGCGTACAGGCCCTGAGCGGTTTCCCGTTCCAGTGTGCCGCGCAAGGAAATCCTTTCATAACCTGACGGGCTGAACCACAAGGCGAATTGCTTTGGCGGCTTGGTCCGACTGCGGTTCTGCAACAGGATTCCTTTGCAGGACACCTCATGGACCCAGAGCGGTCCGGGCTGGCCCTTGGCATTTTCCAGCGCCACCGGCTCGTCAAGTGTGAGGCGCCATGGCCGAATTTTCGGCCCGTCTTCGTAGATGCTGGGCACACCCAGACGCAGGTGCATTGCGTGGAACTCGTCTTCCACCAGGTGCAACGGAAAAGTCATTTGCTGGTTTTCGAAGTTGGCTTGCAGCGTGACCTGTTCGTTGGCCGCCAGGCGCGTCAGCAAGTCACGAATTTGCGACCCGCCGTTTACCAGCAAGCTCGACGTGACATCCCGCTCGTTGAGTTGCGGGTTGTGCTGCATGGTCCGGATGAAATCCAATTCATCCTGCGTCAGTAGGGCGTCGCGCTGCATGATGTGCTCGAAAAGAGGATTTACACTTTCACTGGTGATTGTAGTGACTGACCGCTAATTCGCCGGTTTGTTTGCGCCGTTCGTCGCTTCGAGTCGGGCAATGGTTGCTCGTGCTTCAGCCAGCTCCTTCTCCAGTTGGGCGACGCGTTGCTGAGCCTTGACCTGAGCGGTCACGTCTTTTTGCACACCCACGAAATAGGTGCGTCCGTCAGCCTCGTTTTTCACCGTCGACAGAGACAACTCATTCCAGAAAGGGCTGCCGTCCTTGCGGTAGTTGCGCAGTACCTCCCGGCAGGCACCGTCCTGCTTCAGGGCCGTGCGAATCTGCTCCAGGGCCGGCTGATCGCGATCACCGGACTGCAGGAAACGGCAATCCTGATAAAGAATCTCTTCACTGCTGTAGCCGGTCAGCCGTTCGAATGCCGGATTTACGTAGATCAGGATATTGTCTTCGTCGCCTTCTTTTTCTGCGATGACGATGCCGTCGTTCGAGGCGTTGATGACCAGTTGCATCAGTTGAGCGTTAATCATGGGCGACATCCCTTGAACATCCCTGTATGCGCTGCATTTTAGAAGAACCTACCGCGATGTCTACTGGCCATTATTGGTTGTTGAGAGTCAATCGCAGCATTGCGTCTGAGCCTGCTACTATCGCCGCTCTTTTTATTCAGATTCAGGATCAGATTGATGAAAGTCGCCATCCTTTCGGGTTCCGTTTACGGGACCGCCGAAGAAGTTGCTCGGCACGCCGCCAAACTGCTCGGTGAAGCGGGTTTTGAAACGCTGCACAACCCGCGCGCAAGCCTTGCGGACATTCAGGCATTTGGCCCGGCGGCCTTGCTGGCCGTGACTTCCACGACGGGTATGGGAGAGTTGCCGGACAACTTGATGCCATTATATTCGACGATTCGCGACCAATTGCCTGCCTCTTTTCGTGACCTGCCTGGTGCCGTGATAGGCCTGGGCGACGCCAGCTATGGCGATACCTTTTGCGGCGGTGGCGAACAGATGCGCGAGTTGTTCGCCGAGCTGGGCGTGCGTGAGGTATTGCCCATGTTGCGTCTGGATGCCAGCGAAAGCGTCACCCCGGAAACCGATGCCGAACCTTGGCTGGAGGCGTTGATCGAGGCGCTGCGTCGCTGAGCGATGTGAAGCGCACGGCACCCCCGGATGACTCGCTCGGCCAGTAAGCTGGCTGCCAATGCAACTACCGACCCCGCTGGAGCTGACTAGACTTGGTTAGCTTGTTCATGACTGTTCTGGAACAAGTACCTATAACTAGAAAGCAGAGGTCAGAGCCGTGAGCGTAGCGCCCGTCCCATCGACACTCAGCATCAAGGATCAGGTCAGTGCCGCCGAATGGCAAACCCGCGTCGATCTGGCGGCCTGCTACCGGCTTGTCGCCTTGCATGGCTGGGATGACCTGATTTTCACGCATATCTCCGCCAAGGTTCCCGGTACTGATGATTTTTTGATCAACCCGTTCGGGTTGATGTTTCATGAGGTCACCGCCTCGAGCCTGGTCAAGGTCGATCAGGCCGGCAACAAGCTGATGGACAGCCCCTACGAGATCAATCCGGCCGGTTATACCATCCACAGCGCGGTGCATGAGGTGCGGCACGATGTGGTGTGTGTGCTGCATACCCACACGGCGGCCGGCGTCGCTGTGTCGGCACAGAAGCAGGGTGTGTTGCCCATCAGCCAGCAATCGTTGTTCGTATTGTCGAGTCTGGCGTATCACGCCTACGAAGGCGTGGCCCTCAATCACGAAGAGAAGGCCCGCCTGCAGGCGGATCTGGGCGACAATAATTTCCTGATGCTGCACAACCACGGTCTGCTGACCTGCGGCGGCACCATTGCCGACACCTTCCTGATGATGTTCACCTTCCAGCGAGCCTGTGACATCCAGGTCTTGGCGCTCAACGGTGGGGCGGAACTGATCGCCATCGAGCCGCAGATACTGGCCGGCGCCCGGGCGATGATTGCCGGGGTGACCAAAAGCGCCCAAGGCATGGGAGGCGCGCTGGCATGGCCGGCGTTGCTGCGTAAGCTGGATCAACAAGATTCGGGTTATAGATGCTGATGCCTCTGGTCCAGATTCCCCTGCGTATTTGGCGCCAGCGCGGCCAGACCTTGATGTTCCGCGGCCACGCTATCCGGTATTGGGTGGCGGGGCACGGCGAGCCGTTGTTGCTGATCCATGGTTTCCCCACCGCCAGTTGGGACTGGCATTACCTGTGGCAGCCGCTGGCACAGCGTTATCGGGTGATCGCCTGCGACATGCTCGGTTTTGGCGACTCGGCCAAGCCGACGGATCATGTCTACAGCCTGTTGGAACAGGCTGACCTGCAGCAGGCTTTGCTGGCACATTTGAATGTGAAGCAAGCCGTGCATGTACTGGCCCATGATTATGGTGACAGCGTGGCCCAGGAACTGCTCGCCCGTCACTACGAAGCGCGCATCGAACTTGCCAGTTGTGTCTTTCTCAACGGTGGTCTGTTTCCGGAAACCCATCGCCCGGTGCTGATGCAAAAACTGTTGCTCAGCCCCTTGGGCTGGCTATTGGGTCGGGCTTTTTCCCGAGAGGGTCTGGTCAAGAGCTTTCGCCAGATATTCGGCCCCAGGACCGGCCCGACCGAAAGCGAGCTGGACGATTACTGGAGTCTCGTCGAAACCCATCACGGACCGCGGATCATGCACAAACTCATCGCCTATATTCCTGAGCGGCGGGTGCAGCGTGACCGCTGGGTGCAGGCCATGCAGCGCGGCGAGGTGGCGCTGCGGGTGATCGACGGCGCGGTCGATCCGATTTCCGGCGAACATATGGTGGCGCGCTACGAGGCGCTGATCCCCAACCCTGACACCGTATTGCTGCCCGACATCGGCCACTACCCACACACCGAAGCCCCGGTGCAGGTACTCAAGCATTACCTGGCGTTTCGCGAAAACATGGCCGCGCCGGTCAGGCAAGTGGTCTGCTCATAAGTGCTGAAGGTTGGCGCACTGTCGCGAGCAGGTTCGCCCCCTGATGAGGGCCGCGGCTCCCACAGCAGAACCGACGCTCATCATCCTCTCACCTTATTGCCCACCATTCACTCCCAACCCTGATGATTGTGACGGGTCGCCCTGTGCCCGACACTCGGGGCATTGTCCTATTGCCTGCTGGAGTTCTGCCCATGAATGAGTCTGTACGCTTCGAAGATAAAGTCGTGATCGTCACGGGTGCCGGTGGTGGTCTGGGGCGAGCCCATGCCCTGTTGTTCGCCAGGCAAGGGGCCAAAGTGCTGGTCAACGACCTCGGCGGCTCTGCCCAAGGAGAAGGGGCCAACGCCTCGGCGGCGGATCGGGTGGTCGCTGAAATTCGCCAGGCCGGCGGCATTGCCGAGGCGAACCACGACTCCGTCACCGATGGTGACAAGCTTGTTCAAAATGCGCTCGACGTGTTTGGCCGGGTCGATGTCGTGGTCAACAACGCCGGGATCCTGCGGGACAAGACCTTCCACAAAATGGAGGACGCCGACTGGGACCTGGTCTACCGCGTCCACGTCGAGGGTGCCTACAAGGTCACCCGCGCCGCCTGGCCACACCTGCGTGAGCAGAATTACGGACGGGTGATCTTTACGGCCTCCACGTCCGGCATCTACGGCAACTTCGGTCAATCCAACTACGGCATGGCCAAGCTTGGCCTTTATGGCCTGACGCGCACCCTGGCCATCGAAGGTCGCAAGAACAATATTCTGGTCAATGCCATTGCCCCTACCGGCGGCACCCGCATGACTGAAGGCCTGATCCCGCCACAGGTGTTTGAACAGCTCAAGCCGGAACTCGTCAGCCCATTGGTGGTGTACCTGGCCAGCGAGGCCTGCCAGGAAACCTCCGGGCTGTTCGAAGTGGGCGGCGGCTGGATGGGCAAGGTGCGTTGGGAGCGCAGCCTGGGGGCCGGCTTCGATCCAAGCAAAGGTTTCTCACCCGAAGACGTCGCGGCCCACTGGCAGCAGATCTGTGATTTCGAGGGCGCGGTACACCCCAATGACAACCTTGAAGCGTTGAAGGAAATGATGGCGAACTTGCAGCGCTACACCGTTTGACCTTGCGGCCTCGACCCGTTGCCGTCACACGCGGCAACGGTGCTCAGGGGACGTATTTCTTCACCAGCGCCGCCAGATTCGCGGCAGTCTCGATGTCCATCACGCCGTCGTATTTCGCTGGACGAAAGTGCAACTGAAAGGCTCGCACCAAACGCTGAAAACCCACACTTGTGGCAGCTGCCGACGTGTCATACCCATATTTGCGGAACAAGCCGAGCAGTTGCTCGCGCGTCGGCAGGCCGTTGCATTGGTAGGCGCGGGTGTAAGCCTTCTGCGTGGGTTCATCGAACCAAGCGCCGATGCCCTTCAGATACAGCGCGTGCCAGGGGAACATCGGGCCGGGATCGCTTTTTCTGCCCGCCGCAATATCCGAGTGTCCCACCACATTGACCGGGCTGATGTCCGGATAGCGCTTGAGGATGTTCAACGCCAGGTGTTCGATCGCCTCGACTTGCTGAGGTTGATAAGGCGGGAACGTAAATTGCCCGTGGTTATCGGTGGCCAGGTTGACGATTTCAACACCGATTGAGGTGTCGTTCAGATTCGTGCGACCACCCCAACTGCTGACTCCTGCGTGCCAGGCACGTTGGTTCTCGTCCACCAGGTTGAAAATCTGCGGTTCCTGGAAACCGGCTTTCAAGTAACTCGGGTCGGTGAAGTCTGGGATGAGGTAGTGGGCGCTGACCGAGGCACCGGTCAGTGCGTTGATGGAGGATGAAAAGTTCGCGGCGGTGTAATGAAAGACGAGGAAGCGAATTCTATTGTTGTAGCCTTTTACCGAGCGATAGCTGTTGTAGTTGATAAGTGTCATAAAAACTCACTGAGGTTTAAAGTCAAAGCAGAATGCTGTGACTGACATTCAGCCTAACAGTGAGTTTTTGATGGGGCCGTAGTGGGTTTCTTGCTTTGTTGTAGGAACAGGCGTCCCTTGTTCCCTCTCTCTTCAGGGCTGTTATGGCCGTCTTCCGGATAATACGAAGTTTGAGTTGGAGGGAGGCGAAAGTCTGTCAAAGTTTAGAACGGCTGCTGTGTGAGAATTTCCGACGGTGAGTTAGGAAATAAGAAGTTTTAACTCGGAAGTAACTGCGCATAAAAAAGGCCGCTGCAAAAAGCGGCGGCCTGAAAATGACGTTGCAAAGGAGCAAAAAACCAACGTCAGTGAACACGGGAGGTGATGGACCGATGCGCCAATCCATCCGAATGACGGTGCGCCGGTCGCGAGGGACGCGATGGCGGCTTGTACCTGCAGGCCCGTTGCCCTGAAAGCCCGGCCAGCATAGGGATTGGGCAGCAGGGGAAACAGCCCGGATCCGGACATGCACCGTTGCAGGGCATGCAACAGTTGAAAAGGCCTGATGAGTATGCGCGGCGTTGATAACCCATCATCCAGTGCGTCCATGCGCGGCGCAAAGCCCCGTATTTCATGGGCTGTAATCCTTTCGGGGTACAGCGCGAATACCTCCTTGGTGCGCTTATCGCCCATGTCGTGCGGCAGTAGGGTGAAGGTTCTGTCACTCACCGGGGAAGACGCATGACAACAATAACAATGCGCGCCATCTTCAAGCCGCAGGCGCTGGCCGTCGCGGTGGCCTTGGGCTGCTCTGCCCAGGCCCAGGCCGTTTCATTCAACATTGGCGAGATCGAGGGGCAGTTCGACTCCTCGTTGTCCGTGGGCGCGAGCTGGGGCATGCGCGATGCCGACAGGGACTTGGTCGGCAGCGTCAACGGCGGTACCGGGCAATCCTCCACCGGTGACGATGGGCGGCTGAACTTCAAGAAGGGCGAGACCTTTTCCAAAATATTCAAAGGCCTGCACGATCTCGAGCTCAAGTATGGTGATACGGGTGTGTTCGTGCGCGGCAAGTATTGGTATGACTTCGAACTCAAGGACGAAAGCCGCCCGTTCAAGGACATCAGCGACAGCAACCGCAAGGAAGGCTCCAAGTCGTCAGGGGCGCAGCTTCTCGATGCGTTTGTCTATCACAATTACTCCATCGCCGACTTGCCGGGTACGGTGCGTGCGGGCAAGCAGGTGGTCAGTTGGGGTGAAAGCACCTTCATCGGTAACTCCATCAACAGCATCAACCCGGTGGACGTCTCCGCGTTCCGCCGTCCGGGTGCCGAGATCAAGGAAGGCCTGATCCCGGTGAACATGTTGTTCGCCTCCCAGGGCTTGACCGACAAACTCACCATCGAAGGTTTCTACCAACTGGAGTGGGACCAGACCGTGGTGGATAACTGCGGCACGTTCTTCGGCAACGACGTGGTGGCCGATGGCTGCACCAGCGGCTACACCGTGGGCAGTCCGGCGATTGCGCCGTTCGTGCCCTTGACTCAGGCATTTGGCCAGGAGATCCAGGTGTCCAGCGAAGGGGTGATCATTCCCCGTGGTGGCGACCGCGACGCCCGCGACTCCGGCCAGTGGGGCACGGCATTGCGCTGGCTCGGCGATGACACCGAGTACGGCCTGTACTTCATGAACTACCACAGCCGCACGCCGACCGTGGGCACCACCACCGCCGGCCTGTCTACGTTGTCGGCGCTGCCGGGAATGGTCGCGATTGCAGAAGGGCTTGCTCCTGGCAGCGGTGCGGGGCTGGCGCAAAGCGTGATGCTGGGCCGCGGTGGGTACTACCTTGAATACCCGGAAGACATCCGCCTGTACGGCGCCAGTTTCTCCACGACGTTGCCCACCGGCACCGCCTGGACCGGGGAAATCAGCTACCGTCCCAATGCGCCGGTGCAGGTCAACACCAACGACCTGACCCTGGCTCTGGTCAATCCGATTGCCGGTGGTGCGGCTTCGCCCATCGCGACGTCACCCGGTGCGGACAATACCGGTTATCGCCGCAAGGAAGTGACCCAGATCCAGAGTACCATGACGCACTTCTTCGACCAGGTGCTGGGCGCTGATCGCCTGACCGTGGTGGGCGAGGCGGCGGTGGTGCATGTGGGTGGGCTGGAATCCAAGGACAAGCTGCGTTATGGCCGTGACTCGGTTTACGGCCAGTACGGGTTCGGCGGTGACACCGACGGCTTCGTCACCTCGACTTCCTGGGGCTATCGCGCCCGGGCAATTCTTGACTACTCCAACGTCGTTGCCGGTATCAACTTCAAGCCCAACGTCTCCTGGTCCCATGACGTCGCCGGCTACGGCCCCAACGGCTTGTTCAACGAAGGCGCCAAGGCCATCAGCCTGGGTGTCGATGCCGACTACCGCAACACCTATACCGCCAGCCTGAGTTACACCGACTTTTTCGGCGGCGACTACAACGTCCTCGAAGACCGCGACTTCCTCGCGTTGAGCTTTGGCGTGAACTTCTGATCCGGCTGACAAGGAAAAACCAATGCGCAAGATGATTCTGCAGTGCGGTGCCCTGGCCCTGAGCCTGCTGGCCGCGAACGTGATGGCGGCGGTTTCGCCGGATGAAGCGAACAAACTGGGCACCAGCCTCACACCGCTGGGCGCGGAAAAGGCAGGCAATGCCGACGGCTCGATTCCGGCCTGGACCGGTGGCATCGCCAAAGACGCTGGGGCGGTGGACAGCAAAGGCTTTTTGGCCGATCCCTTTGCCGGTGAAAAACCGCTGTTCACCATCACCGCCGAGACCGTGGACAAGTACAAGGACAAGCTTTCCGAAGGCCAGATCGCGATGTTCAAGCGCTATCCGCAAACCTACAAGATTCCGGTCTATCCGACCCATCGCAGCGTCTCACTACCGCCTGAGATCTACGAGTCGGCCAAGCGCAGCGCCCTCAACGTCACCACCATCAATGACGGCAACGGCCTGGCCAATTTCACCGGCAACCGTTACTACGCGTTCCCGATTCCCAAGAGCGGCGTAGAAGTGCTGTGGAACCACGTCACCCGTTATCACGGCGGCAACGTGCGGCGCATCATCACCCAGGCCACTCCGCAAACCAACGGCAGCTTCACACCGATCCGCTTCGAAGAAGAGATCGCTGTGCCGTTTTTGATCAAAGACGCCGATCCGGATAAGGCCAGCAACGTGCTGACCTATTTCAAACAGTCGGTCACCGCGCCGGCGCGTCTGGCCGGTAACGTGCTGCTGGTGCATGAAACCCTTGACCAGGTGAAGGAGCCGCGCCTGGCCTGGATCTACAACGCCGGCCAGCGCCGTGTGCGTCGCGCCCCGCAAGTGGCCTACGACGGCCCAGGCACCGCCGCCGACGGGTTGCGTACCTCCGATAACTTCGATCTGTTCTCCGGCGCGCCGGACCGCTACGACTGGAAATTGGTGGGGAAGAAGGAAATGTACATCCCCTACAACAGCTACAAACTGGATTCCCCCAGCCTCAAGTACGACGACGTGATCAAGGCCGGCCACATCAATCAGGATCTGACCCGCTATGAATTGCATCGGGTCTGGGAAGTGGTCGGTACGGTCAAGCCAAACGAACGTCACATCTACGCCAAGCGCCACATGTACTTCGACGAGGATAGCTGGCAGGCGGCGCTGGTGGATCACTACGACGGTCGCGGTCAACTGTGGCGGGTGGCCGAAGGTCATGCCCAGTTCTACTACGCCAACCAGAACCCGGGCTACACCCTTGAGGCGCTCTACGACATCATCGCCGGCCGCTACATTGCACTGGGGATGAAGAACGAAGAGAAGCGCAGCTACGAGTACGGTTTCGAAGCCAGGGCTGCAGACTTCACGCCCGCGGCGCTGCGCTCGACGGGGGTTCGTTAGGGCGAATAAGTTGTCGCATTGTTGATTTCAAGCGTACCCCCCCGTAGGAGCTGCCGCAGGCTGCGATCCTTTGATCTTCAAACACCAGGAAAAAGATCGCAGCCTTCGGCAGCTCCTACAAAATAATCGGGATGACCGGCAGCGGATTTGCCGGTCTTTTTTATGGGCGCCAATCAGCGCGCTGAATACTTCTCCAAAGGTGAGCGCCACAGGGCTAGGGTGATGAAACAATAATAAACAGGACTTCGCACATGACCGCCATGACCCCGTGTCCGGACCGTCCTGGATTGCGGCCCCGCCTGTCTTCGACCCATGTGCCGCGCAGGTCCTTGAGCGAGCCCTTGCTGGCCTCCGAGGCGCGGGTAAAACTGCTTTGCGCACCGGCGGGCAGTGGCAAGAGTGCGTTGTTCGCTGAGTGTTTCCTGCAGGCCCCCGCCGGTTGCCGGTTGCATTGGTTGCCGCTTGGGGGCGCGACGTTGGACGCGGCGCAAATGTGCGAGCGTCTGGCGCAGACCCTCGGGCTGCCGCTGCTGGATGAAGGCGGGCTGTTGGCGCACCTGGCGGGCTTGCAAGCGCCGACCTGGCTGTTCCTGGATGATTATTGTCGGGTATCCAATCCCGAACTGGACCAGTTTCTCGATCGTCTGTTGAGCATCAGCAGTCCGGCGCTTCACCTTTGGTTGAATGGTCGCCGCCGTCCTCATTGCAACTGGCCGCGCCTGTTGCTTGATGATGAACTGCATGAGTTCGATGCGCAGGCGCTGGTCTTCACCCATGACGATGTCCAGCAGTTGCTCAAACATCTGCCCAGCCCCCAGGGCG
Organism: Pseudomonas sp. NFACC39-1; assembly: GCF_900110355.1. Classification (NCBI taxonomy): domain Bacteria; kingdom Pseudomonadati; phylum Pseudomonadota; class Gammaproteobacteria; order Pseudomonadales; family Pseudomonadaceae; genus Pseudomonas; species Pseudomonas sp. NFACC39-1. The sequence continues at coordinate 506,530 of NZ_FODL01000001.1, read as the reverse complement.
CTCGCACCGCGCGCGAGGTGATACAGCGCAGCGGCGGTTGGTGCGCCGGGGTGCGCATCGCCCTGCTTGAACGTTGTGAATGGGCGCGCAGCCACGCGTCGCCGGGGCGGCCCGGGACCCTGCATGACTACCTTGAATATGAGTTGTTCAGTACGCTGACCCCGGATCTGGCGCAGGCCTGGCGAGTGTTGGCGCATCTGCCTCGCTTCAATGCCCGGCTCTGCGAGCATCTGTTTGGCGACACGGTGGGTGCCGAATGCCTGCCCTTGTTGCTGGACCTGGGCTGTTTCATCGAGCCGTGGGAGCAATCTTCGGACTGGTTGCAGATTTTTCCGGCTCTGGCCCGACTGGTGCGTGACGAGCCCTGGCCGCAGGGACGCTCCTGGCATCGGCGGGCTTGCCAGTGGTTTGCCGCCGAGCAGGATTGGCAAATGGCATTCGAGCAGGCCATGCAAGCGCAAGAGTTCGAGGCTGCCGTCAGTTTCCTGCAGCATTTGAATTTTGAACACGTATTGCAGCGCAGCAACGTGACGCTGCTGCTCAAGCTGCATGATCAACAAGGTGAAGCGCTGACACTCGGCACGCCGCAATCGGTGGGGTTGGTCACGGCTGCGTTGCTGTTCGCCGGGCGCTTCGATCAGGCATCGGCGTGCATCGAACAACTGGCCAGGTTCATGCCGCAACCTTCGGCCTGCCTGCAGCGACAACTGCTGGCCCGGTGGCAGGTTCTGCAGGGCTGGCTGCTGCACCTTTCGGGCGATGGTGAGCCGTCCCGCGAGCACTTGCTTCAAGCCCAGGCGAGTCTGGACCCAGAGGCCTGGGCCTTGCGCCTGCTGTGCCAGTTGGGGCTGACACAGCAGGCGCTGCTCAAGGGGGAACTGGCCTCTGCGCAATGGATCAACCGCCAGGCACTGTGCCTGGCGCGTGCCCAAGGCTCCTTGGTCTTCGAGGGCTTGCTGGAACTGGATCACGCCCAGGTCCTGGAGCAACGCGGCGCCCCTCACCGGGCCGACCATCTGTTGAGCGCAGTTCAGGCGTTGCTCGATAAGCCGGGCCAGGACTTTTCTGCCTTGCTGGGACGTATTGCCCTACGCCGTGGCCGTCTGGCTTTGCGCATGGGGTTGGCCGAGCGGGCTGCCGAGCAGTTCCAGGCGGGCCTGGAAACGGGCCTGCATTGCCAGGACAAACAAGTGCTTTATGGTTTTCTCGGCAAGGCCACCCTGGCGGCCAATGGCGGCGACTATGGCGAGGCGTTCCTGCAACTGCGCGATGCCGAGCGGATCATGCAACAGCGGCACATCCCCGACACGGTGTACCGTGGCGTGCTGTTGCAAACCAGTTGCCAGTTCTGGCTGCAACAGGGGCGCCCGGAACTGGCCCACGAGGCCCTGACCCGAGTCTTGCGTCACTTTCGCGGACCGCAGGCCAAGCATGCCCCACCTGCGACCCTTGAGTTGATCCCTCGGCTTGAGTACTTGCTGGTGCTGACCGAGGTTTATCTGCATCGCGCGCAAGACCCGCAAGCGCAACTCAAGGCAATGATCGCCCGGGCACAGCACGGTGAAATGCATGGCCTGGAGACCGAACTGTATCTGGCGCTGGCTGAAGTTGTCTGGCTGTCCGCTGATCGTTCCCAGGCACGTTCGCTCGTGCAAGAGGGTCTCAAGCGAGTGGCCTGTTGGCGGGCTGAACAAGCCTTGTGCGAGTTACGCGCGCGCCAGCCCGATCTGTTGGGCTGGGCGCAATCGGCTGAGCACATCGAGCAGTCGGCAGTGGCAGTCGAAGACACGTTGTTAAGTCATCGGGAACTGGAAGTGCTGGAGCTCATTGCGCAGGGTTATTCAAATCAGCAGATTGCCGAACGTTTGTTCATATCCTTGCACACGGTAAAAACCCATTCGCGCCGGATACACAGCAAGTTAGGCGTCCAGCGGCGCACGCAGGCGGTCGCCAAGGCTAAAGTCATGGGTGTGATGAGATAAGGAATTCGCAGGTGCAAGACGATACCGGCCTGCCCAGCCTGCCATTGCTCACGGCAATAAGTCAGTGATCAGGATTGTCCCGGATTTGCTGATCTGATCCTGCCCCCGCCTCATACCCCATCCGCCAACTCACGGCCCGGGTCGCCGCCAGCAGTCGTTGCGCCGCCGGGCCGTTCTCGTCGGCATGAAACAGGGAGGTCGGGCCGACAATGGTCATCACCGCCGTCACCTGGCCGACGGCATTGAATACCGGGGCTGACAGGGCATCCACGCCGGGCATCAGCAAGCCATGCACATGGTGCAGGCCACGACTGCGAATCTGCTGACACAGAGCCGCATAGGCCTTGTCGTCGGCCAGGGCATGGGCGGTGGAGGCGCTCACTTCCTGCTCGCGCAGGCCGATCGTCTCGCGCGCTGGCAGATAAGCGCTGAACACCAGCCCCGTGGACGAGCTGAGCAGCGGCAATACCGACCCCAGTTGCGTCACCACGGTGACTGCCCGTATGGCGGGTTCGATCCGAACGACGGTGGCGCCGTGATTGCCCCACACCGCCAGGAAACAGGTTTCGTTCAGGTCATCGCGCAGTTCGGCCAAGGGCAAGGCCGCCACTTGCAACACGTCCATGCCGTTCAACGCCGCCAGGCCCACGCGCAAGGCTTCGCGCCCGAGGCCGTAGTGGTTGGTGGAGGTGTTCTGTTCAGCGAAACCGCTGGCGATCAAGGCCTGCAGGTATCGATGAACCTTGCTTGCCGGCATTTGCACGTGTTCGGCCAGGCGCGACAGCGATGTGGAGGGCGACAGCTCGGCCAGGGCCTTGAGGATGTCGGTGCCGACTTCGGCCGAGCGGACTTTCTGTTTACCGTTGCTGAGCGGGGTTTCCATGGAGGCGCGGAGTCCAGAGGCGAATGGGCGTCTTTATAGCTTGACGGTCGCTGTCGAGCAAATTACGTTATGCGTAATTGAATTACGATAAAAATAACCTGTGCGCCTGACGTTTCTTCGTGGAACGACGAGGTCGTACCCAGTCCTGTGTTCAGGAGGCTCCATGACCCTCGATTCCACAGTGTCGGACCTGGCTTATCAGTCAGGCTTTGGCAATGAATTTGCCAGCGAGGCGCTGCCCGGCGCCTTGCCCGTTGGCCAGAACTCCCCGCAAAAAGCCCCTTATGGTCTCTATGCCGAATTATTCTCCGGCACGGCCTTCACCATGGTTCGCAGCGAAGCGCGGCGGACCTGGATGTATCGCATCCGGCCGTCTGCCAATCATCCGGCCTTCGCCAAGCTTGAACATCAGATAGCGGGTGGTCCTCTGGGTGAGGTCACGCCCAATCGCCTGCGCTGGAACCCGTTGGATATTCCCGTTGAACCGACCGATTTCATCGATGGGCTGGTGCGCATGGCGGCCAATGCCGGCTCGGACAAACCGGCCGGCATCAGCCTCTACCATTACCGCGCCAACCGTTCCATGGAGCGGGTGTTTTTCAATGCCGACGGGGAATGGTTGATCGTGCCGCAACTGGGACGGCTGCGCATCGTCACCGAACTGGGCCTGCTGGAACTGGCACCGCTGGAAATCGCCGTGATTCCCCGGGGCCTGAAATTTCGCGTCGAGCTGCTTGATCCACAAGCCCGCGGCTATATCGCCGAAAACCATGGTGCGCCGTTGCGCCTGCCGGACCTTGGGCCGATCGGCAGCAATGGCTTGGCCAACCCACGGGATTTTCTGGCGCCGGTCGCTCATTACGAAAACCTCGCCCGACCGACTGCGTTGGTGCAGAAATTCCTCGGTGAGTTGTGGGGTTGCGAGCTGGATCATTCGCCCTTTGATGTGGTGGCTTGGCATGGCAACAACGTGCCATACAAGTATGACCTGCGCCGTTTCAACACAATCGGCACGGTCAGTTTCGACCATCCGGACCCCTCGATTTTCACCGTGCTGACGTCACCCACCAGTGTCCATGGGCTGGCCAATCTCGACTTCGTGATCTTCCCGCCGCGCTGGATGGTCGCTGAAAACACCTTTCGTCCGCCGTGGTTTCACCGCAATCTGATGAACGAATTCATGGGGTTGATCCAGGGCGCCTATGATGCCAAGGCCGAAGGTTTCCTGCCGGGCGGTGCCTCCTTGCACAGTTGCATGAGTGCCCATGGCCCGGACGGCGAAACCTGCACCAGGGCCATCGATGCCGCGCTTGAACCGGTGAAAATCGACAACACCATGGCCTTCATGTTCGAGACCAGCCAAGTGCTGCGCCCGAGCCGTTTCGCCCTGGATTGCCCACAATTGCAAACTGACTACGACGCCTGCTGGGCCTCGCTGCCGGTCACTTTCGACCCGACCCGGAGATAACCCATGACTCACGTTTCCCCTACCCGTAGTTGGGTTGCCTGCGCCAACGGCCATGCCGACTTCCCCCTGCAAAACCTGCCGTTGGGCGTTTTCAGCGTTCAAGGCGACAGCCCTCGTAGCGGCGTGGCCATCGGCGAGCGTATTTTCGATTTGCAGGCCGCGCTGCAGGCGGGCCTGTTTGACGGCGCCGCGCGCGCCGCTGTGGAAGCCATGAGTGGCGGCCAGTTGAATGCATTTTTTGAGCTCGGGCGCGATGCTCGGGTGGCCTTGCGCGAACGGCTGCTGGACCTGCTGCGCGAAGACAGCCCGTTGCGGGGCAAGATCGAAGCCCAGGGCTCGAAGCTGCTGGTTCTCGCCGCTGACTGCCAGATGCACCTGCCGGCGAAAATCAACGACTACACCGACTTCTACGTGGGGATCGAACACGCGCAAAACGTCGGCAAGTTGTTCCGTCCCGACAATCCGCTGTTGCCCAACTACAAGTACGTGCCCATTGGTTATCACGGGCGTGCCTCGACCATTCGCCCGTCCGGCACCGACGTGCGCCGGCCCAAGGGCCAGACGCTGCCCGCCGGCCAGACCGAGCCGACCTTTGGCCCGTGCGCGCGGCTGGACTATGAACTGGAACTGGGCATCTGGATCGGCAAGGGCAATGCACTGGGTGAAGCCATCGCCATCGGCGATGCCGCCGAGCACATCGGCGGCTTCTGCCTGCTCAACGATTGGTCGGCCCGGGATATCCAGGCCTGGGAATACCAGCCGCTGGGGCCCTTTCTGTCCAAAAGCTTCCTGACCAGTATCTCGCCATGGGTGGTGACGGCCGAAGCCCTCGAACCCTTCCGCCGCCCGCAACCGGCGCGTCCGGCAGGTGATCCACAGCCATTGCCGTACCTGCTGGATAAGCGTGACCAGGCCGGTGGGGCCTTTGACATCGAGCTGGAAGTCCTGCTGCTGACCGAAGCCATGCGCGAGCAGAACCTGCCGGCCCATCGCCTGACATTGAGCAACACCCAGTACATGTACTGGACCGTGGCGCAGATGGTCGCCCACCACAGCGTCAATGGTTGCCAGTTGCAGGCCGGTGACCTGTTCGGTTCGGGCACCTTGTCGGGGCCTGAAAGTGGTCAGTTCGGCAGCCTGCTGGAGATTACCGAGGGCGGTAAAAAGCCAATCGAACTGGCCTCTGGCGAAGTGCGCAAATTCCTGGAAGACGGTGACGAAATCATCCTGCGGGCCCGTTGCGGTCGCGAGGGCTTTGCATCCATCGGCTTCGGCGAATGCCGGGGCAAGATCCTGCCGGCGCGGTGAGGGAACTGGGCATGGAACTCTACACTTACTACCGTTCCACTTCGTCCTATCGAGTGCGCATCGCCCTGGCCCTCAAGGGCCTGGATTACCAGGCCCTGCCGGTCAACCTGATCGCTCCGCCGGGAGGCGAGCATCGTCAGCCGGCCTACCTGGCGATCAACCCTCAGGGCCGGGTTCCGGCGCTGCGTACCGACGAAGGCGTGTTGCTGGTGCAGTCACCCGCCATCATCGAATACCTGGAGGAATGTTATCCACAGGTGCCGCTACTCAGCGCCGACCTGGCGCTTCGCGCCCGGGAGCGGGGGGTGGCGGCGCTGATCGGTTGCGACATTCATCCGTTGCACAACGTCAGCGTGCTCAACCAACTGCGGCAGTGGGGCCACGATGAAACGCAGGTGGCACAGTGGATTGGGCATTGGATCGGCCAGGGACTGGCAGCAGTGGAGCAGTTGATCGGGGATGATGGCTACTGCTTTGGTACGACACCTGGGGTCGCGGACGTGTACCTGATCCCGCAGTTGTACGCGGCCGAACGGTTCAATGCCTCCCTGGAGGCGTATCCACGGATCCGTCGCGTTGCGGCGTTGGCGGCCGCGCATCCAGCGTTTCAACAGGCGCATCCGGCAAATCAGCCCGATACACCTTGATTCCCCTGTGGGAGCGAGCCTGCTCGCGATGGCGGTGGATCAGATACGACGATGGTGAAGCGGCTTGCCTCATCGCGAGCAGGCTCGCTCCCACAGGGTGTGTGGTAACCATCGCCACACCCGCTCAATGCACAATGGAATTGGGCGGCAGATGCCCCAGCCGTTCCGTCAGCCGGATTCGCTGGATTGGATCGTCACTGAGCATCAGTGCATGTTCCAGGTCGAAACGTTCAGCGTTGGGACAGTCGAGCCGCTGGTACAGGCTGGCGCGGGCCAGGTAATCGGCGGCGCTGGCGTTGCCCAGTTCAAGTACCCGTTCGGCGTCGATCAGCGCCGCAATGTAGTCGTCGTTCGTCAGATGCAATTGGCGAAGATTGCGCGACAGGCGCTGGAGCATCTGCATGGGCTCGGCACTGACCAGGTGCTCGGCTTTGAGGGGCATGTTGGCGCCGTATTGGCGTTGCAGCAGTTCCCGACAGTCGTTGGGATACAGCCGGCGCCCGCCACACGGGTCGAGCAGATGATCGGCACCGGGGACCCGCAACAGGAAGTGACCGGGGAAATTGACACCGACCATCGGAATTTCCAGGCCACGAGCCAGCTCCAGGGCGATCAGGCCGAGGGCCAGGGGCTGTCCACGTTTACGCGTCAGCACCTTGTCGAGCAACGCGGCCCGTGGGCGCAGGGGGGTGAAATCGTCCTGGGCGAATCCAAGGTCATTGAGGCGTCGCAGCAAGGGTTGGCCCAGTTCGCTGACGGGCAGCATCGGCAGGTCATGGCTGACACGCTGTTGCAGATCCTTGAAATCCTTCAGCAAGGCCGGTACGTCCACTTCGCGATCATGTTCGGCAGCAATCCACAACGCCGCTTCGAACAGCGCCGGTGGGGAGCGGTGCAGGCAATCAAAAAAGGCTTGGCGCGGTTTCATCACAGTCTCCGGACTATGCCTCGTTTTTAGCTCTGCTGCGGGCTTTCGTCCAGTCTCGTCCGGCGAAGGCATCAGGTTATGCCCAAAAGACTGGCCGCCGTGGCGACTTATTCCGGCGCGCTCCAGCAAATTTTGAGCGCACGCCTATACTGGCGGAACAAACAAAAGTGATTCGGGAGCCTGTCGATGTTTGCTCTCATGCAAAGCTCCCGCCTTGAATCGCTGCACCTGAGCGTAGACCCGGCCACCGGGTTGAAGGCGGTGATTGCCATTCATTGCAGCCGTCCCGGGCCTGCTCTGGGTGGATGTCGTTATCTGTCCTACCCCGACGATGAAAGTGCCGTGGTCGACGCCGTGCGCCTGGCCCAGGGCATGAGCTACAAGGCCGCATTGGCCGGCTTGCCGGTGGGCGGCGGCGCGGCAGTGATCATGCGCCCGGCCCATGTCGAAAGCCGCGCTGCGCTGTTTGAGGCATTTGGGCGCTGCATCGAGCAGCTGGATGGGCGCTATATCACCGCCATCGACAGCGGCACCTCGGTGGCGGACATGGACTGCATCGCCCAACAGACCCGTCATGTGACCAGCACCACAGCGTCGGGAGACCCTGCGCCCCACGCGGCGATGGGGGTATTCGCCGGCATCCGTGCCACGGCCATGGCCCGCCTGGGCAGCGATAACCTGGAAAGCCTGCGGGTGGCGATCCAGGGCCTGGGTAATGTCGGTTTTGCCCTGGCCGAACAGTTGCACGCCGCAGGCGCCGAACTGTTGGTCAGCGACATTGATCCCGGCAAGGTTCAACTGGCGATGGAGCAACTGGGCGCGCATCCGATCGCCAACGACGCCCTGCTCAGTACCCCGTGCGACATCCTCGCTCCCTGCGGCCTGGGCGGGGTGCTCAATAGCCAGAGCGTGGCGCAACTGCGCTGCTCGGCGGTTGCCGGGTCGGCCCATAACCAGTTGAGCAACCTGCAGGTGGCCGATCAATTGGAACGGCGCGGGATCCTCTATGCGCCGGATTATGTGATCAACTCCGGTGGCCTGATCTATGTCGCCTTGAAGCATCGAGGTGAGGAGTTGGCAACCATCACCGCGCACCTGTCGAAAATCGGCGCCCGGCTTACGGAAGTCTTTGCCCACGCCCAGGCAGAAAAACGCTCACCGGCCAGGGTGGCCGATGAATTGGCAGAGCGCTTGTTGTACCGATAAAAAAGATCGCAGCCTTCGGCAGCGCCTACAGGTGTATTCCATGTAGGCGCCGCCGAAGGCTGCGATCTTTTTAAGGCCTATTCAGCAGGGGCATTGAGCAGTTCGGACAAGGCATCCGGCTGACTCTTGAACGCCTTGGCGAACACATCGCGATTCTTCGCCATGTAGATACCGGCTTCTTCCACCTGTTGCTCGCTCAGCGAGGGAACGGCTTTTTGCAACACTTCGGCCAGCAATTCGGCGAGTTCCAGCATTTTGTCATGACGGTCAGCTTCGGCTTTATCCATGAACAAGCGCTCCAGATCTCGGCTGCTGCGGTATACCACTTCGACGGCCATTCACCACCTCACATGCCTTCACATTGGTTATCTTTGTGACTACTGTATTTATATACAGCCAAAAGGATAAGCGAATCCCTTCCCTTTGGATAGTGGCTTTTTAATGTAGACCGGTTTCCTCATTTGTCGCGAGGCAGCGCTGGTGTGGGAGCGAGCCTGCTCGCAACAGGGCCAGTCGCACAAAAGTGTCCGATTGCGGCCCATTGCCATCTCACCTTCAGCCGCTGGCCTTTTTTCTGCATGCAGAATAACCGTCACGTCCAACCCGCATCATCCGGTCGAGTCGACCTAAGGAAACTACATCGTGAAAATCAACTGGGCCGAGAACCTGCGCCAGAACGTACATCAGTTGGCCGAATCCCTGGGCAATCTGTTCGTCGAGACGTTCCACTACCTGGCACTGTTTGCCATTGGCGCGGTGACCGCGTGGGCGGCGGTGATGGAGTTTTTGCAGATGCTCGAGCAGGGGCACATCAAGATCGATGACATCCTGCTGTTGTTCATCTATCTGGAATTGGGGGCGATGGTCGGGATCTACTTCAAGACCAACCACATGCCGGTGCGGTTTCTGATCTACGTGGCGATCACGGCGCTGACGCGCTTGTTGATTTCCAACGTCTCCCATCACAGCCCGCCAGACCTGGGCATCATCTACCTGTGCGGTGGCATCTTGCTGCTGGCGTTCGCGATCCTGGTGGTGCGTTTCGCCTCGTCGCAGTTTCCTTCGGTGAAAATCGAGCACCCGCACCGCAAGGTTGGCGCGGGTTCCAGCGAGCATGCCGAAGTGGAGAAGGGCGAGATCTAGAGGCCCGCAGGGGCGGATGTCGCACCCTGCGTCTGCGGTGGTGGCAGCTTGATGTTGTCACCGCCGGTCATGGCTTCGAGGATCGCCACGGCGCTATGGCCCTGCTCGATGGCGATGCCGAACTGAATGCTCTGGACCAGGCGCCGCAGGCGTTCCGGGTCATTGCGTTGCTGGGCGCTGATCATACGTTTGGCGACGATGCGTCCGGCCTTGGAGAGGGTCAGCATGATGCTGCCGTCCAGGCCCTGGATGCTCAGATTGATTTGATAGTGCGGCGCAAAAGCGTCGGTAATGAGCTGAAAAGGGTTGTCCATGATGCGTCACCGCCTGATTGAACGTGCAGTTGTTGACCGGCCGTGATCGGGATTAGTTCGCGATACCGGACCACCGGCCATTCCATGATCGTGCTTCATCCAGGGCCATGCAGGTGTTGGATCGAACGATCGCAGCCTGCAGCAGCTCCTACCCAGAGGTAGCAAGGGGCATGCCGGAAAAACTGTCGGACAATGATCACGGCGCCTAGGCGCTGAAGGCCCTGGCCTGCGGCCCGGGGGGCTGCCCGTTTCTGTGCAGGAATGGGCGAATGGTCGCTGACGGTGCAGGGTGAGCGCAGAATTTTCGTGGGGTAAGCAAGGCGAGGCAACTCCCGACATTAACAGCGCTTTTGTCCGTTGTCCGGCTTTATTTGCATATGAATATTTATCTTTTCGAAGGGGTTGAATTGTTCTGTCGCCAGCCCGACTCTGTATTCAAGGGGTCGTCGCGCTACCGTCGATTGGCCCCTGGCGAGCTAGCCGAAATAAGGGATGAACTATGCAAATCCAAGTCAACAGCGATAACCATATTCAAAGCAGCATCCGACTGGAGGAGTGGGTACGTACTACCATCGAAAGCACGCTCGAACGTTATGAAGAAGACCTGACACGGGTCGAGGTCCATTTGCGGGACGAGAACGGCGACAAGCCCGGTCCCCATGACTTGCGTTGTCAGCTGGAAGCACGGCCAAAGGGCCTGCAACCGATCTCGGTGACACACAAGGCCGATACGCTGGAATTGGCCATCGAAGGGGCGGCCACCAAGCTTGAACATGCCCTGGAGCATCTGTTCGGCAAACTTCGCGTTAAACGCGCCACCGTTGAGAAACCGACCGAGTCGGTGGCCTTGGCCGATGCGATGCTGGAAGAAGAATTCCTGGAGAACGAACGGGCTGCCCTCAACGGCTGAGCCCGATCATTTAAAATTACCCACCGAACAGACGGGCCTGCGATCGCAGGCCCGTCTTGTTTCAGCGATCCATCACAGCCCCTGATCAGAACGCCATGGACGTCTGCACATACAGCGTGCGCGGTTCCCCTACGTATTTGCCCCGGTTGTTATCGTCGAACGAGCGGGTGAAATATTGGGTATTGAAGATGTTCTTCACTCCCACCGCCACGTTCAGGTCCGACAGTTGGGGGCCGAAATCATAGGCGGCGCGGCTGCTGAACAGCATATAGCCAGGGATATTGCCGGTACTGCCGTCGGCGCTTTCGGCGCGGGTATTGGCATTGTCGGCAAACTGCGCGCTCTGATAGGTGCTGTCCAGGTTCAATTTCCACGGCCCGTCCGTGTAACCCACGCCCAGTGTGCCTTTGTGCTTGGAAGAGAACGGCACGCGGTTGCCTTTGTTCGGTCCGTCTTCCCGAATGGTGGCATCGACGAAGGCATACGTGGCATATACGTCAAAACCGGCCAGCGCCGGACTCAGGCCGTCGAGGGCGTAGTTGATGCTGGTTTCGATGCCCTGGTGGCGGGTTTCGCCCCGGGCAATCACCGAATCGTTGGTTTGGTTGCTTTCGTACTGGTTGTCGAAGTTGATCAGGAACGCACCGATCTCCGCCCGCAGGTTGCCATTGTCGTAGCGGGTTCCAAGTTCCCAGGTACGGGCCTTCTCCGGTTTCACTTCACCGCTGCTCACACGGTTGGGCATCTGGCTGTACTGCACACTGCCGAATGAACCTTCGGTATTGGCATACAGATTCCATTCATCGCTCAGGTGGTACAGCACATTCAATGCTGGCAGGGCGGTGTTGTAGTCGCCCTGGTATTTCACGTTGGTCAAATTGTTTGTCTGCTGCGATTCGATCATTTCGTAACGAATACCGGGCGTGATCGTCCATTTGCCAATATCGATCCGATCATCGATAAAAATTGCATTGGCTTCGGTTCCACCCCGTGTATCGCGGTCGTTTCGGCTGGAGGTTGTCGGCAATTCGTTGCTGGCGATCGGTGTGCGATAACGCAGTTCATGGCCGGCCTCGTTGATGTAGCGATAGCCGACGCCGACCTCGTGGCTGGTCGGCCCGAGGTCGAAACCTTGGGCAAAACGGGTTTCCAGGCCGCGTACCCAATATTCGCGAGGCGACAGGGACAGGAAGGAGCCCTGGTCCAGGTAGCCGCTGCGCAAAGTCTTGGTGAAAAACGTGCTGGCGGTGAATTCGCGTCGATCCTGTTGGTAGCGGTAGCCGAAATTGACCAGGGTGCGACGGCCCCAGAAGCGGTCGTTCGGACGGGTGGACTGATACGGGTTGGCGTCGTAGTCGGCCACATTCAGGCCGCCGGGCATGTCGGCCTCGCCTTCGTAGTATTGGGCCATGGCATTAAAGCTGTTGGCCTCGTCCAGTTGGTAGTTGCCCTTGAGGATCAAGTCGTCGATTTGTGTATCGCTGTGTTCGCGCCAGTCGCCGCCGCGGGTGCCGGAGTACAACAGGGCACCACCAAGGCCGTTGTCGGCGGTGCCGCCGGCCAGCAGGTTGGCGGAGGTCTTGAAGCCGTCGTGGCTGGAAGACGGGCTGGTCTCGGTCTGGAAGCCGCCCTTTACCGTCGGCGCGTTGGGAATCGCCCGGGTCACGAAGTTGACCACGCCGCCGACGTTTTGCGGACCGTAGCGCACCGCGCCGCCCCCGCGCACGACATCCACCGCGTCCATGTTGCCCATACTGACCGGCGCGAACGATAGCTGCGGTTGGCCGTAAGGTGCGAAAGGCACCGGGATGCCGTCCATCAGCACCGTGGAACGTGAGGCCAGGCGTGGATTGAGCCCGCGGATACCGAAGTTCAGCGCCATGTCATGGCTGCCGGTGCCGTTGTTTTCCGGTGCGTTGACGCCGGGAATGCGATTGAGCACATCCCGGGCCTGGGTCGCGCCCTGGCGTTCGAACGTTTCACGACGGATCACGTCGCGGGCGCCAGGGTGTTCGAAGACGTTGGTTTGCGCGGCATCGCCGAGCCAGTCACCGACCACGGTGGTGGTGCCGATGTCCAGTGTGGTGCTGGCGGCCGGTTGCAGGCTAAAGGCGTTGTCACCCTCGGGGCGGGCTTGCAGGCCTGTGCCTTCGAGCAGCGCGCTCAGCCCTTGCTCTGGGCTGTAGCTGCCTTCCAGGCCGCGACTCTGCAGGCCTGCGGTCGTCTGTGGGCTGAAGGAAATCAACACCCCGGCCTCGCGTCCGAATTGATTGAGGGCATTTTCCAGTGACGACGGCGCGATGTGATAGGGCTTGGCATCTGCTGCCTGTACGCAAGGCAGTGCGACGAAACTCAAGCTGGCCCCCAGGAGCAATTGACGCACGGTACGGGCGAGCGGGGTGAGACGGGTGGATTGTTGCGGCATGGAGGAGAATCCCGAGAAGGTTGTATCGAAGTGCTTTCCTTCTCTGTCACCCCAGGTGTGGAAAACGGCTCACTGGCGCATCACTTTTTTTCGGGTGGGGCGGCCATGGTTCAAGCGCGAGCTTCGACCGAGACCCAATAGCGGGTGAAACGACGCACTTGTACCGGCAGGCTGACTTCCAGCAGATCGAGGATTCGCTCGCTGTCGTCCAGCGGATAGGTTCCAGAGATCAGCAGGTTGGCGACCGCCTCGTCGCAGTGCAATTGGCCACGTCGGTAGCGGCCGAGTTCTTCGAGAAAATCCACCAGGCGCATGTGCGCCGCGACCAGCATGCCCTCTGTCCAAGCGCCGCTGTTGGCATCCAGGGCCGTGGCGGGCCCGGCGCCGTTGATGCCAAGGCTCAGTTGCCGTGACGTCGCCAGCAACAACGCCGGGCCGTTTCGGCTACGAATGTCCACCTGGCCTTCAAACACCGCCACCTGGGTGTGGTCTGGATACTCGCGTACGTTGAACCGGGCGTTGCGGCTTTCCAGCAGGCCATGGGCGGTCAGCACTTGCAGAGGTCTTGGGTCGCGGGCAGCGGTCAATAACAGTTCCCCCTCCAGCAGGTGGATCAAGCGGCGTTGAGCGTCGAAGCGAACGTCTACCGCACTGCCGCTGTTGAGCTGCAACTGGCTGCCGTCATCCAGCGTCAGACGACGCCGTTCGCCTACCGGGCTGCGAAAATCGGCCATCAATGGGGGTAACAGTTGGCGTTCACGCAGGCCCCAGGTCAACGCTGAACCGGCCCCAAGTACCCACAACATTTTGAGCGCTCGACGCCGCGCCGCGGACTTCGGTGCATTGAGGGCTGCATGGGCCAATGGAGAGGGCACGCTGCGCAGCCGCTGATTGACCCGCTGGATATGCTCCCAGGCGCGGCGATGTTCGTTGTGAGCATTGAGCCATTGCTCCCAGGCTTTCTGCTGGCGAGGATCGAGTGGGCCTTGCTGCATTTCCAAAAGCCAGTACACGGCCTGTTCGGCCACTTTCGCACTGACATCAGGTGCGCCGTTCATCGCTGGGGTCATAAGGCGAAGTAGCAGCGCATCGCTGCCTTGTTCAGATGCCGCTTGACCGTCGCCAGTGAAATTCCCAGTTCACGGGCGATTTCGTTGTAGGTCAGACCATCGACCTGGGCCAGCAGAAACGCCTGCTTGACCGCTCGCGGCAAACCATCGAGCAGTTGGTCCAGTTCCATCAGGCTTTGCAGGATGATTGCCCGTTCTTCCTCCGACGGCACCACCTGCTCCGGCAGTTGGGCGAGGGTATCGAGGTAAGCGCGCTCAAGATCCTGGCGTCGGTAATGGTTGAACAGTACGCGCTTGGCAATGGTCGTAAGAAACGCCCGGGGTTCCAGGACAGGCTGCGGGTCGCGCGCAGTCAGTACGCGCATGAACGTGTCCTGGGCCAGGTCGGCGGCACTGTCGGGGCAGCCGAGTTTTCTTCGCAACCAGCCGTTAAGCCAACTGTGATGGGCGTTGTAGAGCACTTCGACGGTGTGTGCAGGCGGCAACGAGGAGCATCCCGACAGCGATGAGCTGCGCTAGAGAACAAGAATTGTTCGCATTGTAGATGCGCGACGGTGGCTACGGCAATCGGGATCAGTACCTGCTTGTTTCATTTGACTGGGGCACAGTGACGCCTAGCGCAAAAACGCCTGCCGATACTCGCCGGGTGTCGCGCCGAGGGCCTGCCGGAAACGATTCGTAAAGTGGCTGGCGCTGGCGAACCCGCAGGTCAACGCCACCTCGCCCAGTGGTTTTGACGTGCTGCGCAGGCAGTGTCGCGCGTGGGCCAGACGGCGTGCCAGTACGTATTGATGGGGTGGTAGGCCGAAGCTTTCGCGGAACATCCGGGCAAAGTGGTATTCGGACAGCGCACACAGCGCTGCCAGTTGTCCGAGGCTGATGGCGTCGGCCAGATGGCTGTCGATGTAGTCCACCAGCATTCGCCGCTGGTGAGCGGCCAGCCCGCCCTTGAGGCGAAGCCCCTGGCGTTGGCCGACCTGGCTCAATAGCAGATGGTTGAGCAAGTCATGGGCCAGGCTGGTGGTCAGAAGGCGTTCACCGGGCTCATCCCAGTTCAGGGCGATCAACTGGCGAAAGCGCTGTGCCTGTTGCGGATCGTCGAGAAAGGTGGCTTCGCGCAGTTGCACTTGCCGCGGCTCGCGATCCAGTAGCGTGACGCAACCGAGGGCGAATTGCTCAGGGCTGAAGTACAGGTGGGCGAGGCGAATGTCGCCATTGATGACCCAGGCCGATTGATGCCCGGCCGGCAGGACGCAGAGTTTGCCGGGTGCCCCGGTGGTGTCGGGTCGTTCGCGGCGAAACGTGCCGGTACCACCGGCGATGTAGCACGACAGCGTGTGGTGCGTCGGCGCCTCGTAGTCTTGGGCGTCGTGATGGTTGCTCCACAAAGCGGCCGCCATGCCGTCTCCAAGCTCGGCGCTGTGCTCGAGGCGAGCATTGGGCGAGTTGTTGAGGGCTTGAAAGACTTGCAGGGTTTGCAGTGTGGGCATGATCGCTTCTCTCTAACGCCTTGCATCCTACTCCGTCGATCGGCCCATGCCAGCCTGCAAGCCGACAAAACCGCAAGTTTACGCAAGCGCCCGGTGGTTGGTGGCGCAACACTGGCGGTCATTGTCAGGAGTTGCCGTCATGAACCTCTCGTTGTATCTGCTTACCGTGCTCATCTGGGGCACCACCTGGATCGCGCTGAAATTGCAGTTGGGCGTTGTCGCCATCCCCGTGTCGATTGTCTATCGCTTCGGCCTGGCGGCGCTGATCCTGTTTGTGATGCTCTTGCTCAGCCGGCGCCTGCAAGTGATGAACCGGCGTGGCCATCTGATTTGCGTCGCCCAGGGCCTGTGCCTGTTCTGCATCAACTTCATGTGTTTCCTCACTGCCAGCCAATGGATTCCCAGCGGGTTGGTCGCGGTGGTGTTCTCTACGGCCACGCTCTGGAATGCCCTCAATGCCCGCGTGTTTTTCGGTCAGCGGATTGCGCGTAACGTGCTGCTGGGCGGCGCCTTGGGGTTGCTGGGGCTGGCGCTGCTGTTCTGGCCGGAGCTGGCGGGTCATAGCGCGAGCCCGCAAACGTTGTTCGGGTTGGCGTTGGCGCTGCTGGGCACCTTGTGTTTCTCGGCGGGCAACATGCTCTCGAGTTTGCAGCAGAAGGCCGGTCTCAAACCGTTGACTACCAACGCCTGGGGCATGGCTTATGGTGCGGCGATGCTGGCGGCGTGGTGTCTCTTCAAAGGGATCCCGTTCGATATGGAATGGAACGCGCGTTATGTCGGCTCGCTGTTGTACCTGGTGATCCCAGGTTCGGTGATCGGCTTCACCGCCTACCTGACGCTGGTAGGGCGCATGGGCCCGGAGCGGGCGGCGTATTGCACGGTGCTGTTTCCGGTGGTGGCGTTGAACGTCTCGGCGTTGGTCGAGGGCTATCAATGGACCGCGCCAGCACTGGTCGGGCTGGTACTGGTGATGCTTGGGAACGTGCTGGTGTTCCGCAAGCCGAAGCCTGTGGCTGCGAATGTCGCCTTGGGCGCACGCTGAGATGTAACGTCTAGAGATAAACCCGTGGCGAGGGAGCTTGCTCCCGCTGGGTTGCGAAGCAACCCCAAGATGTACCTGCTACCGCAGTGCATCAGATAAACCGTAAGGGGCTGCTGCGCAGCCCAGCGGGAGCAAGCTCCCTCGCCACGGTGTGTTCCCCTGGGGGTTTTTGCGGAGAATTTATTTCCAGACTTGCGGGTTGACCAGGTTCTTCGGTCGCTCACCCAGCAAAGCGCTGCGCAAGTTTTCCACGGCCAGATTGGCCATGGCTTCACGGGTTTCGTGAGTGGCCGAGCCGATATGGGGCAGGGTGACGGCGTTTTTCAGCTGGAACAGCGGCGACTCGGCCAATGGTTCTTTCTCGTAAACGTCCAGCCCGGCGCCGCGGATGCGATTGTTCTGCAAGGCTTCGATCAGCGCCGGCTCATCCACCACCGGGCCGCGGGAAATATTGACCAGGATGGCACTCGGTTTCATCAGGGCCAGTTCACGCTGGCCAATCAGGTGGCGGGTCTTTTCGCTCAATGGCACCACGAGGCAAACAAAGTCTGCTTCGGCGAGCAGCTGATCCAGCTCGCGAAACTGTGCGCCCAACTGATCTTCCAGTTCGGTCTTGCGGCTGTTGCCGCTGTAGATAATCGGCATGTTGAACCCCAGCCGGCCACGCCGGGCAATGGCGGCGCCGATGTTGCCCATGCCGACGATGCCCAGGGTCTTGCCGTGCACGTCAGTGCCGAACAGCTGCGGGCCGACCGTCGCCTGCCATTGGCCGGCCTTGGTCCAGGCGTCCAGTTCAGCGACGCGCCGGGCGCTGCTCATCAGCAGGGCGAAGGCCAGGTCGGCGGTGCTTTCGGTGAGCACGTCAGGGGTGTTGGTGAGCATGATTCCACGCTCATTGAAGTAGGCCAGGTCATAGTTGTCGTAACCCACCGACACGCTGGACACCACTTGCAGATTCGCAGCGTTCTGCAGTTGTTCGCGGCCGAGCTTGCGCCCGACACCGATCAGGCCATGCACGTGGGGCAAGGCTTCATTGAACTGGGCATTGATGTCGCCGTTCGACGGATTTGGCACGATCACGTCGAAATCCTGTTGCAGTCGTTCGACCATCTTGGGTGTGACACGGCTGAAGGCAAGTACGGTTTTTTTCATCGCAGAAGGCTCATCAGGCAAGGAATAGCAAGCACGCTAACATTCTCGATGAGGGTTAGGCGAGAGGGAACGTGGTAGACGCGAGCCAAAGCTGTGGGAGCGGGCTTGCTCGCGAAGGCTTCGGCACGTCCAACATCACTGCAAGCTGAACCACCGCTTTCGCGAGCAAGCCCGCTCCCACAATTGATCTGTGGTAGGCGTTGATTTTGTCTTCGCCGAAAATTCTCTGCGGGAGCGACGGGCTTACGCCGCCCGCAGCGAAATAAACGCGTAGTTGACCGGTGCCTCAGTGGCGACCCGTGCTCCGCTGGCCAGGACCTGGCAGGCCACGTCATCACCGGACAAATGGAATTGCCATTCGCTGGCCGCTTGCTCCAGCGGCTGCAAACGGACCTGATCGATGACGGCGGCGAATGCGCTCATGTCCGGCAGGTACGCGGTGAACCCATCGCCCTTCAGCGCGGTGGTGAGGATGCCCAGCGAAGCGCAGATGCGCTCCTTGATGCGGATTTCCTCGCGATCGGCCTGACGTGAGCGTTCGATCAACTGCGCCAGTTCCCTGTCGACCAGTTCACCGCCGAGTATCAGTTGCGGTCCGGTCTCCCACGACTCTGGCGGGCATTCCTTTACGGCAATGTTGAGCGGGATGTGCGGGTTGATTTCCATCGGATAGATACGGCACACCAAGGGGCGGCGCTCGTAGATGCGGCACAGGTTTTCTTCGTCAAGATTGCGGCAGCGACCGGCGTTATAGGCGGCGAAGGTGATTGCCACCAAGGCCTCGGTGGTGCCGCTGTGGACCCGTGCCGAACGGCGCTCAGCGTGCTCGCGTTGCGCCGGCGGCAGGCCGAGGCCGTTGGGCAGGAAGGCTTCCACCAGGACAATCACCTGGCCGCCGTCGTCAGCCCACATCCGGGCCTCGTCGAGGGTCAGGGGGACATGGTGATCGGTGCAGCATTTGCCGCAGCCTACGCAGGAAAACGTTGTGTTCATTGAGCGCCCGGTCAAAAGCTGGAAAGCGGCGACAGAAAAACGCCGCGATTAACCGTTGCGAAGCAAGTTGTGCGCCATCACCGGCTATTGTCGGCGGGGCGGATGGCGTCCCATTCGGTCACGTAGGCGGTCTTGGATTTCTTGTGGTAAAGGCACAGCTCGGTGCCCGTCGCGCCGTTCATGTGTTTCTGCGGATACTGGCCTTGCAGTAACAGCGCGGTGTAACCCACCCGGTCATCGAACTGCGCGGCAGTGCCCACAGGTTCGGCGTTCTTCAAGCCGCTGGCCTTGATGCAACTGGCAAGCACGGTTTTGTCATGGATGGCCCAGGCTTCTGGACTGGAGGCGAGGGCCTGGGCGGCGAGGGCCGTGAAGCCCAAAAGCATGAGTGCGTGGATTTTCATCAGCAAGGTCCTTGTTCTGGGAAGCCAGGACAGGAGTATGCCTGAGGTGCCGGGATGATCATTCCCCTGTGCGCGTGGGAATGATCATCCGGTAGGACTCAGTGGCCTTGCTCGGCAACCGCCTTGGCGGCCGTGATCAGGCACTTGGTCAGTTCCGGCGAGGAGAACTTGGTCAGCACTCCATTGGCGCCGGATAGCCGAGCCTTTTCGCTGTTCATGGCGCTGTCCAGCGAGGTGTGCAGCAACACATAGAGGTGGGCGAAGTCCGGCGTTTCCCGCAGGGTCCGGGTAAGGGCATAGCCGTCCATCTCGGACATTTCGATGTCGGAAACGATCAGGTTGATCTGTTGCGCAGTGCCTTGCAGGTCCAGCAGGCATTCGATGGCTTCCTTGGCGCTGCGAGCGGTGTGGCATTGCAGGCCGAGGTTGCGCAAGGTGTGTACCGATTGTTGCAACGCCACCTGACTGTCATCGACCACCAGGATCCGCGCGTTGCCCAGGACTTCGGCGTCTTCCATGCTCAGCTCGGTGGGCGCCGTTTCAATTTGCGCCGGGGCGATACCGTGGATGACTTTTTCGATATCCAGCACCTGCACCAGCGTGCCATCCACCGAAGTCACGCCCGTGATGAAGGCGCGTACGCCGCCTGAGCCGAACGGCGGTGGTTTGATGTCGGTGGTCAGGCAATGCACGATCTTGCTCACCGCCTGCACATGCAAACCCTGTTTGGATCGGCTCACGTCGGTGACGATCAGGCAGCCGCCATCCGGATCTTCCAGAGGCCGTTCGCCGATGGCGCGGCTCAGGTCGATCACCGACAGCGAGGCCCCGCGCAGGGTGGCGATGCCTTTGACGTGCGGGTGCGACTCCGGCAGTTTGGTCAACGGCGGGCAGGGAATGATTTCGCTGACTTTGAGCAGGTTGATTGCCATCAGCTTGCCGCTGCGCAAGGTAAACAGCAGAAGCGAAAGTGAATCTGCGCGGGCTTTGTTGGAAGACATAAAAACCTTCTGTGGAAAAGGTGGGGCGAGCGTGAAGAACGCCAAAACAGCTTTTGATATTGGGTTATCGACCTGTTAGGGGCTGGCTTTAGGGCGAAAGCTGTCGACAGCTGGGATCGTTGTAACAAGAACCCTGTCGCAGAGAGTTAAGTGGCGAGGGCGCTTGCTCCCGCTGGAGTGCGAAGCGCTCCCCAGCCGCCGGCGCGATGGGGAATCTAGCGACCGCTACGCGCCCGAGCGGGAGCAAGCTCCCTCGCCACGGGGTTGATCACTTGAGCCCCAACCGCTTGGCCATCCGCCCCAGGTTCGCCCGGTCCAGGCCCAATTCCCGGGCGGAGCTGGCCCAGTTGTGCTGATGCCGTTGCAGGCTGGCGATGATCATCTGGCGCTGAAAATCGTCCATGGCTTCGCGCAAGTCACCCGTGACGCCCTCCAGGGTCGGGGCAGGGCTGGCGGATGAAGGTGCCGGGTTTTCTTCCGGGCTGCGGGGCAAGTCCAGATCCCCGGCGCTGAGGCTGAGGATCTTTGGCCGAACCGGGCACCGGCCCAATGCTTTCAAGGCGCTTCGGCCGATCAGGTGCTCCAGTTCACGCACATTCCCCGGCCAGTCATACGCCAGCAATGCGGCCTGGGCGTCGCTGGTCAGGCGCAGGCTGCCCAGGCCCATGCGGGAACGGTTCTGCTCCAGGAAAAAACCGCTGAGCAGCAGTACATCGCGCCCGCGATCCCGTAGTGCCGGCACCAGCAACGGGTACACGCTCAGGCGATGATAGAAGTCGGCCCGATATCGCCCGTTGCGCACTTCTTCGGCCAGATCGCGATTGGTGGCTGCGATCAGGCGTACATCGACCCGATGTTCCTTGTCCGAGCCCAGGCGTTGCAACTGGCCGCTCTGCAACACTCGCAGCAGTTTGGCCTGCACGGTCAAGGACAACTCGCCCACTTCATCGAGGAACAACGTGCCGCCATCGGCCAGTTCGAATTTGCCGCGACGGTCGTTCGTGGCACCCGTGAAGGCGCCGCGAACATGGCCGAAGAGCTCGCTTTCCACCAGGGTATCCGGCAGCGCCGCGCAGTTGAGGCTGATCAGCGGCTGCTCGGCGCGCTTGGAGGCCGCGTGTATGGCTTGGGCGACCAGCTCTTTGCCAACTCCGGTTTCGCCAGTGATCAGCACCGTCAGGTCACTGCCCCCCACCAGGTTGATTTCTTCCACTAATCGCTTGTGGGCCTTGCTCTGGCCGACCATGTCGCGCGGTTGCTGGCCGCTGGCCTGGCGGTAGACCTCGGCGCGGCGGTGTTCGTCTTCGGCTTTCAAGGCGAGCCGATCGATGCGCTCGGCCGCGCTGACCGTGGCAGCGGCCAGACTGGCAAAGGCCTGCAAGGCGTTCAGGTCGATGGGCTCGAAGCGTTCCGGGTTCAGCGCGTCGAGGGTCAGAAGGCCCCACGGCTGCTCGTCGACGAACAGTGGGCAGCCCATGCAGTCGTGGACCTCCAAGTGCTCATCCAGACCTTCGACCAACCCGTCGTATGGGTCGGGCAGGTCACTGTCGGCGGCGAAGCGAGTGGGGTGCGGGTTGGCCAGCAGTGCCTGGAAACGGGGGTGTTCGCTGATCCGGAAGCGTCTGCCCAGGGTATCGGTACTCAAGCCATCCACCGCCAGCGGCACCAGGCAGTCTGCGTCCAGGCGTAACAGCGCGGCGGCGTCGCAAGGCAGCAGGGCTCGCAGCGCGCCAAGCAGGCGACGATAGCGCTCGCCTTCAGGCAACTCACGCGAGAGGTCGGCCACCAGTGGGAGCAGGGCGGTCAGCAGAGAGGTTGCAGTCATAATGACTCCATGTTGTCTTAAAGACTATAAGGCGCGCCATGTCTTTATGACTACATAATTCTTAAGACATTGAAAAACAAGAATAAATTTTATGGCATGAAACCTGATAGGCATGGGTATCAGTTTTTCGTAATACGCCAGGAGTCACCTTATGCTCAGCCGAGAAGAACGCGCCATCATCCGCTCCACCGTGCCCTTGCTTGAAAGCGGTGGTGAAGCGCTCATTACTCACTTCTATCGCATGATGCTGTCTGAATACCCGCAAGTGCGCCCGTTGTTCAACCAGGCTCACCAGGCCAGCGGTGATCAGCCCCGCGCCCTGGCCAATGGCGTATTGATGTACGCGCGGCACATTGACCAGCTCGATCAGTTGGGCGACCTGGTGGCCAAAATCGTCAACAAGCACGTCGCCCTGCAAATCCTGCCCGAACATTACCCCATTGTGGGGGCCTGCCTGTTGCGGGCGATCGCCGAGGTGCTGGGTGAAGAGATCGCCACGCCGCAAGTGATTGCCGCATGGGGCGCTGCCTATAACCAGTTGGCCGATATCCTGATCGGTGCCGAAACCGGCATGTACGAGCAGAAAGCCGCAGCGCCGGGCGGCTGGCGGGGCGAGCGTGAGTTCATCCTGGCAGCCAGGGTGCAGGAGAGCTCGGAAATCACTTCGTTCTACTTCGAGCCGGCGGACAAGGGCGCGATCCTGGTGGCCGAACCAGGCCAGTACATCGGCATGAAACTGGTGTTGGATGGCGAGGAGGTGCGCCGCAATTATTCGCTGTCGGCCCTGGCGGACAACGGTCAGTATCGCATCAGCGTCAAGCGCGAGCCGGGCGGGCGCGTGTCCAACTACCTGCACCATGATTTCCCGATCGGCAGCAGCATCCAGTTGTTTCCACCGTCAGGGGACTTCTTCCTGACCCAGAGCGATAAACCGCTGGTGCTGATCAGCGGCGGCGTGGGCATCACTCCGACTCTGGCGATGTTGCAGGCGGCACTGAAAACCGAGCGGCCGGTGCATTTTATCCACTGCGCACGCAACGGCGGCGCGCACGCCTTCCGTGACTGGATCGATGACCTGGCCCAGCGGCATCCACAACTCAAGCGCTTCTATTGCTACGACGAGGATGACGGCTTGAGCCCGGCGGCTGACAAGGTCGGGTTGTTGAGCCAGGAGCAACTGGCGCAATGGTTGCCGCAGCAGCGTGACCTGGATGCCTACTTCCTGGGACCCAAAGGTTTCATGGCCGCCGTCAAGCGCCACCTCAAGGCACTGGGCGTGCCGGACGGGCAAAGCCGTTACGAGTTCTTCGGCCCGGCGGCGGCGCTGGAGTAACGGCGGGGCGAGCCTGGGAGAGCGGGGCGTCTGCATCGCGAGCAGGCTCGCTCCCACAAGGGGATTTGCAGTGACATGATTTTCGTGACCGCCGCGAAGAAAACGGTGGGAGCGGGCTTGCTCGCGAAGACGGCAGTGCATTCAACATCAATGAAACTGACCCACCGCTTTCGCGAGCAAGCCCGCTCCCACAGGGATTGCACAGGACTGGTGACCATCGCTGGCCCCTGTGCGAACGAGGACGGCGGCATGCTCAATCCCCGCCCCGACTGACTCTGCCAATCAAAAATTAATCCGTACTTAACCTCCCTCCTGTTTATTCCCTTCAATGTGGGCGGCAGCCGCTCGTTCTCTGTCATGGTCAGCGTGTAGACTTTGGCCATCCGATAGCGCGCCGAGACTCTTCAGGCTGCGCGTCGATCCAATGCATACAAAGGGAAACGCAATGAATGAGCAAATGCTGCGCTTAGGCCGTGAACGGCGCTATCTGGTGCTGTTGGGGCTGATCTGTCTGGCGCTGATCGGTGGTGCGCTGTATATGCAGGTGGCGCTCGGCGAGGCGCCTTGCCCGCTGTGTATCCTGCAGCGCTATGCATTGTTGCTGATCGCCATTTTCGCCTTCATTGGCGCGGCCATGCGCACCCGTCGCAGCCTGACGATTTTCGAAGGTCTGGTGGTGCTCAGCGCCCTGGCCGGTGCCGCGGTAGCGGGGCATCACGTGTACACCCAGTTCTTCCCGGCAGTCAGCTGTGGCGTCGACGTGCTGCAACCGATTGTCGATGACTTGCCGCTGGCGAAGATCTTCCCGTTGGGCTTTCAGGTCGACGGCTTTTGCTCCACCCCGTATCCGCCGGTCCTGGGCTTGTCCCTGGCGCAATGGGCACTGGTGGCGTTCGTCCTCACGGCGATCCTGGTGCCGTTGCTGGTGTCGCGCAATCGCAAACAGTTGCCCTAGAACGCTTCAAATCAAACGCCCCGGTTTTCTGTAGGAAGCCGGGGCGTTTTGCGTTCAGTCTTACGACATTCCAGCCTTGATCCGAGACAACAATGCGCCGCCACGGTGTGCGACACGTTGTCACACATTTGCTGTCATCCGGCCACTCGCTGCGCGAACAAGCCCTTCGTTCTGCAATGAAAAATCAGCCGTTACAGGCTCCATCCGGCTGGCTGCCTCCCCGCTGAGCAGGCATTTCTAACAATCGGGCGCCCTGCCGCCCAACCCCCGAATGACGGGGGTTATACGGTCATAAAAACCCTCTTTAATCAGCGCAAGCTGTCTAAATCGGGCGTAGTAGACCTACGTTTTCTGGGGTTCTTGTTGAGAATGAATTTCGATAAGATGCTGGCTTGTTTCGGATTCTGCGAAAGATTGTTGCTCAGTTTGATGAAAATTATTTCAGGATAAGACATGGTCTCCGGCGCCTCAGCTCACTACAATCGCCCGCACCGAATTTCCGACCCGGCTCAGGCTTGAGCCCGTGAGGTGGTCGAAGGGCGCCAGCGCCCCATGCGACCCCAGGTGTCGGTGCCTTCCAACTACCCGCACCAAATGGAATTGGGCTGTAACAAGGCCTTTGACCTACGAATTCGAATAAGAACTCACTGCTGGCCCGGGATGTGTCGAACAGCGTCTGACGCTGCGACGGTCAGCCCTTATTCAATCCAAGAAAAATGCCAACCCTTGGCAGGGTGAAGTGTTGGCGATCAAAACCCAACTGCATTGCGCAAGCTGCTTTAGAGGTCGTGAGATGAGTAAAAACAGGTACCCCCGATTACTAGGCTTGTTGCCTTTGCTCGGCACGTTGTTGCTGGGAGGCTGCAACATGACCTTGCTCGATCCCAAGGGTCAGGTCGGCCTGGATGAACGTAATCTGATCATCACCGCTACGCTGTTGATGTTGCTGGTCGTCGTGCCGGTTATCGTCATGACCTTCCTGTTCGCCTGGAAATACCGCGCGTCCAACACCAGTGCCACGTACACGCCCAAGTGGTCGCACTCGACCAAAATCGAAGTGGCGGTGTGGACTATTCCGGTACTGATCATCATTGCCCTGGGTTACATCACCTACAAGTCCACCCATGCCCTTGACCCGTATCGTCCGCTGGATTCCGACGTCAAGCCGATCACCATTGAAGTGGTCTCGATGGACTGGAAGTGGCTGTTCATCTATCCGGAACAAGGCATCGCCACGGTCAACAAGATCGTGTTCCCGGCCCACACGCCGATCAATTTCAAAGTCACCTCCGACACCGTGATGAACTCGTTCTTCATCCCGGGCCTGGGCGGCCAGATCTACGCGATGGCGGGCATGCAAACCAAGCTGCACCTGATCGCCAACCAGAACGCCGAACTCGATGGTATCTCCGCCAACTACAGTGGCGCGGGTTTCACCGGCATGAAGTTCAAAGCAATCGCCACGACCCAGGAAGATTTCGATGCCTGGGTCAACGATGTGAAGAAGGCACCTAAACAGCTTGAAAAAGCTGAATACGAAGCCCTTTCCAAACCGAGCCAGAACAACCCAGTCGAGCTCTACTCCTCGGTCACGCCGAACCTGTTCCAGACCATCATCGACAAATATGAAGGGATGAATCCGGGCAAGCCGATGCACCACGAGAAGAACGAAAAGGAAGTGGCCCACAACATGGAAGGGATGGACATGAGTTCGCATTCAGCTGCCGGGGCAGAGGAGTAAACGATGTTTGGTAAATTAAGTTGGGAAGCGATCCCGTTCCACGAGCCGATTGTCATGGTGACCCTTGCCGTGATCGCGCTCGGTGGCCTGGCGTTGTTCGCAGGGATCACCTACTTCAAGAAGTGGACCTACCTGTGGACCGAGTGGCTGACGTCGGTCGACCACAAGAAAATCGGCGTGATGTACATCATCGTTGCCATGGTCATGCTGCTGCGCGGTTTTGCCGACGCCATCATGATGCGTACTCAGTTGGCCATGGCCACCGAGGGTTCGCCTGGCTACCTGCCGCCTGAACACTATGACCAGATCTTCACCGCCCACGGCGTGATCATGATCATCTTCATGGCGATGCCATTCTTCACCGGCCTGATGAACCTTGCAGTGCCGCTGCAGATCGGCGCGCGTGACGTGGCCTATCCGTTCCTGAACTCCCTGAGCTTCTGGCTGCTGGTTTCCGGCGTGGTGCTGATCAACCTGTCCCTGGGCGTTGGCGAATTCGCCAAGACCGGTTGGGTTGCTTATCCACCGTTGTCGGGACTGCAATACAGTCCGGGCGTGGGGATGGATTACTACATCTGGGCGCTACAGCTATCGGGGCTTGGGACAACGCTAACGGGGGTCAACTTCCTGGCAACCGTGCTGAAGATGCGTACCCCGGGCATGAAACTGATGGACATGCCGATCTTCACCTGGACCTGCACCTGGGCCAACGTACTGATCGTCGCTTCGTTCCCGATCCTGACCGCTACCCTGGCTTTGCTGACGCTTGACCGCTACATGGATTTCCACATCTTCACCAATGAACTGGGTGGAAATCCGATGATGTACGTCAACCTGTTCTGGGCCTGGGGTCACCCCGAGGTGTACATCCTGATTCTGCCGGCGTTCGGGATTTTCTCCGAAGTCATCTCGACGTTCTCCGGCAAGAAGCTGTTCGGCCACCACTCGATGATCTACGCCAGCGGTGCGATCTCGGTGCTGGGCTTCATGGTTTGGTTGCACCACTTCTTCACCATGGGTTCGGGTGCCAGCGTCAACGCCTTCTTCGGTCTGGCGACGATGCTGATTTCGATCCCGACCGGTGTGAAGCTGTTCAACTGGCTGTTCACCATCTACCAGGGCCGTCTGCGTTTCACCAGCCATGTGCTGTGGACCCTGGGCTTTATGGTGACCTTCGCCATCGGCGGCATGACCGGCGTACTGCTGGCCATCCCGGGTGCGGACTTCGTGCTGCACAACAGCCTGTTCGTGATCGCGCACTTCCATAACGTGATCATCGGTGGCGCTGTATTCGGCTACATCGCCGGCTTCGCCTTCTACTTCCCGAAAGCGTTCGGCTTCAAGCTGCACGAGGGCTGGGGCAAGGCTGCATTCTGGTTCTGGATCTCGGGCTTCTTCGTCGCGTTCATGCCGCTCTATGCACTGGGCTTCATGGGCATGACCCGTCGTCTGAACGCCACCACCAACCCTGAGTGGGTGCCGTACCTGTACGTCGCCATGTTCGGCGCGGTGATGATTGCCGTGGGTATTGCCTGCCAGTTGATCCAGTTGTACGTCAGCGTGCGTGACCGCAAAAAGCCAGAGAACATGTGCGAGCACGGCGACCCGTGGAATGCCCATACCCTGGAGTGGTCGACCTCGTCGCCTCCGCCGTTCTACAACTTTGCCGTGCTGCCGAAAGCCGACGTCATCGACCCGTTCACCGAAGCCAAGGAAAACGGTACCGCGTACCAGACTCCGGCCAAGTACGCGCCGATCCACATGCCCAACAACACCGCGACTGGTGTGGTCATGGGGGCACTGCTGACCGTGTTCGGTTTCGCGATGATCTGGCACATCTGGTGGCTGGCCATCGCCAGTCTGGTCGGCACCGTGGTGTATTTCACCATTCATGCCGCCCGTGACGATCAGGGCTACATGGTGCCGGTGGATGTCATCGAGCGCATCGAAGCCGAGCAGCACAAACGTCTGGTCGCGGCCGGGAAAGTCCCTGCCTCCGCCACCCGTGTTGAAACCTCGTTGGAACAGGCTTAAACCATGTCGAATTTAGTGACCACTGTTGGACACGCCCATGGTCATGACCATGGGCACGATGACCATCACCACGACTCGGGCGAGATGACCGTATTCGGTTTCTGGCTCTACCTGATGACCGACTGCATTCTGTTTGCGTCGATCTTCGCGGTGTACGCGGTGCTGGTTAACAACGTCGCCGGTGGCCCGTCGGGCCACGACATCTTCGAGCTGCCGTACGTGCTGGGCGAAACCGCACTGCTGCTGTTCAGCTCGATCACCTATGGCTTCGCCATGCTGGCGTTGTTCAAGGGCAAGAAGACCCAGGTACTGGGCTGGTTGGCCATGACCTTCCTGCTGGGCGCCGGCTTTATCGCCATGGAGATCAACGAGTTCCACATCCTGATCGCCGAAGGCTACGGCCCTAGCCGCAGCGGCTTCCTGTCCGGGTTCTTCACCCTGGTCGGCACCCACGGTCTGCACGTGACCAGCGGTCTGATCTGGATGGCGATCATGATGTACCAGGTCCACAAAAACGGCCTGACCGCCACCAACAAGACGCGCCTGAGCTGCCTGAGCCTGTTCTGGCACTTCCTGGACGTGGTGTGGATCTGCGTATTCACCGTTGTTTATCTGATGGGGACCCTGTAAATGGCTAACGCACATTCCCACGATGGCCACGACGCCGGCCACGGCAGCGTCAAGTCCTACGCCATCGGCTTCATTCTGTCGGTGATCCTGACCGTCATCCCGTTCGGCCTGGTGATGTACCCGACGCTGCCGAAAAGCCTGACCCTGTGGATCATCCTGATCTTCGCCGTGGTCCAGGTACTGGTGCACCTGGTGTACTTCCTGCACCTGGACCGCTCCGCAGCCCAGCGTAACAACGTGGTCGCGTTTGTCTTTGCCGCGATCGTCATTGTCCTGCTGGTCGGCCTGTCGTTGTGGATCATGTTCAGTATCCACACCAACATGATGGCGCACTGAGGAAAGTCCGGATGTCCTTAAAGCACTTTATCCAAATCACCAAGCCGGGGATCATTTTCGGTAACGTGCTTTCTGTGGCAGGCGGGTTTTTCCTGGCCTCGAAAGGGCATGTCGATCTGGCCATCTTTCTGGCGGCGATGATCGGTACTTCCCTGGTGGTGGCGTCCGGTTGTGTATTCAACAACTGCATCGATCGCGACATCGACATCAAGATGGAGCGCACCAAGAACCGCGCCCTGGTCCAGGGCCTGATCCCGGTGCAACTGGCCCTGGCGTTCGCCTCGGTGCTGGGTGTGGCCGGTGTGGCGCTGCTTTACTGGGTGGCCAACCCGTTGGCCGCGCTGTTCGCGGTGATCGGTTTTGTCATCTATGTCGGTTTCTACAGCCTGTACCTCAAGCGCAAGTCGGTTCACGGCACGCTGGTGGGCAGTCTGTCGGGGGCGATGCCGCCAGTGATCGGTTACGTGGCGGTCAGCAACAGCTTCGACATGGCGGCGCTGACGCTACTGGTGATGTTCAGCCTGTGGCAGATGCCACATTCCTACGCCATCGCGATCTTCCGCTTCAACGACTACCTGGCCGCCTCGATTCCGGTGCTGCCGGTCAAGCGCGGGATCCAGGTGGCCAAGAAGCACATCCTGCTCTACATCCTGGCCTTCCTCGTGGCGACCTTGATGCTGACCTTCAGCGGCTACGCCGGCATGAGCTACCTTGCCGTCGCCGCCGCCATGGGCATGTACTGGTTGTACATGGCCTGGACCGGCTACAAGGCGGTGGATGACACGGTCTGGGCACGCAAGCTGTTCGTGTTCTCGATCTTCACCATCACCGCCCTGAGCGTCATGATGTCCCTGGACTTCAAAGTGCCGAGTGAGCTGCTGCTGACTTACGCGCCTTAAGCTTCAGACGCTGCACAAAAAGCCCCGCCTTCGAGAGAAGCGCGGGGCTTTTTGTCTAGGTGGGGCATGGATTGGCTGTCATTCGTCGCAATAGATTTTGGTTTGTTGAACTGTGCGCAATTTGCCTATAGTTTCTGCCATGCGTACCCTATTTTTTGAAACGACTACGTTCACCGCCACGGTTGGCCATTACCTGACTGACGATGAATATCGCGGGCTTCAGTCCTATATGCTGCAGCATCCAGAGGTCGGCGACGTCATGCCACGTACTGGCGGCTTTCGTAAGCTGCGCTGGTTCGATGAACGTCGTGGCAAAGGGAAGCGAGGTGGGTTGCGAGTCATTTACTATTGGCTCATGAATGATCGTCAGTTCTGGATGTTCGCGATTTATGACAAGGACGAGTTGGAAAACCTGACCTCCGAGCAAGAGAAGACGCTCAAGCGCGCCATAGAAGCAGAGTTGAAAGCACGAGGTACCTTATGAATAAACGTGATCTGTTTTCCGAGATGATGCAAGGCGTCGGGGAGATGGCCGCTCAACGGGAGGGCAAGATTACCCTTCGTCAGATATCGATCGAAGACAAGCCGGTTCCCGAGGTGTCGGCGCAAGAAATCGTAGCGTTGCGCGACAAGCTCCATATGTCTCAGGCCGTTTTTGCCAAGAGCATCAGGACCAGTCCTGGCACCCTTAGAAACTGGGAGCAGGAGAAGTCCAAACCCAACGCCCAGGCAGCTCTTCTGATCAGGCTGGTCGAGAAGTTTCCAGATATGGTCGAGCGGCTCGCAGCTGTTTGAGGAGCTCCTCTCCATGAAAAAGCCCCGCCTTCGAGAGAAGCGCGGGGCTTTTTCATGAGCATTGCCCGGGCTGCCGATGTTCCTGTGGGAGCGGGCTTGCTCGCGAAGGCGGTGGGTCAGTTGACGGTGATGGCGGCTGACACGCCGCCTTCGCGAGCAAGCCCGCTCCCACAGGTGCTATGGCGAGCACATAATCTGCGAACGCCGCTGATCCATTGTGGGAGCGAGCCTGCTCGCGATGAGGCTGGCACTTTCAGCATCGACGCAAGTGAACCACCGCATTCGCGAGCAAGCCCGCTTCCACAGGTATTGGCGGCGGGCTGATCACCGCCGAGCAAGAAGGCTTATTGCTGGGCGATGCTATAGCCGTCGAACGCTTTCTGCTGTTGCAGGGCGGTGACGATGCTTTTGCGGGTGACCGGTTGTTCGGTGCCGTCGTTGTCCAGGAAGATGTCATTTTCCAGCTCGGCCTGGTCGCCTTCGCCAACGAAACTGAAGCCCAGGAATTCGAAGGCCTCACGGTCGACGTTCGGCTTGGAGCGTGGGGTGCGCAAGGGGAGGGTGACGCTGATGCCGTCCTTGCTGATGACAAACACTTCGGCCTCTTTCTTGGGCCGCGAAGCCTTGCCTTTGCTGCCGCTCGGATTGCTGATGGCCTGGTGGGTCTGGTTCAGCACTTTCAGGGCCAGGCCATAAACCAGTTCCTGGAAGGTCGGGTCATCCTTGTAGCTGGACAGGATACGGCTGATGGGAAAGCGGCTGCTCAGGTCTTCCAATGCTGCGAAATCGGCGGCTTCGGCGTCCTTGAGCTGCTTGAGCTGGCCCATCAGTTCGTAGGCCTTGTCATCGTCGCACGCGTCATGGGCCTGGCGGATGGCGTTGCGCAGCTCACGGATCTGGTCGCTTTCGCGGTTCGACTGGAACGCATCGAGAACCATCTCACTGATGCTTTTGGCCTGAGGCAGATGCTGTGAAAGATTGATGGAGTTTTCGTATTCCGCTTTGGACGACAGGGTGACTACGGATTCAGCGGTATTGGAATCGGACATTGAAATTTCACTACTTCTGTTAGCTGGATGAGGCGAGAAAGGCGTTGAGCTTTTTTCCGGTCGCCTAATCTATTGGACCCGGGCGGCGTTGTCACGGTTGAACCGTTGGCAGGTCGGCATTTGTTGTTCAGGTACGCTTCATTGGCAGATCACATTCTTGCCGGCCACCTTGGAGCGATACAGCGCCTGGTCCGCCCGGTCCAGCAGCATCGTGTGCGGCTCATCCTCACGTTGCTGCACCACGCCAAAACTCATGGTGACCTGGAAATCGCCCACCGGCAGCAGGTCGGACAGACTCCGGCGAATGGTTTCAGCCATCAGGCAGGCGTCGGCCAGGGAGGTATTGGGCAAAATCATGATGAATTCATCACCCCCCCAGCGTGCGAGCAAGTCGCCGTCGCGTTCGCAGCGTTTAACGGCTTGCACCACTTGCACCAGCGCTGCGTCGCCGAAAGCATGACCGTAACGATCATTGATGTCCTTGAAGTCATCGACGTCCATGGCGATCAGTGACAATGGCTCGCGAAAACGCTGGGCACGCTCGCAGGCCAGCGGCAGGGCCTGTTCGAGGCGATAACGGTTGGCAACCCGTGTCAGGGCGTCGGTTTCGGCAAGCCTGCGGTTTTCGTCGAGCTGGATCTGCAACTGGCGGTTGACCCGGGACAGTTCAAGTGTGCGCTCCTGGATGACGGCTTCCAGCGATTTGTTGCGCTGTTCCAGTTGTTCGAACAAACGCTTCTTGTCGTCAATGCTGCGATGGGCGCCGATCATGCGCGCCACGGTGCCGTCGGGGTTGCGGGCGATCACATAGCCACGGTCCTCGATCCACATCCAGGAGCCGTCGCGCATGCGACAGCGGTATTCGGCCTGGTAGTGATGGGCGCGTTGTTGCAGGTGGTCGTCGAACAAAGCCATCACCTGCCGATAGTCATCGGGATGGATCACGCTTTCCCACGTCAGCACGGTGTTATCGAGTGAGTGAGGCGGATACCCCAGCATCGTGTACCAGCCAGGGTTGCGGTAGACGAACCCGGTGTTGGCGTTCCAGTCCCAGATGCCATCGCTGACCAGCTCAAGGATGGTGTGCAGCACACCTTCGTCCAGACCGGACAGGTCGAGGCGCAGCATATCGATGTTCGAGGCGTCGCCCATCGTCGTTTCCTCAATCAGCCTTGATATCAAAGTGCTCGTCCAAGGATGAAGAGTAGCCGATGGGGCGCGAGGGGTACTAGCGGAGGCGATACCTTGAGCGTAGGAGCTGTCGAGCGAAGCGAGGCTGCGATCTTTTGATCTTTCGCTTGGGATTCAAGCGTCTGGGGAAAGATCGCAGCCTCGTTGCACTCGTCAGCTCCTACGTTGTCATTCGGCTGGGGTTTGGGGTTTGCCCCATTTCTCCAAGGCAAACTCGACGAAGCTGCGCAACTTCGGCAAACGGTAGCGATCCTGGGCGTACATCAGGTTCATCGGGCGATGAGGCAGTTGATAGTCCTGCAGCAGCGCTACCAGTTGGCCGTCCTTCAAATCCTGCTCCACCAGCGCGTCGGGCAGCATCACTACGCCCATGCCGGCCAGGGCGGCGCGGTGCAGGCCCGAGGAACTGTTGATCAGCATCGGTCCGTTCACCGGTACTTTGATTTCTCCGTCCGGGCCGTTGATGGGCCAATGATCCTGGGCGAACCGCCACTCGTCGCCCGCCGGATAAGCGAATGACAGGCAGTCATGCTGTTGCAGGTCGACGGGTTTTTCCGGTGTGCCTCGCCGGGCCAGGTAAGCCGGGGAGGCGCAGATGGTCAGGGTGTAGTCCATCAAGGGGCGGGCGATGCATTTCGGGTCTGGATGACCCAGGCGGATGGCGACGTCGAAGCCGTGCTCAAGCAGGTCCAGGCGTTGGTTGGTCAGCACCACGTCGAGCTTGACCTGCGGGTGACGCTGGCTGAACTCGGCCAGGGCCGGCGCGAGACGTTCGGTACCGATGGTCAGCGGCGCGGTGATGCGCAAGAGGCCGGTGGGCTCGCCCTGGGTCTGCTCGGCCAGGCGTTCGGAGTCAGCCACCAGCCCCAGCACTTCTGAGCAGCGCTGATAGTAGACCGAGCCGAATTCCGTCAGGCGCTGACGACGGGTCGTACGGTTGATCAGGCGCACGCCGAGACGTTGCTCCAATGCACGAAGATGATTGCCCACCATGGTCGTAGACATTTCGCACGCTTGGGCCGCCGCAGTCAGGCTGCCAGTTTCTACCACCTTCACGTAAACGGTCATTGCCTGGAACAGGTCCATTATCAAGCTCAGCTTTTAAATGATTGAAGTAAAGCAGCATTTATCCATCAGGAGTGGCTAACCATACTGGAAAAAACCACCTGATGGAGCTTGAAGCCATGACCGCCACCTGCCTGATGACCACTTACCAACCCCTGGCGCTGAATTTTACCCATGGGTTGGGTACGCGCCTGTGGGATCAGGACGGTCGCGAGTACCTGGATGCGGTGGCGGGCGTGGCCGTGACCAACGTCGGCCATTCCCACCCTCGATTGGTGGCGGCTATCAGCGAGCAGGCTGGCCTGCTGCTGCACACCTCCAACCTGTACGGCATCGACTGGCAGCAACGGTTGGCGAAAAAACTCACTCAG
Organism: Pseudomonas sp. NFACC39-1; assembly: GCF_900110355.1. NCBI lineage: Bacteria > Pseudomonadati > Pseudomonadota > Gammaproteobacteria > Pseudomonadales > Pseudomonadaceae > Pseudomonas > Pseudomonas sp. NFACC39-1. Next base: position 471,940 of record NZ_FODL01000001.1, on the reverse strand, counting down.
CTCTCGGCAATGGAACGGGTGTTTTTTAACAACTCCGGTGCCGAGGCCAACGAAACCGCACTGAAACTGGCGCGCCTTTATGGCTGGCACAAAGGTATCGAGCAGCCACTGGTGGTGGTCATGGAGAATGCGTTTCACGGACGCACGTTGGGCACCTTGTCCGCCAGTGATGGCCCGGCGGTGCGCTTGGGCTTCAATCGGTTGCCGGGGGATTTCATCAAGGTGCCATTCGGTGATCTGGCGGCGCTGGACAATATCCAGCAGGTCCACGGCGAGCGCATCGTTGCGGTGCTGGTGGAACCGATCCAGGGCGAGAGCGGTGTACAACTTGCACCGCCAGGCTATCTCAAGGCCTTGCGCCAACTGTGCACCCGGCGCGCCTGGTTGCTGATGCTCGACGAGATCCAGACTGGCATCGGCCGCACCGGCCAATGGTTTGCCTTCCAGCACGAAGGCATCGTGCCGGACGTCATGACCCTGGCCAAGGGCTTGGGCAATGGCGTGCCCATCGGCGCCTGCGTGGCCCGGGGCAAAGCCGCCGAACTGTTTACGCCTGGCAGCCACGGCAGCACCTTCGGCGGTAATCCGCTGGCCTGTCGGGTGGGTTGCACGGTGCTGGACATTATCGAGGAGCAAGGTTTGCTGGACAACGCCAGGCACCGCGGCGAACAGTTGCTCAATCGGTTGACGAGCGAACTGGCGGACAACCCGAACGTGCTGGCGATTCGCGGCCAGGGCTTGATGATCGGCGTCGAACTCAAGCAGCCGGTCCGCGACCTGAGCCTTTGCGCCGCACGCGACCACGCTCTGCTGATCAATGTCACCCGGGGCAAGACCATCCGCCTGCTGCCGCCGTTGACGCTCGATGGACGGGAAGTGGAAATGATCGTCAGGGGCGTGAGCCGCTGCCTGGCGCAGGTGTAAGCCAGGCGAGACGCAGCGCACGGAATTTTTGCCAAATGCTGCGTTCCAACGCCAGCCAGAGTCGATAGCCTAAGCTCAGGTACTTCAGAACCAAAATACCAGGAGCATCTTCATGTTCACCTCGCGTCGCTTGATTGTTGTCGCAACCGCTGTGGCCCTGCTGTCCGGCTGCGCGTCGCCTAATCCTTATGACAACCAGGGGCAAGCCTCTACAGAGTCCTCCGGCATGAGCAAGACTGCCAAGTACGGCGGCCTCGGTGCTCTGGCCGGTGCGTTGGCCGGGGCGGCCATCAGTCACGATAACCGTGGCAAGGGTGCATTGATCGGTGCTGCGGTTGTGGGGGCTTCCGCAGCCGGTTACGGTTACTACGCCGACCAGCAGGAAAAGAAACTGCGTGCCAGCATGGCCAATACCGGCGTGGAAGTGCAGCGCCAGGGTGACCAGATCAAATTGATCATGCCGGGCAACATCACCTTCGCCACCGACTCGGCGAACATCGCGTCCAGTTTCTACCAGCCGCTGAACAACCTGGCCAACTCCCTCAAGGAGTTCAACCAGAACCAGATCGAAATCGTGGGTTACACCGACAGCACCGGCAGCCGCCAGCACAACATGGATCTGTCGCAACGTCGTGCACAGAGCGTGGCGACCTATCTGACCTCCCAAGGTGTCAGTGGCGCCAACCTGACGGCCCGCGGTGCCGGCCCGGACAATCCGGTGGCGAGCAATGCCGACGTCAATGGCCGCGCGCAGAACCGTCGTGTCGAGGTCAACCTCAAGGCGATTCCTGGACAGCAATATCAGGGGGCGCCGGCGCAGCAGGGGCAGACTTACCAGCAGTACCCATAACCGCTGGGCTGCAAATGAACGGGGGCGTGGAAACATGGCCCCCGTTTTTTTGGGCTGTCATTTCCCTTCAGGTTGACACCAAACCCTGTGGCGAGGGGATTTATCCCCGCTGGGCTGCGAAGCAGCCCCAAAGCTGTCCACTCAATCGGACTGACACACCTAGGTGTTTGATTTCAGGGCTGCTTCGCAGCCCAACGGGGATAAATCCCCTCGCCACAAAAGTGTTCACTTGGGTTCAATTCGCCTCTTTCACCGCACTCAAAAACGCACACGTACGCTCCTGCTGCGGGTTTTCGAAGATCTGCGCCGGGGTGCCCTGTTCGTGGATCTGCCCTTTGTAGAAAAAGCACACCCGGTCGGCGAATTCCCGGGCGAAGCCCATCTGGTGAGTCACCATCAACATGGTCAGGTTGTGCTCGGCCCCCAGCTTGCGGATCACATTCAGCACTTCACCGCACAATTCCGGATCAAGTGCCGAGGTCACTTCGTCAAACAGCATCACTTTCGGCCGCATCGCCAGCGCCCGGGCAATTGCCACTCGTTGCTGCTGGCCGCCAGACAACTGCGACGGGTAATGGTCGAGCTTGCTGCCCAGTCCCACCAGTTCCAGTAAATCGGCGGCGCGCTCGCGGGCTTCCTTGGGATGCATGCCCAGCACCTGCACAGGGGCTTCAATCACGTTTTGCAGCGCGGTCATGTGGGGAAACAGGTTGAAGCTTTGGAACACCATGCCGATCTTGCCGCGCACGCGACGGATGTGCCGGTCGTTGGCCGGCACCAGCACGCCGTTGCGATTGGGCATGTGGGTCAGGGAGTCATCTTCGATGCGGATCTGGCCCTGGTCGATGCCTTCCAGGGTCATCAACACCCGCAACAATGTCGACTTGCCCGAGCCGCTGGGGCCGATGATCGCGACTTTTTCACCGGGCGCGACGTTCAGGTTCAGATGATCGAGTACCGTAAAGCTGCCATAGCTTTTGGTCACGTCCTGGAAACTCACGATCGGCCGGGACGGTGTCTGATCTTGCATGGCCGGGGCCTCCTGCTGCGACGCCAGTGTGTTGCGCCGGGACAAATCGGTGGGCGAGGACAGGGGTAAAGTCATTAGCGTAGCTCCATGCGCGTTTCAAGGCGCCGTACCAGCCAGGCCAAGGCGAGGCTCAGGGCGAGAAAGAACAGGCCGACCATGGTGATCGGCTCCAGGTAACGGAAATGCTCGGAGCCGATGTTCTTGGCCTGCTGCATGATTTCCACCACGGTGATCGCCGACAGCACCGGCGTGTCCTTGAGCATCGCCACCAGGTAATTGCCCAGCGGCGGTATGATCGGCCGCAGCGCCTGGGGCAGGATGATGTTGCGGTAAGCGTTGTACGGAGCGATGTTCAGCGCCGTCACCGCTTCCCACTGCGCCCGCGGCACCGCGTCGAGGCCGCTGCGATAGACCTCGGCGATGTAGCAGGCGTAGTGCAGGCCGATACCCAGGATCCCCACTTGCATGGCCGTCAGGCTCAAGCCGTAGTTAGGCAGCACGTAGTAAAGGAAATACACCTGGATCAGCAGCGGAGTACTGCGAATGAACTCGATCACGGCGGTGGCCGGCCATGACAGCCAGACTTTTCGGCTGCGCCGACCAATTGCCAGGAACAGTCCCAGGACAATCGCGATCAGAAAGCCGATCAGGGTGATGCCCACCGTGTTGAGCGAGGCGCGCAGCAAGTCCGGCAGGATCTGTGCGGCGTAGGACCAGTCGAACAGGGTCATGACAGACCTCCACGCATCCGGCCCCGGCTCAGTCGTCGTTCGACATGGCGCATGCCCAGGTTAATGGCCTGGGCGAGGATGAAATACATCACCAGCGCCAGGCTGAAGATCTCCAGGGTCTGAAAGGTTGCCTGATCCAGCTGCCGCGCGCGAAAGCTCAGGTCGGACAAGGTGATCAGCGACACCAGCGAAGTGTTCTTCAGCAATTCGATCAGCAGGTTGGTGCCCGGTGGGATCGCCGCCAGCAGGGCCTGGGGCAGGATGATCCGTTTGAAGCGCTTGAAACCGCTGAAATTCAGCGCCGTGCAGGCTTCGTATTGCCCCTTGGCGACCGAGCTGATGGCGCCGCGCATGACTTCGGCACCATACGCGCCGATGTGCAGGCCCAGGCCGAAAATCGCCACGGCGTAGGGGCTCAACTCGATGTTGAACGGCGGCAGTGGCAGCACGAAGAACAACCAGAACAACTGCACCAGCAGCGACGTGCCCCGAAACACTTCGATGTAAGTGATGGAAAACCAGCGCAGCGCTCGCCACGGTGACAGTCGTCCCAGGGCCGCCAGGACCGCAGCGACAATGGCCAGCAGCGAGCCGAAAAAGGTCACCTGAAGCGTGACCCAGGCCCCTTGAATCAATAACGGAAGTAATTCGCCCATGGTTCAACCCGATATCCGATGAAGCAGGGAACAGGCATCACGCAGCGCGCGTCATGCCTGTTTCGGCTATGGCTGAGCGCAGAGCTCGGCCGCGGTTTTGCTGGTCACGTTGGACTTGTCGAAACCGAACGGCGCAACGGCCTTGAGGTGTTCTTCAGAGCCTAGCCATTTCTTCAGCTCGGCATTGACCGCATCGCGCAGGTCTTTGTCTTCGGGGCGGAAAGCTAGGGCGCCGTAGCCGATGTGGGACGGGTCGTCCTTGAACTCGGTCATCGCTTCAACCTTGTCACCGCCCTTGCTGGCCAGGCCCTTCATGGTCAGTTGCGTGCCGACGGCCGCGTCCGCGCGACCGGCGCGCACCGCTTGCAACTGCGCGGTGGTGTCGGGGACCTGAAGGATCTGTTCATCCTTGACCCCGGAATCCCGGGCGTACGCCAGGTTCACCGTGCCGGCCATGATTGCCAGCTTCACGTCCGGTTGTTTGGCGATGTCTTCATAGCTGTGGAGTTGCTTGGGATTGCCCTTGGCCACGAGCAGGGCATCGGGCAATTGGTATTGCGGATCGGTGAACAACACCTGCTTGCAGCGCGCCGGGGTGATGTACATGCCGGCGGCAATCACGTCGAAACGGCCAGCGCGCAGCCCGGGAATCAGCGAGCCCCATTCGGTGAGCACGCCATTGACCTGCTGGATGCCCATTTTGGCGAAGATGATCTTGGCGATTTCTGGCGATTCACCGGTCACGGTGCCGTCGGTTTCGGTGAAGGCGAACGGGGTTTCGTTGGCGTAGCCGATCCGGATGCTGCTGTTGCTTTTGACGGTATCGAGGGTGGCGGCGTGAACGCTGCCGGCCAGGCCAAGTACGGCACAGGTCATTAAGAGCCGACGCAGGGGCGCGCTGGTGACGGGAAGGAAATTGCTCATCGATAAAATCTCCTGTTTCTTGTGGATCCGTCGTTGGACGGCTCTGTGGTAGGAGGCAGTGGTACAAGAGCAAAGCGTACAGCGGCTGATCCGGCCTTGGCCTGGAATCGGGAACGGCGCCGGTACAGGTCGATCCGGCTTTTTTGTCGGGGGGTGAACCCGCCTGGATGACGACCTTGGACCGAGCATACAAAAGCCCCGGCACCGATTGTATTGCACTAGGACAATTGCTTTGCCGCGATAGCCGCGGGATGCTGTGCGCACCAGAACACATGCGGGTTGCAGCGTCATGGATAAGTGGAAATCAGCCTTGGAAGTCGCCCGCAGCGGTGAGTCCAAATACAAGATTCTGGTACAGGCCATTGCTGACGATATCGAGCAGGGCGCCCTGGCCAATGACCAACGCCTGCCGCCGCAACGGCAAGTGGCGGACGCCATGGGCATCAGCGTGCAGACCGTCACCAATGCCTACAAGGAGCTGGAGCGCCAGGGGCTGGTGCGCTGTGAAGTGGGGCGCGGCAGCTTCGTTTCGCGACGCATGAGTGATCGGGTCGCGACCTACATTCTCGACAGCCCCGAGCGCGCGCTGGTGGATTTTTCCATCACGCGAATCATGCACACCCGCGAGCACGACCAGTTCTGGCGCGACACCTGCCTTGAATTGAGCACCGAAGAAGACCAGCCGTGGATTCATGCTTTTCGTCCGATCGCAGGTTTTGAATCCCATCGCGAAGCGGCCGCCCAATGGATCGGCCGCCAGAGGTTGAAAGTTGATCGCAACGACATATTGATCACCAACGGCGCGGCCCATGGGATCTTTCTCGCCCTCGCGTCCCTGGCGGGGCCCGATGATGTGGTGCTCTGCGAAGGAGTGACCGACCACGGGGTGATCGGCAATTCCCAGGTGCTGGGTTTCACCCTCAAGGGCCTGGAGATGGATCGCTATGGCATCGATCCTGAACACTTCGAGGACATGTGCAGCAACGAGCGCATCACCGCGCTGGTGTGCACGCCGAACCTGAACAACCCCACCACCAGCTTGATGCCCGACACCCGCCGCCGGGAAATCGCCGAGATTGCCCGGCGCTTTGGGGTGCACATCATCGAAGACGACGTATACGGTCCGCTGCTGGACGAGCGCCGTGCGCCGCCCATCAGCCACTACCTGCCGGAGCTGTCGTTTTATTGCACCAGCATGACCAAGTCGGTGCTCACGGGGCTGCGCATCGGTTATCTGGTGGTGCCCAAGCGCCTGGCGCTACGCACCGAGAGCATCCTGCGGGTCAACAGTTGGATGGCCACGCCGATGGTCTCGGAGATTGCCGCGCGCTGGATCCGCGATGGGCGTGCCGAGTCGCTGGTGCATTTGCAGCGCCGGCTATTGGCGGGGCGTCAGGCGATGGTGACGGAGTACATGGGCGAGCACGTGCTGGGCCAGCATCCCCACGCGTTGAACGCCTGGATCGGCATCCCGCCCCATTGGGAGGTGGACAGCCTGGTGCGGGCGCTACGACACAAGCACATCGCCGTGACCTCTCCCGACCCGTTCACCGTGCGCGGCACCCCCAAACCGCGTGCGGTGCGGGTCTGCGTAGGCGCCGAATGCAGCGATGAGGAAATGCGCCATGCGCTGATCGGCATGCGGGACATCTTCAACCAATACCCGCAGATCCATGATTTCTGAGGTGCCGTATCTCTGGACAACACATCCCCTGTGGGAGCGAGCCTGCTCGCGATAGCGGTGCGACAGTCAGCAGAGATGTTGAATGTGGTGGCCTCATCGCGAGCAGGCTCGCTCCCACAGGGGGCTGCACTCCATTTGCCGACGGGCGCGAATTAAATTGCCCTAGTACATTCATCACCACAATCCAGCCCTCTTAGACTGCGCCCAACACATCAGCTCGGGACGCGGTCATGGCAGTGTTGCAGCTACAGGATGTCTATCTCGCTCGCCAGCGCATCGAATCGCGGGTGCGGCGTACGCCCATGGAGCATTCCCCCAGCCTGTCACGGCTGATGGGCGTGGCGGTGTACCTCAAGCTCGAATCCCTGCAAGTCACCGGCAGCTTCAAGCTGCGCGGCGCGACTAATGCCGTGGCCCAGCTCAGCCCTGAGCAAAAGGCCCTGGGGGTGGTCACCGCATCGACCGGCAATCACGGCCGTGCGCTGGCTCATGCTGCTTCGCAGCAAGGGGTCAAGGCGATTGTCTGTCTGTCGAACCTGGTGCCGGCCAATAAGGTGCAAGCGATCCGCGACTTGGGGGCCGAGGTGTGCATCGTCGGCCAGTCCCAGGACGATGCCCAGCGCGAAGCCGAACGCATCGCCAGAGAACAGGGTGCGACCTTCCTGCCGCCTTTCGACCATCCGGCGATCATCGCCGGTCAGGGCACGCTGGGCCTGGAGATCCTCGAACAACAGCCGGACGTGGCCCAGGTGCTGGTGCCGTTGTCCGGTGGCGGCCTGTTCGCCGGCGTGGCTCTGGCGCTCAAAAGTGCGAGTCCGGCGATTCAGGTGCATGGCATCAGCATGGCCCGAGGCGCCGCCATGGGGGCCAGCCTCGCCGCCGGGCATCCGGTGGAAGTCGAAGAGCTGCCGACGCTGGCGGACTCCCTCGGCGGCGGCATCGGCCTGGACAACCGCTACACCTTCGACATGACCCGGCAACTGAGCGATGACCTGCACCTGCTTTCAGAAGCTTCCATCGCCAATGCCTTGCGCCACGCCTATCACGAGGAACGTCTGGTGCTTGAGGGCGCTGCCGTGGTGGGCATTGCCGCGCTGCTCGACGGCCTGATCGAACCGCGTGGCCCCATTGTGCTGGTGATCAGCGGGCGCAACGTCGACACCGCGCAACATGCCCGCGTGATCGCCGGGGCCCATCAATAACCCTCAGCCGCAACGGAGCCAGCCATGAGTGAAGTCACCCTATTGAGCGAAGCGGATCTGCGCAGTTGCGTAGCCCTCGACTTGCCCAGCATCGACGCCATCGAACAGGCCTTTGTGCTGCTGGCGACGGCGGCTGTGGCGATGCCGCCGATCCTGCGGCTGGACATCCCCGAACATAACGGTGAGGTGGACGTGAAGACCGCTTACCTGCCGGGCCTGGAGCGGTTTGCGATCAAGGTCAGCCCGGGTTTCTTCGATAATCCGAAACTCGGCCTGCCCAGCCTCAACGGCATGATGATGTTGCTGTCGGCGCGCACCGGTTTGCTGGAGGCGCTGTTACTCGACAACGGTTACCTCACAGCCGTGCGCACGGCGGCGGCGGGCGCAGTAGCGGCGCGCTGCCTGTCTCGTGAGGCAAGCCGCCGCGTGGCGCTGATCGGTGCCGGTGAACAGGCGGCGTTGCAGCTCCAGGCGCTGCGGCTGGTGCGGCCCATCGAAGAGGTGCGGGTCTGGGCTCGCGATGCACAAAGGGCCCAGGCCTTCAGTACCGAACTGGCGCGTGACACGGGGCTTCCGGTGACGCCGTGCGCAACGGTCGACGCCGCGCTGGAAGGCGTGGACATTGCCATCACCTGCACCCCCAGTCGTGAACCGCTGATCGAAGCCCGGCACCTGCATCCGGGCCTGCATATCACCGCGATGGGCTCGGACGCGGAACATAAGAACGAGATTTCCCCGCAAGCCCTGGCAGCCGTCGATTGCTACGTCGCCGATCGTCTGAGCCAGACCCGCGTGCTGGGCGAACTGCATCACGCCCTGGCGGCCGGTGTCGTCGGCGATGAGTCGGTGTTGCTGGAGCTGGGCCAGGTACTGGCGGGGCAGCGGGCCGGGCGGACCGATGAGGCGCAAGTCACCTTGTGCGACCTCACCGGCACCGGCGCCCAGGACACCGCCATCGCCAACCTGGCTTTCGAGCGGGCGCGGGCGGCGGGCAAGGGGTTTCCATTCGGTCGTTGACCGATCTTTTATTCGTGCGTCATTGATCAGAGGGCAGGTGGATGTCAGAGATAGTCGTCAATCTTCCGTTCCAGCGGGAGGAATACGCCCAGCGCCTGGCGAAGGTCCGCGTGGCCATGCAGGTCCAGGGCCTGGAGCTGTTGCTGGTCACCGATCCGTCGAACATGGCCTGGCTCACCGGCTACGACGGTTGGTCGTTCTACGTGCACCAGTGCGTGCTGTTGGCACTGGACGGCGAGCCTGTGTGGTTCGGTCGCGGCCAGGATGCCAACGGTGCCAAACGCACGGTGTTCATGCAGGCCGATAACATCATTGGCTACCCGGACATCTACGTGCAGTCGCGCGAACGTCATCCCATGGATTACCTGTCCCGGGAAGTGATCACTGCCCGTGGCTGGGGCGCGCTGACCATTGGCGTGGAGATGGACAACTATTACTTCAGCGCCGCCGCGTACCTGTCGCTGCAAAAGCATTTACCTCAGGCCAAACTGGTGGACGCGGTGGGCCTGGTGAACTGGCAGCGGGCGGTCAAGTCCCCGCAGGAAATCGCCTATATGCGCATCGCCGCGCGCATCGTCGAAAACATGCACGGTCGGATTCTGGAGCGGATCGAGCCGGGTATGCGCAAGAACGAACTGGTGGCCGAGATCTACAGCAGTGGCATTCTCGGGGCCGACGGCCATGGCGGTGATTACCCGGCCATCGTGCCGTTGCTGCCCACCGGTGCCGACGCCAGCGCGCCGCACCTGACCTGGGACGACTCGCCGTTCGAGAAGGGCGCCGGGACTTTTTTCGAGATTGCCGGTTGCTACAAGCGTTACCACTGCCCGCTGTCGAGGACCATCTACCTGGGCAAGCCGCCGCAGCATTTCCTCGACGGCGAAAAAGCCGTGGTCGAGGGCATCGCCGCCGGCTTGGACGCGGCCAAACCGGGCAACACCACCGGCGACATCGCCGTGGCGTTTTTCAAAGTGCTGGAGAAGTTCGGCATCCACAAGGACAGTCGGTGCGGCTATCCCATCGGTATCAGCTATCCGCCGGATTGGGGCGAACGCACCATGAGCCTGCGCCCCGGCGACACCAGCGTGTTGCAACCGGGCATGACGTTCCACTTCATGCCGGGACTGTGGATGGACGACTGGGGGCTGGAAATCACCGAAAGCATCCTGATCACCGAAACCGGCGTCGAGACGCTGTGCAATGTGCCTCGTCAATTGTTCGTGAAGGATTGAGCCATGACTGACTTGCCTGCCAATCCCATCAGCGCCACGGTCGATTTCACCCGCGAGGGTGTGCAGCACGGCTTTCTCAAGCTGCCGTATTCGCGAGACGATTCGGCCTGGGGCGCGGTGATGATTCCCATCACCGTGATCCAGCGCGGCAGCGGCCCGACGGCGCTGCTCAGTGGTGGCAACCATGGCGATGAGTACGAAGGCCCGGTGGCCCTGAGCAAACTGGCCCAACGGTTGACCGCGCAAGAGGTGAGCGGAAGGGTGATTATCGTGCCGTTCATGAACACCCCGGCGTTCCATGCCGCACGCCGTACCTCGCCCATCGACAAGGGCAATCTGAATCGCAGTTTTCCCGGCAAACCGGACGGTACCGTCACCGAGAAAATCGCTGACTATTTCAACCGGACGTTGCTGCCTTTGGCCGACATCGTCCTGGACATCCACTCCGGTGGCCGGACCCTGGACTTCCTGCCGTTCGCCGCTTGCCACGTGTTGCCGGACAAGCAGCAACAGGCCCGCTGCGAGGCAGGGATGCTGGCGTTCAATGCGCCGTATTGCATGCGCATGCTGGAACTGGACGCCGGGGCGATGTACGACACCGCCGCCGAATCCCAGGGCAAGGTGTTTGTCACCACCGAACTGGGCGGCGGCGGCTCATCGACGGCTCGCAGCGTGGCGATTGCCGAGCGCGGCGTGCGCAACCTGCTGATCCACGCTGGCATCCTGCGCGGCGAAATCGAGCTACAGCCATCGTTGATGCTCGACATGCCCGATGCCAGCTGCTTCATCGCCAGTGAACACGACGGCCTGCTGGAAATGTGCCGCGACCTGGGAGAACACGTGACCCTGGGCGAGGTGGTGGCGCGCATCTACGACGCCACCCGCAGCGGCGTCGCCCCCATTGAATACCGCGCCGCTCGCAGCGGTCTGCTGGCGGCCCGGCACTTTCCAGGGCTGGTGCGATGTGGCGATACCTTGGCGGTGATTGCGGATGTGTTGGTGTAGGCCTGACTGCACTCCGCACCTGTGGCGAGGGGATTTATCCCCGCTGGGTTGCGCAGCGACCCTAAAACCTGACACCTCGGTATGTCAGGTAAATTGAGTCTGCAGGTTGTGGGGCTGCTCCGCAGCCCAGCGGGGATAAATCCCCTCGCCACAGTAATCGGTGTGATGTCTGAACTGCCTGGAGAGCCCCGGCCCATGCACAAGCTCGACCGCTATGACCTCAAGATCCTGCAGGTCCTCGCCGAGGACGGGCGGATCACCAAATCGAGTCTGGCCGAGGCGATCAACCTTTCGGTGACGCCGGCCTGGGAGCGGGTGCGCAAGCTGGAAATGGCAGGGCTGATCACCGGTTATCGGGCGCAGATCGATTGGGGCGCGGTGTTCAAACGTCAACAGGTGCTGGTGGAAATCACCCTGGCCCGACACACCGCCCAGGACATGCGCCGCTTCGAGCAGCGCATGGCCACCGCCCCGCAAGTGGCGTTCTGTTACGCCACCGGTGGCGGGGTGGATTACCTGGCGATGATCCAGGCGCCTGACATTGATCAGTACCAGCGCTTTATCGATCAACTGCTGCTCGAAGACCTCGGCATCGAACGCTACTTCACCTACGTCGTCACCAAAACCATCAAGACCAGCGGCGCCTTGCCGGCGGAGTTGGCCGAGCCATCCTGAGCACCGCAGAAAATCCGTTTTTGCCGCCTCGATTCAGAAAAAAACCAGGATTTGCTCCACGGCAAACCTCCGATTACTCAAGCACCGCTGCTCTAGCATGGTTCCACGCACACGGTCTGGAGTGAACGTCATGACTTATCAACATCCGCTGCTGTTCAAAGCGCTTTGTTACATCGATGGACAGTGGGTCCACAGCGACAGCGGCCACAGCATTGCCGTGCACAACCCCGCCACCCGCACGGTGATCGGCCATGTGCCGATGCTGGATCAGCCGCAGATTGTCGCGGCGGTGGACGCGGCCCAGCAAGCATTCCCGGCCTGGCGTGAACAGAGCCTGGACGCCCGGGGCAAGATTCTACGACGCTGGGCGGCGTTGATCGTCGAACACAGCGAAGACCTGGCGCGCATCCTCAGCCTCGAGCAGGGCAAATCGTTGGCCGAGTCCCGCGGCGAAATCGCCTATGCCGCCAGTTTCATCCCGTGGTTCGCTGAAGAAGCCCGGCGCTTGTACGGGCAGAATATCCCCAGCCATATTCCCAATGCTCACCTGGGTACGATCAAGGAACCGATAGGCGTCTGCGCGCTGCTGACACCGTGGAATTTTCCGTCGGCGATGATCACCCGCAAGGCGGCCGCCGCCCTCGCTGCCGGTTGCACCGTGGTGATCAAACCGGCCCACGAAACGCCATACTCGGCTTTGGCCTTGGCCCAACTGGCCGAGGAAGCGGGATTTCCCGCCGGGGTCTTCAACGTGGTATTGGGTGAGCCGCAGATGACCATGGAAACCCTGGTCAAGGATCGCCGTGTCCGCTCAGTGAGTTTCACCGGCTCGACTCGGGTCGGCAAACTGGTGCTGCAAGCCGCCGCCCATGACGTGAAGAAAGTCGCCCTGGAGTTGGGCGGCAACGCGCCGTTCATTGTCTGCGCCGATGCTGACCTGGCGCTGGCGGTGAAAGTCGCCGTGGAGGCGAAGTTCCAGACCTCGGGCCAAGATTGCTGCGCGGCGAACCGGATTATGGTGCAGCGCCCGGTTTACCAGGCGTTCCTTTCTCGATTTACGGCGGCGGTGCGGGCCTTGCGGGTCGGGCCGGCCATGGTCGATCAACAGGAGCAGGACGTGGACGTCGGCCCGCTGATGCATCAGGCCGCGCTCGACGTAACGGCCGATCGGGTCGCCGATGCGCTGGCCCTTGGCGCCCAGCGCCTGGTGGGAGGAGAAGCCCATGCCTTGGGCGGGTTGTTCTATCAGCCGACAGTGCTGGCTGATGTCACGCCGCAAATGCGTATCTACCGCGAAGAAAATTTCGCGCCCATCGCCGGGGTGATGCCCTTTGACACCCTGGATGAAGCCATCGAAATGGCCAACGACACCGAATACGGGCTGGCGGCCTATATTTGCTCCAACCGCCTGGACCTCATTTATCCACTGATTCGCCGTCTCGACCACGCCATGGTCGCGGTCAACGGCGTCAAGTTCACCGGCCATCCGATTCCCTTCGGTGGCATGAAAGCCTCGGGCCTTGGCCGCGAGGGTGGCAGCGAGGGCTTCGAGCCCTTCGTCGAAACCAAATACTTTTGCCTGCACCATCAAGGCCAGTTCCCAGGAGAGCCCGCATGAGCCAAGAACTCAACACGCTGTTCGAACAAGACCGTGCGCATTTCATGCACCCCTCGACCCACGCCCACGACCATGCCAGCGGTGCGCTCAAGGGCCGGATCATCAAGAGCGCGGCGGGTATCCGCATTCGCGATCATGAAGGCCGTGACTTCATCGACGCCTTTGCCGGCCTCTACTGCGTGAACATCGGCTACGGTCGCACCGAGGTGGCCGATGCCATCTACAAGCAGGCCAAGGAGCTGGCCTACTACCACACCTACGTCGGCCACTCGAGCGAGGCGATCATTGAACTGTCCAGTCGCATCATGGACTGGGCACCAGAGGGGATGAAGAAGGTCTACTACGGTCTGTCCGGTTCCGATGCCAACGAAACCCAGGTCAAGCTGGTGCGTTACTACAACAACGTGCTGGGCCGGCCGCAGAAGAAAAAAATCATCTCCCGCGATCGTGGCTACCATGGCTCGGGCATCATGACCGGCAGCCTGACTGGGTTGGCGACCTTCCACCAGCATTTCGACCTGCCAGTGGAAGGGGTCAAGCACACCGTGTGTCCCCACTGGTATCGCAAGGCCCCGGCGGGGATGGATGAAGCGGCGTTCGTGCGTTACTGCGCCGATGAGCTGGAAAAAATGATCCTGGCTGAAGGGCCGGACACCGTGGCGGCGTTCATCGGTGAACCGTTGATGGGCACCGGTGGCATCATTGTTCCGCCGGTCGGTTATTGGGATGCGATCCAGGCGGTGTTGAACAAATATGATGTGCTGTTGATTGCCGATGAAGTGGTCTGCGCATTCGGCCGCCTGGGTTCGAAAATGGGCAGTCAGCGCTACGGCATGAAGCCGGACCTGATCACCACCGCCAAAGGCCTGACCAGCGCGTATGCACCGTTGTCGGCGGTGATCATCGGGGAAAAGGTCTGGAGCGTGATCGAAAAAGCCTCCCAGACCGAAGGCGCCATGGGGCACGGCTGGACCTATTCAGGGCATCCGATCTGCGCGGCGGCGGCACTGGCTAACCTCGACATTCTCGAGCGGGAAAACCTCACGGCCAACGCCGAGGACGTTGGCGGTTACCTCAATCGTCGCCTGCGTGAAACGCTTGAGGGTCATCCGCTGGTGGGTGAAGTGCGCGGTGATGGCATGCTCGCGGCGGTGGAGTTCATGGCCGATCGTGAGCAGCGCAGCGCTTTTGATCCGGCGCTGAAAGTCGGCCCCAGGGTCTCGGCCGCCTGCCTGGAACGCGGCATGATCGCCCGCGCCATGCCCCACGGCGACATCCTGGGCTTCGCTCCGCCACTGATCCTGACCCGCGAAGAGGCGGATCTGATCGTTGACATCACCAAAGGCGCAATCGATCAGGTGGCGGGTGAAGTGTTGGCTTAAGCCTGCTTTAAATGTGGGAGCGAGCCTGCTCGCGAAAGCGGTCTGTCTGAAACGGTGATGCTGGATGTGCTGGCGCCATCGCGAGCAGGCTCGCTCCCACAGGGAGCTTGTGGCGGACGCAGTATCTGCGCACACCCCGATCAAAACTGTGGGAGCGGGCTTGCTCGCGAAAGCGGTCTGTCTGAACCGGCGATGTTGGAATGTGCTGGCGCCATCGCGAGCAGGCTCGCGCCCACAGGGAGCTTGTGGCGGACGCAGTATTTGCGCACACCCCGATCAAAACTGTGGGAGCGGGCTTGCTCGCGAAAGCGGTGTGTCTGAAACGGTGATGCTGGATGTGCCACCGCCTTCGCGAGCAAGCCCGCTCCCACAGGGGGATTTTCTTGAGCCAATAAAAAGCCCGCCCGATCATGCGATCGGGCGGGCTTTTGGGTGTTGCCTGGAAATTACTTCTTCAAACCGTATTGCTCATCGAGCATGCCGGGTGAGTTTGGCGCCTTGGGGGCATAGTCCCGGGGCGGTTCCTGGACCTCTTTTGGCGGGGTCAGGCGTTCCCGTGGCGTCTGCGCCGCATCAGTGTGCAGGGCGGCCAGCAGGCGTTGGCGAGTCTGCTCGTCCAGGGCCAGGCGATTGGCACCCTCGGACAAATGATCCTGGACGTCCTGGTAGCTCTGGGTGAGTTTTTTCACCAGAGAAGCGGTGCTGTTGAAGTGAGTGACCACTTCATTCTGATAACTGTCGAAACGTTCCTGAATGTCGTCCAGCTGACGTTGCGTGCTGTTAGGCACCGCATTGGGCAGCAGTCGGGCAAGCAGGAATCCAATGGCGACACCGGCAACCAGGGCAAGAGTCGGCAACAGCCAAACTAAGAGCGAGTGTTCCACGAGTCCTTCCTCTATAAACGGCTTTGCTTTACGTTAACGGCTCGGACCTGCGCTGTATACCGCGAAGAACATCGCAATCATGCCAGGCACAGACTTTTAGCTAGACGAGTCGACCCTATTCGAGGTCACGGAGTTCTTTCCCTTGCTTATGCGCGAAACCCCTGTAGTCATTGATGGCCCCGTGGGCCAACTGGAAGCCTTGTACCTGGACAGCGAAGCGCCCCGTGGCCTGGCGCTGATCTGCCACCCCAACCCGGTGCAGGGCGGGACCATGCTCAACAAAGTCGTCTCGACCTTGCAACGCACTGCCCGTGATGCTGGCCTGGTTACGTTGCGTTTCAATTATCGCGGCGTGGGCGCCAGTGCCGGCAGCCATGACATGGGCACCGGTGAAGTCGACGACGCCCAGGCCGCAGCCGATTGGTTGCGGGACAAATACCCGCAACTGCCGCTCACCCTGTTCGGTTTTTCCTTTGGCGGATTCGTTGCCGCAAGCCTTGGCGGACGTCTGGAAGCCCAGGGCCAACCACCCAAGCACTTGTTCATGGTGGCCCCGGCGGTGATGCGCCTGGACGCGCAATCGCCCTTGCCGATGAGCGGCGAGTTGACCGTGATCCAGCCGGAAACCGACGAAGTAGTCGATCCCCAGCTGGTTTACCAATGGTCTGACACGCTCCAGCGCCCCCATGAGCTGCTGAAAGTGGCAGAATGCGGACACTTTTTCCATGGCAAGCTGACCGATCTCAAGGATCTGCTCCTGCCGCGCCTCTCGAATTGACAGCAGTCTGACAAGCGATAACCCATGACGACTCGTACCCGCATCCTGACCGGCATCACCACCACCGGCACCCCGCACCTGGGCAACTACGCCGGCGCTATCCGTCCGGCAATTCTCGCCAGCCGCGACAGCAACGCCGATTCGTTCTATTTCCTGGCCGACTACCACGCCCTGATCAAATGCGATGACCCGCTGCGCATCCAGCGCTCGCGCCTGGAAATCGCCGCAACCTGGCTGGCCGGTGGCCTGGATGTGGACCGCGTGACCTTCTATCGCCAGTCCGACATTCCCGAAATTCCGGAACTGACCTGGCTGCTGACCTGCGTCGCCGCCAAGGGCCTGCTCAATCGCGCCCACGCCTACAAGGCGTCGGTGGACAAAAACGTCGAAGCCGGTGAAGACCCGGATGCCGGCATCACCATGGGCCTGTACAGCTATCCGATCCTGATGGCCGCGGACATCCTGATGTTCAACGCCCACAAGGTGCCGGTCGGTCGCGACCAGATCCAGCACGTGGAAATGGCCCGCGACATCGGCCAGCGCTTTAATCACCTGTTCGGCCAGGGCAAGGAGTTCTTTGTCATGCCCGAGGCGCTGATCGAAGAAAGCGTCGCCACGTTGCCGGGCCTTGATGGCCGCAAGATGTCCAAGAGCTACGACAACACCATCCCGTTGTTCAGCAGCGCCAAGGACATGAAGGACGCGATCTCGCGGATCGTCACCGACTCCCGCGCACCGGGCGAAGCCAAGGATCCGGACAACGCCCATCTGTTCACCTTGTTCCAGGCCTTCGCCACACCGGCGCAGTCCGCCGAGTTCCGCAGCGAACTGCTGCAGGGCCTGGGTTGGGGCGAAGCCAAGAAC
Source organism: Pseudomonas sp. NFACC39-1 (assembly GCF_900110355.1). Classification (NCBI taxonomy): domain Bacteria; kingdom Pseudomonadati; phylum Pseudomonadota; class Gammaproteobacteria; order Pseudomonadales; family Pseudomonadaceae; genus Pseudomonas; species Pseudomonas sp. NFACC39-1. The sequence continues at coordinate 454,484 of NZ_FODL01000001.1, read as the reverse complement.
CGCCTGTTCCAGTTGCTCGACAGTGAACTGGGCGAGTCCCGCGAACGTTATCACCAGTTGATCGAACGCCCGGCGGACCTTGAAGACATCCTGCAACTGGGCGCGAAAAAAGCCCGAGCCGTGGCTACACCCTTCCTCAACGAACTGCGCGAAGCCGTCGGCCTGCGTTCGTTTGTCAGCCAGGTACAGGTGGCAACGAGCACGAAAAAGAAAGCGGCCAAAGCCGCACGTTTCGTCAGTTTTCGCGAAGACGACGGCAGTTTCCGCTTCCGTCTGCTGGCTGCCGATGGCGAACAATTGGTGTTGTCGCGCCATTTTGCCGATGGCAAGACCGCAGGCCAGGTCACCAAGCAACTGCAAGCCGGCCAGCCACTGGACGTGCGCAGCGACGAGCTGAGCTTCAGTGTCTGGCTTGACGGCGCATGTGTGGCCGACAGTCCGGCTTTTGCGGACAGCGCCGCTCGGGATGCTGCCATCGAGGCTCTGCGCGTGGCCCTGACGCCAGTTCAGGACTGAGCCGGGGCGATTCCGACCATCGGCTCGAGTAAGGGCCGATTGCCATTCCCGCGGGCCGTCGCTACAGTGACGGCCCGTTTTTGTTGCCTTGCTAACGAATATGACGCCCCTAGAACGATATCAAGCTGATCTGAAACGCCCGGAGTTCTTCCACGACGCAGCCCAGGAAACGGCAGTGCGGCATTTGCAGCGCCTGTACGACGATCTGGTCGCCGCGTCGAACAACAAGCCGGGCTTGTTGGGCAAACTGTTCGGCAAGAAGGACCAGGTGCCGGTCAAGGGCCTGTATTTCTGGGGCGGTGTCGGCCGTGGCAAAACCTACCTGGTCGACACCTTCTTCGAGGCGTTGCCGTTCAAGGAGAAGACACGGACGCACTTCCACCGCTTCATGAAGCGCGTGCATGAAGAGATGAAGACCCTGGGCGGCGAGAAGAACCCGCTGACCATCATCGCCAAGCGCTTCTCCGACGAGACCCGGGTGATCTGCTTCGATGAGTTTTTCGTGTCCGACATCACCGACGCCATGATTCTCGGCACCTTGATGGAGGAGTTGTTCAAGAACGGCGTGACCCTGGTCGCCACCTCGAACATCGTGCCGGACGGCCTTTACAAGGACGGCCTGCAACGCGCGCGTTTCCTGCCGGCCATTGCGCTGATCAAGGAACACACCGAGATTGTCAACGTCGACAGCGGTGTGGACTATCGCCTGCGCCACCTGGAGCAAGCGGAGCTGTTTCACTTTCCCCTGGACGCCGCCGCTGAAGAAAGCCTGCGCAAGAGCTTCCGGGCCCTGACGCCGGAATGCACCCAGGCGGTCGAAAATGATGTGTTGGTCATCGAGAATCGCGAGATCCGCGCCGTTCGCACTTGTGACGACGTGGCCTGGTTCGACTTCCGTGAACTGTGCGATGGTCCTCGTAGCCAGAACGACTACATCGAGCTGGGCAAGATCTTCCACGCGGTACTGCTCAGCAACGTGGAGCAAATGAGCGTCACCACCGACGACATTGCCCGCCGCTTCATCAACATGGTCGACGAGTTCTACGACCGTAACGTGAAGCTGATCATTTCGGCCGAAGTCGAACTCAAGGATCTCTACACCGGCGGTCGCCTGACCTTTGAGTTCCAGCGAACCTTGAGTCGTTTGCTGGAAATGCAGTCACACGAATTCCTGGCGCGGGCGCATAAGCCGTAATTCGGTTCGGATAAAAAAAAGGCCTGCGATTGCAGGTCTTTTTTGTATGTGTGAGATCAACGGCGCACCGCATAACCCTGTGGGAGCGAGCCTGCTCGCGATAGCGGTGTATCAGTCAACATCAATGCTGGCTGACACACCGCTATCGCGAGCAGGCTCGCTCCCACATTGGGCTGCATTCAACCCTTGATTCACGCCGCCTGCTGAAATTGCTGTCGATACTGGTTCGGCGACAACTCGGTATGTTGGCGGAACAGCCGGGCGAAGAAGCTCGCATCGTCGTAGCCGACTTCATAGCTGATGGTCTTGATGCTTTTGCGGCTGCCGGACAACAAGCCCTTGGCGGTTTCTATCCGCAGCCGTTGCAGGTAATGCAGCGGTTTGTCCCCCGTGGCGGTCTGGAAGCGGCGCATGAAGTTGCGGATGCTCATACCGTGCTCCCGGGCGACGTCCTCAAAGCGGAACTTGTCGGCGAAGTGCTCTTCGAGCCAGTGCTGGATCTGCAGGATGATCACATCCTGATGCAGTTTCTGGCCCCCGAAGCCGATTCTTCCCGGTGAGTAGTTGCGCTGCACTTCATACAGAATGTCTCGTGCCACGGCCTGGGCCACGTTAGCCCCGCAGAACCGTTCGATGAGGTAGATATAGAGGTCGCAGGCTGAGGTCGTGCCGCCGGCGCAGAACAGGTTGTCGGCGTCGGTCAGGTGCTTGTCCTGGTTCAGGTGCACCTGAGGGAAGCGCTCCTTGAAGGCGTTGAAGAACCGCCAGTACGTGGTGGCCTCCTTGCCATCGAGCAGCCCGGCCTCGGCCAGCCAGAACACCCCGGTCGCCTCGCCGCAGAGCACTGCACCACGGGCATGCTGTTCCCGCAGCCAGGGCAGGACCTGTGGGTAACGTTGGCAGAGGGTGGCGAAATCATCCCAAAAGGCCGGGAGGATGATCACATCGGTATTTTCCAGGCCGCCGTCCACCGGCATGATCACGTCGCTGAAACTGTTCACCGGTTTGCCGTCGGGGCTGACCAGCCGGGTTTCGAACGCCGGTGTCAGGCCGTGGCCCAGTTGTTTGCCGTAGCGCAGGCTGGCCAGGTGGAAAAAATCCTTGGCTTGCATGAGGGTGGAAGCGAAAACCCGGTCGATAGCCAGGATGCTGACGCGCCGCAAGGGCGTGGAGATGTGCTTGGACATAGTTGATCTTTATTTTTATAGGGGAAAGTGGTCACCAGACGGCTGGATCGTCTTATTTTTTGTCGGATGTGTCCAGTGTCCTGTCATCCCTCGCAGGCTTAGGCTCTGTTGGATAAACCCCGTCGAACAATAATGCAAAGGTGCGTCATGATCCCAAGAACCCTGTTCAGTCCCGAGCACGAACTGTTTCGCGACAGCGTACGAACCTTCCTCGAAAAAGAAGCGGTGCCGTACCACAGCCAGTGGGAAAAACAGGGGCATGTGGATCGTCAGTTGTGGAACAAGGCGGGAGAGGCAGGGATGTTGTGCTCGCATCTGCCAGAGGCTTATGGCGGGCTGGATGCCGATTTTCTCTACAGTACCGTGGTGATTGAAGAAATCGGCAGACTGGGGCTGACGGGCATCGGCTTCTCGCTGCACTCCGACATCGTTGCGCCTTACATCCTGCACTACGGCAGCGAAGCGCTGAAACACAAGTACCTGCCCAAACTGGTGTCTGGTGAGATGGTCACGGCCATCGCCATGACCGAGCCGGGCGCCGGTTCCGACCTGCAGGGCGTGAAGACCACGGCGGTGCTGGAGGGCGATGAATATGTCATCAACGGCTCGAAGACGTTCATCACCAACGGCTTTCTGGCCGACCTGGTGATCGTGGTGGCCAAGACCGATCCGAAAGCGGGCGCCAAGGGCACCAGTCTGTTCCTGGTGGAGGCGGGCACGCCTGGCTTCGAAAAAGGCAAGCGCCTGGAGAAGGTCGGGATGAAGGCTCAGGACACTTCGGAACTGTTCTTCCAGGATGTTCGCGTGCCCAAGGAAAACCTGCTGGGGCAGACGGGGATGGGTTTTGCCTACCTGATGCAGGAGCTGCCCCAGGAACGCCTGACGGTTGCTATTGGTGGCCTGGCGTCAGCCGAGGCGGCGCTGCAATGGACGCTGGACTACACCCGTGAACGCAAGGCTTTCGGTAAAACCATCGCGGACTTCCAGAACACCCGGTTCAAACTGGCGGAAATGGCGACCGAGATCCAGATTGGTCGGGTCTTCGTCGACCGCTGCCTGGAACTGCATCTGCAAGGCAAGCTCGACGTGCCGACGGCGGCGATGGCCAAGTACTGGGGCACCGACCTGCAGTGCAAGGTGCTCGACGAATGCGTGCAGTTGCATGGCGGTTACGGCTTCATGTGGGAATACCCGGTCGCCCGGGCGTGGGCCGACGCGCGGGTGCAGCGCATCTATGCCGGGACCAATGAGATCATGAAGGAGATCATTGCGCGGTCGCTTTGATGTTGTGTGACGGTTAGGCCGCTATCGCGAGCAGGCTCGCTCCCACACTGGCTTTATGTCTGACCACACCATTGTGATCGACACAGAGCCCATGTGGGAGCGAGCCTGCTCGCGATTGGATCTATGTATTGATCAAGGAGCAGGGTTCGGCTGATCCTTGTGAATCGCCTCGATCCCCGCCAGCACTTCATCGGACAGCCTCAGGTCGAAGCTTTCGATGTTGCTGTCCAGTTGCTCAAGGGTCGTGGCACCGATGATGTTGCTGGTCACGAATGGTTGCCGGGTGACGAAAGCCAGGGCCATTTGTGCCGGGTCCAGGCCGTGTTCCCGCGCCAGGGCCACATAACGACTGCACGCGGCTTCCGATTGTGGATTGAAATAGCGCATGAAGCGGCTATAGAGCGTCAGGCGGCCTTTGGCTGGCCGTGCGCCGCCTTCATACTTGCCCGACAGGAAGCCGAACGCCAATGGCGAGTAAGCCAGCAGGCCGCACTGTTCGCGGATGGCGATTTCCGAAAGCCCGATTTCGAAACTGCGGTTGAGCAGGTTGTAGGGGTTCTGGATCGACACTGCCCGAGGCCAGCCACGGGCTTCGGCCAGGGCGAGGAACTTCATGGTGCCCCACGGCGTTTCGTTGGACAGGCCGATGTGGCGGATCTTGCCGGCCCGGACCTGCTCGTCCAGGGCTTCGAGGGTTTCTTCCAGTGGGGTGAAATCTTCATCGGCCTTGTGCTGGTAGCCCAACTGGCCGAAGAAATTGGTGCTGCGTTCCGGCCAGTGCAGTTGGTAGAGATCGATCCAGTCGGTCTGCAGGCGCTTGAGGCTGGCGTCCACCGCTTCGACGATATGGCGGCGGTTGTGCTTGAGGTTTTTGTCGCGGATGTAGTCGATGGTGTTGCCGGGGCCTGCGATTTTGCTCGCCAGGATCCAGTCCGCGCGGTCGCCGCGGCGCTTGAAGTAGTTGCCGATGTAGCGTTCGGTGGTGGCGTAGGTCTCGGCCTTGGGTGGCACCGGGTACATCTCGGCGGTGTCGATGAAATTGATCCCGGCACCCTTGGCGCGTTCGATCTGGGCGAAGGCCTCGGCCTCGCTGTTCTGCTCACCCCAGGTCATGGTTCCGAGGCACAGGGCGCTCACGTTTAGATCGGTACGGCCTAGCTGGCGATAATCCATCGGGAACTCCTTGGGCAAAACAATCATAAAAGCAGGTTGAATTATTTTTCGCAATCTGCATAATTGCGCACCTCTTTCTGCAGTGGAAGTGATGCGCCGCCGCCGAAGAATCTTGCCGTTGAACGGACGCGCCGACCCGAGCCCCCGAAAGCGTCTGTATCCGGCTGCCTTTGACTTGTCAAAGTACGCACTATTCAGTAAGATCCGCCGTCTAATTTACAGGGCGGCCCCTGAGGCTATAAAGAATGAAAACTTTTACTGCTAAACCGGAAACAGTAAAGCGCGACTGGTTTGTCGTCGACGCTGCTGGTCAGACCCTGGGTCGTCTGGCCACCGAAATCGCGAGCCGTCTGCGTGGCAAGCACAAGCCTGAGTACACCCCTCACGTCGACACCGGTGACTACATCGTAGTGATCAACGCTGAGCAAGTACGTGTTACTGGCGCTAAAACCACTGACAAAATGTACTACTCCCACTCCGGTTTTCCTGGCGGCATCAAGTCGATCAACTTCGAAAAGCTGATCGCCAAAGCCCCTGAGCGCGTGATCGAGACCGCGGTTAAAGGCATGCTGCCTAAAAACCCACTGGGTCGCGACATGTATCGTAAGCTGAAGGTTTATGCGGGCGCTGCTCACCCTCATACTGCTCAGCAGCCCCAAGAACTGAAGTTTTAACGGAATAGTTCATTATGTCGGCGACTCAAAATTACGGCACTGGCCGTCGCAAGACTGCAACCGCACGCGTTTTCCTGCGTCCGGGCACTGGTAACATCTCCATCAACAACCGCTCCCTGGATAACTTCTTCGGCCGCGAAACTGCCCGCATGGTAGTTCGTCAGCCGCTGGAACTGACCGAGACCGTCGAAAAATTCGACATCTACGTCACTGTTATCGGTGGTGGTGTAAGTGGTCAGGCTGGCGCAATCCGCCACGGCATCACTCGCGCCCTGATGGATTACGACGAAACTCTGCGCGGTGCACTGCGCAAAGCCGGCTTCGTAACTCGCGATGCTCGTGAAGTTGAACGTAAGAAAGTCGGTCTGCGTAAAGCGCGTAAGCGTCCGCAGTACTCGAAGCGTTAATTTCGCTTCCGCTTTCAAAAGGCGCCCAGTTCCTCACGGAGCTGGGCGTTTTTTTTATGGGTGAAATAATTGCTCTGTGACAACTTGCCACATTCGCGAAGGCCCTATACTGCAAGGCTTGGCGGTTGGGTCGCTTGGTAATTACCTTGTCAGAACTGGGGCTTTTCATTACCATTCGGCAAAATTTTTATAAGTTCAGATTTTTACTTAGTAGACGCCTGATTTAACAGGCCACAAAGCTGATGGGAGAGGACTGAATGAGCAATGACGGCGTGAATGCAGGCCGGCGTCGCTTCCTGGTAGCAGCCACATCCGTGGTGGGTGCTGCAGGAGCGGTGGGGGCTGCGGTCCCGTTCGTGGGGTCATGGTTTCCCAGTGCCAAGGCGAAAGCTGCAGGTGCACCGGTGAAAGTGAATGTCAGCAAAATCGAGCCAGGCCAGCAGATGATTGCTGAGTGGCGCGGTCAGCCGGTATTCATCGTCCGCCGTACGGAGGAGATCCTGGGGAATCTGAAAAAGATCGAGGGCCAACTGTCCGATCCCACTTCCAAGAACTCGGACCAACCGGAGTACGTCAATCCCGAAACGCGCTCGATCAAGCCGGAAGTCCTGCTGCTGATCGGAATTTGCACGCACCTGGGTTGCTCGCCAACGTTCCGTCCTGAAGTAGCCCCTGCCGACTTGGGCAAGGACTGGGTCGGTGGTTATTTCTGCCCTTGCCACGGCTCCCACTACGACCTGGCCGGTCGCGTCTACAAGTCGCAGCCTGCACCTTTGAACCTGCCAGTTCCCCCGCATTCCTATGAGACCGACGACATCATTGTCGTTGGCGTCGATACGGAGAAAGCGTGATGAGCAAATTCATGGATTGGGTTGATGCGCGCTTTCCCGCGACCAAAATGTGGGAAGACCATCTCAGCAAGTACTACGCTCCAAAAAACTTCAACTTCTTCTACTTCTTTGGCTCCCTGGCACTGCTCGTTCTGGTCAACCAGATCGTCACCGGTGTCTGGCTGACCATGAGCTACACCCCTTCGGCGGAAGAAGCGTTTGCCTCCGTCGAATACATCATGCGCGACGTCGAGTACGGCTCGATCCTGCGTCTGCTGCACTCCACAGGCGCCTCGGCGTTCTTCATCGTGGTTTACCTGCATATGTTCCGTGGTCTGCTCTACGGTTCGTACCAGAAACCACGTGAGCTGGTGTGGGTGTTCGGTATGCTGATCTACCTGGCGCTCATGGCTGAAGCGTTCATGGGCTATCTGTTGCCTTGGGGCCAGATGTCTTACTGGGGCGCCCAGGTGATCATCTCGTTGTTCGGTGCAATCCCGGTCATCGGCGATGACCTGACCCAGTGGATTCGCGGTGATTACCTGATTTCGGGCATTACCCTGAACCGCTTCTTCGCCTTGCATGTGGTGGCCTTGCCGATCGTGATCCTCGGCCTGGTGGTGCTGCATATCCTGGCGCTGCATGAAGTCGGCTCGAACAACCCCGATGGCGTGGACATCAAGAAGCACAAGGACGAAAACGGTGTACCGCTGGACGGCATCGCCTTCCACCCGTACTACACCGTGAAAGATATCGTCGGCGTGGTGGTGTTCCTGTTCATCTTCTGCTCCATCGTGTTCTTCTTCCCGGAGATGGGTGGTTACTTCCTCGAGAAGCCTAACTTCGAGCAGGCAAACGCCTTCAAGACCCCTGAGCACATTGCTCCGGTCTGGTACTTCACTCCGTTCTACGCGATTTTGCGGGCGGTTCCAGACAAGCTGCTGGGCGTCATCGCCATGGGTGCGGCGATCGCCGTGTTGTTCGTCCTGCCGTGGCTGGACCGCAGTCCAGTCAAGTCGATGCGCTACAAAGGCTGGCTGAGCAAAATCTGGCTCTGGGTGTTCTGCATCTCGTTCGTGATCCTGGGTGTGCTGGGCGTACTCGCTCCAACACCGGGCCGGACGCTGCTGTCGCAGGTCTGCACCTTCCTGTACTTCGCCTACTTCATTCTGATGCCGTTCTACACCAGGCTCGAGAAGACCAAACCGGTTCCGGAAAGGGTGACTGGCTGATGAAAAAGCTATTTTCTGTACTGATTCTTGCTGCTATGCCTGTCCTGTCCTTTGCGTCCGCATCCGGTGGGCCCGAGCTGGAAAAGGTCGACATCGACGTTTCCGACAAAGCTGCCATGCAGGACGGCGCACGTACGTTCGCCAACTACTGCATGGGCTGCCACAGCGCCAAGTTCCAGCGTTACGAGCGTGTAGCGGATGACCTGGGCATTCCCCATGAGCTGATGCTCGAGAAGCTGGTTTTCACCGGCGCCAAGCTGGGCGATCACATGAACATCGGCATGCAGCCGACAGACGCCAAGTCCTGGTTCGGGGCTGCGCCGCCCGACCTGACTCTGGTGGCGCGCGTGCGTGGCACCGACTGGCTCTACGGTTACCTGCGTTCGTTCTATGAAGATCCTGCGCGTCCTTGGGGCGTGAACAACAAGGTCTTCCCGAACGTCGGTATGCCAAACGTTCTGGTCGGCCTGCAGGGTCGTCAGGTGGTAGGCTGCAAACAGGTTCAAATCGTCGAGGACGGCAAGAAGCAATACGATCCGCTGACCGGCACGGCTTTGACTCATGAAGCCTGCGATCAGTTGACCGTGCTGCCGAACACCGGCAGCCTGACTGAAGAGCAGTTCGACGAGAAGGTCAAGAATCTGGTGACCTTCCTGGCCTATTCGGCCAACCCGGTGAAGCTGGAGCATCAGCGCATCGGTACTTATGTGTTGCTGTATTTGGCGTTCTTCTTCGTATTCGCTTACCTGCTCAAGCGTGAATACTGGAAAGACGTGCATTGATAAAGCTGTAAACCGTTGCTGTTAATCGTGCGCGCCCAAGGGCGTCTCTGGATGTAACGAACCTGGTCAGCCGGGTGTTACGGGAGGCGCCCTTTGGGCGCGCTCGTTTTTCCGTTTTTCGATAATTTCAACAAGCGAGGAGGATCGCCATGGGCGTGACCAATCGGTTGGCCTGTTACTCCGACCCCGCCGACCACTATTCCCACCGGGTACGTATCGTACTGGCAGAGAAGGGTGTCAGCGCCGAGATCATTTACGTCGAAGCGGGCCGTCAGCCGCCGAAGCTGATCGAAGTGAACCCTTACGGCAGCCTGCCCACGCTGGTCGATCGTGACCTGGCATTGTGGGAGTCGACAGTGGTGATGGAATACCTGGATGAGCGTTACCCGCATCCGCCTTTACTGCCGGTGTATCCTGTTGCGCGAGCCAACAGCCGTTTGCTGATCCATCGCATCCAGCGCGACTGGTGCGGGTTGGTGGACCTGATCCTGGATTCACGAACCAAGGAGCCTGCGCGGGTCGTGGCGCGCAAAGAGTTGCGCGAAAGCCTGACTGGCGTATCGCCGCTGTTCACCGACAAGCCATTCTTCCTCAGTGAGGAACAAAGCCTGGTGGATTGCTGCCTATTGCCAATACTCTGGCGTTTGCCGATTCTGGGTATTGAACTGCCGCGGCCTGCCAAGCCGTTGCTTGATTATATGGAGCGCCAATTTGCGCGTGAGGCATTCCAGGCGAGTCTGTCTGGTGTCGAACGTGACATGCGCTAAGGCTTAGGGAGCCGCTATGAACTCCAGTCGACCTTATCTGGTCCGCGCGCTCTATGAGTGGATTGTGGACAACGATTGCACCCCACATATGCTGGTTAACGCCGAGTATCCGTCGGTGCAGGTGCCGCAGGGTTTTGCCAACGATGGGCAAATAGTCTTGAACGTATCACCGGCCGCCGTGCGTCACTTGCACATGGATAATGATGCGGTCAGCTTTGAAGGGCGCTTCGGGGGTGTGCCGCATACTCTGTACGTGCCTATTGCCTCGATCCTGGGGATTTATGCTCGGGAGAATGGCCAGGGTATGGTGTTTGAGCTGGAAGTGCCGTTGGATGGTGAAGACGAGCTTGAGCCGGATGATGATTTGCCGCCACCGGATGACGAGCCGCCGCGGCCTAGCGGTCGGCCGAGCCTGAAGGTAGTGAAGTAATAGACGGTGATTCGCGGGCAGGTTGTTTGAGGCCTGGTGATTTGCTGGTTGGTTAAGGAAATGCCTGTATCGGAAGATGCGGGCATTTTTTTATGGGTTATGGCTGCTCTCAAGGTCGTGCAGGATGTATGGGATGGTGTGTATATCCGTTTCTGCGGTAACGGCTACTGGCGGTTCCGCCCTTACGGCGGGTCACTTTTGGAAGAGCGCCAAAAGTAACCAAAAGCGCTTTGCCCCACCCCTCGGCACCTCGCCTAGGCTCGGTGTGCCCTCACTCCGGCATTGCTCCGTGGGCCGCCGCGAAGGGCCATCCGTGGCCCAGCGCGGCTAACCCGGCATCCATGCCGGGTTGCCCACTACGCAATGCCTGCGTTCGGCCAGCGTGGTTTAACGGGGCGTCGAGATCAAGAGCAAGAGCAAGAGCAAGAGCAAGAGCAAGAGCAAGAGCGGGGTAGATGCCAGTATCTATTTAGCTGCACCACCGTTATCGCGAACAGGCTCGCCCCCACATGGATTTGTGGGTGTTTACAGTATTTGCGAGCGACATAAAAACCTGTGAGAGCGAGCCTGCTCGCGATGACGCCGGCACATCCAACATCACTGCAAACAGCCCCTCCGCTTTCGCGAGCAAGCCCGCTCCCACAGGAGAAACGCGTTCGCTCCCGAGCAGGCCGGCTGTCAGGCCGCCTCGCTTTTGATTTTGATCTTGAGCGCCCCGTTAACCACGCTGGCCGAACGCAGGCATTGCGTAGTGGGCACCTCGGCATGGATGCCGAGGTAGCCGCGCTGGGCCATGGATGGCCCTTCGCGGCGGGCCCACGGAGCAATGCCGGAGTGAGGGTATGCCGAGCCTTAGCGAGGCACCTAGTGGTGGGGCAAAAGCGTTTTGCTTACTTTTGCGCTTCTCAAAAGTGAGCCGCTGTAAGAGCGGAACCGTCAGTGGCCGTTACCACAGCAACGGATATACACACCAACCATAAACAAAGCCTAAAAAAACGGCACTTCCTCATCAGAAGAAGCGCCGTTCTTTCCAGCCGCATGCAGCATCAAGAACTGCGAGTAGCCTCAGTCGATGTACTCAAACAACTTAACGATTTTCTGCACCCCGGAAACCCCTTGCACCAGGTTGGTCGCCTGCGCAGCCTCCTGCTTGGTCAACAGCCCCAGCAGATAAACGATGCCATTCTCGGTCACAACCTTGATGCGCGAGCCGGGAATGCTGGCGTCGGTCAGCATCTGCGTCTTGATCTTGGTGGTCAGCCAGGCATCGTTCTGACGCGCCAGCAGCGAGGAAGGTGGCAGGACCTGCAGTTCGTTATGCACGGTCTTGACCCGCTGCACAGCGCTTGCAGCCTGCTCGGCCTTGGCCTTGAGGTCCGCGCGTGGGGTTTGGCCGGCCAGCAGCACGACACCGTTGAAGCTGGTGACGACGATATGCGAATTGTTGTCCAGGTCCGGGTCGGCCTTGGCGATGTTTACGCCGGCCTTGGTTTCGATCAACGAGTCGTCGATCTTGCTGCCGAAGGTGCGGGTGCCGCGGTCGTCTTCAATCGGCTTTTCCCGGCTGGCGTTAACCACCGATGTGCAGCCGCTGATGCCGAGGCACAGGGTCAGGGCCAGAAGGCCTAGGCGATTAGGGGTCATTCTTCACTCCCGAACAGTTGGCTGTCGATCAAGTCGCAAAGACAATGAATCGCCAGCAGATGGACTTCCTGAATGCGTGCGGTGACATTGGCCGGTACGCGAATCTCGACGTCCTCAGGCAACAGCAGTGACGCCATGCCGCCGCCATCGCGACCGGTCAATGCTACGACAATCATTTCGCGATCATGTGCGGCCTGGATCGCCTGAATAATATTGGCCGAGTTGCCGCTGGTGGAAATCGCCAGCAACACATCGCCGGGCTGGCCCAGGGCGCGGATCTGTTTGGAGAACACTTCGTTGTAGCTGTAGTCATTGGCGATCGAGGTGATCGTCGAGCTGTCGGTGGTCAATGCAATGGCCGGCAGGCTGGGGCGCTCGCGCTCGAAGCGGTTGAGCAGCTCCGATGAAAAATGCTGGGCATCGCCGGCAGAACCGCCATTGCCGCACGAAAGCATTTTGCCTTCGTTGAGCAGGGCGTTGACCATCACTTGGCTGGCTTGCTCGATGTGCGGTGCAAGTACGTCCATCGCCTGTTGCTTGGTGTCGATACTGGCCTGAAAAAGCTGGCGAATTCGCGATTGCATGTCCATCTGTGTGACCTTAAGTAGCGCGGCTTATCGGCACAAGCATGTGCGGCGCGCAAAGCAAAGAGCAAAAATTGGGTGAAGGTGTCCGGCTCGGCTCGTCATGGGTGTTGACGTTCAACTGTCGAAGGCATTCTGCAACCAGTTCAACTGATCGGCGTTGCTGTCGATGGCAACCACGTCGAAGCGGCAGGGATGATCGGCCCAGCGAGACTCGATTTGCAGGAAGTACTGCGCGGCGAAAACCAGCTTCTGGCGCTTGCGTGCATCGATGCTGTCGAGCGCGCCACCCCATTGAGTATTTTTTCTGTAGCGGACTTCGACGAATACTACTGTATCGCCATCAAGCATGACCAGATCAAGCTCGCCACGTTTACACAGCCAGTTTTGCGCCAGCAGCCGCAGGCCTTGTTGCTGAAGATGCGCGAGAGCCTGGCTCTCGGCATCCCGTCCGCTTTGCTGGCGTGATCGGTCAGGCATCAGCGCTGAGTGTCCGGCAGGCGCTGCACCTGACCGTTGACGAATTCGGCCCACGGCAGTTGACGTTGCACGCGCTGGGACGGCGACACTGCCAGGCTGCCCGAAAGACCTTCGATGCGGGTGTCTGGCAATGTTTTCAGCTGACCCAGGCGCGGAGCCAGACGATAGGCATCTGCCCCCATCGCGTACAGCCGACCCAGGCTACCACCGGCCTGGGGCCACTGGGCGGTGACCTGCTTGCGCAGCGGGTCGTTGGCATCGAGCAGCCACGGGGTTTCGCAGAAGCGCACGCCGCTCATGTCGTTGTACTGATTCTGGTCGCCACTGGCGCTGAACACATGCGAGGTGGCGTACACAGGCACGTCGCCGGCGTACTGGAAGTTCAGGGTCGGCTTGATCTGCTGGGCCTGTTGTGGCGTCGAGGCCAGGAACAGGAACTCGATGTCCTGACGGCGGGACGGCTGGGCCGCGACGGCGGTGTCGACTGTGCTTTGCAGGCGCTTGGCGCGACCTTCGCTCTGGCGCAGATGGAACATGTCGGCGATCTGCTGGGCCAGTTGTACGGGCTGATCGATGCGTTCGACAGCGATGATGGTGCCGCCATTGGCCTGCCAGTCCTCGCTGAAGGCTTTTAGGACGCGATCGCCCCATTCACCTTTTGGCACCATGACGGCGGCACGATGCAGACCGTCTGTACGGGCGCGACGCGACACTTCACGGGCTTCGTCTTCTGCGGCCAGGCCAAACTGGAACAGCTGTGCCGGGCCTTGCTCACCTTCGCTGTAATTGAGCGCGAGGGTCGTGATCGGCAGTTGCGGGCGGGTGCTGAGTTGCTTGACCAAGGGTTTTTCCAGCGGGCCGACCACCAGTTGCACGCCGTCGGCCTGTGCCTTGCGATAGAAATCATCCAGGGAGGTCAGGCGCGAGCTGTCATAAAACTGAATGCTTGGTGGGTTTTGCCCGGCCTGTTGGGCCTGATAGTGGGCAGCCATGAAACCTTCGCGCAGAGCTCTGGCGACCGAGGACAGCGGGCCATCCTGAGGCAGCAGCAAGGCGATCTTGCTCAGGGGCTGGCTCGCCAGTTCCTTGAGCTTGACCAGCGGCGTCGGCAACTGGAGGGCGGCCGGGTGCTTGGGGTTCTGCTCGCGCCAGCTGTCGATAGCCGCCTGTTGCTGTTCCAGCGTACCGGCGGTTTTCACAGCCAGAGCCAAACTCAGCCAGCCCCCAAGGTCGTCGGTGCTGGTCGGTTGCAGTTGATCGGTGGGCAGCGAGGCGATCAACGACCAGATCGCCTCGTGGTTTTTCGCCGCCGCTTCGTTTTCAAGCAGGGGCGCAATGAAGATCCGTTCCTTGGCGGCTGCCAGGGTCTGGCCGTCGGCCTCGAGGGCGCGGGCGTGGACGGTGCCGGTGCGGACCTGCTGCTCCACCGGTAGCTCGCTCAGGTGCTGCAGGCTCGGGTGGCTCAGGGCGCTCAGCGCTGCTTTGGGCTGGTTGCGCGTCATTGCCAGTTCGGCCGCCAGGGTGCTGGCGAATATCTGCTGGCCGGGCTTGAGTTGCTCCATCGGCACCTGTTGCAGGATCTGCGCGGACTGACCGGCATTGCCCTGGCGGTAGGCCAGGTCTGCTGCGCTCAGGCGCAACAGGGCGGCTTTTTCCGGGGTTTTGCTTTGGGTGGCCTGTTCGAGCAGCTGCTCGATACTGGCATCCGGGGTCCGTGGAAGTTCGCCAAGGCTGGAGGAGGGCGAGCTGGCGCAGGCCGCCAGAAGGGCAGCGAGGCAGAGGGCGGAGAGCAGCCGCAGGCAAGCGATCATGTAAATGTTCCTGATACGAGATCAAATTAGCGTCGAATTGTACCCAAGCACTGGCCGGGGCGCGATGTTAGTGGCGTGAATCGATCAATTTAGGTATTTCAAATGTTGCGGCGCAGCACAAAGGCGCTGTTCACTCAGGTGGTGGCACTAAACCTGTGGCGAGGGGATTTATCCCCGCTGGGCTGCGCAGCAGCCCAAAAAAGGCTGGAAACCCTTCAGCCTGACACATCGAAGCGGTAGGTCTTGGGTCTGCTGCGCAGCCCAGCGGGGATAAATCCCCTCGCCACAGTGGCTGATGTGAACCGCTAAGACGGCCGGCACACGCTACAATGGCGCTTTTTACCGATCATGAGGTGTGCGCTTTGACTGCTCCAGGTGCTTTGAATTCCGCTGCCGGCTCGCTTTATGTGGTGGCGACGCCCATCGGCAACCTGGACGATATCAGTGCCCGGGCGCTGAAAATCCTGCAGGAGGTCGCGCTCATTGCGGCCGAAGATACGCGCCACTCTCAACGCTTGTTGCAACATTTCGGCATTTCAACGCCGTTGGCGGCCTGTCATGAGCACAACGAGCGGGAAGAAGGCAGTCGTTTTATCACTCGCCTGTTGGCGGGCGATAACGTTGCGCTGATTTCCGACGCGGGTACACCGCTGATTTCCGACCCTGGCTATCACCTGGTACGCCAGGCTCGGGCGGCCGGCATCAATGTAGTGCCGGTGCCAGGGGCGTGCGCCTTGATCGCTGCCCTTTCGGCGGCGGGCCTGCCGTCGGACCGTTTCATTTTCGAAGGTTTTTTGCCCGCCAAGGCGGTGGGGCGACGGGCGCGCCTGGAGTCTATAAAGGAGGAGCCGCGTACGTTGATCTTTTATGAGGCGCCGCACCGCATCCTTGAGTGCCTGCAAGACATGGAATTGGTGTTTGGTCCGGAGCGTCCGGCGCTGCTCGCCAGGGAGCTGACCAAAACCTTCGAAACTCTCAAGGGGTTGCCGTTGGCGCAGTTGCGCGCCTTCGTCGAAAGCGATAGCAACCAGCAGCGCGGTGAATGCGTTGTGCTGGTGGCGGGCTGGGCGGCGCCGGACAGTGAAGAGACCGTCAGCAGTGAAGCGATGCGCATCCTGGACCTGCTGCTCGAGGAGATGCCCCTCAAGCGCGCCGCCGCCCTTGCGGCGCAGATTACCGGCGAGCGTAAGAACGTGCTGTATCAGGTCGCGCTGGAAAAACAGAAGGACCAGTGAAACCGGGGGGCGGGGCTGGCCAAGGGCTTTTAGCGCTTGTTCTTCGGGCGCTCTGCCGTTAACCTTCGCGGCGGAGAGTCGATCGGACAGTCGCTGCCCTCTATGAAAATTAGGGGGGGGAGGAAAGTCCGGGCTCCATAGGGCGAAGTGCCAGGTAATGCCTGGGAGGCGTGAGCCTACGGAAAGTGCCACAGAAAATAACCGCCTAAGCGCTTCGGCGCCGGTAAGGGTGAAAAGGTGCGGTAAGAGCGCACCGCACGGCTGGCAACAGTTCGTGGCTAGGTAAACCCCACTTGGAGCAAGACCAAATAGGGTCCCAAGGCGTGGCCCGCGCTGGGACCGGGTAGGTTGCTAAAGATGTCCAGTGATGGCCATCGTAGACGAATGACTGTTCAAGACAGAACCCGGCTTACAGATCGACTCTCCACCTTTTCCCCTCCTGCCAGAATCGCTGGCAGACGCAATTGCTAAGACCAAAAAAATCTTACTCTTAACAAATCACTTTAACTTTAGAGCGCAGCTTCCTGTGTTCGCTGAAGTTGTGGCGAAAAATCCTACGTCAGATTCCCATCGCCCCTCCAGATACGCTCCTAAATCTCCGATCTATAAGGCTTTTCCTTCAATCCGCGCCTTGACGGTGCGGTAGGCGCATTCCTATAGTGTGCGCAAGTGGCGGAAAGTGGCATGAAGTGGGTTTTTTGAGCGTAAAACGCAAAATTTTTGGAGAAACGCTGACGTGTTTCGCGGAGCTAACGCTATCAGTCTCGATGCAAAGGGCCGTCTCGCCATGCCGAGCCGGTACCGTGACGAGCTCGTTTCGCGTAGTTCCGGGCAGTTAATCGTCACGATCGACGCCGTTGACCCATGTTTGTGTGTTTACCCTCTTGATGAGTGGGAGATCATCGAAACCAAACTGCGCGCACTGCCTTCGCTGCGTGAAGAGAACCGCCGCCTGCAACGCTTGCTGATCGGTAACGCCGTCGATCTCGAACTCGACGGCAGCGGTCGTTTCCTGGTTCCACCGCGCCTGCGCGAGTACGCCAAGCTGGACAAGCGCGCGATGCTGGTGGGCCAACTGAACAAGTTCCAGCTGTGGGACGAAGATGCCTGGAATGCGGTCTCTGCCGCTGACCTGGCTGCTATTCAACAACCGGGCGCCATGCCTGATGAACTGCGTGATTTGATCCTGTGACTATTGATAGCGGCTTTAACCACATCACCGTACTGCTTGACGAAGCCGTTGAGGCTCTCGCCGTACGTGCTGATGGCTGCTATCTGGATGGCACGTTCGGGCGTGGCGGGCATAGCCGGTTGATTCTCAGCAAGCTCGGCCCGGACGGCCGGCTGCTGGGGTTCGACAAGGATCCTCAAGCGATTGCCACCGGGCAAGCGCTAGCGGCCGAAGACGGCCGCTTTGTCGTTGTGCAGCGCAGCTTTGCGGAGCTGGGCTCAGAAGTGGCCCAGCGTGGCCTGGCCGGCAAGGTCAGTGGCGTGCTGCTTGACCTGGGCGTGTCTTCGCCGCAGTTGGACGACCCTGAGCGCGGCTTCAGTTTTCTCAACGATGGCCCGCTGGACATGCGCATGGATCCGTCCCGCGGCATCAGCGCCGCCGAATTCGTCAATACTGCCCCGGTGGAAGAAATCGCCCGTGTTTTCAAGGAATACGGCGAAGAGCGTTTTTCCGGCCGCATGGCCCGCGCCGTGGTCGAGCGTCGCGACACCAAACCATTCGAGCGTACCGGCGACCTGGCCGAAGTGCTGAAAGTCGCCAACCCGGCATGGGAAAAGGGCAAGAACCCGGCTACCCGTGCTTTCCAGGGTTTGCGCATCCACGTCAATAATGAATTGGGCGATCTGGAGGCCGGCCTTGAGGCGGCACTTGAAGCACTCGAGGTCGGCGGGCGACTGGTGGTGATCAGCTTCCATTCCCTGGAAGACCGTATCGTCAAACTGTTCATGCGCAAGCTCACCAAGGGTGAGGCCGATAACCTGCCGCGCAACCTGCCGGTGCGCTTCGAAGCCTTCGTGCCGAAAATCAAGATCCACGGCAAGGCCCAGTTCGCCTCCGAGGCCGAACTCAAGGCAAACCCGCGTGCCCGTAGCGCCGTCATGCGTGTTGCGGAGAAGTTGCGGTGAGCAAGCTCTTCGCCAAGCCCCTGCCCGGCGGCAGCTTTTTCATGCTGCTGCTGTTTATCGGCGTGCTCGTGTCGGCCATCGCCGTGTCCTACAGCGCGCACTGGAACCGGCAGTTGCTCAACACCCTTTACAGCGAACTGAGCGTGCGCGACAAGGCCCAGGCCGAGTGGGGCCGGTTGATCCTGGAGCAGAGCACCTGGACCGCCCATAGCCGCATCGAGGTACTGGCGACCGAACAGCTGAAAATGCGCATTCCTGGCGCTGCCGAAGTGCAGATGGTGGCGCCATGATGAAGCTCGAAGGGGCACTCTTTCCGTGGCGCTTCCGTCTGGTTCTGGGCCTGCTCGGGATCATGGTGGCGGCGATCGTCTGGCGCATCATCGATCTGCAAGTGGTCGACCGTGACTTCCTCAAAGAGCAGGGCGATGCCCGTAGCCTGCGGCACATCCCGATCCCGGCTCACCGCGGCCTGATTACCGACCGCAATGGCGAGCCGTTGGCCGTGAGCACCCCGGTGACCACCTTGTGGGCAAACGCCAAGGAAATGCAGCAGGCCAAGGAAAAGTGGCCGGCTCTGGCCGCTGCCCTTGGACAGGACCCCAAGGCCTTGGCCGAGCGGCTCGAAGCCCAGGCCAATAAAGAATTCATTTATCTGGTGCGCGGGTTGACGCCCGAGCAGGGTCAAAGCGTGCTCGACCTGAAAGTGCCGGGCGTCTATGGCATCGAAGAGTTCCGGCGTTTCTATCCGGCCGGTGAGGTGACTGCCCATATGGTCGGTTTCACCGACATTGATGACCGGGGGCGAGAAGGGGTCGAACTGGCCTATGACGAGTGGCTTGCCGGAGTGCCCGGCAAGCGTCAGGTCATCAAGGATCGGCGTGGCAGGCTGATCAAGGATGTCCAGGTCACCAAAAACGCCAAGGCCGGTAAGCCCTTGGCGTTGTCCATTGACCTGCGTCTGCAATACCTGGCCAACCGGGAGCTGCGCAATGCGATCGTGGAGAACGGCGCCAAAGCCGGCAGCCTGGTGATCATGGACGTCAAGACTGGCGAGATCCTGGCGATGGTCAACCAGCCGACCTACAACCCGAACAACCGTCGCAATCTGCAGCCGGCGATGATGCGCAACCGCGCAATGATCGACGTGTTCGAGCCGGGTTCGACCATGAAAGCCATCTCCATGGCCGCCGCGCTGGAAACCGGACGCTGGAAGCCGGGCGATACCGTTGAGGTGTACCCGGGCAGTTTGCAGATCGGCAAGTACACCATTCGTGACGTGTCCAAGACCGAGGGACCAGTGCTTGACCTCACGGGCATTCTGATCAACTCCAGTAACGTGGGCATGAGCAAGATTGCCTTCGATATCGGCGGTGAGGCGATCTATCGTCTGGCCCAGAAAATCGGCCTCGGCCAGGACACCGGCCTGGGCTTTCCGGGCGAGCGGGTCGGCAATCTGCCGAACTACCGTGAGTGGCGCAAGGCCGAGACGGCAACCTTGTCGTACGGCTACGGTGTTTCCGTGACGGCGATCCAGCTGGTTCATGCCTTTTCGGCACTGGCCAACAACGGCCGAATCGCACCGCTGACCCTGATCAAAACCGACAAGGCCCCGCAGACCACCCAGGTGATTCCTGAAGACGTCGCCAAGACCATGCAGGGCATGCTGCAACAGGTGATCGAGGCCCCGCGTGGCGTCTATCGCGCCCAAGTGCCTGCGTATCATGTCGCCGGCAAGTCGGGTACGGCCCGCAAAACCTCCGCGGGCGTCAAGGGCTATGCCGAGAATTCCTACCGTTCGCTGTTCGCCGGTTTCGGCCCGATGAGCGACCCGCGTTACGCCGTCGTGGTGGTCATCGACGAACCGAGCAAGGCCGGCTACTTCGGGGGGCTGGTTTCGGCACCGGTGTTCAGCAAAGTGATGTCCGGCACCCTGCGCTTGATGAATATCACCCCGGATAACCTGCCGCCGACCCAGCAGGCCAATACCGCACCGGTCGTACCCTTGAAAGCCGAAGGAGGGCGTGGCTGATGTCCCTGAGCCTGAACAAGATTTTTGCCCATGCCGGCCACGATCTGCTGATTCGCGAATTGGCCCTGGACAGCCGCCACGTGCGCGCCGGGGATCTGTTTCTGGCCGTACCGGGTGCCCGGTTCGACGGACGCGCCCACATCGCCGACGCCTTGAAGCGCGGTGCGGCTGCCGTGGCTTATGAAGTCGACGGCGCGACCGTTCTGCCCATTACCGACGTGCCATTGATTCCGGTCAAGGGTCTGGCGGCCCAACTGTCGACCATCGCCGGACGCTTTTATGGCGATCCAAGCCGTCACCTGAACCTGATTGGTGTGACGGGCACCAACGGCAAGACCAGCGTCACCCAACTGGTGGCCCAGGCCCTGGATCTGCTGGGTCAGCATTGCGGCATCGTCGGCACCTTGGGTAACGGTTTCCATGGTGCACTGGAGAGTGGCCTGCACACCACGCCGAACCCGATTGCCGTGCAGGCAACCCTGGCCGACCTGAAAAAGGCCGGAGCCAAGGCCGTGGCGATGGAAGTCTCTTCCCATGGCCTGGATCAGGGCCGCGTGACGGCCCTGGCGTTTGACGTCGCCGTATTGACCAACCTGTCGCGCGATCACCTGGATTACCACGGCACCATGCAGGCGTACGGCGAAGCAAAAGCCAGGCTGTTTGCCTGGAATGACTTGAAGTGCCGGGTCCTCAACCTTGACGACGCGTTTGGCCGGCAATTGGCCGCCGATAAGCACGAGTCCCGGCTGATCACCTATAGCCTGGAAGATGCCAGCGCCTACCTTTATATACGCCAGGCGCAATTCAATGACGAAGGCGTGCGCGCCACCCTGGTTACGCCTCAAGGCGAGCACCACCTGCGCAGTACCTTGCTCGGTCGTTTCAACCTGAGCAATGTGTTGGCGGCCATTGGCGCCTTGCTTGGCCTGGACTACGCACTGGATGAAATCCTCAAGGTCCTGCCCAAACTCGAAGGACCTGCCGGGCGTATGCAACGGCTGGGCGGCGGAACGCAACCGTTGGTGGTGGTCGATTACGCCCATACCCCGGATGCGCTGGAAAAAGTCCTGATGGCCCTGCGGCCTCACGCCAAGGGCAAGTTGCTGTGCCTGTTCGGCTGCGGTGGCGATCGTGATCGCGGCAAGCGTCCGCTGATGGCCGAAGTGGTCGAGCGCTTGGCCGATGGTGTCGTGGTCACCGACGACAATCCGCGCACCGAAGACCCATTGCAGATTTTCGACGACATCCGCGCCGGCTTCTCGAACGTGGACAACGTCACCTTCGTGGCCGGTCGCGGCCAGGCGATTGCCCAGTTGATCGCCGGTGCGTCGGCGGACGACGTCATCGTCCTGGCCGGTAAAGGCCATGAGGACTACCAGGAAATCAATGGCGAACGCCATGCTTTCTCCGATCTGGTGGAAGCCGATCACGCCCTGACTGCGTGGGAGGTGGCCCATGCTTAAGGCGCTGAAACTCAGCGAGCTGACCAACACCCTGAATGCGCGCCTCATCGCCGCGGACGCCAGCTTCGACGGCGTGAGCATCGACAGCCGGGCCATTGCTCCGGGGCAGTTGTTCGTCGCCCTGGCCGGACCGCGTTTCGACGGCCACGATTACTTGAACGAAGTCGCCGCCAAAGGGGCGGTCGCGGCACTGGTCGAGCGGGAAGTGACCAACAGTACGCTGGCGCAGTTGCTGGTCGCTGACACCCGTCAGGCCTTAGGCCAGTTGGGCGCGCTGAACCGCACGGCGTTTGATAAGCCGGTCGCAGCCATCACCGGCTCCAGCGGCAAGACCACCGTCAAGGAAATGCTGGCAAGCATCCTGCGCACGCGCGGCCCGGTGCTGGCGACCCGTGGCAACCTGAACAATGACCTCGGCGTGCCGCTGACCTTGCTGGAGCTGGCGCCGGAACACAGTGCCGCCGTTATCGAGTTGGGTGCTTCGCGGCTCGGTGAAATTGCCTATACCGTAGCCATGACCAAGCCCCTCGTCGCTGTGCTCAACAACGCCGGGACCGCCCACGTCGGCGAGTTCGGTGGCCCGGACAAAATCGTTGAGGCCAAGGGCGAGATTCTCGAAGGGCTGGATGCCGATGGCGTCGCCGTGCTGAATCTCGACGACAAGGCCTTCGAAACCTGGAAGACCCGGGCGGCTGGGCGCAAGGTGCTGACGTTCGCTTTGAGCAATCTGGCGGCGAATTTCTACGCCAGCGATCTGGACCGCGATGCTCGCGGCTGCCCGGCCTTCAATCTGCACAGCCCCGACGGTGCAGAGCGGGTCCAGTTGAACCTGCTTGGCACCCATAACGTCGCCAACGCCCTGGCCGCTGCAGCCGCGGCCCATGCTTTGGGCGTGTCGTTGCCGGGCATCGTGGCCGGCTTGAACGCGGTGCAACCGGTCAAGGGGCGTTCCGTTGCGCAATTGGCCAGCAACGGCATGCGCGTGATCGACGACACCTATAACGCCAACCCGACGTCCATGTGTGCTGCGGTGGATATCCTCGCCGGTTTCCCCGGCCGTACCGTGCTGGTGCTGGGGGATATCGGCGAGTTGGGCGAATGGGCGCAACAGGGGCATCACGATGTCGGCGCCTATGCGCGTGGCAAGGTCGATGCGCTGTATGCCGTCGGCCCGATGATGGCCCATGCGGTCGCCGCGTTTGGCGAGCACGCACAGCATTTCACCACTCAGGCCGAGCTGATTCAGGCCCTGAGCGCCGAGCAGGACCCGAACACCACCTTATTGATCAAGGGCTCACGCAGTGCCGCGATGGAAAACATCGTCGCGGCGCTGTGCGGTTCCCGTATGGAGAAACATTAATGCTGCTGCTGCTAGCGGAGTACCTGCAACAGTTCCACAAAGGCTTCGCGGTCTTCCAGTACCTGACCCTGCGCGGGATCCTGGGTGTGTTGACCGCGTTGTCGTTGTCGCTGTTCCTGGGCCCGTGGATGATCCGCACCTTGCAGAACCTGCAAATCGGCCAGTCGGTCCGCAACGACGGCCCGCAGTCGCACCTGTCCAAATCCGGTACCCCGACCATGGGCGGCGCGCTGATCCTGTCGTCCATTGGCATCAGTACCGTGCTTTGGGCCGACCTGGCGAACCGGTATGTGTGGGTGGTGTTGCTGGTGACCCTGTTGTTCGGCGCCATCGGCTGGGTCGACGACTACCGCAAGGTCATCGAGAAGAATTCCCGGGGGCTGCCGAGCCGCTGGAAATACTTCTGGCAGTCGGTATTCGGCCTCGGCGCGGCGATCTTCCTTTATATGACCGCGGCCTCGCCGGTGGAAACCACCCTGATCCTGCCAATGCTCAAGGACTACAGCATCCCGCTGGGCGCAGGCTTCATCGTATTGACCTACCTGGTCATCGTCGGGTCGAGCAACGCGGTCAACCTGACGGATGGCCTCGATGGCCTGGCGATCATGCCGACCGTGATGGTGGGCGGCGCGCTGGGGATCTTCTGCTACCTGTCGGGTAACGTGAAGTTCGCCGAATACCTGCTGATCCCATATGTGCCGGGGGCAGGCGAGCTGATTGTGTTCTGCGGTGCGCTGATCGGTGCCGGCCTGGGTTTCCTGTGGTTCAACACCTACCCGGCGCAGGTCTTCATGGGTGATGTCGGCGCGCTGGCCCTGGGCGCGGCCCTGGGCACCATCGCCGTCATCGTTCGCCAGGAAATCGTCCTGTTCATCATGGGCGGTGTGTTTGTGATGGAGACCCTGTCAGTCGTCATTCAGGTTGCTTCCTTTAAATTGACCGGCCGCCGGGTATTTCGCATGGCGCCGATCCACCACCACTTTGAACTCAAGGGCTGGCCCGAGCCGCGTGTGATTGTCCGTTTCTGGATCATCACCGTGATTCTGGTCCTGGTCGGCCTTGCCACCCTGAAGCTGAGGTAGAACGAGTGTCCCTGATCGCTTCTGACCACTTCCGCATCGTTGTCGGCCTCGGCAAGAGCGGCATGTCCCTGGTTCGCTTCCTGGCGAACCGGGGCGTGTCGTTTGCCGTGGCCGATACGCGGGAAAATCCACCTGAGCTGGCCACGTTGCGTCGTGACTACCCACAGGTGGACGTGCGTTGTGGCGAGCTGGATGTCGAGTTCCTGTGCCGCGCCGACGAGCTCTACGTGAGCCCCGGCCTTGCTTTGGCAACCCCGGCCTTGCAGGCTGCCGCCGCCCGTGGCGTGAAGTTGTCCGGTGACATCGAGCTGTTCGCCCGTCACGCCAAGGCGCCGATCATCGCCATCAGCGGCTCCAACGCAAAAAGCACCGTCACCACCCTGGTGGGTGAAATGGCTGCGGCGGCCGGTAAGCGGGTTGCCGTGGGTGGCAACCTGGGAACCCCGGCGCTGGATCTGCTCAGTGATGACGTCGAGCTGTACGTGATGGAACTGTCGAGTTTCCAGCTCGAAACCACCGACCACTTGGGCGCTGAAGTGGCAACCGTGCTCAACATCAGCGAAGACCACATGGACCGCTACAGCGGCCTGCCGGCCTATCACCTGGCCAAGCACCGGATCTTCCGCGGTGCCCGGCAAGTGGTGTTCAACCGCCAGGACGCGCTCACTCGGCCTTTGCTGGGCGAGGGACTGCCGTGCTGGTCGTTTGGCTTGGGTGTTCCGGATTTCAAAGGCTTTGGCTTGCGCGAGGAACATGGCGAGAAATACCTGGCTTTCGAATTCCAGAATCTGATGCCGGTGCGTGAGCTGAAGATTCGCGGTGCCCACAACCAGGCCAATGCCCTGGCGGCGCTGGCCCTGGGACATGCGGTCGGTTTGCCGTTCGACGCCATGCTGTCGGCCCTGCGTACGTTTGCCGGGCTCGAACACCGCTGCCAGTGGGTGCGCGAGCTTGACGGGGTGGCCTGGTACAACGATTCCAAGGCCACCAACGTGGGGGCTGCGCTGGCTGCCATCGAAGGTCTGGGCGCGGACATCGAAGGCAAGCTTGTGCTGATCGCCGGCGGCGACGGCAAGGGGGCCGACTTCAAGGACCTGCGCGATCCGGTGGCGGCCAACTGCCGTGCCGTGGTGCTGTTGGGTCGTGACCGCGAATTGATCGCCCAGGCCCTCGGCGACGGCGTGCCGCTGGTTCGCGTCGCTTCGCTGGACGAAGCGGTGCAGCAATGCCGCGCCCTCGCACAGCCCGGCGATGCCGTGCTGTTGTCGCCGGCCTGCGCCAGTTTCGACATGTTCAAGAACTACGAAGAGCGCGGGCAGTTGTTCGCCCGGGCCGTGGAGGGCTTGGCATGAACCTGATGAACATCATCAAGCCATACCCGTCCCCGCTGATCACCGGGCGCGGCATCGACCTGGATTTCCCGATGCTCGTCGGTTGTCTGGCGCTGCTGGGCCTGGGCCTGGTGATGATCACTTCCGCGTCGTCGGAAGTGGCTGCCGTGCAATCGGGCAACACCCTTTATCACATGATTCGTCACCTGATTTACCTGGTGATCGGTTTGGTCGCGTGCATTGTCACCATGATGGTGCCGATCGCCACCTGGCAACGCCTGGGCTGGATGATGTTGCTCGGTGCCTTTGGCCTGTTGGTGATGGTGCTGTTGCCGGGCATCGGTCGCGAGGTCAACGGCTCGATGCGCTGGATCGGCTTCAGCTTCTTCAACGTACAGCCTTCGGAAATCGCCAAGGTCTTCGTGGTGATCTACCTCGCCGGGTATCTGGTGCGTCGTCAGAAAGAAGTGCGCGAGAGCTGGATGGGCTTTTTCAAGCCGTTCATTGTGTTGCTGCCGATGGCCGGCCTGCTGCTGATGGAGCCGGATTTCGGCGCCACGGTGGTGATGATGGGGGCCGCGGCGGCGATGTTGTTCCTCGGCGGTGTCGGGCTGTTTCGCTTCACCTTGATGGTGGCGCTGGCGGTCGGCGCGGTGACGGTGCTGGTACAGGCGCAACCCTACCGGATGGCGCGCTTGATCACTTTTACCGACCCGTGGGCCGACCAGTTCGGTTCCGGCTATCAATTGACTCAGGCCCTGATCGCCTTCGGTCGCGGCGAATGGCTGGGTGTAGGCCTGGGCAACAGCGTGCAGAAGCAGTTCTATCTGCCCGAAGCCCATACCGACTTCGTGTTCTCGGTATTGGCCGAGGAGTTGGGCGTGGTCGGTTCGCTGCTTACCGTCGGATTGTTCGTCTTCGTCTGTGTGCGCGGCATGTACATCGGTTTGTGGGCCGAGCGGGCCAAGCAGTATTTCGCCGCCTACGTGGCGTATGGCTTGTCGTTCCTGTGGATCGGCCAGTTCCTGATCAACATCGGCGTGAACGTCGGCCTGTTGCCAACCAAAGGCCTGACGCTGCCGTTTCTCAGTTACGGCGGCAGTTCCCTGGTGATTTGCTGTGCCTGTCTGGGTTTGTTGCTGCGCATCGAATGGGAGAGTCGAACCCACCTGGGCAGCGAAGAGATGGAATTCCAGGAGAGCGACTTCGCCGAGGAGCCGACTCATGGGCGCTAATGTGCTGATCATGGCCGGCGGAACCGGTGGGCATGTATTCCCGGCGCTGGCCTGTGCCCGGGAGTTCCAGGCGCGCGGTTACACCGTGCACTGGCTGGGTACGCCACGGGGCATCGAGAACGAGCTGGTGCCCGCCGCCGGCCTGGAGCTGCACCGGATCAACGCCAGCGGCCTGCGGGGCAAAGGCAAGTTGTCGCTGCTCAAGGCGCCGCTGATGTTGCTCAAGTCGATCTGGCAGGCCCGGGCGATCATTCGTCGGTTGCGGCCGGTATGCGTGGTGGGCTTTGGTGGTTATGTGACCGGTCCTGGCGGTGTCGCGGCAAAACTGGCCGGTGTGCCGGTCATCGTTCACGAGCAGAACGC
This sequence comes from Pseudomonas sp. NFACC39-1, assembly GCF_900110355.1. Taxonomy (NCBI): domain Bacteria; kingdom Pseudomonadati; phylum Pseudomonadota; class Gammaproteobacteria; order Pseudomonadales; family Pseudomonadaceae; genus Pseudomonas; species Pseudomonas sp. NFACC39-1. Next base: position 427,254 of record NZ_FODL01000001.1, on the reverse strand, counting down.
CGTGGCCGGTACCGCCAATCGGTTACTGGTGCCGTTGGCCGCTCGAGTCTGTGAAGCCTTTCCCGACACCTTTACCCTGTCGGGCAGCCGGCGTACCACCGGTAACCCGGTGCGGACCGAGCTGTTCCTCGATACACCGCGCCCGGCCCTGGCCGGACGCAAGGCGCGTTTGCTGATCCTGGGTGGAAGCCTGGGGGCGGAGCCGTTGAACAAATTGCTGCCCGAAGCCTTGTCGCAGGTCGCTCCCGAACTGCGGCCCGAGGTGTTTCACCAGGCCGGCAAAAACCACGATGAAGTCACCGCCGAGCGCTACCGCGCCGCCGGCGTCGAGGCGCAAGTGCAGCCTTTCATCAAAGACATGGCCCAAGCCTATGGCTGGGCCGACCTGGTGGTCTGCCGCGCAGGCGCGTTGACCATCAGCGAACTGGCTGCCGCCGGTCTGCCCTCGATGCTGGTGCCTTTGCCCCACGCCATCGACGACCACCAGACCCGCAACGCCGATTATTTGGCCCGTGAAGGCGCAGCCTTCCTGATGCCGCAAAGAACGACTGGTGCCGCGGATCTTGCCGCGCGCCTGACAGAGGTTTTGATGCAACCGCAAACAATCGAAGACATGGCCCGCGCCGCCCGTCGCCTGGCCAAACCCGACGCCACGGCCCAAGTGGTCGATACCTGCCTGGAGGTGGCCCATGGTTGAGAATCGCAAAGCCATGCCGCAACCGGAAATGCGCCGTATCCGCCGCATCCATTTCGTCGGTATCGGCGGCGTGGGCATGTGCGGGATCGCCGAAGTGTTGCTGAACCTGGGCTATGAAGTCTCCGGTTCCGACCTGAAAGCCTCGCCGGTCACCGAGCGCCTGGAATCCTTTGGCGCGCAGATTTTCATCGGCCACCGTTCCGAGAACGCCGCCAACGCGGATGTGCTGGTTGTCTCCAGCGCCGTGAACACCTCCAACCCGGAAGTCGCCACCGCCCTGGAGCGGCGCATTCCCGTGGTGCCGCGGGCCGAGATGCTGGCCGAACTGATGCGTTATCGCCACGGCATCGCCGTTGCCGGTACCCATGGCAAGACCACCACCACCAGCCTGATCGCCTCGGTGTTCGCTGCCGGTGGCCTGGACCCGACCTTCGTGATCGGCGGTCGCCTCAATGCCGCGGGCACCAATGCCCAGCTGGGCACCAGCCGTTACCTGATCGCCGAAGCCGACGAGAGCGATGCGAGCTTCTTGCACCTGCAGCCGCTGGTGGCCGTGGTCACCAACATCGACGCCGACCACATGGCGACCTACGACGGTGACTTCAACAAACTGAAGAAAACCTTCGTCGAGTTCCTCCACAACCTGCCGTTCTACGGTTTGGCAGTGGTGTGCCTGGACGACCCGGTGGTGCGCGAGATCCTGCCGCTGATCAAGCGTCCGACCGTGACCTACGGTTTCGGCGAAGACGTCGACGTGCGCGCCATCAACGTGCGCCAGCAGGGTATGCAGACGTTCTTCACCGTGCTGCGTCCTGATCGCGAACCGCTGGATGTGTCGGTGAACATGCCCGGCAACCACAACGTGCTCAATGCGCTGGCCACCATTTGCATTGCCACCGATGAAGGCGTCAGTGACGAAGCCATTGTCCAGGGCCTGTCCGGCTTCCAGGGCGTGGGACGACGTTTCCAGGTCTACGGCGAACTGCCGGTGGACGGCGGTAACGTGATGCTGGTGGACGATTACGGCCACCACCCGACCGAAGTCGCGGCGGTGATCAAGGCCGTGCGCGGTGGCTGGCCGGAGCGGCGCCTGGTGATGGTTTACCAGCCGCACCGCTACAGCCGTACCCGCGACCTGTACGACGATTTCGTCCAGGTGCTGGCCGACGCCAACGTGTTGCTGTTGATGGAAGTCTATCCGGCCGGCGAGGAGCCGATCCCGGGGGCCGACAGCCGTCAGCTGTGCCACAGCATCCGCCAACGCGGTCAGTTGGACCCGATCTACATCGAGCGCGGCGTGGACCTCGCACCGCTGGTCAAACCGCTGCTGCGCGCTGGCGACATCCTGCTGTGCCAAGGCGCCGGTGACATCGGTGGCCTGGCCCCGAAACTGTTGAAAAGTCCGTTATTCGCCGGAGCAATCGTGGCCTCCAGCGAGGGGAAACTGAAATGACTGCTGCTTACGCCAACCTGGTTTCGACTCTGGACCCGAAAGCCTTCGGCCGCGTCGCCGTGCTGTTCGGCGGCAAGAGCGCCGAGCGCGAGGTGTCCCTCAAGTCCGGTAACGCCGTACTGCAAGCCCTGCAAAGCGCCGGTGTCGACGCGTTCGGCATCGACGTAGGCGACGACTTTTTGCAGCGCCTGCTGAACGAAAAAATCGACCGTGCGTTCATCATTCTCCATGGCCGTGGCGGTGAAGACGGCAGCATGCAAGGTCTGCTCGAGTGCCTGGGCATCCCCTACACCGGCAGCGGCATCCTGGCGTCTGCCTTGGCGATGGACAAACTGCGCACCAAGCAGGTCTGGCACAGTCTCGGCATTCCCACGCCCCGCCACGCCGTGTTGGCGTCCGAGGCCGATTGTATTTCGGCGGCCACGGAACTGGGCTTCCCTTTGATCGTCAAACCGGCCCATGAAGGTTCAAGTATCGGCATGGCGAAAGTGACTTCGCTGCCTGAGTTGACCGCGGCATGGAAAGACGCCAGTTCCTACGATTCGCAAGTGTTGGTCGAGCAGTGGATCACCGGTCCCGAGTTCACCATCGCTACCCTGCGTGACCAGGTGTTGCCCCCGATTGCCCTGGGCACGCCGCACACGTTCTACGACTACGACGCCAAGTACGTGGCCAATGACACCCAGTACCGCATTCCATGCGGGCTGGACAGCGCCAAGGAAAAACAACTGATGGACCTCACGGCCAAGGCCTGTGAGGCGCTGGGTATTGCCGGTTGGGGACGGGCGGACGTGATGCAGGACGCCGACGGGCAGTTCTGGTTCCTGGAAGTCAACACCGCCCCAGGCATGACCGATCACAGCCTGGTACCGATGGCGGCCCGTGCCGCCGGTCTGGATTTCCAGCAACTGGTGCTGTCGATCCTGGCCGCCAGTGTCGGCTCTCAAGAGCCAAGAGGTTAAGCATGCAAGGCGCATCGCTTCGTCATCAGCCATCCGCACCCGGTCGCAAGCCGGTGCCGCGGGGTGCCAGCCGAATGGTGGCCAAAGAGCCGATGTCGGCGCGCCTGCCGAAAGCCAATTTTGGTTTTCTCAAGAGCCTGTTCTGGCCGGTGTTGTTGGTGGCGTTGGGGTTCGGTACGTACGAAGGGGCTCAGCGGCTGCTGCCTTATGCGGACCGGCCGATCGCCCGGATCAATGTGCAGGGCGACCTGAGCTACATCAGTCAGCAAGCCGTGCAGCAGCGGATCGCCCCATTCGTGGCGTCGAGCTTCTTCACCATCGACCTGGCGGGCATGCGCAAGGAACTGGAGCAGATGCCCTGGATCGCCCATGCCGAAGTACGGCGGGTATGGCCTGACCAGGTTTCTATTCGCCTGGAAGAACAACTGCCCGTGGCCCGCTGGGGTGACGAGTCGTTGTTGAACAACCAGGGCCAGGCGTTCACGCCGCGGGAACTGGCCAACTACGAACATTTGCCACAACTGTTCGGGCCTCAGCGGGCCCAGCAGAAAGTCATGCAGCAGTACCAGGTGTTGAGTCAGATGTTGCGGCCGCTGGGCTTCTCCATCGCGCGCCTGGAGTTGCGTGAGCGCGGCAGCTGGTTCCTGACCACTGGCGCGGGCAGCTCGGGGCCGGGCATCGAGCTGCTGCTCGGGCGCGGCAACCAGGTGGAAAAGATGCGCCGCTTCATTGCCATCTATGACAAGACGCTCAAAGACCAGATTACGAACATCGCGCGCATCGATCTGCGCTACGCCAACGGCCTGGCTGTTGGCTGGCGGGAACCTGTAGCGCCCACGACGGCTGAACCCGCCGTCGCGAAGAATTAAGAAGAGGCAGGACCCATGGCAAACGTGCAAAGCGGAAAAATGATCGTCGGTCTGGATATCGGCACTTCCAAGGTGGTTGCGCTGGTAGGCGAGGTCGCGGACGACGGCACGCTGGTCATCGTCGGGATCGGTACCCACCCGTCCCGTGGCTTGAAAAAAGGCGTGGTGGTGAACATCGAGTCCACCGTGCAATCGATCCAGCGCGCCATTGAAGAAGCGCAGCTGATGGCCGGTTGCCGGATCCACTCGGCGTTCGTCGGCGTGGCGGGCAATCATATTCGCAGCCTGAACTCCCACGGCATCGTGGCGATTCGTGACCGTGAAGTCAGCTCCGCTGACCTTGAGCGTGTGCTCGACGCGGCGCAGGCCGTGGCGATCCCGGCCGACCAGCGTGTGCTGCACACCCTGCCACAGGACTACGTAATCGATAACCAGGAAGGCGTGCGTGAGCCCCTGGGCATGTCCGGCGTGCGCCTGGAAGCCAAGGTCCACGTGGTGACCTGCGCCGTGAACGCTGCGCAGAACATCGAGAAATGCGTGCGCCGTTGCGGCCTGGAAATCGACGACATCATCCTCGAGCAACTGGCCTCGGCCTACTCGGTGCTGACCGACGACGAGAAGGAACTGGGCGTGTGCCTGGTGGACATCGGCGGCGGCACCACTGACATCGCAATCTTCACCGAAGGCGCCATCCGCCACACGGCAGTGATCCCGATTGCCGGTGATCAGGTCACCAACGACATCGCCATGGCCCTGCGCACGCCGACCCAGTACGCCGAAGAAATCAAGATTCGCTACGCCTGCGCCCTGGCGAAACTGGCCGGTGCCGGTGAAACCATCAAAGTGCCAAGCGTTGGCGAACGTCCTCCGCGCGAGTTGTCCCGCCAGGCTTTGGCCGAAGTGGTCGAGCCGCGTTACGACGAGCTGTTCACGCTGATCCAGGCGGAGCTGCGTCGCAGTGGCTACGAAGACCTGATCCCGGCCGGCATCGTGCTGACCGGCGGTACGTCGAAGATGGAAGGCGCGGTCGAACTGGCCGAAGAGATTTTCCACATGCCGGTGCGCCTGGGCGTGCCCCATGGCGTCAAGGGCCTGGATGACGTGGTCCGCAACCCGATTTACTCCACTGGCGTGGGCCTGTTGATGTACGGCCTGCAGAAGCAGTCCGACGGGGTTTCGTTCTCGGGCATCGGCAGCCGCGACAGCTACAACAGCGACGAGCCGAAGGCGCCGCTTTTCGAGCGGCTGCAGGCTTGGGTGAAGGGCAATTTTTAGCAACAGGTTTAAAGCTTCAAGCGACGAGCCTCTGGCTCGGCACTGGAAGATGCAACAAACGCAGTAGGCGAAAAAACTAGAGAATGAAAGGAGAGGGAAAATGTTCGAACTCGTAGACAACATCCCCGCTAGCCCGGTTATCAAGGTAATCGGTGTCGGCGGTGGCGGCGGCAACGCTGTCAACCACATGGTCAAGAGCAACATCGAAGGCGTCGAATTCATTTGCGCCAACACTGATGCTCAAGCGCTGAAAAACATCGGCGCGCGAACCATCCTTCAACTGGGTACCGGCGTGACCAAGGGTCTGGGTGCCGGCGCGAATCCCGAGGTTGGCCGTCAGGCTGCCCTGGAAGACCGCGAGCGCATCGCTGAAGTCCTGGCTGGCACCAACATGGTGTTCATCACCACTGGCATGGGTGGCGGTACCGGTACCGGTGCGGCGCCGATCATCGCCGAAGTCGCCAAGGAAATGGGCATCCTCACCGTTGCGGTGGTGACCCGTCCATTCCCGTTCGAAGGCCGCAAGCGCATGCAGATTGCCGATGAGGGCATCCGCGCGCTGAGCGAAAGCGTCGACTCGTTGATCACCATTCCCAACGAGAAGCTGCTGACCATCCTGGGTAAGGACGCAAGCCTGCTGTCGGCTTTCGCCAAGGCCGATGACGTACTGGCCGGTGCCGTTCGCGGTATCTCCGACATCATCAAGCGTCCGGGCATGATCAACGTCGACTTCGCTGACGTACGCACCGTGATGTCCGAAATGGGCATGGCGATGATGGGCACTGGCTGCGCCAGCGGTCCGAACCGTGCTCGCGAAGCCACCGAAGCGGCCATCCGCAACCCGTTGCTCGAAGACGTCAACCTGCAGGGCGCCCGTGGCATCCTGGTGAACATCACCGCCGGTCCGGACCTGTCCCTGGGCGAGTACTCCGACGTGGGTAGCATCATCGAAGCGTTCGCTTCCGACCACGCCATGGTCAAGGTCGGCACCGTGATCGATCCGGACATGCGTGACGAGCTGCACGTGACCGTAGTTGCCACCGGCCTGGGCGCGAAAATCGAGAAGCCGATGAAGGTGATCGACAACACCGTTCAGACCTCCCTGGCATCGCAGCCGCAGCAACAAGCGGCCGCTCGTCAGGAACAACCCGCGGTGAACTACCGTGACCTGGACCGTCCGACCGTCATGCGCAACCAGGCTCAGGCCGGTGCTGCGACTGCCGCGAAGATGAATCCGCAAGACGATCTGGATTACCTGGACATCCCGGCATTCCTGCGTCGTCAGGCCGATTGATGAAATGTATCAGGGGGATACGGGTGATTGGTGTTCAGCAAAGGTCTGGTCTGCTATTATCGCCAGCCTTTGTTGATACCAGTTCGCAATTTGCGCTGAAGCGGCCCATGCCATGATTAAACAACGCACCCTGAAGAATATTATCCGTGCCACAGGTGTCGGCTTGCACTCCGGCGAGAAGGTCTACCTGACCCTCAAGCCCGCGCCTGTCGATACTGGCATCGTGTTTTGTCGTGCCGACCTCGACCCTGTGGTGCAGATCCCTGCTCGCGCGGAAAACGTTGGTGAAACCACTATGTCGACCACACTGGTCAACGGTGACACCAAAGTGGATACGGTGGAGCATTTGCTCTCGGCCATGGCTGGCCTGGGCATCGATAACGCCTACGTCGAGCTCTCCGCGTCCGAAGTCCCGATCATGGATGGCAGTGCCGGACCCTTCGTATTCCTGATTCAATCGGCTGGCCTGGAAGAGCAGGACGCAGCCAAGAAGTTCATCCGTATCCTGCGGGAAGTGACAGTGGAAGACGGCGACAAGCGCGCCACTTTCGTCCCTTTCGAAGGTTTCAAGGTGAGCTTCGAGATCGATTTCGATCACCCGGTTTTCCGTGACCGCACCCAGAGTGCAAGCGTGGATTTTTCCAGCACTTCGTTCGTAAAAGAAGTCAGCCGCGCCCGTACCTTTGGTTTCATGAGTGACATCGAGTACCTGCGCAAGCACAACCTCGCACTCGGCGGCAGTGTTGAAAACGCGATCGTGGTCGATTCCGATGGTGTGTTGAACGAAGACGGCCTTCGTTATGAAGACGAATTCGTCAAACACAAGATTCTCGATGCAATCGGCGACCTCTACCTGCTGGGCAATAGCCTGATTGGTGAGTTCAAGGGCTTCAAGTCCGGCCACGCGCTGAACAACCAGCTGCTGCGCAAGTTGATTGAGCAGAAAGATGCTTGGGAAGTCGTGACGTTCGAAGACGCCAGCACCGCACCAATCTCTTACATGCGCCCTGTAGCGGCCGTGTAAGCCAAAAACCTCTCTAGTTTTTAAAGGCTGCCTTCGGGTGGCCTTTTTTTATGGCCGGGTGTTTCTTCGGGGGTGATGGAGCACTGTTAGATTGGAGGGACATGGGGACTTGTGGCGAGGGGATTTATCCCCGCTGGGCTGCGAAGCAGTCCTACCCACTGCAACTCGGTGCGCCAGGCTGATTGAGTCGTCTGCATTGGGGCTGCTTCAGCCCAGCGGGGATAAATCCCCTCGCCACAGAGAGCAATATGTCCACAGCCTTGGGCGCTGGTGTTACATCGCACAGACCACACGATTGCGCCCACTGGCCTTGGCCTGGTACAGCGCCTTGTCGGCGGCGAACATGAGTTGTTCAAGTTCGCCATACGGCCCTTGGGTCCAGGTGGCGATGCCGATGCTAACGGTCATGGGCGCTGCGCCGGGAATGAAAGGCGGCAGTTGCTCCACCGCTTCGCGAATGTTCTGGGCCATGGTAAAGGCTCCGGCGGTGGTGGTTTCCGGCAGTACCACCGAAAACTCCTCACCGCCATAGCGCGCTGCCAGGTCGGCCGGTCGACGGACATGCCGGCCGATCAGATGCGCCAGGGTGCGCAAGGCCTCGTCACCGCTTGGGTGGCCGTGGCGATCGTTGAATGCCTTGAAGTGATCGGCATCGATCATCATGACTGACAGCGGTTGGCCCGAGCGCTGGGCCCGCAGCCATTCCCGTTGCAGCGTTTCGTCCAGGGTCCGGCGGTTGGCCAGGCCCGTCAGCGAGTCGACGGACGCCAGTTGCGCCAGTTCCCGTTCAGCGTGGTGGCGCCGCCTCAGTTCATGACGCAGCAGCCAGGTGAGCCAGAGCAAGCCGATGCACAATGCTCCTGTAGCACCGCTGACCAGCAGCGCCGTGCGTTTCCAGGAGGCGAAGACTTCATCGGAGGAGAGCGCCACCACCACGATCAAAGGCAAATCGCCCACTTGGGAAAAGGTGTACAGGCGCGGCTTCTGGTCCTGACCGGATACGCTGGTGAAGCTGCCGTTGCCTTCGCGCAGGATGCGCATGAAGTTCGGGCGGTTGCTGAAATCCTTGCCAATCAGGTCCTCGGCCAGGGGCGGCTCCTGGGCCAACAGAAAGCCGTCGCTGCTGACCAGATTGACTGTGCCGCCATGACCGATGTTCAGGCTCTTGAACAATTGGTTGAAGTAATTCAAGCGCATCGCGGCTTCCGCCACGCCCACGAACTCCCCTTGTTCGTCGTTCACTCGGTAGCTGAAACTGATGCGCCAGTCCTGCGCGGCACTTCTGGAGCGAAACGGGCGACTGATCATCATGCCCGGGCTCGGGTTCTGGACATGGGACTGGAAATATTCCCGGTCGGCGTAGTTGCCCTTTCGTGGCTCAATCGAGGCGGAGTCGGCGACTACATCGCCGCGCTTGTCGAGCAGCAGGATGTCGCCTTTATAGGGGGCGGCGGTGGCACGGTCGAAGAGCGCCAAGTGGCGAATCGTCGGCGAAACGTCTTTCAGGTCGTCGCGTTGGGTGGCGGCGACCAAACCTTGTAGCGACAGATCGTAGAGCTCCACGTTGCGCAACACGTCGGCATCAATCAGTTGCACGATATTGGTTGCCGAACGTGTCGCGGCCTGTTGGGCGGCGGCGTATTCGCGGATCAGCAGGAAGGTCACGATGCTCAGGATGGCAATGACAACCAACGAACTGGCCAGTACCAGTACCCGTTCCGAGCGTATCGAAAACGGGGTGTTGCCGGGTGTCGCACTGCTCGCGCTCATGGTTCCGATGTCTGCATTTGTCATTTGGCTGGGATCCGTCCCAAAGGGTTGCATAACCGGCAATGCACCAGATGCTGGCCTTTTGCTGATTGTGCTTGGATCGGTGAGAGCGGGCAATCAGTGTTCGCGCAATAACGCGTGAGCACTGCCGAAGGCTGAGATCTTTTTACTGTGCTTCATTTGGCTTTCATCCAGCATTCAATCGCCTGGAGTTCATCCCAATCCGATCTAAACAGCGTGGAGTGTCAAGCCGGCAAGCGGATCCCGAAGGTATTCACGCCCCGGTCACTGCGCACGAAGACATCCCCGCCATGCATCAGCGCAATCGCCTTGACGATGGCCAGCCCCAACCCGTGGTTGGCGCCACTGTTGCTGCGGGAGGCATCCACCCGGTAGAAACGTTCGAACAGGCGCGGCAGGTGTTCATCGGCAATCGGATCGCCGGGGTTGGTGACGGCGAGGGTGATCTGGTCGCCCAAGGCCTCGATGCGCACATTGATCACTTGCCCCGGGGCGGTGTGGCGCACCGCATTGCTCAGCAGGTTGATCAGTGCGCGGCGCAGGTGGGCGATCTCGATGTTGGCCTGGGCGTCACCGTCGACCCTGACCTGGACCTGGGCGTCTTCGAGGATGAAGTCCAGGTAGTCGAGGGTGGTCGCCACTTCGCCGGCCAGGGAGGTGCTGGTGAGTTTGGTGGCTTTGTTGCCCTGGTCGGCGCTGGCGAGGAACAGCATGTCGTTGATGATCGAGCGCAGTCGCTCCAGCTCTTCGAGATTCGATTGCAGCACCTCGAAGTAGTGCTCGGCCGAGCGCCCACGGGTCAGCGCCACCTGGGTCTGGCCGATCAGGTTGGTCAGGGGCGAGCGCAGCTCATGGGCGACGTCGGCGTTGAACGACTCCAGTCGCGAGTACGCCTGTTCGACCCGGTCGAGGGTGGCGTTGAAGGACCTGACGAATTGACTGAGCTCCGGCGCCAAGGGTGACATCTGCAAGCGCCCGGACAAGCGCGGTGGTGTCAGGCGTCTGGCCTCATCGGACAGCTTGATCAGCGGCTTGAGGCCGATACGCGCCACCCAGTAGCCCAGCAATGAGGCCAGGACCACCCCGACAATCGCCAGACTCACCAGCGCCACCAGCAAATGGTGTTGGGTCTGGTAGAACGTCTGGGTGTCGATGCCGATCATGAAGCGCAGCGGCGGACGCTGGTCCTTGGCCGGGAACTGGCTCACGAGCACTTTCATCGGGTATTGCTGCGCCGCCAGTTTCAGGTCGCGCTTGCCCAGCGAACCTTCGGCGAAGGCACGAATCTGTGGATCGGGGTTGCCATATTCAAAGCGTGGATCGCCACTGACGATCCAGAATCGGATGCGTTTGTCTTCCTCTCCCAGCAGGCGCAACTTGTTATTGATCTTCACCCAATGCTCGGGCGTGCCATAGCGGCCGACCATGGATTCGAGCACGCTGTAGCGCGCATCGAGTTCGGCCTCCGGCAACAGGCCCAGGCCCTTGTCGACTTGCTGGTACAAGGCCCCGCCGATCAACAGGAACACCAAGGCCGCCACCAGCGTGAACATGCCGCTCAGGCGCAGGGCGATACTGTCGGGCAAAGTCACTCTCTGCTCTCCAGCACATAACCCATTCCACGAATCGTGTGCAGCAGTTTTTCTTCGAACGGCCCGTCGAGCTTGGCCCGCAAGCGTTTGATGGCCACTTCCACCACGTTGGCGTCGCTGTCGAAGTTGATGTCCCAGACCATTTCGGCAATGGCGGTTTTCGACAGTATTTCGCCTTGGCGGCGCGCCAGGACGCTGAGCAGCGAGAACTCCTTGGCCGTCAGGTCCAGGCGTTGGCCGGCGCGGGTGGCCTTGCGGCTGATCAGGTCGATCCACAGGTCGGCGATGCTGACCTGCACCGGTTCATGACTGCCGCTGCGGCGGGTCAGGGCTTGCAGGCGGGCTACCAGTTCCAGGAAGGAGAACGGCTTGCCCAGGTAATCATCGGCGCCGTCACGCAAGCCCTTGATGCGGTCTTCGACCCGTTCACGGGCGGTGAGCATGATCACCGGGGTCTGCTTGCGGGCGCGCAGAGCCCGCAGCACGCCGAAGCCGTCCAGGCCTGGCAGCATGACGTCCAGCACGATCACCGCGTAATCGCTTTCCAGCGCCAGGTGCAGCCCCTCGACGCCGTTCGGCGCCACATCCACGGTGTAGCCCTGTTCGGTCAGGCCGCGATGCAGATAGTCCGCGGTTTTTTCTTCGTCTTCGATGATCAGAACGCGCATGGCCCCGCCTCAGTCTGTGGTCGCCAGCGTCGTCGGCGCAGGTCCGGGCTGCTGGACGGGCCGATGAAACAGTCGCTCGAGCCATAAGTATATGACCGGTGTGGTGAACAGCGTCAGCGCCTGGCTCACCAGCAGGCCGCCGACCACTGCAATGCCCAGCGGTTGGCGCAATTCTGCGCCGGGGCCGGAGCCGAGCATCAGCGGCAGGGCACCGAGCAGAGCGGCCAGGGTGGTCATGATGATCGGGCGAAAGCGGGTCAGGCACGCCTGGAAAATCGCTTCCTGGGGCGTTAAACCACCCTTGCGCTGGGCGTCGAGGGCGAAGTCGATCATCAGGATGCCGTTTTTCTTGACGATGCCGATCAGCAGCACCAACCCGATCAGCGCCATGATCGAAAAATCCTGGCCCAGCAACCACAGCATGACCAGCGCGCCGAGGCCGGCCGAGGGTAGGGTGGAGATGATCGTCAACGGGTGTACGAAACTCTCGTAGAGCACGCCGAGGATGATGTACACCGCCAACAGCGCGGCGAGGATCAGCCATGGCTGGCTGGCCAGGGAGCTTTGGAACGCTTGGGCCGCGCCCTGGAAGTTACCGGTGATGGAGGCCGGCATGCCGATCTCGTTCTTGGCCTGGTCGAGCATGCGCACTGCATCGCCCAGCGCCACGCCAGGCGCCAGGTTGAACGACAGGTTGGCCGCCGGAAACATACCGTCGTGGGCAATGGACAGTGGGCCGTTGGTCGGCGCATCGAAGCGGGCCAGGGCCGAGAGCGGGACCATTTCACCACTGAGCGGCGAGCGCAGGTAGAAATAGGCCAGGCTCTCGGCCTTCCCGCGTTGTGCGGTGTCGAGCTCCAGGATCACGTTGTACTGGTTAGTTTCAGTCTGGAATTCGTTGATCTGCCGCTGACCGAAGGCGTCGTACAGGGCCTGGTCGACATCGCTGGCAGTGAGGCCAAAGCGCGCCGCCGCGCTGCGGTCGATGTTGATGTGGGTGATGCTGCCCCCCAGTTGCAGGTCGTTGGAGATGTCCCGGAACGCGGGGTTGCCGCGCAGCCTGTCAGTGAGTTTTTGGGTCCAGGTGTTGAGGGTCGGCCCGTCGTTGCTCTTGAGTACGTATTGATACTGGGCGCGGCTTGGACCGGAGCTGAGGTTGATGTCCTGCCCGGCCCTCAGGTAGAGCACCACGCCGGGGATACCCAACAGTTTGGGGCGGATCCTGTCGATGAATCCACTGGCCGACACGTCGCGCTCGCCCCGGGGCTTGAGAGCGATCCAGAAGCGGCCGTTGGCGATGGTCTGGTTGTTGCCGGAGACGCCGACGGAGTGGGAGAAGGTTTGCACCGCCGGGTCGGCGGCGACGACTTCGGCCAGGGCCTTGTGCTTGGCGACCATGTCCGGGAATGACACATCGGCGGCCGCTTCGCTGGTACCCAGCACCAGGCCGTTGTCCTGGACCGGAAAAAAGCCCTTGGGAATGAATACATAGCCGGCGACCGCCATTGCCAGGGTCAGACCGAACACGCCGATCATCAATTTCTGATGGGCCAGGGCCCGACGAAGGCCTCGTTCATACCAGCCCAGCAAGTGTTCGCCGAAGCCTGGCCCGGCCTGAGCATGATGTGTCGGGGCGCGCATGAACAAGGCCGCCAGGGTCGGCGCGAGGGTCAGGGACACCACCACCGAAATCAGGATGGTCGACGTCGCGGTCAAGGCAAACTCCTTGAACAGTCGCCCGACCACGCCCCCCATGAACAGCAGCGGAATGAACGCCGCCACCAGCGAAAAGCTGATGGAGATCACCGTGAAGCCGATCTCGCCCGCGCCCTTGATCGCCGCCTCGCGCATGCCTTCGCCGGTTTCCAGATGTCGGTGGATGTTCTCCACCACCACAATGGCATCGTCCACCACGAACCCCACCGAGATGACGATCGCCACCAGGGTCAGATTGTTCAAGCTGAAGCCCATCACGTACATCAGGGCGAAACTGGCGATCAGTGACACGCCGAGCACCGCCGAGACAATCAGGGTTGCCGAAAGCTGGCGAAGGAACAGCGCCATCACCGCCACCACCAGCAGCACCGCGATCAGCAAGGTGATTTCCACTTCATGCAACGAGGCGCGGATGGTCTGGGTCCGGTCGATCATCACTTTGACCTGCACCGCAGCGGGCAGCATGGCTTCAAGGGTGGGCAAGGCAGCCTGGATGCGGTCGACTGTCTCGACGATGTTCGCCCCCGGTTGCCGGAAGATGACCAGGTTGACCCCCGGCTCGCCGTCGGACCAGGCCTGGACGTAGGCGTTTTCCGAACCATTGACGACTGTAGCGATGTCCTTGAGGTGAACCGGCGCCCCGTCCCTGTAGGACACGATCAATTCACGGTATTGCTCAGGGGTGAACAACTGATCATTGGTGGCGAGGGTGGAAATACTCGACTCGCCGTACAAGGCGCCCTTGGCCAGATTGAGGCTGGCTTGCTGCAGCGCCACGCGGATGTCCGCCAGGGTCAGGCCGATGGCGGCGAGCCGGTCGGCCGAGGCCTGGACCCGGATCGCCGGGCGTTGCTGGCCGGTAATGTAGATTTGCCCTACACCGTCGATCTGGCTGATCTGACGGGCGAGCAGAGTCTCGACGTAATCGCTCAGGTCGGTGCCGGGCATCAGGCTGGAACTGATGCTGAGGATCAACACCGGGCTGTCGGCCGGATTGACTTTGCGCCAGGTGGGCAGGTTCGGCATGTCATTGGGCAATTTGCCTGCGGCGGTGTTGATGGCCGCCTGTACCTCCTGGGCGGCGGTGTCGATGCTTTTGTCGAGGCTGAATTGCAAGGTGAGGTTGGTCGAGCCCAGCGCGCTGCTGGAGGTCATTTGGGTAATGCCGGGGATGGCGCTGAATTGCACCTCCAGCGGGGTTGCCACCGATGAAGCCATGGTCTCGGGACTGGCACCGGGCAACTGGGCGTTGACCTGGATCGTCGGGAACTCCGCTTCCGGCAATGGCGCAACAGGCAGGCGAGGAAAGGCGATCAACCCCAGCAGCACCAAGGCGAACGTCAGCAGCACCGTGGCGATGGGGTGATCGATGCACCAGGCCGAAACCGAACCGCGGCCCTTCATGGTTTTGGCTCCGACACACTGGCCTGGGCCACGGGGTCACCGAGCACCTGGATGCGGGTGCCGGGCTTGAGCCGTGACTGACCGTCGCTCACCAGTTGATCGCCCGCGCTCACCCCTTTGATGATGTGCAGGTCACTGTCCTGGTACACCATCACCACCGGTACGCTCTCGACCTGGTCACCCTTGATCCGGTACACGAAAGGTTGCTCCAGGCCGCGCTGAACCACGGTCGGTGGAACCACCAGGGCGTCCTTGTCGAGGGCGGTCTGGATCTTCAATGTCACCAACTGCCCTGGCCATAGCCGTTGTGCGGCGTTGCTGAATTCAGCCTTGGCCCGCAGGGTGCCGGTGTTGGCGTTGATCTGGTTGTCGATCAGGCTCAGGCGGCCCTCGCCGAGCATTTCACCCGAGCTACCATCGGCGCCTGTGTAGGCCTGGACCAGCGCTTGCTCGGGGGCGGCCATCAACCGCTGCAAGGTGGGCAGCATTTGTTGGGGCAGGGCGAACTCCACTGCGATCGGGTCGATCTGGGTCACGGTGAACAGGCCGTCGGTGTCGCTGGCGCGCAGGAAGTTGCCTTCGTCCACGTTGCGAATGCCGACGCGACCGGTCACCGGGGAGCGGATCCGGGTGTAGGACAACTGCACCTGGGCAGCATCGATGGCCGCCTGATTGCCCTGGGCGGTGGCCTTGAGCTGGTTGACCAGTGCCTGTTGCTGGTCGTAGGTCTGCTTCGATACGCCGTCGTCGACACTGAGCAATTTGTAACGCTTGAGATTGATCTGGGCGACCGCCAGTTGTGCCTGACTTTCCCCGAGCTGGGCCCTGGCCTGGTCGAGGCTGGCGCGGATCGAGCGGTCGTCGATGGTGGCCAGCAGGTCACCCTGCTTGACCTGTTGCCCTTCCTTGACCAGCAGTCGGGTGAGGATGCCGTCGATCTGCGGGCGGATCACCACGCTGTGCAGTGACAACACCGTGCCGATGCCACTGGCAAAACGCGGCACATCCTTTTGCACCACGCTGACCACCCTTACCGGAACGGCCACGGGCGCGCCGGGTTTGGCGGTGACGGGCTTGATGACATACCAGAGGGCGACAGCCGCCAGGACGACCAGGAGCGCGACGAGCAAGACGGTTTTTTTCTGGATGTGCATGGAGGTGGGAGGCCGGTTCAGGACAGAGGGATTTTTATCTTTCTTATATAGCGTTGCGAGGTGGTCAGGAAGGTGACGCCTAACTGACGGGCTTGTCAGTTTTGTCCCGACTTACTGTCAGACGAGTGCAGGGCCGATTGAATCCGCCCTGCGCGCGCCGGTATCGGGCGGGTATACTGCCGACTTTCGCGGCTCGCTCTCCGGGCCCGACTTGCACGCATTACCCGGAGCTTTACATGACTTCCCCAACACCTTTGCCCGCGGACGAACACCCGAACGGCGAACAGGCCGACCGGCCCGACAACGATGTTTCCAGCGGCGAGAGCGTCAACGCGATCCCGACTTTCAAGTTCCCGTTCAAGCCGGGTGAGCTGGCCGCGGCCAAAGGGGCCGGGCAGCAGCCTTGGTACAAGAACGGCGCCAAGAACGGTCACACCAAAACCCCTGGCGCCGCGCCGCCCGGCACGCGTCGCTCGATGGGCAAGCGCTGATATCGCCCTTGGAGCACGGGCGCGAAATCAGTTCGTGACCCGTGCACCGGCCAGACTGCCACTCAACTCATAGGCCGTCAGCTCGGCTTGGTGCGCCGCGAGGATTTCCGGCAGCGAACCGCGCAGGTACTCGACCCAGGTCTTGATCTTCGCATCCAGGTACTGGCGCGAAGGATAGATGGCGTAGAGGTTCAGTTCCTGGGAGCGGTAGTTGGGCATGACCCGCACCAGCGTGCCATTGCGCAAGCCCTCAATGGCGGCATACACCGGCAACACGCCCACGCCCATGCCACTGGTGATCGCGGTTTTCATGGCATCGGCGGAGTTCACCAGGAACGGTGAGTTGCTGATGGTGACCATCTCTTGGCCTTCGGGGCCGTCAAATACCCATTTTTCCAGCGGAATGACCGGGCTGACCAGGCGCAGGCAGGCGTGGTTGAGCAGGTCACCGGGTTTTTGCGGGCAGCCGCTGGCTTTCACGTAGGCAGGTGATGCGCAGACGATGCTGTAGGTGATCCCCAGGCGCTGGGAGACAAAGCCCGAGTCCGGCAATTCGCTGGCCAGCACGATGGAAACGTCGTAACCCTCGTCCAGGATGTCCGGCACCCGGTTGGCCAAGGTCAGGTCGAAGGTCACGTCGGGATGGGTCTTGCGATAACGGGCGATGGCATCGATCACGAAATGCTGGCCGATGCCGGTCATGGTATGGACCTTCAACTGCCCGGCAGGACGTGCGTGAGCATCGCTGGCCTCGGCTTCAGCCTCCTCGACATACGCCAGGATCTGCTCGCAACGCAGCAGATAGCGTTTGCCGGCCTCGGTCAGGGCGATGCGGCGGGTGGTGCGGTTGAGCAGGCGGGTTTGCAGATGGGCTTCCAGATTGGAAACCGCACGCGAAACGTTGGCGGTCGTGGTATCGAGCTGTTGGGCGGCGGCGGTGAAGCTGCCCGCTTCGGCCACACAGCTGAACGCGCGCATGTTTTGCAAAGTGTCCATGAAGGGCTCTCTTGGGAGGTGGCAAATTGTGACACGAAGTTACAGTGCGGCGGACCCCGACTAATGGATTATCGCAGTAACGGTAACAAAGATTCGCAGAAAGGTCGGCTTATCGCCGTTCGGTGGGGTGCCTAGAATTGCGGCCAATCCAGGATCGCTGATTGCTGTGGGAGCGAGCCTGCTCGCGATAGCGGCATCACATTCCCCTCAATGTATCTGCCTGGACGCTATCGCGAGCAGGCTCGCTCCCACAGGTGCGTCACCGGGCATTCAGCCTCACCACTCTTCACGCCTCCCCAACTCAGGAATTTTGCGCAAGTGCCGCGTTGCATCAGCAGAGAGCTGAAGACTCTCAGTGTTTGGCTTTTAACGTTCACCATCAGCGGTTGCATCGGCACGGGAGGGATTGCGCCGCAAGGCCAGGCATTGTCGGCCAATCAACTGGCCACCGATGAAGCGATCCGCGAGGCTGCCCGCGATGCTCACTGGCCCACCCGCCAGTGGTGGAATGCCTATGGCGACCGGCAACTGGATCGCTGGATCGAGCTGGCCGTGCAGGGCAGCCCGAGCCTGGCCCTGGCCGCCGCCCGCGTGCGCCAGGCCAAGGCCATGGCCGGTGTCGTCGAGGCTGCCGAGTCGCTACAGATCAATGGTCAGGCGACTCTCAAGCTTCACGACTGGCCCTCCGATCAGTTCTATGGCCCTGGCGAGTTGGCCGACACCACCACTTGGGACAATAACGCGGGCCTGGGCTTGAGTTATGCCCTGGACCTGTGGGGCCGCGAGCGCAACGCCAGTGAGCGGGCCGTCGACCTGGCTCATGTCCGCGTGGCCGAGGCGCGGCAGGCGCAGTTGGAGTTGCAGAACAACATCGTGCGCGCCTATATCCAGTTCGCGTTGCACTACGCCCAGCGCGATATCGTCGTGGCGACCCTCCATCAACAGGAGCAGATTCTCGAACTGGCGCAAAAGCGTCTGGACGGCGGCATCGGCACCCATTTCGAAGTCAGCCAGGCCCAGGCGCCGTTGCCCGAGACCCATCGGCAACTCGACGCCCTCGACGAAGCCATTGCCTTGAGCCGCAATCAATTGGCGGCGCTGGCGGGCAAAGGGCCAGGCGAAGGGGCGCGGCTGCAGCGCCCGACCCTGGCGCTCGGTGCGCCCTTGAAGCTGCCGTCGGCATTGCCCGCCGAACTGCTCGGCCAGCGTCCGGACGTGGTGGCCGGGCGTTGGCAAGTGGCCGCTCAGGCGCGGGGTATCGATGTCGCGCGTGCCGGGTTTTATCCCAATGTCGACTTGGTGGGCAGTATCGGCTACATGGCGACCGGTGGCGGAGCGCTGGAGTTCTTGACCGGCAAGAAACTCACCTACAGCGTCGGACCGGCCATCACGCTGCCGATTTTCGATGGCGGGCGCCTGCGCTCACAATTGGGGGAGGCGGCGGCCGGTTATGACATTGCCGTGGCCCACTACAACCAGACGCTGGTCGATGCGCTCAAGAGCATTTCCGATCAGTTGATCCGCCGTGAGTCCATGGACAAGCAACACGTCTTTGCTGCTGCGTCGGTGGCCGCCGCGCAACGCACCTACGACATCGCGATGGTTGCGTTCCAGCGCGGGCTCACTGACTACCTCAACGTGCTCAACGCCCAAAGCCTGTTGTTCAAGCAGCAACAGGTGCAACAGCAAGTGGAGGCGGCGCGCTTGAGTGTTCATGCCGACCTGGTGACGGCGCTGGGAGGTGGCCTGGACTCTGTAGGAGCTGTCGAGTGCAACGAGGCTGCGATCTTTCCCCAGACACTTGAGTCCCCAACGAAAAGATCAAAAGATCGCAGCCTTCGGCAGCTCCTACGCAGCGCCTACAAGGCGCAATCCAAGCGCGAGCAAGCTCCCTCGCCACGATGCTGAGTTTTTTCCTGTGAAGTCTTTACTCGCCCCCGCACTCTGGCTCTACCGCCTCGAATGGCGCCGTGGTTTCTTTGAATGGGCCCGCAGCGATGGGGTGACCTGGGTCTATATCTTCAAGGTCCTGTTCGCCGCGTTTCTGACGTTGTGGCTGGCGATGCGTCTGGAGCTGCCGCAACCGCGCACGGCCATGATCACGGTGTTTATCGTCATGCAGCCCCAGAGCGGCCAGGTGTTCGCCAAGAGTTTCTATCGCTTGCTTGGCACCCTGGCGGGCTCGGCGGTGATGGTGGCGCTGATTGCCTTGTTCGCCCAGAGCACCGAACTGTTTCTGGGCAGCCTGGCGATCTGGGTCGGCGTCTGTTCAGCGGGCGCGGCGCGTTATCGCAACTTCAGGGCCTATGGTTTTGTGCTGGCCGGCTACACCGCAGCCATGATCGGCCTGCCGGCCCTGGCTCACCCGGAAGGCGCGTTCATGGCGGCAGTGTGGCGTGTGCTGGAGATTTCCCTGGGGATTCTCTGCGCCACCCTGATCAGCGCCGCGATCCTGCCGCAAACCGCCAGCGCCGCCATGCGCAACGCCCTGTACCAACGCTTTGGCGTGTTTGCCCTGTTCGTCACCGATGGCTTGCGGGGGCGCAGCAAACGCGAGGCATTCGAGGCGCATAACGTGGGCTTCATTGCCGAAGCCGTGGGCCTGGAAAGTCTGCGCAGCGTGACGGTGTTCGAAGACCCGCACATGCGTCGGCGCAACGGTCGGCTCAGCCGCTTGAACAGCGAGTTCATGGGCATCACCACCCGCTTCAACGCTTTGCACCAGTTGCTTGAGCGTTTGCGCAGCCGCCGGGCCGAACAGGTGGTGAACGCCATCAAACCGGGTTTTCAAACGTTGGCCGAGTTGCTGGACGGTTTTAGCGCCCGCGCCCTGACCGATAGAGATGCCGCGCGCTTGGCGGCGCAGTTGGCAACCTATAAAGCCGATTTGCCGGCACAGGTCCGCAGGCTGCGTGGGGTGTTCGAAGAAACAGATCCGAGCGAAGCAGAGCGGCTGGATTTCCACACCGCCTACGAGCTGCTATATCGCTTCGTCGATGACTTGCACGGCTACGCCCAGACCCATGCGTCGCTGGCTGATCATCGCCACGAACGCGAGCAATGGGACGAACCTTTCATGCCGCAGACCAACGGTATGGCGGCTGCGGCGTCGGGGTTTCGGGCAGCGTTCATCCTGCTGGTGCTGGGCAGCTATTGGGTCGTCACGGCCTGGCCGAGTGGCGCGACGATGACGATGATTGCCGCCGCTACGGTGGGCTTGTCGGCCGCCACGCCCAACCCCAAACGCATGGCGTTCCAGATGGCGTGTGGCACGCTGTTCGGGGCCTTGATCGGTTTCGTCGAGATGTTTTTCATCTTCCCGCTGATCGACGGCTTCCCCTTGCTCTGCGTGATGTTGGCACCGGTGATCATGTTGGGCTCGTTCCTCAGCTCGCGACCGCAATACGCCGGAGTCGGGCTGGGGCTACTGATCTTTTTCTGCACCGGCTCGGTGCCCGACAACCTGACGGTCTACAACCCCTACACCTTCATCAATGACTATCTCGCGATGATCCTTGGCATGCTGGTATGCGCCGCTGCCGGGGCGATCATTCTGCCGCCCAACAGTCGCTGGTTGTGGCGCCGGCTCGAGCAAGACCTGCGCGAGCAGGTGGTGTTTGCTATCAGCGGCCGGCTCAAAGGCCTGGTGTCGGGCTTTGAAAGTCGCACCCGGGACTTGCTGCATCAGGCCTATGGACTGGCCGCGGGGCAGCCTCGGGTACAGCGGGATCTGTTGCGCTGGATGTTTGTGGTACTGGAGATTGGCCATGCAATTATCGAATTGCGCAAGGAACAGGCGATCTTGCCCGTGCATCCGGCCTATGCCCCAAACCAGCCGTGGCGCCAGGCGATACGCGTGATGGGGCGGGCGCTGGTGCGGCTGTTCCGCCAGCCCGGCCAGAGCAATCTGGAGCGCGCCCTGTTGGCGGTCGACCATGCCATCAGCCGCGTACAGGCCAGTGACGAACCCTTCGCCCCGCACTTCGACACCTCGGCCCTGCGTCGGGTGAAAAGCTATCTGCATTTCATCCGCACCTCGCTTTTGGACCGGCAATCGCCATTGGCGGCCTACTCCAGGCCGCTGCCCCAGGAACCCGCACATGCCTCGTGAAATCGCCTTCCATGGCGTGTACATGCCCACCATGACCCTGATGTTTTTTATCGCCGCCGCCCTGGCCTGGGCCCTGGATCGTTTTCTGTCGGGGTTGGACCTGTACCGCTTCTTCTGGCACCCGGCGCTGCTGCGCCTGAGTCTGTTTACCTGCCTGTTTGGCGCGCTGGCGCTGACGGTCTACCGTTGAGATCAATGCGATGAAAAAGTTTTTCAGCCTGCTTGCGACGCTGTTGGTGCTGGCCCTTGCCCTGTGGATCGGCCGGGTGTTGTGGGTGCATTACATGAACACGCCGTGGACCCGTGATGGTCGGGTACGCGCCGATATCATCAACGTCGCCGCCGACGTCAGTGGCGAGGTGGTCGAGGTGCCGGTGCGTGATAACCAGTTGGTAAAAAAGGGCGATCTGTTGATGCGCATCGACCCCGAGCATTACCGCATTGCGGTGAAACAGGCTCGCTCTTTGGTCGCCTCGCGCAAGGCGACCTGGGAAATGCGCAAGCTCAACGCCCATCGGCGTGCCGACCTGGACAGCCTGGTGATCTCCCGGGAAAACCGTGACGACGCCAGTAACATTGCCGACTCGGCCCTGGCCGATTACCAGCACGCCCAGGCGCAACTGGAGGCGGCCGAGCTGAACCTGTCACGCACCGAAGTCCGTGCGGCGGTGGACGGCTACGTCACCAACCTCAACGTGCATCGCGGCGACTACGCGCGCATCGGCGAGGCGAAGATGGCTGTGGTGGACATGCATTCGTTCTGGGTCTACGGCTATTTCGAAGAAACCAAATTGCCCAAGGTGCGGGTTGGCGATTCGGCGCAGCTACAACTGATGAGTGGTGAAGTGCTCAAGGGCCATGTGCAAAGCATCTCCCGGGGCATCTACGACCGCGACAACCCGGCAAGCCGCGAACTGATCGCCGACGTCAACCCGACCTTCAACTGGGTACGCCTGGCCCAGCGGGTGCCGGTGCGGATCCATATCGACGAAGTGCCGGACGGCGTGCTGCTGGCGGCGGGGATGACCTGTACGGTGGTGGTCGAACCGCAGGGTTAGCACATTATTTGTGGAAGGGGGTAGACGCACATTCAGCACCAAGCCCCTGTGGGAGCGGTGGGTATGAGTTCCATGTTCGCCCCAAATCCCTGTGGCGAGGGGATTTATCCCCGCTGGGCTGCGAAGCAGCCCCAAAACCAAGCAACCCGGTGTACGAGTCGAAACCGCATCAGACAGACGACGACTGCTCCGCAGCCGAACGGGGATAAATCCCCTCGCCACAGGGATTAACCATATCCCCGGTCCAAACAAGGTAAGGCCTGCTATCCTCCAGCCCTTACAGCGAACCACCCAACCCAAACCGCTTCCTCAAGCCTTTTTCCAGCAATGCTTTGGGCAGCAAACCGGCCATCAACGGCAACGCCCGGCTGCCATTACCCAGGCGCAGCAGGCGCGGGGGCTTGGGTTGCTGCACGGCCTTGAGCAGGCCTGCGGCAAAATCGCTCGCCGGGGTCGGGTTGTCCTGGGATGCTTTGGCGCGGCTGCGGATGCCGTCGCGCAGAGGCCACCAGGGTGACTGTTCGCTGATCAGTTGCTCGGCTTCATGGCCGGCATTTTTGGCGAAACTGGAGGCGATCGCCCCAGGCTGGACTTCCATTACGCGGATGCCGAACGGCGCCAGTTCCATGCGCAGCGCATCGCTCAAGGCATGCACCGCCGCCTTTGAGGCGCAGTAGGCGCCGGCAAATGGCGTCACCAGCACGCCGGAAACGCTGCCGATGTTCACCACCAATCCCTTGGCCCGGCGCAGCACCGGGAACAGTGCGCGGGTCACCCCGACGATGGCGAACACATTGGTTTCGAACTGGCGCTGCATGGCCGGCACACCACCGTCCAACAATGGACCCATGGCGCCGTAACCGGCATTGTTGATCAGCACATCGAGGCCGCCGTGCTGCTGGTTGATGCGTTCGCTCAACTGCTCCAAGGCCTGGCCGTCATTGACGTCCAGTTGTACAGCGGTGAACCCGGCAGCACTGAGCAGCGCCACGTCCTCATCCTTGCGAGCACTGGCCCAGACCTGATAGCCGGCAGCTTTGAAGGCATCGGCGAGGGCGCGGCCGATGCCGCTGGAACATCCGGTAATCAACGCAACGGGCATGGCCATTCCTTATGCAAACAGTGAGAGGGATCAGTTGGAGAAGCTGCCTTGCAATCGTTCGGCGCGAAACTCCAGGGTTTGTGGACGATATCCGGGACGCAGCGGCGGCAAGGGCAGGCAGTCCTGCCAGTCAGCGCCGGGCTGCAACTCGCCTGGGCCTCGATAACGCGGTGCGGTGTACTGATTGTCGGCCAGGTTGATGGTGTCGCCGGGTGCATAAGCCGCGATCCGCCAGCGCAGTTCGATCAGCGGTACATCGTTGCCATTGGTCATGTTCAGCAACAGCGGACGGTCGGCCGGGCAGCGGTCGGGGGCGTAGCTGACGCGCAGATCCAGGCGCGCCAGTTGCCGGGTTTCGCGACTGTCCTCCCAGATTACCCACGCGGCCACCAGTCCCAGACCGACGAACGCCGCCAGGGACACCGGCAACGCCTTGGCCGGATAGCGCAGCAGCAGGATGAGCCAGGTGATGACCAGCAAGACGCCGATAAGCATGGTTGAAGCCTCCGTTATCGTCACACCATCCTACCGGAGGGGGCGGGCCGTGGATATTCATCCGTCTCGGGCCGTCGGTCGCCGCTGTCATATCTGACAGTAGGCAAGGGTTGTCTGCCCTTGTTAGATGCCGGTTACGAGGCAGCGGTGCTACGACCAAGAGGTCTGATTAGATGGGTATGGATCAGAGAACCCCGAGGCTGATGGCCTTTGACCCAAGGAATTTACCGGTTCGCTCGGTCGACTATTGGCGCAACGTCGAGAACGGACCCACGCAAGAGCGTGTCACTCGCAGCCTTTTCGATGCCGCCGGTCGTTTGGCAAAACAGTGGGATCCTCGATTGTGGTGTTTGCAACAAGACGATCAGTCGGCGCCGGCCAACCTTGCGACGGTTTATTCGCTGTCCGCTGCCGCGCTGCGTACCGATAGCGTCGATGCGGGCTTGCAGATCGATCTGCCTGGGCTCGCCGGCGAGGGTTTGCGGGCGTGGGACGGTCGGGGCACGCATCGCGAGGTGGGCTACGACGACCTGCTCCGTCCCGTGGTGGTGCTCGAACAGGGCGCCGGGCAACCGCGTCGGTGCATGGAGCGGTTGAAGTACGGTTCCCCGGGCCGGGGCGATCGCGACCATAACCAGTACGGGCAGTTGATCCGCCACGATGACCCAGCAGGTAGCGTGCAGATGGAGTCGTTTGCCCTCACCGCGCAGAACCTTGTCCAGAACCGTCGCTTCAACCTTGATGCCGTCGCTCCCGACTGGCCGGAGCCGGAAGCCGAGCGTGAAACATTGCTCGAACCCGGCGAGGGCGCCCGGTCAACCTGGTGCCTTGGCCCCCAGGGCGACGTGCTGGAGCAAATGGATGCCCTGGGCAATCGACAACGCAAAAGGCTGACCCTCGATGGCCGGTTGCGTGAAACTCACTTGTTATTAAACGGGCAGGACACATGGCAGCCGCTGGTCAGCGATATTCGTTACAACGCCGACGGGCAAATAGCGCAGGAGACGGCCGGGAACGGTGTGCAGACCCTGCTTGAATACAGCCCCGACGACGGCCGGTTGATGGAACGCCACGCCAGGCGCGCCGATCAGGTGCTGCAAGACCTGTTCTACACCTATGACCCCATGGGTAACGTGCTGAGCATCGAGGACAAGGCCCTGCCGGTGCGCTACTTCGCCAATCAGCGTGTCGAGCCCGCCAGCCGTTTCAGCTACGACAGTCTTTATCAGGTGGCCGAAGCCAGCGGCTGGGAGGCGGGCGCTGCCAATCAGGGACCGGAGTCCGTTGGCCGCCTCGACCCGGCGGCGGTGAGCAACTACCGGCAGACCTACCGCTACGATGAGAGCGGCAACCTGCTGGAACTGACCCATGTCGGCGCTCAGAATCATGGCCGCCAGTTGCAAGCGGCCCGCTACAGCAATCGTTGTTTGCCGTACCGCAACGGCGTGCCTCCAACTGAAGATGACATCTGCGCCGCGTTCGATGCGCGGGGCAATTGTCTGGAACAGGACGAGGGGCGTTTCCTGGCTTGGGATCTGCGCAACCAGTTGAGTTCGGTCACCCCCGTGGAGCGCGCTTCGAGGCTCAACGACGGTGAGGTTTATGTCTACGACGGTAGCGGCCAGCGCGTGCGCAAGTTGCGCACGCTGCAAACCGGTGCCCGAACGCTGGTCGCCGAGGTGCGTTATTTGCCAGGTCTGGAACTGCGCGCTGACAGCGGCACCGCAGAGTCCCTCCAGGTCATCACCGCCCTGGGCGGGCTCAACAGCGTTCGAATATTGCACTGGGAAAGCGTGCCACCTTCAGGGGCAAACGACCTCTATCGATACAGTTTTACCGACCACTTGGGTTCTACCAGCCTGGAGCTTGCCCAGGACGGGCGAATCATCAGCCGCGAGCACTTCTATCCTTTCGGCGAGACCGCGTACCTGGCGGGACCTGATGGGGTGGAGGTCAGTTACAAGACGGCCCGTTACTCGGGTAAGGAGCGGGACGCAACGGGGTTCTATTACTACGGCTATCGCTACTACATGCCCAGTCTGCAGCGCTGGATCAACCCGGATCCGGCCGGAGCTGTAGAGGGTTTGAACCTGTACTGGATGACCCGGAACAACCCGGTCAGTTTTATCGATGACGATGGCGCCGTTACCCGAAAAAAACTCTCCAACGGATTGTGGAGTCCGGTGATAGCGGTGGGCGCTGAACGTAACATCCCAGGGGCACAACCTGTGGATATTGGAACTCCACAGCGAAATCTGCCTGCGGTTGCAAAGACGACCAGTATCCATAACGCGCTAACCGAAACCGAACTCAACAGGGTCGAAGTCACCACCCAGTTATTGAATACCGCGCATAACGTTTCTGAACTGAACAACAGGCAAGGCGGGGCCAGGCTCCTGTTCACCATGGAAAAACTCACCTATTCCGGAGCAAGTAGCGGAACCCTTAATGCGCTGAGAGTTCTGGAAAATCCCCTGGATATCCCCGAAAAAAACAACGCAATACAGGCCTTCTGGGCGCCTCAAGGCGGCTATGTAGACATACCGGTAGACCCCGGACGGAGCCATCCCGACTATGTGTTCACGCCCGGGTTCAGCGGTTGTTCACTGACGGTGGATCAACTCAACGACAATGTGCTCCGTGTTCGCCATGTCCAAGGCGGTAAGGAAAACGCTGAATACAATGATTTACCTGGCAGGGAACATGGACTGGGGCTTGGTGCGATGATGGAGTACATGGATTACGGTTATGCCTTGAATACCAGAGGGCAAGCGGAAGAGGTCATCACCGCTTTTGCTTTTATGAAGTTTGACCGAGAAGCTGGCGCCTGGAAGATTTTTCACCAGAGCACCCAGGGGGCGGCTTCGATCGAAAGCTATTCCCCTGGCAGAAAAATCTCTCTGTTCAATCGCTCGAATGCGTCGGTCACGGTTTTCTCAAAGACGAGGGTTCGCAAAGTCCAGTCCAAGCAAATACTCATAGCGAACCGGTAAGTGCGAAAGAACATGTCGGGCCATCTGCATTGCGACTCCTCTCCGTCGGTCGTCACTGTCATATCTGACAGTAGGCAGGGGTGTTGCCTCTTGTTAGATATCCAGTGAACGGAAATGGCGCTACGACCAAGAGGCCGGATCGATGGGCATGGATCACAAAACCCCGAGGCTCACGTCCTTCGACTCGCGCAGCTTGGCGGTCCGTTGCGTCGACTATTGCCGCAGCATCGAGCGTGGACCGGCGCAACGGCGCATCCAGCGCAGTCTCTTTGATGGGGCGGGGCGCTTGGTCAAACAATGGGATCCGCGGTTGTGGAGCCTGCAGCACGAGGATGTATCGACACCTGCCAGTCTCACGACGGTCTATTCGCTGTCTGATGCCGTGCTGTGTACGGTCAGTGTCGACGCCGGCAGGCAGATCGATCTGCCTGGGCTCGCCGGCGAGGGTTTGCGGGCGTGGGACGGTCGGGGGACGCAGCGCGAGGTGGTCTACGACGACTTGCTCCGTCCTCTGGCGGTGCTTGAGCAAGGCGTCGGGCAACTACGTCGGTGCGTGGAGCGGTTGAAGTACGGTTATCCGGGCCAGGGCAATCGTGACTATAACCAGTACGGACAGTTGATCCGCCACGATGACCCGGCAGGTAGCGTGCTGCTGGAGTCGTTTGCCCTCACGGCCCAAAACCTTGTCCAGAACCGTCGCTTCATCCTTGATGCCATGGCTCCCGACTGGCCGACACCGGAAGCTGATCGCGAATCCTTGCTCGAGCCCGGCGACGGTGCTCTCTCAACGTGGCGCCTTGGCCCGCAGGGTGATGTGCTGGAGCAGACTGATGCCAGGGGAAATCGGCAGAGACGGAAGCTGACCCTCGATGGTCGGTTGCGTGAAAGTCATTTGCGATTAAACGACCAGGACGCATGGCAGCCGCTGGTCACGGATATCCGTTACAACGCCGAGGGGCAAATAGAGCAAGAAACGGCCGGTAACGGTGTGCAGACCACACTTAGATACAGTCTCGATGATGGCCGGCTGATGGAACGCCACGCCAGGTGCGCTGACCAGGTACTGCAAGATCTTTTCTACACCTATGACCCCATGGGTAATGTGCTGAGCATCGAAGACAAGGCCCTGCCGGTGCGCTACTTCGCCAATCAGCGCATCAACCCGATCAGCCGTTTTATCTACGACAGTCTCTACCAATTGCTCGAAGCCAGCGGCTGGGAGGCGGGTGCTGCCAATCAGGGGCCGGACTCCGTTGGCCGCGTCGACCCGGCGGCGGTGAGCAACTACCGGCAGACCTACCGCTACGATGAGAGCGGTAACTTGCTGGAACTGACCCATGTCGGCGCTCAGAATCATGGCCGCCAGTTGCAAGCGGCCCGCTACAGCAATCGTTGTTTGCCGTACCGCAACGGCGTGCCTCCAACTGAAGATGACATCTGCGCCGCGTTCGATGCCCGGGGCAATGGCCTGGAGCTGGATGAGGGGCGGTTTCTGACCTGGGACCTGCGCAACCAGTTGAGTTCGGTCACTTCAATCGAGCGTGCCTCGGGGCTCAATGACAGCGAGGTCTATGTTTACGATGGCAACGGTCAGCGCGTGCGCAAGCGTCGTACGCTGCAAACCGCTGCCCGGGCGTTGAACGCAGAAGTGCGTTATTTGCCTGGGCTGGAATTGCGCACAGACAACGGCACCGGAGAATCCCTACAGGTCATTGCGGCCCAGGGCGGGCTCAACAGCGTTCGAATATTGCACTGGGAAAGCGTGCCACCTTCAGGGGCAAACGACCTCTATCGGTACAGTTTTACCGACCACTTGGGTTCAAACAGCCTGGAGCTTGCTCAAGACGGGCGAATCATCAGCCGCGAGCACTTCTATCCTTTCGGCGAGACCGCGTACCTGGCGGGGGAAGATGTGATCGAGGTCAGTTACAAGACGGTCCGTTATTCGGGTAAGGAGCGGGACGCAACGGGGTTGTATTACTACGGCTATCGCTACTACATGCCCGGCCTGCAGCGCTGGCTTAATCCGGACCCTGCGGGAGATATCGATGGGCTGAACCTGTACGCGATGGTGAGCAATAACCCGCTGACTTTCCGGGACGCGGACGGGCTTAACAAGACTGGAAAGTACGAAATTGAAGTGGGCGTAAAAAATCGACTGAAGCTCACAGCGGCGGCGCTGACGAGCAGGGTGGGCGTGTTCAAGGAGGCCACGGGAAAGTACAGCGATGTGAACGACTTCAAAGTGGTGGAGGTCGGTGCATTCAATGACTATCTGGTGGGAGGCGATGAGGTCAAACAGAATCTGCAACGCTACAAGCAACGCTATAAAGCCCTTTCCAACGAAACCACGAGTTCGAAGGTCGTTGGACAACCTTCAAACTTCGGTCTGGGGGCCAGCATTTCCAGTTACATGTTGCGCAGTGCCAACGATGTATTCGTGGACGAGCCGATCGATCCGG
Source organism: Pseudomonas sp. NFACC39-1 (assembly GCF_900110355.1). NCBI lineage: Bacteria > Pseudomonadati > Pseudomonadota > Gammaproteobacteria > Pseudomonadales > Pseudomonadaceae > Pseudomonas > Pseudomonas sp. NFACC39-1. The sequence goes on along the minus strand of NZ_FODL01000001.1, from coordinate 397,647 downwards.
ACGCTTTGAACAGACACCCTGATTTCGTCGTTGAACGGCGCTTTTTCGCGGTCATGAAAAAATCCGACAAGTTGAAACCGCCTGAGGAACGACAGATTTATGGTCTGGCCGAATTGAACGCGTTTACAACGAAGGGAAAAACGGAAGTGGATGTTGTGCAAGTGGTCGTCCATCCTGAAACCCAGGGTGACGGGGCCTTGAAAAAGGAGGCGTTGGCGCAGGCCAGCTCAGTGGCGCGGCTGCCGATGCTGAAGGGGGTGGGGACATTCTTGACGGTGCATGCCATCAAGGCCATTTCCAAGGGGGCGGATATCCGGAAAATCAGAACGGACGCGGTCAATCCGCGCTCGGCCAGGATTGCCGAAAAGTTTGATGCCAAGCGAGTGGTCAATCAATAAAAAAGCCCCCACCCAACCCACTGCGGATAGGGGACGCAGTGGGCTGGACGGGGGCTTCTTTTTTTCTACCGAGCGTTACTGCGCGATGGTTTTCACCGACACGCCACGTTCGATCGGCGTAGAGCGACCGTAGATGTCTTCAAAGCGCTCGATGTCGTCTTCGCCCAGGTAGCTGCCGGACTGCACTTCGATGATTTCCAACGGGATCTTGCCCGGGTTGCGCAGACGATGAACCGAGGCGATCGGGATATAGGTCGACTGGTTTTCGCAGAGCAGGAACACATTCTCATCGCAGGTCACTTCGGCGGTGCCGCTGACCACGATCCAGTGTTCGGCGCGGTGGTGGTGCATCTGCAGCGACAGGCACGCACCCGGCTTGACCGAGATGTGCTTGACCTGGAAACGACCGCCCATGTCCACCGAATCATAGGAACCCCACGGACGATAGACCTCGCAATGGTTCTGGGTTTCAGTGCGGCCCTGGGCGTTGAGGGTGTTGACCATTTGCTTGACGCCTTGGACCTTGTCCTTGTGGGCGATCATCATGGCGTCCTTGGTTTCGACCACCACAATGTTGTCCAGGCCGATCACCGACACCAGCTTGCCGTTGCCATGGATCATGCAGTTACGGCTGTCCTGGACGACGACGTCGCCCTTGGTGACGTTGCCGTTGGCGTCCTTGGGGTTGACTTCCCACAGCGACGACCAGCAGCCGACATCGCTCCAGCCGGCCGACAGTGGCACCACGCAGGCGCGCTGGGTCTTTTCCATGACGGCGTAGTCGATGGAGTTGTCCGGGCAGCAGGCGAAGGTGGCTTCGTCGAAGGTGATGGTGTCGGGGGTCTGCTCGCTGCGCTCCAGGGTCAGCAGGCAGGTGTCGTAAATGTCCGGATCGTGCTTTTTCAGCTCTTCGAGGAAACGGCTGGCGCGGAACAGGAACATGCCGCTGTTCCAGAAGTAACCGCCGGCTTCGACGAACTCGGTGGCGCGCTTGACGTCGGGTTTTTCGACGAAGTGCGAAACGCGGCTCACCCCTTCAGGCAGCAGGGCATCGTTGGTCGACTTGATGTAGCCATAACCGGTTTCCGGTTTGGTGGCCGGTACGCCGAACAGCACCATTTCGCCACGCTCGGCGGCCACGGTGGCCAGGGCCAATGCGCGTTGCAGGGCCTTCTGGTCTTCCAGCACGTGGTCGGCCGGCAGGACCAGCATCAGCTCGTCGCGACCTTCATTGACCAGCATCATTGCGGTCAGCGCCACGGCCGGCGCGGTGTTGCGTCCGAACGGTTCCATCAGAATGCGCTGGGCTTCCAGCTTGCGGTTGGTCAACTGCTCGTTGACGATGAACCGGTGGTCTTTGTTGCAAACCACGATCGGGGTGTCCATGCCTTCGAACACCAGGCGCTCGAGGGTTTGTTGGAACAGGGTGTGTTCGCCGGTCAGGGCCAGGAACTGTTTAGGGAATTGCTTGCGCGAAAGCGGCCAAAGACGTGAGCCGCTACCACCTGACAAGATCACCGGAATCATGTTTGTTACTCCTACAAATCGAAATGGTTTTTAGAGCTACTGCGTTCTGTCGTTTCACTCTCTTGTTGTTGTTCCGTACCCGAATGACTGACCTTTGCTGTAGGAGCTGACGAGTGCAGCGAGGCTGCGATCTTTGCGCTAACACTTGAATCCCAAGCGAAAGATCAAGATCAAAAGATCGCAGCCTGCGGCAGCTCCTACACAAATAGGCGTTCAGCCCTCAGGTGAATTGATCAGCGGGTCGACACTGGGCGTTTTACCCACACTGGCGACAGGCTGCTGCCCGAACCGGTGACGTACAGCACGGCCGCTTCGCCGCGTTCCAGGGCCACGGGCTTGAGATCGCCGACTTTCTTGTCGCCGTCGAACAGTGCCAGGCTCACTTTCACCGGGTTGATTTCACGCTCGCCACGGCCCTTGGCTGCCACGGTCTTGACCACTTCGGTCTTGCCATCGGCAGTCTTGAGGGTCAGCGGCTTGTCGCTGAGGTTCTGTACGCGTACCAGGGACTTCTGCTTGTTCTTGAACGGCGGTTCTTCAATCAACTGAGGCTGGCCGCTGGCGTTGTTGACCAGGGTGTAATAGTGATCGGGGGCCAGTTTTACCGGGACGGTCTGGCTGCCGACCTTGGCGCTGTAGTCGCCGCCGGGCATGAAGCTGAAGTCAGTGCTGGCCAGTGGTGCTACGTCGCTTAAGTTGGTGCTGCCGACGGTGGCGCTGACTTCGGCATTGCTGGCGTTGTAGATCCGCACGAAGCTCGAACCTTTTGGCGCAACCGGACCGTACAGGGCCGAGTCACCGGCAAAGGCGGACAGGGAAAGGGCGCTCATGCTGGCAACCAGGGCAACGGCCTTGAGGGAGCGAGCGGCGAGACGGCGAGGAGTTGTAGTGAAAGTCATGGTGGACCTCTCTTTCAGTTTTGCGCCCGGTCGGGCGTCTCGGATGGGGTGTTGGCAGCGACGTTCTGTTGGCGTGCGCCGGCTTGTTTGAGTTCTGCGACCCACTGCGGGTCGGCGTCACCGATTTCGTTGTTCACAGGCAGATAACGTTCAGGAAACTCCCAGATCAGCACCTGTGGCGGGCTGTTCTTGAAGGCGTCGCTCTTGAGGTAGCTGAGCATCGGCAGAATCGGGCCATGGCCGTCTTCGGCGTAGTTCACGACGTCGCTGTTGAGGGCCTGCTTGAGGGCGCCGACGAAGTTCCAGTTGGGGTTGGCGCTGTAACTGGTGCCGATCAGCGCCACGGGCACCTGGGCATCGGCAAACAGCGCGTCGCCTTCGGCCGGCTGGTCGTCGGCTTCACGGGTGGTGCGTTTGACCAGCGGCTCCTGGGCTGGCATCAGGTTTTCGAACAGCGGGTCCAGGGGCAGGAACTGACGCAGGTCGCCCTTGTGGGTGATTTTTTCCGCAATCTCGGTGACGAAACGTTGTGGCTCGCCGTTGAGTGGGGTGCGCTCGGCAATCGTCTTCGCCAGCTTCTCGGCGGCGACCTGCGCGCCCTCCGGCGTCCAGTGGGTGTCGGTGCGCAGGAACACTTGCTGGCCGCTTAGCTTGGCCTGTTGCATCGGGCCGAGCAGGTCAGGGGCCAGGATCTTGTCTGCCGCCACACGGGCATGGAAATCCTGGTAGAGGTTGGCGTGAATGCTCGAAGGCTTCACTTCACCCAAGTGCTCCGGATACAACCGCACCTTGGCCGGCACGATGGCCATGACCAGGGTGATGCCCTGTTCCTTGAGCTTCTGGCGCACGCCTTCGACCAGCGCGTAGTTGCCTTGCAGGTTCTGTTCTTCGTTGACGATCGGATTGAACTCTTCGTCGCTGTACAGCCACTGGTCGCGGCCCAGGACCACGCCTTTGCGGCCCTCGTTGAACAGCTTGTAGTCCAATGCCGCCCAGATGTTGGTGCCCAGGCGCTTGATCGGGAACTCTTCGTCGTAGTGCGTCTCGACGGCTTTGCTCCAGCGACCGTTGAGCACGGTCGCGTCGGGGTTGGTGCTGAAACCGAAGAAGCTGCGCACCGACCACAGGCCCAGGACCGTCAAGGTCAGCAAGAACAGTGCGATGTAGAAGATGCGTAATGAGCGGGTCATGTTCAGATCCCTCAGAACTGGAAGTAAAGGAACGGCGAGAAGCTTTGCGCCGAGAGTTTGAGAATCGAGGCAATGAACAACATCAGCACCAGGGCGCGCATTGCATAGCGTGACCAGTCCGCGGTCCAGTAGGCCGGTTGCACCTGGGCTTCGACGCCTACGGTGTAGCCCGGTTCATGAATGTTCGACGGGTTTTCACCCGGGACGGCTTTGATCAGCCCTGGTTGAGCCGTAGCCGGACCGTCGGCCTCGGTGTTCACTTCAGGTTTGGTCTTGACCGGTGGCTGATTGGTGTAGAGATCGCGCAGGCCGAAGAAGGCGAGGGTGGCGTAGGCCACCGCCAGCGTGGCGATTTGCAGACCGGTGAGGTTGGCGCGGGTCAGTTCCGACAGCGACCAGTCGCCGAAGCTGAACATGGCGCTGTACATGCGGCCGGCTACGTGCAGGTTCTCGGCGCGGAAGATCACCCAGCCCATCACCACCAGCAGGAACGTCAGTGCCCAGCGGATCGGATTCAGAGCGCGTGGCGTGGTGTTGATGCCTACCGCTTTTTCGATGGCCAGCCACATACCGTGCCAGGCGCCCCAGATCACGTAGGTGATGTTCGCGCCGTGCCACAGACCACCGAGCAGCATGGTCAGGAACAGGTTGCGATAGGTCATCAACGTGCCTTTGCGATTGCCGCCCAAGGTGATGTAGAGGTAATCGCGCAGCCAGGTCGACAGGCTGATGTGCCAGCGCCGCCAGAACTCGGTGATCGACTGGCTGATGTAGGGCTGCTTGAAGTTTTCCATGAAACGGAAACCCATCATCAAGCCCAGGCCGATGGCCATGTCGCTGTAGCCGGAGAAGTCGAAGTACAGTTGTGCGGTGTAAGCCAGGGCGCCGAGCCAGGCATCGCCCGTGGTGGGGTTCTCCAGGGCAAAGCAATGGTCGGCCACCACCGCCAGGGTGTCGGCGATGAACACCTTCTTGATGAAACCCTGCATGAAGCGCGTGCAGCCTTCGGAGAACTTGTCCAGGGTGTGGGTGCGGTTGTTGAACTGATCGGCCAGGTCGCGGAAACGCAACACGGGGCCGGCGATCAGGTGCGGGAAGATCGCCACGAACGCTGCGAAGTCGATCAGGTTGTGGGTTGCCGGGGTATCACCGCGATACACGTCGATGATGTAGCTGATGGACTCGAAGATGTAGAACGAGATCCCGATCGGCAACAACACGTGGGTCAGGATGAACGGATTGAGACCGAAGCCGGTAATGATCGCGTTGAGGCTGTCCACACCGAAGTTGGCGTACTTGAAATAGCCCAGGATGCACAGATCCACGCCCACGCCGAGCAACAGCCAGCGCTGGGCCGGTTTGGTGCGCACGCCGGCGGCGCCGACTTTCAGGCCGATCCAGTAGTTCCACAGGGTGACACCGGCGAACAACGCCAGGAAGTCCACGCGCCACCAGGCATAGAACACATAGCTGGCCAGCAATAACAGCAGGTTGCGATAGCGTTGCCCGCTCAAGTAGTACAAGCCGAGAAAGATCGGCAAGAACAGGAACAGGAACACATTGGATGAAAATACCATCCCGATCTCTCCATGTTGAATCAACAGTCAAGGGCCAGAGCCCCCCCAAACCCCCCCATGAAAACCGGGGGGCATAACACAGTTCATGTCTGACACTGCCCTGTGGGAGCGGGCTTGCTCGCGAAGGCGGTTTATCAGTCGACATCAATGCTGGATGACAGACCGAATTCGCGAGCAAGCCCGCTCCCACAAGGTTCCCTGCCAGGCAGGGTTACGGCATCAGCTACCTTTCTCACCTTTTTCCCATGAAGGGTCGTACACCTTGGTCAAGTCCCCGCCGAGGCGGAACGTCTTGAACGGCTGCATTTCATGCTTGCGCTCCAGCACATCCTCGGGGCAGGTGTAGAGGCTGCAGAACGGTTCGAGCCAGGCGAACTTGGAATCGACTTTCAGATCCTTCATGTCCTGTTCATCGCCGTTCTTGTCTTCGAAGATGTCCGGATCTTTCACCCCGGCCAGGACCTGGTCAGCCAGGCGCTTGAGGGCGCCGTTGTTTTCCTGGCGCAGGTCCACGCCGTTGACCTGAGCGAAACTGGCAATCATCGCCAGGGGCGGCAGGGCATAGTTGTGGTAGGACAGGGCGCGTTGCTTGCGCTTGAGTTCGTTGGGCAAGAAGCCCTCGGCGTCGACCTGGTTGACGCCGACCTTGTATTCCTTGACGGCCCAGTCGAACAGGTCGCGGCGGTTGGTCGCCACGGCGGTGGCCATCACCGACCAGGCGGCCCAGTAGGAGTGGTTGTTGATTTTTTTCAGCGGCAGGTTGTCCCAGTCGCTGACCACCTGATCGGCCATCTTGCTGAACCAGCCTTCGATCAGTTGCGCCTGCTCCTGATGATTGGCCAATGGATGTGACTCGGAGAACTTCAGGCGAACATAGGCCGACGCCATGCTTCCCAAGGCCCATTTGCGCATGGACTTGCCGGTGTGGTTGAAGTCCTTGGACATCAGCGCATCGGCCTTGGCCCAGGCGGTCAGCCAGTTCAGGGTGCATTCCAGCTGCTCGGGGCGCCCGTCGCGCATGAATTGCATCACTTGTTTGCTGATGCCGCGTTCGATCTTGGTGATGTCAGCGGTGCTGTCACGGAAGGCTTTTTCCGATTGCGTGTTCAGGGTTGCACGGGCCTTGTCGGAGCCTTCGTACTTGCTGCGAAATTGCAGCGAGCCGGTGTAAGGCGTCGGTACCGATTCGCAGCGCTCGTCAGAGCTGCCCGTCTTGAATTTTTCAATCGGTGCGAAGTAACCCTGGGGCGGGCGTAGCGGGGCCGCGGCCTGCGTCGCGCCGGCGAATATCGCCAGGGTCAGCAGGGACGGCGCCAGCAGCGTTTTCAACGTTCGGGTGCGCATGGTTCTGGTCATGAGACGAGACCTCATTGTCCGATTTGAGCCGTTTGTTGCCCGGCTTGCGGAGATGCGTTGCGTTTGCAGACTTTCGCTTCGATTTGCTGTGGCTCGGCACCGGCTTCAGGTCCCTGGACTTCTACAGCCAGCAGGTTCTGGGAAGCCCAGTCCTCATCGGTACGCAATTGGAAGGCGAAGCGTCCGTCGGTTTCGGAAGTGTCCGGTTTTTCGATCTTGATATCCTCGTGGCGCCCATTCATGTACCAGAGGGTGGCTTGTAGGGTTTTCACCGAGGTATCGGCGAAGCGGATATCGATCTGGTGGCTGCCGTTACGCAGGTCCATGTTCTTGCTGTTGACCATCAATTCGTTCTTGCCGGGCTTGAGCGCCGTTTTGCTGCTCAGCAGCGCGGGCTTGCCTTCGCAACCGTTGTTGTCCAGCAGCGCCATCATCTGGCGGTAGATGGTTTCCTGGTCCAGGCGATACAGCGGCGAGAATTCCCAGATGAGGATTTTCGGCGGGCTCTTCTGGAATTCTTCGCTGCCCAGGTACTGGATCATCGCGCCTTCCAGACCGCCACCGGGGAAGGCGACGTTGAGGATGTCGGCGCCGATGGCTTCTTGCAGGAAGCCGGCGAAGTTGTAGTTTTTGCCGCTGTGGCTGGTGCCCACGAGGGTGATCTGCGGATCACCGGAATCGCCGAACAGATCGCCGCCGCCGGCTTCGCCTTTCGGCTCGGTGGTGAACTGGTCCATGTACTGGATCGCGTAGCTGGTGCCGCACAGCTGACCGGCCATGTTGTGCAGAGTGCCGGTCTTGCCCATGCGGCCGGACTTCTTGGTTTCGAATTCCTGCTTGGGGATGTCGGCGAAGGCCGGGATCTGCTTGACCTTCTCGGCCACGATCTTCGCTGTGCGCTGGGCGCCATAAGGGGTCCAGTGCTGGTCGCCACGGAAGTAGAAATCGTGGGCCGGCAGGGTGTCGGGCAGGTTTTCGTTGGTCAGCGGCGACAGGTCAGGCACCACATAACCCATCTGCGCGAAGCGCCCGAGCATGGTTTTGTAGTTGGTCAGGGCTTTGTCGAAGTCGTAGCTGGCCTTTTCCTGGGGGTTGAGTTTGTTGCGGTTCACCAGACCCCGGGTCGGTTGGTAGACGAGCACCAACTCAACGCCTTTTTTCTTGAAGGCGTCGTGCAACTGCTGCATGCGCTTGTAGCCGGCCGGGGTGGTGTCGAATTCGGTACGCAGGTCTTCCTGGGTACGGAACAGCCAATCGCCCTGGGCCTGCACCAGCGTGGTGAAGTTCTGCTGATAGCGCGTGGTGTAGTTCTTCGCGTCATGGGCAGCAGGGCACAGGTTGCAGCACGGTTCGGCAGTAAACGTGGGGGCCGTGATTTCATCGGCGCGCGCGCCGCTGGTGGCGGCGAGAATGCCGGCAGTCAGGGCGGACAGGCCCAGAAGTTTGATCATCTGTGGGTTCATAAAGGTCATCCTCAGTCCCGCATTTCGGTCTGGCGTTCGACAGGGTCGATCAGCACGGCTTTCTGCTGGCGCACCAGCAGGTCGAGAATTTCATCCTGGCGCTCGCCCAGAATCCCCGAGAAGCTGATGCCGCTGGATTTGGTCGGCGCGAGCATGGACACGCGGTACAGCTCAACGCTCAATGGAGAGTCGATGGACAATGGGCCGCTGCCGTTGGCAGCCAGTTCGCCACCGACCACGATCAGCGAGACCTGGGCGTCGAACGGGTCGAGCTTGATGTCCCGGTCGGTGTCGGACAGGTCTTTGATGTGGCCGTAAAGGCCGGTCAGGCCGTTGGCCATGGAGACGTTTTCGTAAAGGCGGATGTTCACGCTGTTACGAATCCGGATGCCGTGGCGCCGGTTGCTGATCACTTTGTTGCCCCACAACAGGTTGTCACCACTCTCGTACAGCGTGATGCCGTCGGTGTGGTTCTTGTAGATCTCGTTGTAGGCGATCACGTTGTTCACGCTGTTACGGTCGATCACCAGGCCCGAGAGTTTGTTGTCGTAGCTGCGGTTGTTGAAAATGAAGCTGTCGTTGACCTCACGGGAAATGATGATCCCGTGCTTCTTCTTGGTCCCGTAGACGGTGTTGTCGGCGATGATCAGCCGATGGGAACGGTCGTGGGGGTCAATGCCGTAGACGATGTTGTCCTTGTAGGTGTTGCCCTTGACCACAAAGTCGTTGGTTTCGTAGCAGTAGAAGCCGTACCACATGTCCGAGAACTCGGAATCGATGATCCAGCCGGTCGGTTCCGGGCGCTTGAGGACCTTGGCCATGTTGGGCGTGTACTGGGAAATACTCACCCCGTACGACTTACTGTTGGCGTAGCCGAAGCTGGCCATTTTGGTATTGACGATGTAAGTCTCGGTGCCGCCCCAGGACAGCAGGAACGGGCGGAATTCGTTGGCCGAGCGGAACGTGGCGGGGCCATTGTCCTTTTCGCGCCAGCCGGTGACCTTGGTGTCGCGGATGAACATCTTTCCATCGTTGACCAGGAACGAGCCGCCCTCTTGGGACAGGCGCAGTTCCTGGGTCTGTTGGTCGATTTCCAGGATGCCTTTTTCACCCACCACAATGGGAATCCTGGCCAGGAAGACCCCCGGCGAGGTTTCCTTGAGGTACTGCTTGGGCACTTTCTTGGCCAGGTCCTTGAGGTTCATGTAGCCATCGTCGATGAAGATGGCCTGTGGGATGCCGTGCTGGCGCACCACCCACTCGGCCATCTTGTTGTCGCCGCCGATGAAGTCCTTCAAGGCGTTTTCCTGCATCATCCGGCGTACGCTGACCTTGCCGGGCTTGCTGCGCACGATCTTGGCCGCGGCCGCTTCGGCGGTGAAGCCTGTGAGGTCGGGCAGGGTCGGCGCAGCCAGTTCCAGCGGAGCGGTCGGCGCGCTGCTGACGGTGTAGGTCTTGGCTTGTTGCAGTTCCTTGACCACGTTGCCCGGTTTGACCACCGGTTCAACGTTGGCGAACGCCGACGAGCCGGCCAGCAGCAACGCTGCGGCCAACAGGCTGATCGAACCTTTCATCGCCTGGCTGTTCCTGAGGTAGCGGTTCATATCGGGCACTCCCATGGTCATTCGCATCAGAAGCGCCAGATCACGTCGACAAAGGCGCGATGCATGTATGAATCGACCTCTTTGCCGTAGGCGTCGCCAGGCTTGAACACACCGCCACGAAAGCGCACCAGCGCCGACGGCTCGTCGATGGACTGGCTCAGCGCGGCCGGCAGCAGGCCTTGCTTGAAGTACTTGGTGACCACCAGGTCGACTTCCTGGCCCAGGTCCTTGTTACCGTCGCGCAGTGGCAGGGACGAGGTGGAGAGGATCGCGCCGGTCACATCGTCGGTGTTGTTTTGCACCGCGTTGATGCCGTTACTGCCCACCGGCTTGTTGCCGTCCACGCGCCAGAACTTGTGGTACACCAGGCTTGCGTCGTATTCGTCTCGCAACTGCCAGGAACCGAACAGGCTGGCGCTCTGGGTGTTGGCCATTTCGCCACGGAAGGCTTCACCGAAACGGTGGACGCGCGAGCGGGTGCCGGTGTAGTTCGAGCGGTTACTTTGCAGACCGTTCTGTTCGTAGTCCTCGCTGGCGCGGGCATAGGCCGCGCCGACTTGCCACTGCGGGTCCAGGCGCAGGCGGATGCCCAGGTCGGTGGCCCAGCCATCGACGTCGTCGCTACGCTTGAGTTGGGCGGGGCGCGTGCCGTCGGCGTTGAGCGGGTTGACGGTGTCGCGATCGCCGGTCATGCCGGTGAGGCTGGCCCAGTAGTTGACGGTGTTGGTATTGCGCCAGTTGTAGGCGTCGCTATTGGCTTCCAGGCCCAGCCAGGACAGGTCACCGTTCTGGGTCTTGTCCAGGGAGTCGGTGGCTTCGCCCGGGGTCGGGTAATCGAGGCTGCCATTGTCGTGGGTGTGGTGGGCGCGGATCCCGGCCCACTGGCCTGGCATCCACTGGTAGCCCACGTCACCGTAGACGTGCAGGCGGTCCTTGTCGTCGGGCGCCAACTCCTTGAGGTCGGTGCGGTATTCGCTGAAACGCTCGGCAACACCCAGGTTGGCCCGCAACAAGGTGGTGTCGAAGGTCCAGTTCAGGGCTTCGATATTGGTGTCGCGCCATTGGCCGTCTTCGTTGCGCAGGCGTTGGCGACCGAACTTCAGCTGCTCGCCCGGGTAAGGGGTCAGGCCCCGATAGCCAATCCAGAACTCGCGCATGGCCAGGTAGTTCTTCTTGACTTCGCGATCACCGCTGTCGGTTTGCGCGGTTGCGTCATCGGACTGTTGCAGGGTGTCGGTCTCGATGGTGTCGGTAGACGTCACGGCCTGGGCCATGGCGTAGGCGCTCCAGGCGCCGCGCTCACCGTAGATCCATGGACGCAGGTCCAGACCGATACCGTTGACGTCGCCGCCGCGCTGGGTGCCGAGGTCGCGATCGTCTTCGGACTGGGCGGTGATTTTCACGTCCAGGCCGAAGTTCTGGTCTTCAGTCAGGGCCGCCAGGGTCGGGCAGGACCACAGCAGGGCAAACGACAGGCCAATACCGGCCTGCACAAAAGGATTGAGCTTCAAAGGCTTCATAGAGGTTCCTCGCCGTCATCTTCTTTTAGGGCTTGCAGTTCCAGCGTATCGGGGCTCATGGCGCCGCGAATGGCCTGCTCTTGTTGTAGCAGGCGCTGGGCTTGTGCAAGCTGGTTCGGCGGTAATTGGGCTTCGAGGGTCTGGGCAAGCTCGATGGCTTGCGGGGTGTTCTGGACCTTGGCCAACTGACTGAACACATAAGCATTGACCGGGTCGGGCTTGGTGCCCTTGCCTTGGGAGAACAACTGGGCGATGGCGAAGTCAGCGCTGTTCTGGCCGTTGCGCGCGGCCTTGAGCAGATGGTCCAGGGCCTTTTGCGAGTACACCTGGCCCAGGTAACCACGGCGATAGATCTGGCCCAGGTAGTAATCGGCGGCCACTTCGCGGCCAACGGCTTTCTGGAAATGCGCTTCGGCCACCTTGGCGTCAGCCGGTACCCACTTGCCTTCGTAGTACAGCTTGCCCAGCAACAGATCGGCACGCGGCTGATCGGCGGCGCGGCCGTTTTCCAGGTACTGCATCATCTTGTCGACGTCACCCAACTCGGGGAAGTCGTAGAGAATCTGCGCCAGGCTGACCCAGGCAGCGGGATAGCCAGGGGCGATGCCTTCGAGCAACGACTGTGCGGTCTTTTCGTCGGTCTTGCCCAGGTTCGCATCGGCCAGGACGCGGGCGACGCTGTCCACGCGCTGGGCGGACACGGTGCCACTCTGATGACCGGCCTGCATTTGCTTGAGCAACTCGGCCTGCTGTTCAGGCTGGCCGCGTTTCTGATAGACCGTGGCCAGTTCGACGTAGCAGATATCGGTGGTAGCCAATGCGGCCTTGCAGACTTTTTCCACTTCATCCAGATGCTGGTCGTAGGTGCCCTGGGTGCGATAGAGCAGAATCTGCGCCAGGCCCGCTTCCGGGTAACCGGCACTGCGCCATTGGCTGATCTGCTGCTGAGCGTTGACGTTCGGGAAGCTTTGAGGATATTGCAGGTACAGCATCGCCAGCGGGATGAGGGTGCCGCCCTGACCGTTGGCGAAGGCTTTCTTCAACAGGCCTTCGGCTTCGTGTTTTTCCGCTTCGCTGGAGCCGGGTTTGGCCACCAGCAGGCGGCCCAGGCGAGCCTGGGCCCGTGGCGAGATATCGGCCGCGGCGCGGTAAGTCGCCTCGGCCTTTTTCATCTGCTCGGGGTCGCGGCTGTCCACCTGGATGTCGGCCAGGCCGACCTGGGCTTCGCTGTAGCCCAGGTCTGCCAGTTGCTGATAGTTCTGCTGCGCCAGCGTGGTGTCACCGCGCTTGAGGGCCTCGTTGGCCAGGCGCTGGTCGGGCAGGCCCGCGCAGCCGCTGAGGCTGACCGCCAGCGCCAGTGCACAAAATGCAAACCCTCTGTGGGAGCGGGCTTGCTCGCGAAGCAGGCGCTGCGGTGCCACGGTAAGACCGCGTTGATCCTTTCGCGAGCAAGCCCGCTCCCACAGAAACTGCGGTGTGTTCAGGATTTTTGTAATGGTCACGGGCATGTCCTCGACTTAAATACCGACAGCCATGGCTTTGTCGATCAGCCAGTTCAGGTTCGGGCCACGGTCACTGGTGACTTCTACCGGCCGGCCGGCCAGCGAGCTGTCCAGGGGTTCGTCAGGCTGGATCAGTACACGGATATCGGACGACAGGTCGGCGCTTTTCAGGCTGGTGCTGCTGACGATCTTGCCGGTACGGGTGGTGTCTTCGCCGGCAACCTGGAAGCTGACCGGGGTGCCTGGGCGCACGTCGCTGAACTGGCGATAGGAGAAGCGTGCTTCGACGTTGGCTTCGGTGCCCCGTGGGACCAGTTGGAAGATCACGTCACCCTTGCTGGCGTACTGACCGTCGGACACCAGTTGCTGGGCCACGATGCAGTCGCACGGCGAGGTCAGGGTGCCGGTCATTTGCTTGCCGAACAGTTCCTCGACCTTGGACGGTTGCAGCTGGTTGTCGTCCAAATGGCCCTTGAGCACATCGAGCATGCTGGTACTGAACGTGGCCAGCGGGGCACCTTTGGCGGCCACGCCGTCGGCCTGGACCAGGCTCTGCACGGTGCCGTCACGCGGCATGGTGATGGAGGTGCCCGGTACATTCACCAGGCCTGCCTGGGCGTGGCTGACGAAGTACATGCCGTACACCGACTTGAAGATGAAGCCGAACGCCGCCAGGCCGACGATAAAAATCGCCAGGCTGAAGGTCACGGCCCGCAGGCGACCCAGGGCGGTCATGCCACCGTTGTCATCCTTCTGCTTGCGCGCCTTGGTGAAGTTGTCGCGTTGCAACGTCGCCAGCACATCGCCGACGCCGACGATGTCGCCGGCCAGGTGCGAGGTGATGATGTGACGCAGCGTCGAGATGTCCCGAGGCTCCAGATTCTGGAACTGGCAGCCGGTGCGACCGGTCTGGCGGTCGTAGGAGCGAACCTGCAGTTCCACGTCCATGGCCAGGCCAAGGTTGTCGATCACGAATTGCAGGCGACCCTTGTACGCCTCGCCCACCTTGAGCGGCATCTGGCCGGCGTTGAAGCACAGGCCTCCGGCGGACAGGTCCAGGACCTTGACCTCCATGGGCGTACGGTCGGGGCCGAAGAAACGCAACTTGGCCGGGATTTTCACTCGGGCGTGTTGGCGCTGGGCTTCGGATTCATGCACTACGTTGACATTCACGGCGGTGTTCATAGGGGCGATTTCCTAGTTAATTCAGGCGAGTTCGGTCAGACCATCATCAGCAGCACGGCAACAAACACGCTGCCGGCGGAGAAGGTCATGGTCCGAGACGACCAAGTGTTGAACCAACGTTGAAAGCTGGCGAGATCACGGGTCAGATGGGTGGGCTGGCGAGTCCAGGACTGTTGGTCGAGGCGGAAGAACACGTAGATCTTCACCAGCGCGCCAACGATCTGGTTGTAATAGAGAATCGCCGGGTAGGCCGGACCGATCCGGTGTCCGGAGCACGACAGCAACAGGGTCAAGAGCAACCGGGTGATGCCGATCCACAGCAGGTACACCAGGATGAATGCGGTGCCGTACTTGAAGCTGGCAATCAGTGCCACGGTCAGGCCCAGCAGCGAGGTCCACATCGACACGCGCTGGTCGAACAGCACCACCGAGGTGAACAGACCCAGACGCTTCATGCCCAGGCCCAGTGCCCGGGAGTTCTGCCGCAGGTTGTTGCCGTACCAGCGGAACATCAGCTTGCGACTGGCCTTGATGAAGCTTTTTTCCGGCGGATGCTCGACGGTATTGATCGCCGCATCGGGTACGTAGAACGTGTCGTAGCCCAGACGCATCAGGCTGAACCAGCTCGACTTGTCGTCGCCGGTGAGAAACTTGAAGCGGCCCAGGCGCCAGTGTTGCAGCGAGTCGCTTTCCACGTCGGCGATGAAGTCCGGGTTGGTGACCACAGTGGCGCGGAACACCGACATGCGGCCGGTCATGGTCAGCACACGCTTGGACAGGGCCATGGAGCACATGTTGATGTGGCGCTGAGCGAAGCGCAGTTTGTGCCATTCGCTCATGATGTAGCCGCCGCGCACTTCGCAGAACTCGTTGGTGGTCAGGCCGCCGACGTTGCCGAACAGTTGGAACCACGGCACGGTCTTGCGCACCACGCCTTCGGCGAGCACGGTATCGCCATCGATCACCGCGACCACTGCACGGTCGTCCGGCAAGTGGCGGGAAATGGCGCGGAAACCGAAGGCCAGGCCGTCACGCTTACCGGTGCCAGGGATGCGCACGAAGTCCAGCTTGACGTGCTCTGGCGGGTTCATGCGCGCCCAAAGGCTCTTGACCAGCAATTCGTCGGACATCTCCACGATGGAGCAGACCACGGTAGTGGGCAGCCCGCAGTCGATGGCCTCGCGAATCACCGAGCTGTAGACCTGGGCGGTCGTCAGCGCGTCGATCCGGAAGCTGGTGACCATCAGGTACACGTGGGACGGATCCGCCGCCTTGCCCAGCTTGCGTACCTTGCGGCGCAGATGCGGGTAGACGATGTACAGGAAGATCATGCCGCGCACGAAATGCGTCGCTCCCATGGAGTAACGCCAGATGCCCACGGCGCCGATCAGGAAAATGAAATCCTTGGATTCGGAGTCGAACGTGGACGTGGGCAACGCCATGGCGATGCCCATCAATAAACTCAAGTAAAACAGCCAACCGGCGGCCTGAAGCAGGCCGTGCTTTAGCCTGTGCATAATCTGCATCCGTCTCTATCTCGGGCGGGCCTTGTGGGCGGCCCGATGGGTTAAGGCAGGCGAAAGGCCGGCCGGGGCGTTGCCCCGGCCGGCAAACAGACTTACCAGCAGATGCCTTCGGTCCGGCCACTCGGGTTGGTGGCCTTGGACATGAAGCCAACCAGGTCGATGACCTGCTTGCCTTCCGGTACGTTTTCGGTCAGCGCGCGGAACTTCTCGTCGCGGTTGCCCAGGATGATGATGTCGGAGCTGTCGATCACCGAGTCGAAATCGGCGTTGAGCAAGGACGAGACGTGAGGGATCTTCGACTCGATGTAATCCTTGTTCGCACCGTGGACGCGGGCGTATTCGACGTTGCTGTCGTAGATCTTCAGGTCGAAACCCTTGCCGATCAGCATTTCCGCCAGTTCTACCAGTGGGCTTTCACGCAGGTCGTCGGTGCCGGCCTTGAAGCTCAGGCCCAGCAGGGCGACTTTGCGCTTGTCATGGCTGGAAACGATATCGAAGGCGTTCTGCACCTGGGATTCGTTGCTGCGCATCAGCGAGTTGAGCAGCGGCGCTTCCACGTCCAGAGAGCTGGCGCGGTAGGTCAGGGCGCGAACGTCCTTGGGCAGGCACGAGCCGCCGAATGCGAAGCCTGGGCGCATGTAGTACTGGGACAGGTTCAGGGTCTTGTCCTGGCAGACCACATCCATCACTTCACGACCATCGACGCCGACGGCCTTGGCGATGTTGCCGATCTCGTTGGCAAAGGTCACCTTGGTGGCGTGCCAGACGTTGCAGGTGTACTTGATCATCTCGGCGACAGCGATGTCCTTGCGGATGATCGGCGCATCGAGCTCTTCGTACAGCGATTGCAGAACGTCGCCGGAGGCTTTGTCGAACTCGCCGATGACGGTCATCGGTGGCAGGTCGTAGTCCTTGATCGCGGTGCTTTCACGCAGGAACTCAGGGTTGACCGCGACGCCGAAATCGACACCGGCCTTTTTGCCGGAGCAGTCTTCCAGAATCGGGATGACCACATTCGCCACGGTGCCTGGCAGTACGGTGCTGCGAACCACGACGGTGTGGCGGGTGGTCTTGTCGCGCAGGACAAAACCGATCTCGCGGCACACCGCTTCGATGTAGTTGAGTTCCAGATCGCCGTTCTTCTTGCTCGGTGTACCGACGCAAATCATCGACAGGTCAGTATCACGAATCGCTTCGGCGAAGTTGGTGGTTCCGCGCAGACGGCCTGTTTCGATACCTTGTGCCAACAGCTCGCCCAGACCGGGTTCAACGATCGGCGATTTACCGGCGTTGATCATGTCGATTTTGTCTTTGGCGACATCTACGCCAACGACATCATGGCCCCGTGCAGACAGGCAACCGGCACATACTGCACCGACGTAACCCAAACCAAATATGCTAATGCGCATCGCATTTACCTCTGTTTTTCACGCCATTAAATGGCCGGAGTTAATAGTGTTCAGCGGTCATAGTGCACTCGGAAGTGTGGAATGCAGGCGCCACAGTGCCGTGTGCAGGCATACTTAAGTTCCGAGTGTCTAAATAAGTGCACTCAAGTTGTGCGCAATGCGGCCTAGTTGTTATGACCTGCCCTGTTATGCAGCCAGTCCTCGTATTCGGGAACGCTCGTGCAAAGGTCCTTCACCTCTGATCCCTGGCAAAAAGCCCACAAAATCAGAAGCTTGTGTGCTCGGGTGAGCACGTTATAGGGGCGCAGCCTTGGCCTTGTAGGGGATAGTAATGGTGCGTTATCTCCTGTCCTTTATAAGATGGATCCAAATAGGCGACCGTTTCACTAAATTGCCATGACAACTTGGTTACTTGGATCGACGGCCTATGTAAGTCTTCTCTTACACGCTCCGTGAGAATCGTTACGGGTGGTATGAGCCGTGCAATTTCACATAGTTCCGATCCGCTCATCGCGATTTTCGAAATTTTTCGAAATATTATGAAAGATGGCACTGACCTCATGATGATGGCACTTGCCATTTTGACCTTTGATAACGGGGAGTTAAGGGGGGTAGATATTTTTGTGCCACTACCGAATAAAAAATTTGGTGCCACTACGTAAAAAACTGACAGATGTCGAGTGAAACAAAAGTTAGCGAGGGGAGGGGGCGATTTATTGGCGTCATGGAACTGACGAAGTGGGTGGGGAAGTTAGATGACGTGTTCGGGTTTGATCAAGGCCCCTGATCAAGGGGCCATATAAGGATGTGCTTTATTCGGGGGCATGGTCACGCAGGAACACCAGTTTGTCCGCGCTCGATTGTTGGGCATTGAAACGGTAGCCCTGGGCATCGAACTGCTTGAGTGCTGCCGGATCGTTGATGCGTTCCTGAATCACGAAGCGGCTCATCAGGCCACGGGCTTTCTTGGCGTAGAAACTGATGATTTTGTACTGGCCGTTCTTCAGGTCCTTGAACTCGGTATCAATGACACGCGCTTTGAGCACGCTGCGTTTGACCGCCGAGAAGTATTCATTGGAGGCCAGGTTCAACAGTATGTCGTCACCCTGGTCGGCCAACGCTTCGTTCAGCCACTCACTGATACGCGGGCCCCAGAACGCATAAAGGTCCTTGCCCCGGGCATTGGCCAGCTTGGTGCCCATCTCCAGGCGATAGGGTTGCATCAGGTCCAAAGGGCGCAGCAGGCCATAAAGACCGGAGAGCATGCGCAGATGCTCCTGGGCATAGTCGAAATCGGCTTCGGCAAAGCTTTGTGCATCGAGGCCGGTGTACACATCACCCTTGAAAGCCAGCAGAGCCTGTTTGGCATTGGCCGGAGTAAACGCCGGGGTCCAACTGCCGAACCGTGCGGCATTGAGGCCGCCGATCTTGTCGGAAACGTGCATCAGCTCGCTGATTTGCGCCGGAGAAAGTTCGCGCAATTGCTCGATCAACGCCTGGGAGTGATCCAGGTATTGCGGCTGGGTAAAACGCTCAGTGGCCGGCGCAGTTTCGTAATCGAGGGTCTTGGCGGGGGAAATCACCATCAGCATGCAATCGTCTCCTTCAAAGGTGCGGCGATTCTAGGGGGTTGTCCGGGTGGACTCCAGCTATTGGGGTGATAGGTGATCGGTGGGTGGGATTATGCTGGAGTTCATAGGAGGTGCCCTGTCCTGTGGCGAGGGGATTTATCCCCGCTGGGCTGCGAAGCAGCCTCAAGGCTGACGGCTCGGTCATGAGGTTGATTGCAATCCTTTCATCAAGGGGCTGCTGCGCAGCCCAGCGGGGATAAATCCCCTCGCCACAAAAGCACCCTCGCCACAACGGCTTCCCCGCCGCGTTGGGTTTGGCTAGATCAGCTATGATGCCGCGCGGGTTTCGTTATGGAGACATCCCTTTTGCGCATCGTCCTTCTATTGTCGGCCTGGTTCCTGAGTTTTGCGGCCATTGCCGCACCCAACGACATCGCCACTCTGGACCGCAGCACCTGGCCGGAGCAGCTCACCAGCCCGACGCTGTTCGACGTGGCCTCGCGAGCCGAGATCCTGATGTTCGCCCGGGTCCTGCTGGACACCGATGCCATGGACGAAATCGCCCTCAAGCAGCACCTGGGGCTGCGCACAATCAATATGGCGGCGATCGACACCCTGCGCGCGCGGTTGTGGCAGCGACTGCTGAGCAACTACAACTTCGCCCAGCAAAGCTGCGATCAGGACGCTTCGTTCTGTTTTCTGGTGGAAGACCTGGCGACGTTGCGCGAAGAGGCGGGCAGGCTCACGCTCGATGAAAACTCCTATTACATCAAGTGGGCTGAGCCGAGCCGGATCTTCCACACTCAATACCTGGACGAGCTGTTGCGCAAGGCCGCGTTGTTTCCGCAGACCAGCAGCGAAATCGCGCGTTTCGGCGATTACGAACGCAACGGTGATGATCTGAACGACCGGCTTTTCCTGCTGACCTTCGACAGCGCGGCCAACATCACGCCGGACAATACCCCTTGGCTGACTGAATACCTGCGCAAGTCGAACATGAACGGCACTTTCTTCGTGCTGGGCAAGGACATCCAGGCGCGGCTTGCCGAGCGCTCGGTCAACAACCTCCAGGCCTTGTATTCGGAGCAATGCGTCGGTGTCCAGGGTTGGGAGTTCCGTTCCCACAGCCATTGGCAGGACTGGCAGGACTCAGTGCGGCGCAGCGTCGATCTGGTCAAGGGCAAGCTGCCGGAAAACTACGTGCCGCTGTTCCGCCCGCCCCTGGGCCAGCGTCGTGGCGATGCCGGCGCATTTTTCCGCAACCAGGGCCTGCAAGTGGCGCTCTGGGATATCGACCCCCAGGACAGCGCCGGCCGGCTCAACCCCGAGCAAAGCGCCCAGCGCACACTGACCCTGATGCTGTTGTGGCGCCGCGGAGTGATCAATTTCAACGTCAAGCAGGATGCGCTGAAAACGGCGCTGCCCTGGCTCATTACGCAAACGGCGCAAAGCGGGATCGGCTGGGAAGATTGTCGGGTCGCGTTTCGCTGATTTGGCCAAAGGCCCGGAAACACGGGGGGAAGAGGAGAATTCGGCGCACTTTCATGACGACCGGACTTCCGACTTTAACGGCGCAACGCCACAACGCCAAGGGTTATTCGTCACTCTGAAAAATAAACTTCAAAAAAGCGTCAAAGTGCTTTTTCCTGTCATGTGTTTTGGAGTATCAAGAAGTCAGACCGCCGAAACCTGCAACACAGGTGGCGTCTTCCAAGACCCAGTTGTGTGCAGTTCACCTCAAGCCTTGCGGGTGAATTCGGTGGCTACCTCGAGGCGCAGCACTGTCACGGTATTGCGTCGAATGGCCCCCACAAAGGTGACCGAGTATGGATGACCACGGACGTAGCCCTTCCTCCAACCAGCCAATCCTGTATGTACTCGATACCAACGTATTGATCCACGATCCAAACGCACTCCTGAACTTCGAAGAACACCATGTTGCCATCCCGATGACCGTGCTCGAGGAGCTGGACAAGCTCAAGAGCGGGCATCACAGCGTCGCCGCCGAATGCCGGCAGGCGATCCGCCTGATCGACAAGACCCTGGGAGACGCCTCGCCCGAGGACGTTGAACTGGGGGTGCCGATCCAGCGGGGCAAAAGTGGTCCCAAAGGCCTGCTCTCGATCCTGATGAGCAAGCGCACCGAACCCAACCTGGTGCTGCCCGAACACCTGAACGACAACATCATCATCAACCAGTTGATCGACCTGCACGCGCGCAACCAGGATCAGGCCGTGGTGCTGGTGACCAAAGACATCAACATGCGCCTCAAGGCCCGCGCCTGCGGGATCGCGGCGGAGGACTACAGCACCGACCAGTTGGTCGACGACGTATCACTGCTGCCCAACGGCTATCACACCATGACCGGCTCCTTCTGGGACCGGGTGAGCAAGGTCGAGACCCGTCAGGACCATGGTCGCACCTGGCATCAGGTGCAGTTGATCGACAATCTGCCGGCGGTGCACATCAATGAGTTCATCATCGACGAGCAGGGTTTCGTCGGCTGGATCAAGGAAATCCAGGTCGACAAGCTGCTGATTCTCGATCTGCACCAGGAACCCCTGCTGCATCAGGAGGCCTGGGGCCTCAAGCCGCGGGATATCTACCAAAGCCTGGCCTTGTTCGCCTTGCTCGACCCGGACATCCACCTGGTCAACCTGTCCGGCGCCGCCGGTTCCGGCAAGACCATCCTGGCCCTGGCCGCCGCCATCGAACAGACCATGGTCAGCAAGCGCTACCGGCGCATCATCGCCACCCGTAGCGTGCAGGGTCTGGACCAGGAAATCGGCTTTTTGCCCGGCACCGAAGCGGAAAAAATGGAGCCTTGGCTGGGCGCTATCACCGATAACCTCGAAGCCTTGCACATGGATGACGAAAGCACCCATGGCAGCGTCGATTACATCCTCAGCAAAGTGCCGTTGCAGTTCAAATCCCTCAACTACATTCGCGGCCGCAGCTTCCAGCAGAGCCTGATCCTGATCGACGAATGCCAGAACCTCACCCCGCACCAGATGAAAACCATCATCACCCGTGCCGGCGCCGGTTCCAAAGTGGTGTGCCTGGGCAACCTGGCACAGATCGACACCCCTTACCTGTCCGCGACCAGTTCCGGGCTGACCTACCTGACCGAACGCTTCAAAGACTTCCCCAACGGGGTCCACATCACGCTGCAGGGCGTACCGCGCTC
The DNA here is from genome assembly GCF_900110355.1 of Pseudomonas sp. NFACC39-1. NCBI lineage: Bacteria > Pseudomonadati > Pseudomonadota > Gammaproteobacteria > Pseudomonadales > Pseudomonadaceae > Pseudomonas > Pseudomonas sp. NFACC39-1. The sequence goes on along the minus strand of NZ_FODL01000001.1, from coordinate 375,733 downwards.
GATCCTGGCCGAATACGCCGAATCTCACCTGTAACCCCACCCAAACCGGGCGATCTCAACATCGCCCGGTTTTTTTGTGCTTACAACGTCCGTAGGAGCTGTCGAGTGCAACGAGGCTGCGATCTTTCCCCAAACAATTGAGTCGAAAGTGAAAGATCAAGATCAAAAGATCGCAGCCTTCGGCAGCTCCTACAGGGGGCCTGTGTGCGGGTGCGACAATCAAGCGTGCCGGAATCTGACTCACAGGTTTACAATCGGTGTTCCCGATCAGGAGTAACCCCGTGCTGACTCATCTCGATTCCCAAGGTCGCGCTAACATGGTCGACGTGACCGACAAGGCCGTGACGTTCCGTGAAGCCACGGCCGAGGCCTTTGTGCGCATGCTGCCCGAAACGCTGCAGATGATCGTCAGCGGTGGTCATCCCAAAGGCGATGTGTTCGCCGTTGCGCGGATTGCCGGCATTCAGGCGGCGAAAAAAACCAGTGATCTGATTCCGCTCTGCCATCCGCTGATGCTCACCAGCGTCAAGGTCGAGCTCAATGCCGAAGGCGAGGACCGGGTGCGCATCGTTGCCCGTTGCAAACTGTCGGGGCAGACCGGGGTGGAGATGGAGGCGCTCACCGCCGCCAGCGTTGCCGCGTTGACGATCTATGACATGTGCAAAGCCGTGGATCGGGGCATGACCATCGAAGGCGTGCGGGTGCTGGAAAAACTCGGCGGCAAGAGCGGCCACTTCCAGGCGGATGCGTCATGAACATTACCGTGAAGTTCTTTGCGCGTTATCGCGAAGCGTTGGGCGTTGACTCGCAGAAGGTCGAGGGCGATTTCTCCACGGTGGACGACGTTCGAGCACTGTTGGCCGCGCGTGAAGGTTTTGACGTGTTGAAAGAGCAAAACCTGATGTGCGCCCGCAACGAAGACCTGTGCCAGCTCGACGAGCCACTGGTCGATGGTGACGAAGTGGCATTCTTTCCCACCGTGACCGGAGGCTGAGCCATGGCGATTCGTGTGCAAGCCGATCCGTTCGACCCTGGCGTCGAAGTCAACGCGATGCACGCAGCCAATGTCGGCGTGGGGGCGGTGGTGAGTTTTGTCGGCTACGTGCGTGACTTCAATGACGGCCTCGATGTGTCGGGGATGTTCCTGGAGCATTACCCAGGCATGACGGAAAAAGCCTTGGGCAAGATCGCCGTCGAGGCCGAGCAGCGTTGGCCGTTGCTCAAGCTGGAGGTGTTGCACCGCATCGGCGCCCTGGAGCCGGGCGAACCGATCGTCTTCGTGGCGGCCGCCAGTGCCCATCGCCAGGCGGCATTCGACGCCTGCGCCTTTGTCATGGACTACCTCAAGACCCGCGCGCCGTTCTGGAAAAAGGAAAACACCGCTGATGGTCCGCGCTGGGTCGAAGGGCGCGCCAGTGATCATGCCGCGGCGGATCGCTGGAAGCGGTAGATCGCCTGTTAGTCATCTGGAGGCTGTGAATCCGCCTTCGCAAGCAAGCCCGCTCCCACAGTGGCCTGCGTCGAGCACAAATACGGTGTACGGCATACATTCCTGTGGGAGCGGGCTTGCTCGCGAAGGGGTCGTTAGCCTCCCATCACTTTCCCCGGTTTCCCCAATTGACGGAATGTACATTAAAGTCCAGTATGGATTTATAAGTACATAAATCCATCGCTTCACCTTTCTCTGCCAAAACCAACAACAACCCGCGCGAGATCGATCATGAAAAAACTCCCCCTCATCACCGGCCTGGCCTTGAGCCTGCTGGCCTCCAGCAGCCTGTTTGCCGCCGAAAAAACTTTGCGTATCGGCATCGAAGCGGCTTATCCGCCGTTTGCTTCCAAGACCTCCGAAGGAAAGATCGAGGGGTTTGACTATGACATTGGCAATGCGCTGTGCGCGCAGATGAAGGTCAAGTGTCAGTGGATCGAGAGCGAGTTTGACGGACTGATTCCGTCGCTCAAGGTGAAAAAAATCGACATGGCGCTGTCGTCCATGACCATCACCGAAGAGCGCAAGAAGTCGGTGGATTTTACCCACAAGTACTACTTCACCTCGTCGCGGCTGGTCATGAAGGAAGGCGCGGTGGTCGATGACCAGTACGCCAGTCTCAAAGGCAAGACCGTGGGTGTGCAGCGAGCGACTACCACCGACCGCTTCGCCACGGAAGTCTTCGAACCCAAGGGTGTGACAGTCAAGCGCTACAGCAACAACGAAGAAATCTACATGGACCTGGCGTCAGGTCGGCTGGACGCAATATTCGCCGACACCATCCCGCTGGAAGATTTCCTGTCGATGCCCCGGGGCAAGGGCTACGCGTTTGTCGGCCCGGAGCTCAAGGACCCGAAATACGTCGGTGAGGGCGCGGGTATCGCGGTACGCAAGGGCAATACCGAGCTGGTGGCGGACTTGAACAAGGCCATCGACGGGATTCGGGCCAATGGTGAGTATCAGAAAATCCAGGCCAAGTATTTCAAGTCGGATATCTACGGCGACTGATTGATCGCCATCGCGAGCAGGCTCGCTCCCACAAGAGATTTGCGTCGGACACAGTTTTTGTGTTCAACGAGATCCACTGTGGGAGCGAGCCTGCTCGCGATGAGGCCAGCCAGGCCAGGCAATACAAATCTTAGCCCTTCAACTCTTTCAAATGCTTGTAAACCGTCGCTCGCCCCATGTTCAGCACATTGGCCACATAGTTGGAGGCGCTCTTGCCTTTGAAGGCGCCTTCGGCATGCAGCGCCAGCACCAGTTCGCGTTTATGGTCGCGGGTCAGCAGGTTCAGGCTCAACTGACGCTCGCGCATCCAAGCGTGGAGGAAGGTGTTGATCCGTTCCTGCCAGTCATCGCGAAACAGTGAGTCCGGCTGCGGGATCAGCTTGCCCGGCGACAGGAACAGATCCAGCGCGGCCTTGGCATTTTCGAACAGCGAAATATTCAGATTGATGCACAGCACCGCCAGCGGGCGCCCCCCTGCATCGCGCAGCACGCTGCTGAGGCTGCGGATTTTCTGCCCGTCCCAATTGAGTTTTTCGTAGGGCCCGATGTTCCGTTCGCTGATCTCTTCGCTGAGCATGTCCTCCAGGGACGAGTCATCCCCTATTACGCGCTTGGACAGGTTGTTGGCGATGTAATCGACTTTCTGCGTACGCAGGTCGTGCAGCACCACTTCGGCGTGAGGGTAGAACAGCGTGGCGATGGCGTCGGCGATGGTACGGAAATTATCCAGTGTCGGATCAGGTAGCGGGGCGTTCATGACAGGGCTCCAGGCAGCGTCAGCGCCCCGTGAAGCGGGGGCGCGCAGAAGTGTGCCGCAATCGTGGCGATGCGTCACCTGAGCGGGTTCAACCCAGGCGTGCCGGCGACAGCAGGGTGGTGCTCAGGCCGAAACGGGTCAGGGTCTCGGGCAATGGCTCGCCGCGCACCAGGGCCGCGCTGGCCTGACCCATGGCCGGGGACGTCTGGATGCCGTAGCCGCCCTGGGCCGCGACCCAGAACAACCCCGGTACCTGGGGATCGAAACCGGATAAGAGGTCGCCGTCGTGGACGAAGCTGCGCAACCCGGCCCAGGTGCGGGTCGGACGGCGGATGGTCAGGGTGGTGGCTTCTTCGATCTGGTAGATGCCCATGGCAATGTCCAGTTCTTCAGGCTGCACGTCGTGAGGTTCCACCGGATCGGCATTGGCCGGCGAGCCGAGGAACATGCCGGCGTCGGGCTTCATGTAGAACGACTCGTCGAGGCTCACCAGCATCGGCCAGTCATGAATGTCCACGCCCTCGGGGCCGGCAAAAATGAATGCCGCCCGCCGCTTGGGTTGCAGGCCCAACTTGCGTGCGCCTGCCATTTCGGCAATGTGATCGGCCCAGGCGCCGGCCGCGTTGATCACTACCGGCGCGCTGAAGGTCTGGCCAGCGGTTGCCACCTGCCACATCCCCTGATCGTCGCGGCTCAGGCCCAGCACTTCTGTGTCGGTGTGCACCTGACCGCCGTTGCGGCGGATACCGCGCAGGTAGCCTTGGTGCAGCGCGTCGGTGTCGATGTCACAAGCCGTGGGGTCGTAGATTGCACCGTGCACCTTGTCCCGTCGCAGGATCGGCAGTCGCACACAGGCCTCTTCGGCGCTGAGCAGTTGCATTTGCGGCACCGTGGCCTTGGCGCTGAGGTACTGGTTGTTCAGCTCGGCCGGGTCACCGGTGAAATCCACGGTCATTTCGCCTCGTGGGGTGAGCAGCGGGTGCTCGCAGAAGCCGGCCGGCGGAGCGTCGAAAAAGTCACGGCTGGCCTGGGTCAACGCCCGCACCTGGGGCGTGCCATAGGCCGCGGTGTACAGCGCCGCTGAACGCCCGGTGGAGTGATAACCCGGATGGGATTCGCGCTCGAGCACAATGACCCGACCATGGGGCGCCAGCCAGTAGCCGGTGGAAGCACCTGCGATGCCACCGCCGATGATGATGAAGTCTGCTGAGGTCATGAAGCTCTCCTGTGGAGCGCGGTGCCGGGAGTTAGTACAACCCTGTGGGAGCGAGCCTGCTCGCGATGCGGTGTGTCAGACACATATATTTATTTGATACACCACATCGCGAGCAGGCTCGCTCCCACAAGGGAAATTGGCTGTGTCAGTTGTGAAGCTGATAAAGCGCATTCGCCAGCGCAACGTCTTCCAACCCCAGGCCGATGGAGCGGAAGAACACATGGCGTGCATAGTTGGGACGCGCCACGTGTTCGCTGAGCAGTTCAGGCAAATCCCCCACCAGGCGTGAGACGTCCCAGCCGTGCTGTTCAGCGGCAATCAGCATTTCACCGGCCGATCCTGGCGTGGTCTGACGATAGTCACAGAACACGTCCATGTCGTTGAGGCTCTGGGGTGGCACTTCGTGGGCGCGCGGAGCATTGGTGCTGATGGAGGTAATCAGCGCCGGCTTGCTCAGTGTCTGCGGATCGAGCACTGCCTTGGCGGATGAGGTGCAGAGCATCACCACATCGGCGTCGTGCAGCGCCGCTTCGAGGCTGGCAGCGATTTGCAGGCGCGGATCCAGCTCGGTGAGCGAAGCAAGCTCTTGCGCCGATTTATTTTGCAGGCTGGGGGAATAGAGGCTGATGCTTTGCCAGTCCCGCAGGCCCTTGACGTATTGCACATGAGCCTTTGCCACTGCGCCGCTGCCGATGACTGCCAAGCGCCGGGCCTGGAATGGGGCGAGGGCATCCACGGCGACGGCAGTGGTGGCTGCGGTGCGGGCGGTCGTCAGTTCGGCAGCATCGCACAGCAGCAGTGGCTGGCCGGTCTGCATCGACATCAGCAAGGTCCAGGCGGTCACCACTGGACCTTGCTCGCGCACGATATACGGTGAGGTCTTGACCCCGTAGACCTGCTCTTCAGCCAGCACGCCCAGGTAGTTGATGAAATCCCCGGCGCCTTGGGGAAACTCCACAAGTTGCTGGGGCGGTTGGACGGCCTGTCCGGCGGCAAGGTCGTGGAACAGCTTGCGTAAAATCTGCGGTACGTCGACTTGGCCGAGCAGCTCTCGGGCCTGGGCTTGGTTCATCACATAAGGCGCGCTGGGCATCGGGACTCCGGAGTGCTTGATGTAAACTGTTTTGTCTATTATGGACTTTTAGTTTGATCGAGCAATACGCCGGACAAAAAAAAGCGCAGCCACCCAGGGCTGCGCTTTTTGGCTGGTCGCGTCGGTTAAGGCCGCTTGCGCTCAACCGGACGAAGCAGGTGGGTCGGCGGGGTTTCGCAACTGATCTTTTTCCCCAGCAACGCCTCGATGGACGGTAACTGGTAGGAATCGTCTTCGCCGGCAAAGCTGATGGACACGCCCTCGGCCCCTGCGCGACCTGTGCGCCCGATCCGGTGCACATAGTCATCCGGCACTTCCGGCAGGGTGAAGTTGATCACGTGGCTGATCCCGTCGATATGAATCCCGCGCCCGGCCACATCGGTGGCCACCAGCACACGGATCTTGCCTTCGCGAAAGCCTTCCAGTGTCTTGATGCGCTTGTGTTGCGGCACGTCACCCGACAACTGGGCGGCGTTGACGCCATCGCGCACCAGGCGCTCCTCGATACGGCGTACTTCGTCCTTGCGGTTGGCGAACACCATCACCCGCTCCCAACCGTTGTCGTTGACCAGGTTGTAGAGCAGCTTGTACTTATCGGCGCCGGCCACAGCGTAGATGTGCTGCTCGACGTTTTCGCTGGCGACGTTCAGCGCCTCGATCTCGACGATGGACGGGTCGGTGGTCCATTGCTTGGCCAGGTTCATCACGTCTTCGGTGAACGTGGCGGAAAACAGCAACGTCTGGCGTTCGCTTTTCGGCGGGGTCTGACGAATGATCTGGCGCACTTGCGGGATGAAACCCATGTCGAGCATGCGGTCGGCTTCGTCCAGCACCATCACCTCGACCATGTCCAGGTGCACATCGCCGCGCTGGTTGAAGTCCAGCAGGCGTCCTGGCGTTGCCACCAGAATGTCGCAGTGGCGGGCTTCGAGATGCTTGAGTTGCTTGTCGAAGTCCATGCCGCCGACAAACGTCATCACGTTCAGTCCGGTGTACTTGGTGAGGTCGGCGGCGTCCTTGGCGATCTGCACCACCAGTTCGCGGGTCGGGGCGATGATCAGCGCCCGTGGCTCGCCCATGTAGCGTTCTTTGGGCGGCGGGGTCTGCAGCAACTGGGTGATGATGGAAATCAGAAATGCGGCGGTCTTGCCGGTGCCGGTCTGGGCGCGGCCAATGGCATCTTTACCGGCGAGGGTGAAGCCCAGCACCTGCGCCTGGATCGGCGTGCAGTACGGGAAGCCCAGGTCCTGGATGGCGTGCATCAGCTCAGGGGCAAGCTTGAAATCATGGAAGCGGGTCTTGCCTTCCTGGGGTTCTACGACGAAATCCTCGAGCTTCCAGGCGACGGCCGGCGGTTTTGGGGCGCGCTCGCGGCGTGGCTTGGGGGCATCGTTGCGTGTCTGTTCCGGCGGAGGGGCAACAGGCGCGGTGGCCGCGTCTTTTTCTGTGTTCGCAACAGGCGGTGTCCGCTGCGGCTTTTTTTGCACCTCGGTACGGCTCGGGCTGTGGGCAGGTGCGCTGGAGCCAGGCACGAGCTGCTCGGCCTCGCTTTTACCGAACATCTTCTTGAGTGCTTTGAGCACGGTCATCTCATCGATTGGTTAAGGAATGTACGCCGGCCAGTGTAATGCAAGAAACGGGCGCGGCGTAGTGTGATCGTCAAGGGCTTGACATGTCCTTACGCCCGCTTAGCGCAGCCGCTCGCTCAGCCAGGTGCCGATGTCGCGAATCTCCTCGGGTAACACTTCATGGCCCATTGGGTATTCTTGCCATGTCACGGTGACACCATGCTGTTTCAAATACTCTTTTGCGGTCCGCCCCATGGGGTTGAGTACCACTTCGTCGTACTGGCCGTGTAGCGCCAATACCGGAATGCGCTGCTGGCTGGCCGACAATTGCAGTTCTTCGCTGAAAGTCGGTGCATAAGTGGACAGCGCGACTACGCCCCCCAATGGACCCTTCCATTTCACGAATGCGGTGTGATAGACCACCGCGCCGCCCTGGGAGAAACCTGCGAGGAAAATCCGCGAGGCGTCTATTCCAAGGGCTCGCTGGGCTTCGATCAGGTCCATGACCCGCTGCGCCGACACTTCCAGTTGCTGCTCGTCGATGGCGCGCGCGGGGCTCAGGGCGCGGATGTCGTACCAACTGGGCATGGCGTAACCGCCGTTGATGGTCACCGGCTGGGTTGGCGCTTGAGGCAGAACGAAACGTGTCGTGAGCAGGCTTTGCTGCAGCATTTCGGCCACCGGCAGAAAGTCGTAACGATCGGCGCCCAGGCCGTGGAGCCAGATGACGCACGCGTCGGCGGTGCCGCTGGGCTCGAGAATCAAGGGGTCGGTCATGGTGTGCTCCAGATCTGTGCGGGCGCGCTCATTCAGTGCGTTATTACAGTGCGGGCCCGGTGCCTCAGTTAATTAGATGTCGCAATGTTAAAAGTTTTTGTCTTGACGTGTCACATAAGGGCCAAGCGCAGCGGTGTGGTACGGCGTTTGCTTTGAGGTAGCTTGAGTGATGATTCTTACGCTGCGCGGTAACACTATCAGCTTGACGCGACGCATGGGATATCAGAAATCCGGTGATGGATGTTCGCCAATAGCCGCTACGGGCTTCGCGAACGTGAAGGGCTACAGCCCGTTCGGCCGATTGGTGAGAGATGAGTTAGGCGCCCTGTTTAAGGGCATTCTCATTATTAGACTCATAGCGAAGGTCCAGACGTCGGTTGACCCTAAAAAAAACCAACAAGGGTCGGCAATGCCCCATAAGGGTGCGACAGGGCTCGAGCTCCGACACAACAAGAGCAAAACTGGAGGTTTGAATGAAGTTACTGAAATCCACCCTGGCCGTCGTGACTGCAGCAGCAGTGCTCGGCGTCAGCGGGTTCGCTCAGGCGGGTGCAACCCTGGATGCCGTACAGAAGAAAGGCTTTGTGCAATGTGGCGTGAGTGATGGTTTGCCGGGTTTCTCGGTCCCAGATGCCAAGGGCGTGATTCTGGGCATTGACGCGGACTTCTGCCGTGCCGTTGCTGCTGCCGTGTTTGGCGATGCGACCAAGGTGAAGTTCAGCCAGTTGAACGCCAAGGAGCGCTTCACCGCGCTGCAGTCCGGCGAAATCGACATCCTTTCGCGCAACACCACCATGACCAGTTCCCGTGATGCGGGCATGGGCCTGAAATTCCCAGGCTTCATTACCTATTACGACGGCATCGGCTTCCTGGTAAACAACAAGCTGGGCGTCAAGAGCGCCAAGGAACTGGACGGTGCAACCATCTGCATCCAGGCCGGTACCACCACCGAGCTGAACGTTTCCGACTACTTCCGTGGCAACGGCCTCAAATACACCCCGATCACCTTCGACACCTCCGATGAAAGCGCCAAGTCGCTGGAATCCGGTCGTTGCGACGTGCTGACCTCCGACAAGTCCCAGCTGTTCGCCCAGCGCAGCAAGCTGGCCGCGCCGAAGGACTACGTAGTTCTGCCGGAAACCATTTCCAAGGAACCACTGGGTCCGGTCGTGCGTAACGGCGACGACGAGTGGCTGGCCGTTGTGCGCTGGACTGGCTACGCCATGCTCAACGCCGAAGAAGCCGGCATCACTTCCAAGAACGTTGAAGCTGAAGCCAAGTCCACCAAGAACCCGGACGTCGCCCGTATGCTCGGCGCGGATGGTGAATATGGTAAGGACCTCAAGCTGCCGAAAGACTGGGTTGTCCAGATCGTCAAGCAAGTCGGCAACTATGGTGAAGTGTTCGAGAAGAACCTGGGCAAAGGCACCCCGCTGGAAATCGACCGCGGCCTGAACGCGCTGTGGACCAACGGCGGCATTCAATACGCACCACCAGTGCGCTGATGGTTCTATCACCCGGTGGGCCAACCACCGGGTGATGTTCTGTTCCATTCTTTGCGGGGCACTTCATGCAAAATTCAATCGGCGCACCTAAGCAGAGGCTTAGCCTCAGCGATCCACGCGTGCGTGCCTGGGTATTTCAGATCGTCACCATTGTGGCGGTGGTTTCACTGGGCTGGTTTCTGTTCGACAACACGCAAACCAACCTTGAGCACCGGGGCATCACCTCCGGCTTCAGCTTTCTGGAGCGCAGTGCCGGGTTCGGCATCGCTCAAACCCTGATCGACTACACCGAAGCGGACAGCTATGCCCGCGTCTTTGTCATCGGGTTGCTCAACACTCTGCTGGTGACGTTCATCGGCGTAATCCTGGCGACGATTCTCGGTTTCATTGTCGGCGTGGCCCGACTGTCGAAAAACTGGATCATCGCCAAAGTGGCAACGGTGTATGTGGAGGTTTTTCGAAACATCCCGCCACTGCTGCAGATCCTGTTCTGGTACTTCGCGGTGTTCCTGACCATGCCGGGGCCGCGCGCCGCTCATAACTTCGGCGACACCTTCTTTGTCAGCAGCCGGGGCCTGAACATGCCGGCCGCACTGGTGGCGGACGGGTTCTGGCCATTCGTGATCAGCGTCGTGCTGGCCATCGTCGCCATCGTGCTGATGACCCGCTGGGCCAACAAGCGCTTCGAAGCCACGGGCGAGCCGTTCCATAAATTCTGGGTCGGCCTGGCGTTGTTCCTGGTGATCCCGGCGCTGTGCGCCCTGGTCTTCGGTGCCCCTGTGCACTGGGAAATGCCGGAACTCAAGGGCTTCAACTTCGTTGGTGGCTGGGTGCTGATTCCCGAATTGCTGGCATTGACTTTGGCACTGACGGTGTACACCGCGGCGTTCATCGCCGAGATCGTGCGTTCGGGCATCAAGTCGGTCAGCCACGGCCAGACCGAAGCCGCCCATTCCCTGGGCCTGCGCAACGGTCCGACCCTGCGCAAAGTGATTATCCCGCAAGCCCTGCGCGTGATCATCCCGCCGCTGACCAGCCAATACCTGAACCTGGCGAAGAACTCCTCGCTGGCGGCCGGTATCGGTTATCCGGAAATGGTTTCGCTGTTTGCCGGTACGGTGCTGAACCAGACCGGGCAGGCGATCGAAGTGATTGCGATCACCATGAGCGTGTACCTGGCGATCAGTATCAGCATTTCCCTGCTGATGAACTGGTACAACAAGCGCATTGCGCTGATCGAGCGGTGAGGAAAAACGCGCATGACATCCCATACTTTCAAGCCTGACATGCCCCCACCGAGCAGTAGCATCGGTGTCGTGGCATGGATGCGCGCGAACATGTTCTCCAGCTGGCTCAACACCTTGCTGACGTTGTTTGCGTTCTACCTGATTTACCTGGTCGTTCCACCGATCCTCAGTTGGGCGATCCTTGATGCCAACTGGGTCGGCACCACACAGGCTGACTGCACCAAGGAGGGCGCCTGCTGGGTGTTCATCCAGCAGCGCTTTGGCCAGTTCATGTATGGCTACTATCCGACGGGACTGCGCTGGCGCGTGGACCTGACCGTGTGGTTGGCGGTCATTGGTGTGGCTCCGCTGTTCATCTCGCGCTTCCCGCGCAAAGCGGTCTACGGCCTGAGCTTCCTGGTGCTGTATCCGATCATCGCCTGGTGCCTGTTGCACGGTGGCGTGTTCGGCCTGGCTACCGTGTCGACCAGCCAATGGGGCGGCCTGATGCTGACCCTGGTCATCGCCACCGTCGGTATTGCCGGGGCTTTGCCGCTTGGCATCGTGCTGGCGTTGGGGCGGCGCTCCAACATGCCGGCGATCCGTGTGGTCTGCGTGACCTTCATCGAGTTCTGGCGCGGCGTGCCATTGATCACGGTGCTGTTCATGTCTTCGGTGATGCTGCCGCTGTTCCTGCCTGAAGGCATGAACTTCGACAAGCTGCTGCGGGCACTGATCGGCGTGATCCTGTTCCAGTCGGCGTATGTGGCTGAAGTGGTGCGTGGCGGCTTGCAAGCGATTCCCAAGGGACAGTATGAAGCGGCCGCAGCGATGGGCCTGGGCTACTGGCGCAGCATGGGGCTGGTGATTTTGCCGCAAGCCCTGAAGATGGTGATCCCGGGTATCGTCAACACCTTCATTGCGTTGTTCAAGGACACCAGCCTGGTGATCATCATCGGCCTGTTCGACCTGCTCAACAGCGTGAAACAAGCCGCCGCCGACCCGAAATGGCTGGGCATGGCCACCGAAGGCTATGTGTTCGCTGCCCTGGTGTTCTGGATTTTCTGTTTTGGTATGTCCCGCTATTCCATGCATTTGGAACGCAAGCTGGACACTGGCCACAAGCGTTAGGAGCGTAGTTTATGAGTGAAGCGATCAAACAGCCTGTGAGCCCTGAAGGCATTATTCAGATGCAGGGCGTAAACAAGTGGTACGGCCAGTTCCATGTGTTGAAAGACATCAACCTGAACGTCCAGCAGGGCGAGCGTATCGTGTTGTGCGGCCCGTCGGGTTCCGGCAAGTCCACCACTATCCGCTGCCTCAACCGTCTGGAAGAACACCAGCAGGGCCGCATCGTGGTCGATGGCGTGGAACTGACCAACGACCTCAAGCAGATCGAAGCGATCCGTCGTGAAGTCGGCATGGTGTTCCAGCACTTCAACCTGTTCCCGCACTTGACCATCCTGCAGAACTGCACCCTGGCGCCGATGTGGGTGCGCAAGATGCCCAAGCGCAAGGCCGAGGAAATCGCCATGCATTATCTGGAGCGCGTGCGCATTCCAGAGCAGGCGCACAAATACCCGGGCCAGCTCTCTGGCGGTCAGCAGCAGCGTGTGGCCATCGCCCGTGCCCTGTGCATGAAACCGAAAATCATGCTGTTCGACGAACCGACTTCGGCACTCGACCCGGAAATGGTGAAAGAGGTTCTGGACACCATGATCGGTTTGGCCGAAGACGGTATGACCATGCTCTGCGTGACCCACGAAATGGGCTTTGCCCGCACCGTGGCCAACCGTGTGATCTTCATGGACAAGGGTGAAATCGTCGAACAGGCCGCGCCGAACGACTTCTTCGACAACCCGCAGAACGACCGCACCAAGCTGTTCCTGAGCCAGATTCTGCATTGATCCGGCCTTAGGCATTGAAATAGACCCGGACTTGTCCGGGTTTATTTTTTCCTGGTATTCAGGGTGTCAGAACGGTTTCCTGTTCCGGATGACGGGTAGCCAACAACTGCTTCAAATCGGTGCCCTCGCTCAGTGCGAGTACCTCCGCCATCAGATGGGGGTGGCGGTCGAGCAGACGCATCAGCGTGAACAGTGGTTGCGGTGGGGTGATTTCGCCACGCTCGTAACGGGAAAAGGCGTTGTGTCCGCCGCCAGACAGCAGCTTCACCGCTTCTTTCTGCGTGAGGTGCAGTTTGCGGCGGATGCGTTTCATCTCCGCCCCCATCGCCTGGGCGCAATCTTCGAGCAACTGATCGCTCACGCGGGAATAACGTTGCGCGCTGTCGGTGTCGTGATCAAATTCGATTTCACCGCAAACCCGGCACTCCCACCCGGCGATGTCGTGCACCTGCCGTGCTACCTGCTTGTAGTCGATGGTAAAGCTGCGGCCCTCAAAGTGTTGCATGGCGTCTTGAGTGCCGCAGTTGACACATTGCTGCGTTTTCATTGGTCCTTCTCCTTGAAGGAGACTACCGGGTGCCCACCGCCAGGGCGGTAGGTCACCTTGATGTAAATCTCCCGATCCTGAAATGTTGTGTGATAAACGTCCTGCCAGACTCGATGATCGACGTAGGTCGTCATCGATTTGTGCAACATCCTGTACTCCAGCGAGGCAATGATTCGCAGCATCCGGGCAGTGTTTAGCGACATTTTTCGAGCGCCTTGCTGAGCGCTCATAGTAAATGCCTTGCTCCCCAGCCTGAGGACTTCGGCCTTGACCACTGCCAGGTCGTAGTGAGGTGTGCTCTTTTCCATAGAACTGTATGCCTTGTCCTTAAAATTACCCTCAAAGGGTAATTTTGACCAATCGAAAATTTCGTTCCTTTTCCCTCACATTGACCTTAGGCGGTTGCCGTCCTACAAGAAGCTGACTAACCTGTCAGAAAAATCAACCTGTGCTGCCGACCCCTGCGCTCAGCGAACGCTATCGCTGCTTCTCCAGCGTCAACGGTGCGCAGTTGCGCCAGAGCCTCAACTTCGTTGCGCGTCATCTACCTGTGTTCGATCTGCACATCGAATCCTCGGCGCTGTCCAACAGCAGTCCCGGCAGTGGGCCAAGGCCCTCCGTCGACAGTTGATCAATGAACCCTGAACCAGAGCTTTTCCATGTCCCGCGATACGCTTGACCGCAGCACTCCGACGACGCCCAAACGCGCCGCAGAGCTTGAAGAACTGTTGATTGACGCCGAGGCCGATGACGAACAGGCCCAGCAACCCCATCCCGTGTTGCGCAGGCCCTGGCTGTTGCTGCTCGGACTGATCCTGGTTGCACTGAACCTGCGTCCGGCGCTGTCGAGCATGGCGCCGTTGCTTAGCGAAGTTTCAAAAAGCCTTGGTTTGTCGGCTGCCCAGGCCGGCTTGCTGACTACGCTGCCCGTGCTTTGCCTGGGCCTGTTCGCACCGCTGGCGCCGGTGCTGGCGAGGCGCTTTGGCGCCGAGCGCGTGGTGCTGGGGATCTTGCTGGCTCTGGCCGGCGGGATCATCTTGCGCAGTTCTTTCGGTCAGGTAGGCCTGTTTGCTGGCAGCATCCTGGCCGGTGCGAGCATTGGTGTGATCGGTGTGCTGTTGCCGGGCATCGTCAAGCGTGACTTCGCCAAACACGCCGGCGCCATGACCGGCGTCTACACCATGGCGCTGTGCCTGGGTGCGGCAATGGCGGCCGGGGCCACGGTGCCGTTGAGCGAGCATCTGGATCACAGTTGGGCGATGGGCCTGGGTTTCTGGGTGGTGCCGGCGCTGCTGGCCGCAGTGTTCTGGCTGCCGCAAGTGGGCCCGAAACACGGTGCGCATCAGGTGGCGTATCGGGTTCGTGGTTTGCTGCGTGATCCGTTGGCCTGGCAGGTGACGTTGTACATGGGGCTGCAGTCGTCACTGGCCTACATCGTGTTTGGGTGGCTGCCGTCGATCCTCATTGGCCGTGGCCTGACGCCGACCCACGCCGGGCTGGTGTTGTCCGGCTCGGTCATTGTGCAACTGATCAGTTCCCTGGCCGCGCCCTGGCTGGCGACCCGGGGCAAGGATCAGCGCCTGGCCATTGTGATTGTCATGCTCATGACCCTCGGCGGGCTGTTCGGGTGCCTTTATGCGCCTATCGATGGCTTGTGGGGCTGGGCGATCCTGCTGGGGTTGGGGCAGGGCGCCACGTTCAGTCTGGCACTGACGCTGATCGTGCTGCGTTCGCGGGACGCCCATGTGGCCGCGAACCTTTCCAGCATGGCCCAAGGGTTCGGCTACACATTGGCGTCCATGGGGCCGTTCGCGGTCGGAGTGGTCCACGACTGGACCGGCGGCTGGAGTGCCCTGGGTTGGATCTTCGGCGTGATTGGCCTGGGTGCGATCATTGCGGGCATCGGGGCCGGCCGGGCGCTATACGTTGGGGTCAGCAGCGAAAGAGTCAGCGATCTTCGCTGATGCTATTTTCGTGGCGAATGACGATAGTGTTCCTCGCCAGAGCAGATTATCGTGCAGCTCTACTGAAGATTTCCGGAGCTTGTTCATGAGTGATGCCCACAACGCCTTGATCACCCGCTTCTACCAGGCCTTCCAGCGCCTGGATGCCGACGCCATGAGCGCCTGCTACACCGACGACGTGGTGTTCAGCGACCCGGCGTTCGGCGAACTGCGCGGGCGTGATGTCGGCGACATGTGGCGCATGCTTACCACTCGGGCCAAGGATTTTTCCCTGACCTTCGATAACGTGCGCAGCGATGAGCGTACCGGCGGCGCCCACTGGGTGGCGACTTACCTGTTCAGCCAGACCGGCAACACCGTGGTCAATGACATTCAGGCGCGATTCGTGTTTCGCGACGGCAAGATTTGCGAGCACCATGACAGCTTTGATCTGTGGCGCTGGTCTCGCCAGGCGCTGGGCACCAAGGGCCTGCTGCTGGGCTGGACGCCTCTGGTGCGCAATGCCGTCAGGGCCCAGGCCCTCAAGGGGCTGCGGGCGTTCCAGGCCAGTCGCTGATAAGATCGCGGCTTGTTTCCTAGACACCTGCTGAACATCCTGTGACGACCGCCAAGCCATCTTCCGACCTGCCAGGGCACGCTGCAGCCGAACCGGGCAAACCCTGGTTCGTCTACCTGGTGCGGGCCGCCAACGGATCGCTGTACTGCGGCATCAGCGATGACCCGGTGCGACGTTTCGCCAAGCATCAAAGTGGCAAAGGCGCGCGTTTTTTTCTTTCCAGCCCGGCGGTGGCGCTGGTATATACCGAAGCCTGCCGCGACAAGGGTGAAGCCTTGCGTCAGGAGCGGCTGATCAAGAAACTCAAGAAAAGCGCCAAGGAATGCCTGGTGGCGAGTGCATCGTTGCTCCATCAACCCCGCTGATACGTCTTCATCAGGAGGGTAGGCTGTCTGACCCTGGCACGCTAAGCTGCTGAACTTCCTCCCTGCAATGGCGAATCTCATGTCAGAGTTGATTCTTCATCATTACCCGACGTCTCCCTTCGCGGAGAAAGCCCGTTTGTTGCTGGGTTTCAAGGGGCTGTCCTGGCGTTCGGTGCATATCCCGCCGATGATGCCCAAGCCCGACTTGACGGCACTGACGGGTGGCTACCGCAAAACCCCGGTGCTGCAGATCGGCGCTGATGTTTATTGCGACACGGCGCTGATCGCCCGCCGACTGGAACAGGAAAAGGCCTCGCCGGCGCTGTTTCCCGAAGGCCGGGAGATGATTGCAGCGTCTTTTGCCGCATGGGCCGATTCGGTGGTGTTCCAGCATGCGGTAAGCCTGGTGTTCCAGCCTGAGTCGGTGGCGGTGCGTTTCGCCAAGCTAGCGCCCGAAGCGATCAAGGCATTCATCGCCGACCGCGCCGGGCTGTTTAGCGGCGGCACGAGCACACGCTTGTCCGCCGAACAGGCCAAGCATCAATGGCCAACGATCATGGCGCGCCTGGAGCAACAATTGCAGCGCGAGGAAGGGGACTTTTTGCTGGGTGATCCCTCGATTGCCGACTTCGCCATGGCTCACCCGCTGTGGTTTCTTAAAGGCACGCCGGTGACTTCGCCGCTGGTAGACGCCTACCCGGCGATTTCGGCATGGCTGGCGCGAGTGCTGGGTTTCGGCCATGGTGCGCCGAATCAGATGAGTTCCGAAGAGGCCCTGGAAGTCGCCCGCAACGCGACGCCGGCAGCGCTGCCGGAGGAGTCGTTCGAAGAGCCGAACGGGTTTGCATTGGGGCAGCGTGTGACCATCGCCGCGACCGATTATGGCGTCGATCCGGTGGCCGGGGAGTTGCTGTTTGCCGGTCGCGAAGAGCTGATCCTGCGTCGCGAAGACGCGCTTGGCGGGGTGGTGCATGTGCACTTTCCGCGGCTGGGTTTTCAATTATCAACTTGATAAGAAGGTCAGACGCTCGATTAAAGTCGATCTGTCGCCCGGAGCAGGCAATTCCGGCGTTTACTCCAGAAGAGAACACCCGATATTACAGCTCGCAGAGAACCAGGTGTGGCGCATTGGGAGGAATAAGGCCTTGCAGGTCGAAGATCGTTGTGGCGCGGCTGATTGCATCGCTCGTGCTGCTCCCGTTGAAAACGGTGGTGGTCTGTATCACGGTTTGGTTCGGTGGCAGGAAGAGTTGGCAGGTGTATTGCGCGGCAGAGGCGGAACCGGCGTAGATCGCAATGAAAGACAACACCAGGGCGCGTTGGATGATTTTTATAACGCGGTTTCGGGCTGGGTAGCACTGTATCGAGCTCATTTTATATGCTCCGTCTGTTCCGGCGTTCTCGCAAGAGGTTCGGCTCAGCGATGTATTCGGCTGAGGGGCATATATAAAAATGAACGCTATTTCAGGCATTGATACTGTAGGAGTTGACAGTCCCGATCAACGGGCGCTTACCGTCTACCCAGGGCTTGCGCGCGATGAGGCCCTCAGAACTATAAAGCGGACAACGCCTTGAGAATGTTCTCTGGTTCATACCCACGAATCAACGTGCCATTCACCTCCAGGATCGGAATCCCCCGCCCACCCAGCGCCTCATAGGCCTTGCGCGCCTGGGCATCCTTCTCGATATCGAACTCGCGATAGGGCACGCCTTTTTCATCCAGGAACCGCCGTGTGGCCTTGCAGTAACCGCACCAGTCGGTGGCATACAGCACGACCCGGGCATCGGCCCGGATCTGTTCAGGCAGCATTTGCGAGGGGTTGAACACCCGTTCGATTTTGCCCCAGTTCTGGTACGCCACAATCACCAGAACAATCAGCAGGAATTTCTTGAGTACCTTCCCAAGCATCAATTGCGGCGCTTGAGCTGATCGGTCAGCGCCGTGGGCAGGCCCTTGATGATCAGCGTGCCGGCTTCTTCGTCATATTCGATCTTGGAGCCCAGCAGGTGGGCTTCGAAGCTGATGGACAAGCCTTCGGCGCGGCCGGTGAAGCGGCGGAACTGGTTGAGGGTACGTTTATCCGCTGGAATCTCCGGCGACAGGCCATAGTCCTTGTTGCGAATGTGGTCGTAGAAGGCTTTCGGGCGATCTTCGTCGATCAGTTCGGACAATTCTTCCAGGCCCATCGGCTCGCCGAGCTTGGCCTGGCTGCTGGCGTAATCCACCAGGGTCTTGGTTTTCTCCCGGGCGTCGTCTTCGGGCAGGTCTTCGCTTTCGACGAAGTCACTGAAGGCCTTGAGCAGGGTACGGGTTTCGCCGGGGCCGTCGACGCCTTCCTGGCAGCCGATGAAGTCGCGGAAATACTCCGAGACCTTCTTGCCGTTCTTACCTTTGATGAACGAGATGTACTGCCTGGACTGTTTGTTGTTCTGCCATTCCGACACATTGATCCGCGCTGCCAGGTGCAGTTGGCCCAGATCAAGGTGACGGGACGGGGTCACGTCCAGCTCGTCGGTGACCGCCACGCCTTCGCTGTGGTGCAGCAGGGCGATCGCCAGGTAATCGGTCATGCCCTGTTGATAATGGGCAAACAGCACGTGGCCGCCCACCGACAGGTTGGACTCTTCCATCAGCTTTTGCAGGTGCTCCACCGCCACGCGACTGAATGCGGTGAAATCCTTGCCACCCTCGAGATACTCCTTCAGCCAGCCGCTGAACGGGTGCGCCCCGGACTCGGCATGGAAGAAACCCCAGGCCTTGCCTTGTTTGGCGTTGTAGCTCTCATTGAGGTCGGCGAGCATGTTCTCGATGGCTGTGGACTCGCTCAGCTCGGAGTCACGGGCATGGAGCACGGCGGGCGTGCCGTCGGGTTTTTTGTCGATCAGGTGGACGATGCAATGACGGATCGGCATGGATTTCTCGGCTGATAGAAGAGAGGAGGGCGCGCTCCCCCCAAAAGGCCCAGTGTACCGCAATCACTGGTTTTGGAACCCTGCAAAGCCCCTTTCAGACCCGTCCGACACGCCATATGCATTTTTTTACCGTTTTAGCGCAAGAAAGCTGACCAAATGGGTAGCTAGAGGCGGATATTTCACAGGCGTTGTGCTAGTTTTGCCCGGTCTTACGCGAAGTCACTGCGTTAAGCGTGCATTCAGCATTTGTCAGGTCGAACCAAACCCGGTTTTCGGCATCTATTACCCCGATCCGTCGTGGTGATTACCGAGGGTGTCTGATCCTCTGAGATCGGGCTCGATGGCTGACACTGCACTCTGCAATCCATATGAATTTGATAGGGAAGGAACACTACATGGCTCTTACTAAAGACCAACTGATCGCTGACATCGCTGAAGCTATCGACGCGCCAAAAACCACTGCGCGTAACGCTTTGGACCAACTGGGTCAGATCGTTGCCGATCAGCTGGAAAATGGCGGCGAAATCACCTTGCCAGGCATCGGCAAGCTGAAAGTCACCGAGCGTCCTGCCCGCACTGGCCGCAACCCTTCGACTGGCGCAGCCATCGAAATCGCTGCCAAGAAAGTTGTTAAGTTCGTGCCAGCCAAAGCGCTGAACGACGGCATCAACAAGTAAGATCGCGTTCAAAAGAAAACCGTGCGGCGGAGTGATCCGGGCACGGTTTTTTGTTGCCCTGAATAAAGTGGCCTGTGGCGAGGGGATAAGTCCCTCATGGTGCGGCTTTTGTGGCGAGGGAGCTTGCTCCCGCTGGGTTGCGCAGCGACCCTAAAAGCCGGCTGAACGTGGTCTGCCTGATTCACCGAAGTGTCAGACCTTGGGGCTGCTGCGCAGCCCAGCGGGAGCAAGCTCCCTCGCCATAGGAGTGAACGCTATACCGATTCAGTCCTTGCGGGCCCAGTGTGCCTCGCGCCAGGCCTGCTGCTGCGCTTGATCCTGGAAGGTCCAGGCGACGAAGCGGCTCTGCTTCTGCCCCTGGGACATTTCCACGACCTGGCTGTGCAGCGCCCCAGCCTTTTTCAAGGCAGTTTGAATAGCCGGCAGGTTCGACGCCTTTGACACCAACGTGCTGAACCACAGCACTTGGCTGGCCAATTGCGCGCTTTCACGGATCAACTGCGTCACAAACCGGGCTTCTCCGCCCTCGCACCAGAGCTCCGCGGCCTGACCGCCGAAGTTCAGCACCGGCAGCTTGCGCTTCGGGTCGGCCTTGCCCAGGGCGCGCCATTTGCGCTGGCTGCCCTTGGTGGCTTCCTCCAGGGAGGCGTGGAAGGGTGGGTTGCACATTGTCAGGTCGAACCGCTCGGTCTCTTCCAGCAAACCCAACAGGATCTGATTGCGGTTGGCTTGCTGGCGCAACTGGATGACTTTGTTCAATCCGTTGGACTGGACAATGGCTTTGGCCGAGGCAATGGCCGTCGGATCAATCTCCGAACCCAGAAAATGCCAGCGGTAATCACTGTAGCCGATCAGCGGGTACACGCAGTTGGCACCCGTGCCGATGTCCAGCACCTTCACTGCCGCACCCCGAGGGATCTCGCCATCGTTATGACTGGCGAGCAAATCGGCGAGGAAGTGCACATAGTCCGCGCGACCAGGTACCGGAGGACATAGGTAGTCGGCCGGAATGTCCCAATGGGCGATGCCGTAGAAGGACTTGAGCAGTGCCCGATTGAACACCCGCACCGCATCGGGGCTGGCGAAGTCGATGCTTTCCTTGCCGTACGGGTTGATGATCACGAACCTGGCCAGTTCCGGTGTACTCTTGATCAGTGCGGGGAAGTCGTAGCGGCCCTGGTGGCGGTTGCGTGGATGCAGGCTGGCCTTCTCCCGCGGCGCCACGGCTTTGGCCTCGGTGGCGGGTTTGGGCTTCTGGCGTGCAGGTCTGGGTGTGCGGGGGGCAGTCATGGGCGAGTCGATTCGGGGAGGGTTCAAAAAAGTGGTGGGTATTGTCCCACATCCGGCTCGATCTTGATGACTGCGCGGTTTAAATGTGGGAGCGGGCTTGCTCGCGAAAGCGGTGTGTCAGTTAACGAATAAGCTATCTGAAACACCGCTTTCGCGAGCAAGCCCGCTCCCACAAGAGATCTTCATTGTTTGGAAAAAAGTACCAGGCATAAAAAAGGAGGCCCATCCGGACCTCCTTTTTCATTGCAATCCCCGTTACAGGCTGGAGATCCGTGCATGTTGCTCGGCCAGCTTGCCCAAGGCCTGTTCAGCCTCGGCCAGTTTGGCGCGTTCCTTCTCGATGACTTCAGCCGGCGCCTTGTCCACGAAACCGGCGTTGGACAGTTTGCCGCCGACGCGCTGGACTTCGCCCTTCAAACGCAGGATTTCCTTGTCCAGGCGCGCCAGTTCGGCAGCCTTGTCGATCAGGCCGGCCATCGGCACCAGCACTTCCATCTCGCCGACCAGGGCGGTGGCGGACAGCGGCGCTTCTTCGCCAGCGGCCAGGACGGTCACCGATTCGAGCTTGGCCAGTTTCTTGAGCAGCGCTTCGTTCTCGTGGAGGCGGCGCAGGTCTTCGGTGCCGGCATTGTTCAGGAACAGGTTCAGCGGTTTGCCCGGGCCGATGTTCATTTCGGCGCGGATGTTACGCAGGCCCAGCATGAAGGTCTTGAGCCATTCGATGTCGTCTTCGGCAGCAGGGTCGATGCGGGTTTCGTTGGCCACCGGCCACGGTTGCAGCATGATTGTCTTGCCTTGGGCGCCTGCCAGCGGTGCGACGCGCTGCCAGATTTCCTCGGTGATGAACGGCATGAACGGATGCGCCAGGCGCAGTGCCACTTCCAGCACCCGCACCAGGGTACGGCGGGTGCCGCGCTGGCGTTCGACCGGGGCGTTTTCGTCCCACAGCACAGGTTTGGACAGTTCCAGGTACCAGTCGCAATACTGGTTCCAGATGAACTCATACAACGCTTGTGCCGCCAGGTCGAAACGGAACTGATCGAGCTGGCGGGTCACTTCGGCTTCGGTGCGTTGCAGCTGGGAAATGATCCAGCGATCAGCCAGCGTCAGCTCAAAGGCTTCGCCGTTCTGGCCGCAGTCTTCGCCCTTGTCCAGCACGTAGCGCGCGGCGTTCCAGATCTTGTTGCAGAAGTTGCGATAACCCTCGACGCGGCCCATGTCGAACTTGATGTCACGACCGGTGGACGCCAGCGAGCAGAAGGTGAAGCGCAGGGCGTCGGTGCCGTAGCTAGCGATGCCGTCGGCGAACTCTTCGCGGGTGGCCTTCTCGATCTTCTTCGCCAGTTTTGGCTGCATCAGGCCCGAAGTGCGTTTGTGCACCAGGGTTTCCAGATCGATACCGTCGATGATGTCCAGCGGGTCCAGGACGTTGCCCTTGGACTTGGACATCTTCTGGCCCTGGCCATCGCGCACCAGGCCGTGCACGTAGACGGTCTTGAACGGGACTTGTGGCGTGCCGTCTTCGTTCTTCACCAGGTGCATGGTCAGCATGATCATCCGGGCGACCCAGAAGAAAATGATGTCGAAGCCGGTGACCAGTACGTCGGTGGAGTGGAATTTCTTCAGGAACTCGGTCTGCTGCGGCCAGCCCAAGGTGGAGAAGGTCCACAGGCCCGAGCTGAACCAGGTATCGAGTACGTCGTTGTCCTGCTGCAAGGCAACGTCCGGGCCGAGGTTGTGCTTGGCGCGGACTTCGGCTTCATCGCGGCCGACATAGACCTTGCCCGACTCGTCGTACCAGGCCGGGATACGATGGCCCCACCACAGTTGGCGGCTGATGCACCAGTCCTGGATGTCACGCATCCACGAGAAGTACATGTTTTCGTATTGCTTGGGGACGAACTGGATGCGGCCATCTTCTACCGCAGCGATCGCAGGTTCGGCCAGTGGTTTGGTGGACACGTACCACTGATCGGTCAGCCACGGCTCGATGATGGTGCCGGAGCGGTCGCCTTTCGGCACTTTAAGGCCGTGATCATCGACGCTGACCAGCAGGCCGGCCGCGTCGAACGCCGCGACGATCTGCTTGCGCGCTTCGAAGCGGTCCAGGCCGGCGTATTCGGCCGGGATCTGGCCGTCGACAGTTTCGTTCAACGTGCCGTCGAGGTTGAACACCTGGGCCGCCGGCAACACGTTGGCGTTCTTGTCGAAGATGTTCAGCAGCGGCAGGTTGTGGCGCTTGCCGACTTCGTAGTCGTTGAAATCGTGGGCCGGGGTGATTTTTACGCAGCCGGTGCCGAATTCGGGGTCGCAGTAGTCATCACCGATGATCGGGATACGACGACCGACCAAGGGCAGTTCGACGAACTTGCCGATCAGGGCCTGATAGCGTTCATCGTTCGGGTTCACCGCCACGGCGGCATCGCCGAGCATGGTTTCCGGGCGCGTGGTGGCGACGATCAGGTAGTCCTTGCCTTCAGCGGTGGTTGCGCCGTCGGCCAGTGGGTATTTGAGGTTCCACAGGAAACCTTTCTCGTCGTGGTTTTCCACTTCGAGGTCGGAAATGGCGGTGTGCAGCTTGGTGTCCCAGTTGACCAGGCGCTTGCCGCGATAGATCAGGCCGTCTTCATGCAGGCGCACGAAGGCTTCTTTCACCGCTTCCGAGAGACCGTCGTCCATGGTGAAACGCTCGCGGCTCCAGTCCACGGACGAGCCCAGGCGGCGAATCTGGCGGCTGATGTTGCCACCGGACTCGTCTTTCCATTCCCAGACTTTCTCGAGGAATTTCTCGCGGCCCAGGTCATGGCGGTTCTGACCCTGGGCTTCGAGGCGACGTTCCACCAGCATCTGCGTGGCGATGCCCGCGTGGTCGGTGCCCGGCTGCCAAAGGGTGTTGCGGCCTTGCATACGGCGGAAACGGATCAGGGCATCCATGATCGCGTTGTTGAAACCGTGGCCCATGTGCAGGCTGCCGGTGACGTTCGGCGGCGGGATCATGATGGTGTAGGAATCGCCCGCGCCTTGCGGAGCGAAATAATTCTCGGACTCCCAGGTGTTGTACCAGGAAGTTTCAATGGCGTGCGGCTGGTAGGTCTTATCCATGCGCGGCGGGACCCTATTGGCATTTATTCAGGAAAAGCCGGGAAGTATAGCGGGGCGAAGGACGCAGGGCGAGCCAGTACGCAGTGAGCGCGTATTAACAGGCGCAACAAATCCTGTGGCGAGGGAGCTTGCTCCCGCTGGGGCGCGGAGCGGCCCCCAAAGTGTCAAGGAGTGAGATGGGGGCAGCTCGCCAGTGTTACGGCTGCTTCGCAGCCGAGCGGGAGCAAGCTCCCTCGCCACAAAAGCGGGGGAGTGCTTTTATTCGTACTGACTCAGCAACCGTTCCATCCGCGCATCCAGCCGGCGCTTGATCTCGGTCTCGATGTGCGGAGCGAAGTCGTCGATGACGTCTTGCATGATCAATTGCGCGGCGGCGCGCAGTTCGCTTTCCAGGTGCAGCAGGGCATCGGGGCCTTTGGCCTCGGTCTTGGGCGCTGGCTTGGGTTCGGGCTGGCCATTGATCGGCTCGAACAGCAGTGGAATCTGCTCGTCATGCTCGGGCTCGTGCTCCACCGTATCGGTCAACAGCGGTGGTTGCAGGTTGTCGTCGCCGAGCAGTTGGCGGATCGACTCGAGGTCGTCCAGCAGATGCGTGGGCTTTTGTGGCGGTTTTGGAGTGTCCATCGTGGGCTCAGAGTCGCTGTAAACGGTGGTCTTGCAGAGGATAGCCCTGTTCGCGGTAGAAACGGAAACTCTCCCGCGCGGCTTGCCGGATGCCCGGGTCTTCCACCACCACTTCCGCCACGCGGGCGAAGCGCTGGGCAAAAGGTGGCACTTTCAGGTCAAGGTTGACCAGCAAGTCCTGGTGCTGACCGCAGTCATCCCCCAGCCCGAGCACGATCAATCCTTCGGGTTCGTTTTCGGCCGGGCCATGGGGCACGAAGCTTTCGCCCTTGAAGGCCCACAGGCGTGCATCGAGGTCATCGCGCTGGGCGGCATCGCTGCAATGCAGGTAGATGCGGTGGCCCATGCGCCAGGCCTTTTCGGTGAGCTTGCAGGCGAAATCCAGCCGCGCCGACGGATCGGCGCTGGGCAGGATGTAGAAATCGACTTTGGTCATTGCAGTTCCTGAGCCGCCATTGGCGCCGCCCGAAGGCGACGTCAACGCCGGTCATCGGTGTCAGGCCTTGGCGCGGTCCAGCAGGTACTGGGTCAGCAGGGGAACCGGGCGGCCGGTGGCGCCCTTGTCCTTGCCGCCGCTGGTCCAGGCTGTGCCGGCGATGTCCAGGTGCGCCCAGTTCAGGTTCTTGGTGAAGCGCGACAGGAAGCACGCCGCCGTGATCGTCCCGGCTTTGGGGCCGCCGATGTTGGCGATGTCGGCGAATGGGCTGTCCAGTTGCTCCTGGTATTCGTCGAACAGTGGTAACTGCCAGGCGCGGTCGTCGGCTTGCTGGCCGGCGCTGAGCAGTTGGCCGATCAGTTCGTCGTTGTTGCCCAGCAGGCCCGAGGTGTGGGCGCCGAGGGCGACGACGCAGGCGCCGGTCAGGGTGGCGATGTCGATCACCGCTTGCGGCTTGAAGCGCTCGGAGTAGGTGAGGGCGTCACACAGCACCAGGCGGCCTTCGGCGTCGGTGTTGAGGATTTCCACGGTCTGGCCGCTCATGGTGGTGACGATGTCGCCCGGCCGTGAGGCGGTGCCGCTGGGCATGTTCTCGGCGCAGGCCAGGATGCACACCAGGTTGATCGGCAATTGCAGTTCGAGCACGGCGCGCAGGGTGCCGAACACGCTCGCGGCGCCGCCCATGTCGTACTTCATTTCATCCATGCCGGCGCCCGGCTTGAGGCTGATGCCGCCGGTGTCGAAGGTGATGCCCTTGCCGACCAGTGCGTACGGCTTCTCGGACTTCTTGCCACCGTTGTATTGCATGACGATCAGGCGTGGCGGCTGTGCGCTGCCCTGGCCGACGGAGTAGAACGAGCCCATGCCCAGGTCTTTGATTTTCTTCTCGTCGAAGACTTCGACTTTAAGGCCCTTGAATTCCTTGCCCAACGCCTTGGCCTGTTCACCCATGAATGTCGGGTGGCAGATGTTCGGTGGCAGGTTGCCCAGGTCGCGGGTGAAGGCCATGCCATTGGCAATCGCCGTGGCGTGGGTGACGGCGCGCTGGACTTCAGCCTGGGCGGCCTTGATGGTCAGCAGGGTGATTTTTTTCAGGGCGCGAGGTTCGGCTTTCTGGCTCTTGAACTGGTCGAACTGGTATTCGCCGTCCACCAGGGTTTCAGCCAGCAGGCGGTTTTTGCCGTAGCTGTCGCGACCCTTGACCACCAACTCGTCCAGCGCCAGGACGGCATCAGCGCCACCCAGAGCCTTGAGGGTGCCCAGCACGCCGGCGATGATTTTACGGAACGGACGGTCGCCCAGCTCGGCGTCCTTGCCCACGCCCACCAGCAGCACGCGCTCGGCCTTGAGATTGGGCAGGTTGTGCAGCAACAGGCTCTGGCCGACTTTGCCAGCCAGGTCGCCGCGCTTGAGCACGGCGCTGATGGAGCCGCCGCACAGGGCGTCGAGTTGGGTGGCGACGACGCCGAGCTTGCGGCCTTCACCGACGGCAACCACCAGCGTGGCGGTTTTCAACGTTTCTGGGCTGACGCTTTTTACAACCAGTTCCATGTGCGGATCCCTGAATGAATGGTCAAGATGCCAGGCGCCGACACAATGGCGCGCTGAGCGAGCTTCTTCTATATAAGAGAAGCGCCGGTGCGTGCCGGCGACAAAGGCCGCAGTTTGAACCCCGGCGCCGGGGCCTGACAACCCTCGGCAACGCTAACTTTGCGGCTTTAAGCACCGGTTTAAAGCGTGCGCAGTGACAGGCGCCCCCAATCACAGGATAATGCGGCTCTTTTTTCGGCGGTTCGCCTTGGTGGGCCGGCTCGATACGTTTGCTTGTTTGGCCGCCTTAGCCTGACAACCTTGGAGTGTCTGGTTTGATCGTCTTTCGTTATCTATCCCGCGAAGTCCTGCTGACCCTGAGCGCCGTGAGCGCCGTGCTGCTGGTCATCATCATGAGCGGGCGTTTCATCAAGTACCTCGCCCAGGCGGCTTCCGGCGCGCTGGATCCGGGCTCGCTGTTCCTGATCATGGGGTTCCGCCTGCCGGGCTTTTTGCAACTGATCCTGCCGCTGGGGTTGTTCCTGGGCATTCTGCTGGCCTATGGTCGCTTGTACCTGGACAGCGAAATGACCGTGCTGTCGGCCACCGGCATGAGCCAGCAACGCCTGTTTCGCATGACCCTCTTCCCGGCCACTCTGGTGGCGCTGGTGGTGGCCTGGCTGAGCCTTAGCCTGGCGCCCCAGGGAGCCAACCAGTTCCAGATGCTGATCAACCAGCAGGACGCCCTGACCGAGTTCGATACCCTGGTGCCCGGGCGCTTCCAGGCTCTGCGCGACGGGACTCGCGTCACCTATACCGAAGAACTCTCGGAAGACCGGGTCGACCTGGGCGGCGTCTTCATTACGCAAAAGAACGTGTCTTCCGACACCAAGAAAGACCGCGGTATTTCCGTGCTGGTGGCTGAGAAGGGGCGTCAGGAAATCAACCCCGACGGCAACCGCTACCTGATCCTGGAAAACGGCTATCGCTACGACGGCAAGCCGGGGCAAGCCGATTACCGGGCCATCAAGTACGACACCTATGGCGTGTTGCTGCCCAAGCCCGAGGTCAGCGACGAAGTCACCGACCGCGATGCCATGCCCACCGCAAGTTTGCTGGGCAACGACGACATCCGGGCGCGCACTGAATTGCAATGGCGCCTTTCGCTGCCGCTGCTGGTATTCATCGTGACCCTTATGGCGGTCCCGCTGGCGCGAGTCAATCCGCGCCAGGGTCGTTTCCTCAAGCTGCTACCGGCGATTCTTCTGTATATGGCTTACCTGACCATCCTGATTTCCGCCCGTAGCGCGCTGGAGAAAGGCAAGATCCCGCCCGCGCTGGGCCTTTGGTGGGTGCATTCGATCTTCCTGGCGATTGGCCTTGGGTTGCTTTACTGGGAGCCACTACGCCTGAAGCTGGCCAGTCGTCGCAGCGCGCTGGAGGTGGCCCGTGGTTAAACTCGATCGGTACATCGGCAGCAGTGTGTTCATGGCGATTCTCGCGGTGCTGGGGATCATTCTTGGCCTGGCGACCCTGTTCGCCTTCATCGATGAAATGGGTGACGTCAGCGACACCTATACCTTGATGGACGTGCTGAGCTACGTGCTGCTGACCGCCCCGCGGCGGCTCTACGACATGTTGCCGATGGCAGCGCTGATCGGTTGCCTGATCGGCCTGGGCAGCCTGGCGAGTAACAGCGAGCTGACCATCATGCGCGCCGCCGGTGTTTCCGTTGGTCGGATCGTCTGGGCTGTGATGAAACCGATGCTGGTACTGATGCTGGTGGGTTTGCTGGTCGGCGAATACGTTGCCCCGGCCACTGAAAACACCGCCCAGGCCAATCGTTCCCTGGCCCAGGGTGGCGGCGACGCACAAAGCGCCAAGCACGGCCTGTGGCACCGCCAGGGCGACGAGTTCATCCACATCAACTCGGTCCAGCCCAACGGTGTCCTGTACGGCGTGACCCGTTACCGCTTCGACGACCAGCGGCACATGCTGTCGTCGAGCTTCGCCAAGCGCGCCAGGTTTGTTGAAGATCACTGGCAGCTGAGTGATGTCACCACCACCTTGTTCCATGACAAACGCACCGAGGTGGTCGCCGCCCCGCAAGAGCGCTGGGACGTGGCGCTGAGCCCGCAGTTGCTGAGCACCGTGGTGATGGCGCCGGATTCCCTGTCGATTACCGGCTTGTGGGGGTATATCCACTATCTGGCGGATCAGGGCTTGAACAACGGCCGCTACTGGTTGGCTTTTTGGGTCAAGGTGTTGCAGCCGCTGGTCACCGCAGCCCTGGTGCTGATGGCCATTTCCTTCATCTTCGGCCCGCTGCGTTCGGTGACCCTTGGTCAGCGAGTGTTTACCGGCGTGCTGGTGGGCTTTACCTTCCGTATTGCCCAGGACTTGCTGGGGCCGTCCAGCCTGGTATTCGGTTTCTCGCCGCTGTTTGCGGTGCTGGTACCGGCCGGTGTCTGTGCGTTGGCCGGGTTCTGGCTGCTGCGCCGGGCGGGTTGACCTCAATTCTCGTGGCGAGCAGGCTTCTGTGGCGAGGGGATTTATCCCCGTTGGACTGCGCAGCAGTCCCCAGCATCCTCTCTGGCGCATCACCATGGCTGAGAGGTGGAGGGCTGCTTCGCAGCCCCGCGGGGATAAATCCCCTCGCCACAATGGCGTCTGTATCAGGTACAATTCCCGGCTATTTTTCGGCGGGCCATGCCTGCAGCCTTTTTGAGTGTTGATCCGTGAGTGATTTGAGTCATATCCGCAATTTCTCCATCATCGCCCACATTGACCATGGCAAGTCGACGCTGGCTGATCGCTTCATCCAGATGTGCGGCGGCCTGGCCGAGCGTGAAATGGAAGCCCAGGTCCTGGATTCCATGGATCTGGAGCGTGAGCGCGGGATCACCATCAAGGCCCACAGCGTTACGCTCTACTACAAGGCCCGCGACGGCATTACCTATCAGCTGAACTTCATCGATACCCCGGGCCACGTCGACTTCACCTATGAAGTCAGCCGGTCGCTGGCGGCCTGTGAAGGTGCATTGCTGGTGGTCGATGCCGGCCAGGGCGTCGAGGCACAGTCGGTTGCCAACTGCTACACGGCCATCGAGCAGGGTCTGGAAGTCATGCCGGTGCTGAACAAGATCGACCTGCCCCAGGCCGATCCGGACCGCGTGAAGGAAGAAATCGAGAAAATCATCGGCATCGATGCCACCGACGCGGTCACTTGCAGCGCCAAGACCGGCCTGGGCGTGGACGAAGTGCTCGAGCGCCTGGTGACCACCATTCCCGCGCCGACCGGCAACATCGAAGATCCGCTGCAAGCGTTGATCATCGATTCCTGGTTCGACAACTACTTGGGCGTTGTCTCCCTGGTTCGCGTGCGCCACGGCCGCGTCAAGAAGGGTGACAAGATCCTGGTCAAATCCACCGGCAAGATCCACCTGGTGGACAGCGTCGGTGTATTCAACCCGAAACACACCGCCACCGTCGACCTGAAGGCCGGTGAAGTGGGTTTCATCATCGCCGGCATCAAGGACATTCACGGTGCGCCGGTCGGTGACACCCTGACCTTGAGCTCCACCCCCGACGTCGATGTGCTGCCCGGCTTCAAGCGTATCCAGCCCCAGGTCTACGCCGGCCTGTTCCCGGTCAGCTCCGACGACTTCGAGGATTTCCGCGAAGCCCTGCAAAAGCTGACCCTGAACGACTCATCCCTGCAATACACGCCGGAAAGCTCCGATGCGCTGGGCTTCGGCTTCCGTTGCGGGTTCCTGGGCATGCTGCACATGGAGATCATCCAGGAGCGCCTGGAGCGCGAGTACGACCTGGACCTGATCACCACGGCGCCGACGGTGATTTTCGAGCTGCTGCTCAAGAACGGCGAAACCATCTACGTAGACAACCCGTCCAAGTTGCCGGACCTGTCGGCCATCGAGGATATGCGCGAGCCGATCGTGCGGGCCAACATCCTTGTGCCGCAGGAGCATCTGGGCAACGTCATTACCCTGTGCATCGAAAAGCGTGGCGTGCAGCACGACATGCTGTTCCTCGGTACCCAGGTCCAGGTGACCTACGACCTGCCGATGAACGAAGTGGTGCTGGACTTCTTCGATCGCCTGAAATCCACCAGTCGCGGCTATGCTTCGCTGGACTATCATTTCGATCGTTACCAATCGGCTAATCTGGTGAAGCTGGATGTGCTGATCAACGGTGAGAAAGTCGATGCCCTGGCATTGATCGTGCACCGTGACAACGCGCACTACAAAGGTCGTGCATTGACCGAGAAGATGAAGGAACTGATTCCGCGGCAGATGTTCGATGTGGCAATCCAGGCCGCCATTGGTGGGCAGATTGTGGCGCGTACAACCGTCAAGGCGCTCAGAAAGAACGTATTGGCCAAATGCTATGGCGGCGACGTCAGCCGTAAGCGCAAGCTGTTGGAAAAGCAGAAGGCCGGTAAAAAACGCATGAAGCAGGTCGGTAACGTGGAAATTCCACAGGAAGCCTTCCTTGCGGTGCTCAGGTTGGATAGTTAGGTCCTATGTCGCTAAATTTCCCGCTGTTGCTGGTTATCGCCGTGTTCGTCTGCGGCCTGTTGGCGTTGCTTGATCTGTTGTTCCTGGCGCCGCGGCGCCGGGCTGCCATCGCCTCCTATCAGGGCAGCGTCAGCCAGCCTGATGGGGTTGTGGTCGAAAAACTCAACAAGGAACCGCTGCTGGTCGAATACGGCAAGTCGTTCTTTCCGGTGTTGTTCATCGTACTGGTGCTGCGCTCGTTTCTGGTGGAACCGTTCCAGATCCCGTCCGGCTCGATGAAACCGACCCTGGATGTGGGCGATTTCATCCTGGTGAACAAGTTCTCCTACGGGATCCGCTTGCCGGTGATCGACAAGAAGGTCATCGAAATCGGTGACCCGCAACGCGGCGATGTCATGGTGTTCCGCTTTCCAAGCGATCCGAGCGTCAACTACATCAAGCGTGTGGTCGGCTTGCCGGGAGACAAGATTCGCTACAGCGCCGACAAGCGCCTGTTCGTCAACGGCGAGCCGGTGGCCGAGCAATTGATCGGCTCCGAGCCGGGCACGCTGGGCAGCGCTGAGCTCTACCAGGAAAAACTCGGCGAGGCCGAACACCTGATCCGCAAGGAAATGAGCCGCTACCGCGCCGCGCCGGACCGTTCGTGGACGGTGCCGGCCGGGCACTATTTCATGATGGGCGACAACCGCGACAACTCCAACGACAGCCGGTACTGGGATGATCCGAGCATTCCCAAGGACATGCTGGGCATGGTCCCCGACCGTAATATCGTCGGCAAGGCCTTTGCGGTCTGGATGAGCTGGCCGGAACCCAAACTCAGTCACCTGCCGAATTTCTCGCGGGTTGGCCTGATCAAGTAATCACACACGGCGCTGTTGAACACAGCGCCGAATGCATTTCTGGAGCCTGTACAAGGTTGCCCGAAGGCATGAAGCCAACGATAGTCAGGACGTCATTTTTGAACACAGCGTTAATTGTCCCAAGCCAACGGCGCTTCGCGGCCGTGGTGGTGGAATCCAGCCACGAACTCAGCGTGGGTAAACCGTGAGCGTTTCTCTAAGCCGTCTCGAGCGTCAGCTCGGCTACACTTTCAAGGATCAGGAGCTGATGCTTCTGGCGCTCACTCACCGCAGTTTTGCCGGGCGCAACAACGAACGCCTGGAATTCCTGGGTGATGCCATCCTCAACTTCGTGGCGGGCGAGGCGTTGTTCGAACGCTTCCCGCTGGCTCGGGAAGGCCAGTTGTCGCGTTTGCGCGCGCGCCTGGTCAAAGGTGAGACCCTGGCCGTGCTGGCCCGCGGTTTCGACCTGGGTGAGTACCTGCGCCTGGGCTCCGGTGAATTGAAGAGCGGCGGTTTCCGTCGTGAGTCGATTCTGGCCGATGCCCTGGAAGCGCTGATCGGCGCTATCTACCTGGACGCCGGCATGGAAATGGCGCGCGAGCGCGTGCTGGCCTGGCTGACCTCCGAGATCGACAGCCTGACGCTGGTGGACACCAACAAGGACCCGAAAACCCGTTTGCAGGAATTCCTGCAGTCGCGCAGTTGCGAGTTGCCGCGTTACGAAGTGGTGGATATCCAGGGCGAGCCGCATTGCCGAACCTTCTTCGTCGAATGCGAAGTGGTCTTATTGAATGAAAAAAGCCGGGGTCAGGGTGTGAGTCGTCGTATTGCCGAACAGGTAGCGGCCGCCGCAGCACTGATTGCCCTGGGCGTGGAGAATGGCAATGACTGATACAACCGTCACCCGCTGCGGCTATGTCGCCATTGTCGGTCGGCCGAACGTGGGCAAGTCCACGCTGCTCAATCACATCCTGGGCCAGAAGCTGGCGATCACTTCGCGCAAGCCCCAGACCACCCGCCACAACATGCTGGGTATCAAGACCGAAGGCGCCGTCCAGGCGATCTACGTCGATACTCCCGGCATGCACAAGGGCGGCGAAAAAGCGCTGAACCGCTACATGAACAAGACCGCTTCGGCGGCGTTGAAAGACGTCGACGTGGTGATCTTCGTGGTCGATCGCACCAAGTGGACCGAAGAAGACCAGATGGTTCTCGAACGTGTCCAGTACGTGACCGGTCCGCTGATCGTGGCACTGAACAAGACCGACCGCATCGAAGACAAGGCTGAGCTGATGCCGCACCTGAGCTGGTTGCAGGAGCAACTGCCCAACGCTCAGATCATGCCCATCTCCGCCCAGCACGGTCACAATCTCGATGCGCTGGAGCGGGTGATCGCCGAGCACCTGCCGGAAAACGATCACTTCTTCCCCGAAGACCAGATCACCGACCGCAGCAGCCGCTTCCTGGCCGCCGAACTGGTGCGTGAGAAAATCATGCGCCAACTGGGCGCTGAGCTGCCGTACCAGATCACCGTGGAAATCGAAGAGTTCAAGCAACAGGGCAAGACCCTGCACATCCATGCACTGATCCTCGTCGAACGCGACGGCCAGAAAAAAATCATCATTGGCGACAAGGGCGAGCGTATCAAGCGCATCGGCACCGAGGCGCGCAAAGACATGGAGCTGCTGTTCGACTCCAAGATCATGCTCAACCTGTGGGTCAAGGTGAAGGGCGGTTGGTCCGACGATGAGCGGGCGCTGCGGTCGTTGGGTTACGGCGACCTGTAACCCTTTACTTGAGTGCATGAACTCCATTGTGGGAGCGAGCCTGCTCGCGATAGCGGTCTGCCAGTCAACATCTCTGTTGAATATCAGTCCCTCATCGCGAGCAGGCTCGCTCCCACAGTGGTTTGTGGTCGTCAGTAAAACTGCGTTTACTCATTGAGAATTGCGATTTCCATGTCCCCCGCCCAACCCACCGCCCAACCCGCCTACGTCCTGCACTCGCGTGCCTACCGCGAAAGCAGCGCCCTGGTGGACTTCCTCACGCCCCAGGGGCGGTTGCGGGCGGTGTTGCGTGGGGCCCGGGGCAAGGCCGGGACGCTGGCCCGGCCGTTCGTGCCGCTGGAGGTCGAATTCCGGGGGCGGGGCGAGCTCAAGAACGTCGGGCGCATGGAAAGCAACGGTGTGGCGGCCTGGCTTAATGGCGAGGCGTTGTTCAGCGGCCTGTATCTCAATGAGCTGCTGATCCGCTTGCTGCCCGCCGAAGACCCCCATCCCGCAGTGTTCGATCACTATGCCGCCACGCTATTGGCCCTGGCCGAAGGTCGTCCTCTGGAACCGCTGTTGCGTTCCTTCGAATGGCGGCTACTGGACGATCTGGGCTACGGCTTCGCCCTGAACACCGACCTGCATGGCGAGCCCATCGCTGCGGATGGTCTGTATCGCCTGCAGGTGGATGCAGGTCTGGAACAGGTCTACCTGCTGCAACCCGGGTTATTCAATGGCACCGAACTTCTGGCCATGGCCGAGGCCGACTGGAGCGCGCCGGGCGCGCTCTCGGCGGCCAAGCGTCTGATGCGCCAGGCTTTGGCGGTTCATTTGGGCGGTCGGCCGCTGGTCAGTCGCGAGCTGTTTCGCAAGCCTTGATCAACCCGTATGCTGTGGGCCGACTATTTGTCCATTCAGGAGTCTTTTCGTGAGCACCAGCAATCGCATTCTTCTCGGCGTGAACATCGACCATGTTGCCACCCTGCGCCAGGCCCGCGGTACGCGCTACCCGGATCCGGTCAAGGCCGCACTGGACGCCGAAGAGGCGGGCGCCGATGGCATCACCGTGCATTTGCGTGAAGACCGTCGCCACATCCAGGAGCGCGACGTACTGCTGCTCAAGGATGTGCTGCAAACCCGCATGAACTTCGAAATGGGCGTGACCGAAGAAATGATGGCGTTCGCTGAGCACATTCGCCCGGCGCACATTTGCCTGGTGCCCGAGACGCGTCAGGAATTGACCACCGAAGGCGGTTTGGACGTGGCGGGGCAGGAAGCGCGGATCAGCCTGGCGGTGGAGCGGCTGTCGAAGATCGGTGCTGAAGTGTCACTGTTCATTGACGCCGACGAACGGCAGATCGAGGCCTCCAAACGTGTTGGCGCGCCGGCCATCGAATTGCACACCGGCCGTTATGCCGATGCGCAAACGCCCACGGACGTGGCCGATGAGTTGCAGCGAGTGGCCGATGGCGTCGCCTTCGGCCTGGCCCAGGGCCTGATCGTCAACGCCGGCCATGGCTTGCATTACCACAACGTCGAAGCCGTCGCGGCGATCAAGGGCATCAACGAACTGAACATCGGCCATGCACTGGTGGCCCATGCGCTGTTTGTCGGGTTCAAGTCGGCGGTTGCTGAAATGAAAGCGCTGATCCTGGCCGCCACCAAACCCTGAGCCGCTACAAATTCCAATGGTGGCAAGGAGATTCAGCGAAACTGGACCTTGTAGGAGCTGGCGAAGCCTGCGATCTTTTGATCTTGTTCTTTCGTTCTAGACCCGATTGACCATCGAAAGATCGCAGCCTCGTTCCACTCGGCAGCTCCTACAGGGGTGAGCAGTGCGGGATTGTTTCTGGCGTCAGAGCGGCGGGGTTTCCGGATTCGGTTTGCTCTTGTCGACACCCGGCACGTGCAGGTTGCCCTCGGCCACTTGGTCGCCTTCGAGCTGTGGCTGTGTGACCCAGGTCAGGATGTCGTAGTAGCGACGGATGTTTGCTACGAAATGCACCGGTTCACCGCCCCGGGCGTAGCCGTAGCGGGTTTTGCTGTACCACTTCTTCTGGGAAAGGCGCGGCAGGATCTTCTTCACATCCAGCCACTTGTTCGGATTCAACCCTTCCTTGGCCGCCAGTTTGCGAGCGTCATCCAGGTGACCGCCACCCACGTTATAGGCGGCGAGGGCGAACCAGGTGCGGTCCGGCTCCTCGATGCTCTCGTCCAGTTGTTCCTTTATATACGCCAGGTACTTGGCGCCACCCATGATGCTCTGCTTGGGGTCCAGGCGATTGGATACACCCATGGCCTGAGCGGTGTTCTGGGTCAGCATCATCAGGCCGCGCACACCGGTCTTGGACGTGACCGTCGGCTGCCACAGTGATTCCTGGTAACCGATGGCCGCCAACAGGCGCCAGTCGACTTTTTCAGCCTTGGCGTAACTCTTGAAATGCTTCTCGTACTTGGGCAGACGCTGCTGCAAATGCTGGGCGAAGGTGTAGGCGCCGACATAACCCAGAACATCAACGTGCCCGTAGTAGCGGTCCTTCAGGCGTTGCAGGGTGCCATTCTTCTGCACTTTGTCCAGGTAGGCGTTGATTTCGTTGAGCAGGCTGTTGTCTTCGCCGGGGGCCACGGCCCAGCTCTGGTCGCTGGCATCGCCCAGGTCGAAAGCGACCCGCACGTTGGGGAAGTACACCTGGTTCATTGCCACTTCGTTGGAGTCCACCAGCGTCAGGTCGATCTGGCCTTCATCCACCATGCGCAGCAGGTCGACGACTTCTACCGCGTCGGATTCTTCGTATTCGATGCCGGGGTATTTCTGTTTCAACTGCGCCAATTGTTCGGCGTGGGTGCTGCCCTTGAGCACCATGATCTTCTTGCCCGCCAGGGCAGCCGGGTCGGTGGGGCGCGACTGGCCGTTGCGGTAGATGATTTGTGGGGTGACTTCGAGGTAAGAGTGGGAAAACCGCACCTGGCTCTTGCGTTTTTCGCTGCTGACCAGGCCGGCGGCGGCCAATACCGGGCCGTTGGGCTTGCCCAACTGGGTGAAAAGGTCATCGAGGTTGTCGGCGGTCTCGATTTTCAGCTCCACCCCCAAATCGTCGGCGAAACGCTTCACCAGCTCGTATTCGAAGCCGGTTTCACCGTTGCGATCCTGGAAGTAGGTGGCAGGGCTGTTTCGGGTAACCACCCGCAGCACGCCATCCTCCTTCACGCGCTCCAGTGTGTTGGGTTTCTCAACACAACCACTGAGCACCAGGAAGAGTCCGGTTGCGATCAGCCACTTGGCGTATCGCGGACGCAAAGCCGTTGGGGAAAACATCTGCGCAGTATACGCAAACGGCCCCGACCGCCATATCTCGACAGCAGAAGGCCAGTCTGCTAGCGGTTGCAAAACATGTCCGCAATACAAGCGGGCCGGGGTGTAGCGTGTTTTGCCTCGATGAAAAATATCTCGGTACGACCGTGCAAACGGGGGCCGGGAGAGCTGTTCCAGTAAAGACCGACATTCGGCCAGCATCGTACGTGCCGTTTCGGGTGCCGTCGCCAGCGGTTTAGGCTAGAATGCACGGCCTCAAAGCACACCCCCTTCCCGAGGCTGTCCCGAAGATGTTGATCCTGCGCGGCGCTCCTGCCCTTTCTGCCTTTCGCCACAGCAAACTCCTTGAGCAACTGAGCCAGAAGGTCCCGGCTGTCAGTGGCTTGTATGCTGAATTCGCTCACTTCGCCGAAGTCACCGGCGGTTTGACCGGCGACGAACAGCAGGTGCTCGCGCGCCTTCTGAAGTACGGTCCCAGTGTTCCCGTCCAGGAGCCGACCGGTCGTCTGTTTCTGGTGCTGCCACGGTTCGGCACCATTTCGCCATGGTCGAGCAAGGCCAGCGACATCGCCCGCAACTGCGGCCTGGCGAAAATCCAGCGCCTGGAGCGCGGCATTGCCTTTTATGTTGCCGGTGAGTTCAGCGAGGCCGAGGCCCAACTGATCGGCGAGGGCCTGCATGACCGCATGACCCAGATCGTCCTGGGCAACCTGGAGCAGGCCGCGGGCCTGTTCAGCCATGCCGAGCCCAAACCGCTGACCGCCATCGATGTGCTGGGCGGCGGCCGTGCCGCACTGGAAAAAGCCAACGCCGAACTGGGTCTGGCCCTGGCCGAAGACGAGATCGACTACCTGGTCAACGCCTTCCAAGGCATGAAGCGCAACCCCCACGACATCGAACTGATGATGTTCGCCCAGGCCAACTCCGAGCACTGCCGGCACAAGATCTTCAACGCCAGTTGGGACATTGACGGCCAGAGCCAGGAAAAAAGCCTGTTCGGCATGATCAAGAACACCTATCAGATGCACAACGAAGGTGTGCTGTCGGCCTACAAGGACAACGCCGCGGTGATCGTCGGCAACGTCGCCGGGCGCTTCTACCCGAACCCTGAGACCCGCCAGTATGGTGCGGTCCAGGAGCCGGTGCACATCCTGATGAAGGTCGAGACCCACAACCACCCGACCGCCATTGCCCCGTTCCCGGGCGCGTCCACCGGTTCCGGTGGCGAGATTCGCGACGAAGGCGCCACCGGTCGCGGCGCCAAGCCCAAAGCCGGCCTGACCGGTTTCACCGTGTCGAACCTGCAGATCCCGGGCTTCGAACAGCCGTGGGAAAAGCCGTATGGCAAGCCCGAGCGCATCGTCAACGCCCTGGATATCATGATCGAAGGTCCTCTTGGGGGCGCAGCGTTCAACAACGAATTCGGCCGTCCGGCCCTGACCGGTTACTTCCGTACCTTCGAGCAATCCATCACCACCCCTCGCGGTGAAGAAGTGCGCGGCTACCACAAGCCGATCATGCTTGCCGGCGGCATGGGCAACATCCGCGCCGAACACGTGCAGAAAGGCGAAATCCTGGTTGGTTCCAAGCTGATCGTCCTCGGCGGCCCAGCCATGCTGATCGGTCTGGGTGGCGGCGCGGCTTCCTCCATGGCCACCGGCACCAGTTCGGCGGACCTGGACTTCGCCTCGGTCCAGCGGGAAAACCCGGAAATGGAACGCCGTTGCCAGGAAGTCATCGACCGTTGCTGGCAGTTGGGTGAACACAACCCCATCAGCTTCATCCATGACGTCGGCGCGGGCGGCCTGTCCAACGCTTTCCCGGAACTGGTCAACGACGGTGGCCGTGGTGGCCGCTTCGAACTGCGCAACATTCCGAACGACGAGCCGGGCATGGCCCCGCACGAAATCTGGAGCAACGAATCCCAGGAGCGTTACGTCCTGGCGGTCGGCCCGGCCGACTTCGAGCGTTTCCAGGCCATTTGCGAACGCGAGCGCTGCCCGTTCGCCGTGGTCGGCGAAGCCACCGCCGAGCCGCAACTGACCGTTACCGACAGTCACTTCGGCAACAGCCCGGTGGACATGCCACTGGAAGTGCTGCTGGGCAAGGCCCCGCGCATGCACCGTTCGGCGGTTCGTGAAGCCGAGCTGGGCGATGACTTCGATCCGTCCACCCTGGACATCGCCGACTCCATCGCGCGCGTCCTGCATCACCCGGCCGTGGCGAGCAAAAGCTTCCTGATCACCATCGGCGACCGCACCATCACCGGCCTCGTGGCCCGTGATCAGATGGTCGGCCCGTGGCAGGTGCCGGTGGCTGACGTGGCCGTGACCGCCACCAGCTTCGACGTCTACACCGGCGAAGCCATGGCCATGGGTGAGCGCACGCCGCTGGCGCTGCTGGACGCTCCGGCGTCGGGCCGCATGGCGATTGGCGAGACCCTGACCAACATCGCGGCCTCGCGCATCGGCAAGATCTCCGACATCAAGCTGTCGGCCAACTGGATGTCCGCCGCCGGTCACCCGGGTGAAGACGCCCGCCTGTACGACACCGTCAAGGCCGTCGGCATGGAGCTGTGCCCGGAGCTGGGCATCACCATTCCGGTGGGCAAGGACTCCATGTCCATGGCCACGCGCTGGAACGACGAAGGCGTGGACAAGAGCGTGACCTCGCCGCTGTCGCTGATCGTGACCGGTTTTGCTCCAGTTACCGACATCCGCCAGACCCTGACCCCGCAACTGCGCATGGACAAGGGCACCACCGATCTGATCCTGATCGACCTGGGCCGTGGCCAGAACCGCATGGGCGCCTCGATCCTCGCCCAGGTGCATGGCAAGCTCGGCTCGCAAGCGCCAGACGTCGATGATGCCGAGGACCTGAAAGCGTTCTTCGCCGTGATCCAGGGCCTCAACGCTGACGGTCACCTGCTGGCCTACCATGACCGTTCCGACGGCGGTTTGCTGACCACCGTGGTGGAAATGGCTTTCGCCGGCCATTGCGGCCTGAGCCTGACCCTCGACAGCGTTGCCGAGTCCACGGCTGAAATCCCGGCCATCCTGTTCAACGAAGAACTGGGTGCGGTGATCCAGGTTCGCCAGGATGCCACCCCGGACATCCTCGCCCAGTTCAGCGCAGCCGGCCTGGCCGACTGCGTCTCGGTGATCGGCCAGCCGATCAACAATGCCCACATCAACATCACCTTCAACGGTGACACGGTCTTTGAGGGCCAGCGTCGCCTGTTGCAGCGCCAGTGGGCGGAAACCAGCTACCAGATCCAGCGCCTGCGCGACAACGCCGACTGCGCCGAGCAGGAATTCGACGCACTGCTGGAAGAAGATAACCCGGGCCTGAGCGCCAAGCTCAGCTACGACGTCAACCACGACGTGGCCGCGCCTTACATCAAAAAAGGCATTCGCCCACAAGTGGCGGTACTGCGTGAGCAGGGCGTCAACGGCCAGGTGGAAATGGCGGCGGCGTTCGACCGTGCCGGCTTCAACGCAATCGACGTGCACATGAGCGACATCCTGGCCGGCCGTGTCGACCTGAACGACTTCAAGGGCATGGTCGCCTGTGGCGGTTTCTCCTACGGCGACGTGCTGGGGGCCGGTGAAGGCTGGGCCAAGTCGGCACTGTTCAACAGCCGCGCCCGCGACGCGTTCCAGGGCTTCTTCGAACGCACCGACAGTTTCACCCTCGGCGTGTGCAACGGTTGCCAGATGATGTCCAACCTGCATGAACTGATCCCGGGCAGCGAGTTCTGGCCGCACTTCGTGCGTAACCGTTCCGAGCAGTTCGAAGCGCGCGTGGCGATGGTCCAGGTGCAGGAGTCGAACTCGATTTTCCTGCAGGGCATGGCCGGTTCGCGCATGCCGATCGCCATCGCCCACGGCGAAGGCCATGCCGAATTCGAAAGCGAAGAAGCATTGCTCGAAGCCGATCTGTCCGGTTGCGTGTCGCTGCGGTTCGTCGACAACCACGGCAAGGTCACCGAAACCTACCCGGCCAACCCGAACGGCTCGCCGCGCGGGATCACCGGCCTGACCAGCCGCGACGGCCGCGTCACGATCATGATGCCGCACCCGGAACGCGTATTCCGCGCGGTGCAGAACTCGTGGCGTTCGGACGACTGGAACGAAGACGCGCCATGGATGCGCATGTTCCGCAACGCACGCGTCTGGGTGAACTAAGGCCGTGTACAAGCTCTGTTTCTTCGTCCCGGCCAGCCATGTGGACGAGGTC
Source organism: Pseudomonas sp. NFACC39-1 (assembly GCF_900110355.1). Classification (NCBI taxonomy): domain Bacteria; kingdom Pseudomonadati; phylum Pseudomonadota; class Gammaproteobacteria; order Pseudomonadales; family Pseudomonadaceae; genus Pseudomonas; species Pseudomonas sp. NFACC39-1. Next base: position 334,482 of record NZ_FODL01000001.1, on the reverse strand, counting down.
AAAAACGCCGTATTCGCCGCTGGTGGCGGACGAATCGGCGCCTATGACCACTGTGCCTGGCAAGTGCTGGGCCTGGGCCAGTTTCGCCCCTTGGACGGCAGCCAGCCGTTCATTGGCGAGGCGGGGCAGGTCGAGCAGGTCGAGGAATGGAAAGTGGAGCTTGTTGTTGCCGATGAGTTGATTCGTGGAGTGGTGGACGCGCTGAAACAGAGCCATCCCTACGAAACGCCGGCGTATGAAGTGTGGCGGTTGGAGGATTTTTGATCCTCTTGCCGCTGAAATGAAAAACCCGCTGATTGAATCAGCGGGTTTTTTATTGGGCGGGGATAAAGCCTATTCCCTATATATACAAAACTCCTGTGGCGAGGGGATTTATCCCCGCTGGGCTGCGCAGCAGCCCCCAAGCAGACAGACTCAATTTATCTGACACACCGAAGCGCCGGGTTTTAGGGCTGCTGCGCAGCCCAGCGGGGATAAATCCCCTCGCCACAGAGATTGGGGCTAGGCTTTTACATCCGCCTGACGGCTCAGCACCATCCGCTCCAACGCCTGCCACAACCCCGGCGCTTTCTCCCCTAGCAACAGGTGCCAGACACCCCCCTCCAATGAACTGACCCCCTGGCACCCCAGCGCCCTGAGTCCGCTTTCCGACAACCCTTTGCCATCGGCCAGGCGCACGCGCAACCGGCTCATCGCCACGCAATCGAGCTGCAACACATTGCCACCGCCCCCCAGCGCATCCAGCCACTGTTGCGCTTCGGTCCCGGACACGCTGGTCGCTGTGACCGGTTCAACCACCGTGGCCACGGGCGCAGCGGCAGGGCGGTCGGAGGAGGGCAGGGCCAGGCGGATTTCATCGGCGATGCTGTCGGCCATCGGGCCCACCACCACCTGCAAACTTCCGCCATTGCCGGGACGCACCACGGCCATGGCGCCCAGGGCCTTGAGCTGCGTATCGGACGCCTTGTTGCGATCCACCATGTCCAACCGCAGGCGCGTGGTGCAGGCGCCGACGGTGATCAGGTTATCGGCGCCGCCGAGTGCTTCGATATAGGCTTCGGCCCGTTGGTTCTGGGCGATGACCGGTTTGTCGCCCGCTGGCACTTCTTCACGCCCTGGGGTCTTCAGGTCGAAGCGGCGGATGCAGAAGTCGAACACCGTGTAATAGATCACCGCATAGACCAGCCCGACCGGCACCACCAGCCAGCCGTTATTCGACTTGCCCCAGCCGAGCACCATGTCGATGAAGCCGCCGGAGAAGGTAAAGCCCAGGCGGATGTTCAGCCAATCGGTGATCGCCATCGACAGCCCGGTGAGCAAGGCATGCAACAGGAACAGCAGCGGCGCGAGGAACATGAAGGCGAATTCCACCGGCTCGGTGACCCCTGTGAGGAACGAGGTCAGGGCCATGGATAGCAGAATCCCGCCCATGACTTTGCGCCGCTGGGGCAGGGCATTACGGTACATCGCCAGGCACGCGGCGGGCAGGCCGAAGAGCATCACCGGGAACATGCCGGTCATGAACTGGCCGCCGTTCGGGTCGCCGGCAAAGTAGCGGGTCAGGTCGCCAGTGACCACCGCGCCGGTTTGCGGATCGGTGAAGCTGCCGAAGATGAACCAGGCCATATTATTGAGGATGTGATGCAGGCCGGTGACGATCAGCAGCCGGTTGAACACGCCGAATACGAAAGCACCGAGACTGCCACTTTCCATCAGCAAGGCACCGAAACTGTTGATGCCTTGCTGGATCGGCGGCCAGATCAGGCCGAACACCACCCCCAGGCCCACGGCGCTGAAGCCGGTGACAATCGGCACGAAGCGCCGTCCGCCAAAGAACGCCAGGTATTCGGGCAGCTTGATGTCTTTGAAACGGTTGTACAGCGCGCCGGCCAACAGGCCACTGATGATCCCGGCGAGCATGCCCATGTTGATGCTGGCATCGAGCACCTTCAAGGTGGCGATCATCACCAGATAGCCGATGGCCCCGGCCAACCCCGCCGTACCGTTGTTGTCCCGGGCGAAGCCCACGGCGATGCCGATGGCGAAGATCATCGGCAGGTTGGCAAAAATCGCCTGGCCGGCATCGTGGATGATGGCGATGTTCAATAGATCGGTGTCGCCCAGGCGCAGCAGCAAGCCGGCGATGGGCAGGATCGCGATGGGCAGCATCAATGCCCGGCCGAGGCGTTGCAGCCCTTCGATGAAATGCTGGTACATGGCGTCTCTCCCTTTATTGTTCTTCGACGTGGCTCAGCCCAGGGGCCAGTGTTGATGACAGGCCTGGCGCACGGCGGCGGCACTGCCCAGGTTCAGCAATTCGGCGCTGAGGCGGGCGCACTGGGCGGCGTCGAGGTGACGCACGCGGTCCTTGATTGCGCCGATTTGCGGCGGGCTGACCGACAGTTCGCGGACCCCCAGCCCGATCAGCACCGGCGTCGCCAGCGGATCGGAGGCCAGGGCGCCGCACACGCCGACCCAACGGCCATGCTTCGCTGCGCCGGCGCAGGTCTGGGCGATCAGCCGCAGCAGCGCCGGGTGCAGGGCATCGACCCGGGCGGCGAGGCCGGCGTGGTCGCGGTCCATGGCCAGGGTGTATTGCGACAGGTCGTTGGTGCCGATGGACAGAAAGTCCGCGTACTCAGCCAGTTGTTCGGCCAGCAACGCGGCGGCCGGCACTTCGATCATCACCCCCAATTGCGGGCGCTCGCTCAGGCCCAGTTCGGCGCCGATGGCATCAAGGCGTTGGCGGATGTGCAGCAGCTCGTCGACCTCGGTGACCATGGGCAACAGGATCCGGCAGCGGCTCAACGGACGGGTTTGCAGCAAGGCCCGCAGTTGCTGATCCAGCAGTTGCGGCCGTACCTGGGCCAGGCGAATGCCGCGCAGGCCCAGCACCGGGTTGGCCTCGGTCGGCAGCGGCAGGTAATCGAGCTGCTTATCGCCGCCCACGTCGATGGTGCGGATGATCACCGGCTTGTCGCCCATGGTGTGGAGCACGGCTTGATAGGCCTGGCGTTGTTCCTCTTCGTCGGGTGCGGTGTGGCGGTCGACGAACAGAAATTCGGTGCGCAGCAAACCAACGCCGTCGGCACCGTTCGCCAAGGCCTGGGCTGCTTCGCCGCAGGAGGCGACGTTGGCCGCCACTTCCACGGCTACGTCATCGAGGGTGCGGGCCGGTGTGTGGGCGAGGGTTTGTTGCTCGGCGCGTCGGCTGGTTTGTCGGGCTTGTTCCTGATGCACCTGGGCCAGGCGCTCGGCCGTGGGCGTGAGTTCGAGGCGGCCACCATCGGCGTCCAGCACCACCATTTGCCCCGGCGCCTGGGCAAGCAGCGCATCACCCAGCGCTACCAGGCACGGCAGGCCTTTGCCTCGGGCCAGGATCGCCACGTGAGAGGTTGCGCCGCCCTCGGCCATGCACACCCCGGCCACGCCTTGGGCGCTGAGTTGCAGCAGATCCGACGGGGTCAGTTCCTGGGCGGCGACGATGGCGCCCGCCGCGACGTCGAATTGCCAGGCCTCACCCAGCAACACCCGCAGGACCCGTTGGCGCAGGTCGCGCAAATCGTTGGCGCGCTCGGCCAGCAGCGTGCTGCCCAGCTGTTGCAGCACCTGGCATTGCGCCTCGATGGAGCGGTTCCAGGCGTGGGTCGCGGCACTGCCTTGTTCGATAAAAAGGTGGGCGGCATCCAGCAACACTGGATCTTCCAGCAGTGCCAGATGAGCGCTGAAGATCGCTTCTTCGTCGCGGTGGCGTCGGGCCTTGGCGTTTTCCAGGGTGAGGTGGATTTCGCCACTGACCTGGGACAAGGCACTGTCCAGGCGTTGTCGCTGCTCTTCGGCGTCATGGCCGCCAGCGTCCTGGGGCAATTGAATGCCATCGAGCCGAACCAGCGGCCCGGTCACCAGGCCGGGGGCGGCACACACGCCCTGGAGCACACCGGCTTCGGCAATACCGCGTTGCGGTTTGATGGCCGGCGCCTCGGCATGGGCTTCTTCCGCCAGGGCTGTGGATAAAGTCGCCAGCAAGGCTCGCAGCGCCGCCTCGGCATCGCTGCCCCGGCAACTGACATGCACTTGCGCCTGTTCGGTAATGGCCAGGCCCATCATCCCCATCACGCTGTCGCAGGACGCCGACTTGCCTTGGAAATGCAGGTGCGAACGGCTCTTGAAACCCTGGGCGGTCTGGCGAATCAGCGCCGCCGGCCGGGCGTGCAGACCGCCGCGATGGGCGATGCGGATCTGACCGAAGACTTCGCTGCCGGTGGCCTGGTCATCGTCTTGAGTTTCGCCGGGAGCCTTGGCGAGAATATGCAGCAGCGGCTCGCCGACCTTCACTCCTTTGAGGGTGATGGGCCGCGCCTGGAAGTGTTCGCCATTGGTAATGACCAATAGGCTGACCAGGCTCTTGCAGCGCAGGGCCACTTTATCCACGTCATACCGCAGTAGCGGCTGGCCATTGCTGACCCGCGCGCCTTCCTTGACCAGCATGGAAAACCCGTCGCCCTGCAGCTCGACCGTGTCCAGGCCCAGATGCAGCAGCAGTTCGGCGCCGTTGTCCGCCCGTAGGGTCACGGCGTGGCCGGTGCGGGCGACGTGAATCACTTCGCCGTCGCAAGGCGCGTAGAGGGTGTCGTTCAGCGGGTCGATGGCGATCCCGTCGCCCATGGCGCCGCTGGCGAACACCGCGTCCGGGACATTGGCGAGGGTGAGCACCGGGCCGCTGAGCGGGGCGCTGAGGGTCAGCTCTTTATTATTGTTGGGCATGGGGCGCTCTCATCAGACTCTCTATAAAAGAAAACCGTCGGTTCAGTGCGTACGGGTGACCTTGCTCAGATACCGGGGTTGGTCCGGGTCTAAACCTCGGGCCACGGCCAGGCTCGCGGCCATCCCATAAAAGCTCTGGATCGCCAGGATCGGGTCGAGGGACGGGTGTTCGGCGCGGGTCAGCGTCAGGTCGCGTTCGGCGATGTCATCCGGCGCCGCCAGCAGGACTCGGGCACCGCGCTGGCGCATGTCCGCGGCCAGGCTCAACACGCCAGCCTGCTCGGCACCGCGCGGGGCGAATACCAGCAGCGGGTAGTGTTCATCGATCAGCGCCATCGGCCCATGACGAACCTCGGCGCTGCTGAAGGCTTCTGCCTGGATTGCCGAGGTTTCCTTGAATTTGAGTGCCGCTTCCTGGGCGATGGCGAACCCGGCACCACGGCCGATCACCATCAGCCGCTGGCAGTCGCGCAGGGCCTCGACGGCGGCGTGCCAATCCTGGCGGGCGGCCTTGCGCAAACCTTCGGGCAGGGCGCTGCCGGCTTCCAGCAACTGGGCGTCGTCCCTCCAGTGCGCCACCAGCCGCGCGCTGGCGCTGAGGGTGGCGATGAAGCTCTTGGTCGCGGCAACGCTGCTCTCGACGCCGGCACACAGCGGCACGCTGAATTCACACGCCGCTTCCAGAGGCGAATCGCTGGCGTTGACCAGGGCCACGCTCAAGGCGCCGCGCTTGCGCAACAGGCGCAGGCTGTTCACCAGGTCCGGGCTCTGTCCCGACTGGGAAAACCCGAACGCCACCTGGCCGCTGACCTTCAGCGGTGCCTGTTGCATGGTCACCACCGACATCGGCAACGAGGCCACCGGGATGCCCAGTTGTTGCATGGTCAGGTAGGCGAAGTAGCTGGCGGCGTGGTCGGAACTGCCGCGGGCGACGGTCATCGCCACTTGCGGTGGCTGACGGCGCAGGCGTCCGGCGACTTCCTCAAGGGTCGGGTCCAGTTGCTGTAACTGGCGTTCGACGGCTTCCCACGAGGCGAGGGCCTCCTCAAGCATTTTTGAAGTCAATGGCTTCTCCTTCGACCATCACGTCGGTCAGGGTCAGGGAACGGTCAAGGCGCACGCAGTCGGCCCAGGCGCCGGGATGCAAGCGGCCGCGCTCGGGCAGGCCGAGGTAATCGGCGGGAAATTGCGACAGGCGCTGGGAGGCTTCGGCCAGGGGCAAGCCGATTTTCACCAGGTTGCGCAGGGCCTGGTCCATGGTCAGGGTGCTGCCGGCCAGGGTGCCATCGGCCAGGCGCACGCCACCCAGGCACTTGGTCACGGTGTGGCTGCCCAGCTTGTATTCACCGTCGGGCATGCCGGCGGCGGCGGTGGAGTCGGTGACGCAGTACAGGCACGGGATCGTCCGCAGGGCCACGCGCATGGCGCCGGGGTGCACGTGGAGCAAGTCCGGGATCAGTTCGGCGTACTGGGCGTGGGCCAGCGCCGCGCCGACGATGCCCGGCTCGCGGTGATGCAGCGGGCTCATGGCGTTATACAAATGCGTGAAACTGCTGGCTCCGGCGGCCAACGCTGCGACGCCTTCTTCGTAACTGCCCAGGGTATGGCCGATCTGCATACGCACGCCTCGGGCGCTGAGGGCGCGGATCAAGGCATCGTGACCGGCGATTTCCGGGGCGATGGTAATCACCCGGATCGGCGCCAGGGCCAGGTAGCTCTCCACCTCGGCCAGCAGTGCGGTGTGGGCGAAATTCGGTTGCGCGCCGAGTTTGCCGGGATTGATGTAAGGACCTTCCAAATGCACGCCCAAGACCCGGGCGCTGCCATTTGGGCGCTGTTCACAGAACTCGCCGAGGGCCTTGAGCACGCTGGCGATCTCTTCGCTGGGCGCGGTCATGGTCGTGGCCAGCAGCGTGGTCGTGCCGAAACGCACATGGGTGCGGGTGATGGTTTCGAACGCCGAGGCGCCTTGCATGATGTCCTTGCCACCACCGCCGTGGACGTGCAGGTCGATGAAACCGGGCAGCAGGTAGGGCAGGTCATTGCTGGCCGGATCACAGGGCTGGCCTTCGATGGACACGACTTTGCCGTGCGCATGGATCAGGCGACCGCGAACCCAGCCATTGGCGGTGAGGATGTTGTCTTCGGACATGGGGACTCTCTGATCGTCTAGCGCCGCAGTTCTGCGACAAAGTCGTAGTAGTCATTGCGGCAATAGGTGTCGGTGACTTCGATGGGGGTGTTGTCTTCCAGGTAGCCGACCCGGGTCATCAGCAACATCGCGGTGCCGGGGGCAATGCCCACCAGGGCGGCGAACTCGTCCGAGGCGTTGATCGCCTGGATGTGTTGCAGGGCGCGCACCACCGGCTTGCCGATGCTGTCGAGAAATGCGTAGAGCGAATCGCCGACCGCTTGTGGCTTGGGAATGATGGAGGCGGGCAGGGTGCTCATCTCGATGGCCATGACCGTGTCATCGGCTTTGCGCAGGCGCTTGAGCCGCGCGACCTTGTCGGTGGGCGACAGGCCCAGGCGGATCAATTCTTCGTGGGTCGGCGGGGTGATGTCCCGTTCCAGCCATTGGGAACCGGGCACAAACCCCTTGAGTCGGAGCATCTCGCTGAAGCCGCTGAGGCGTGACAGCGGTTGTTCCAGGCGCGGGGTGATGAACGTGCCCGAACCCTGGTTACGGCGGATCAGGCCTTGTTCGAACAGCACCTCCAAGGCCTTGCGCGCGGTGACCCGGGAAATGCCCAGTTGCTCGCTCAAGCTGCGCTCGGACGGCATCGCCTGCTCGGCTTTCCACTGGCCGGCATGAATCGCCGTCTCCAGGTTACGTGCCAGCTGCAGGTACAGCGGCGTGGGCTGGGTGTCGTCGGGGCGCAGGGCCAGGATGTCGTTCATATCGGTGTCCGATGCGGTTGTTGAGTTGTTTGTCGCTCGGTAAGTGGGGTGGAAGCTAATACCACTTGAATACCATGTCAACGCCACTTGCCCTGGGTTTAGAGGGGTTATTGGAGAGTTTTGGTGGGGTGGGATTGAAGTGGTATTAGAGGGCGGAGGTTCGAAAGCAAAGATCGCAGCCTGCGACAACGACCGCTGGGTGAACTGGTATTCATCTGTAGGCAATTTCTGACGTTGCGATTTTTTGATTTTATTTTTCGATGCTGACGGGCGGTCGTTCGAGCCTGTTAAGGCTAACGAGCTGTCGTGGCGAGGGAGCTTGCTCCCGCTGGGGCGCGAAGCGGCCCCAAAACCTGACAACCCGGTGTGTCAGGCAAATTGAGTTGACTGCTTTGGGTCTGCTGCGCAGCCCAGCGGGAGCAAGCTCCCTCGCCACAGAGATTTGCGGTCTGTCAGACGCACCGAAGTTTCCGACATGTTTTTAGGGTTGTCCCTCGGAAGTGGGGGCTCTAGCCTTTGGGTGTCGCTGCCAATTCAGCGACCGGGTTTGACCGTCCGAAAAATCACAGGGCAATAGGCCTGGACGTTTTGTCCTGGGCTCCATTAGATAAAAGGAGCTTCCATTGAAAAATTCTGACATTCCCAAACCCGCATCCACCTTCCCCTACGGCGATTACGCTCCCGAAAGACTGAAAGAAGCGGCTGACCGCGCAATGGACCATTACCTCAAGCCTGAAGACAGCGCTTCAGAAGCCAAACCACCGGCGCAGTTGTTCACTGTGGTGGACAGCGTCGATACCGAAGCGCTGTTGGCCAACCTCAGCGAAACCCTTGCTTCAGCCAACGCAATGCTCAGCGACCTTGCCTTCGGCCTGGAAGGCTCGCGGCGGCATGTGGCGTTGGGGGTGGCGCAGATGATTGAGTTGGGGGCTTTGTTGGCGAACAAGGCTTTGGACCGGGTTGAGCTTCGGGCCTGATGCAGTAAGGCCGGCCTCATCGCGAGCAGGCTCGCTCCCACAGTGGATTTGTGTCGTTCACAAATATGCCAGTCGACATCAAACCCTGTGGCGAGGGAGCTTGCTCCCGCTGGGTTCGTAGGAGCTGCCGAAGGCTCGGGCCGCGTTCGGACGATTTTTTGATTTTGATCTTTCGTTTGAGATTCAAGTGTCTGGGGAAAGATCGCAGCCTCGTTGCACTCGACAGCTCCTACACAGCAGCCCAGTGGGAGCAAGCTCCCTCGCCACAGAGGGGCTACGGACGAATCTCGATCATCGTCCCATCCGGCACCAGGTTCCAGACTTCGCGCATGTCCACGTTGCGCATGGCAATGCAGCCATCGGTCCAGTCCAGGGTGTGGAACAACTGCTCAGGGTTTTCTTCCGAATCAGGCGTGCCATGGATCATGATCATGCCCCCTGGCTCCACGCCTTCGCGGCGGGCGCGGGCGGCGTCGCTGATGTTGGGGTAGGAAATGTGCATCGACAGGTAGAAGCGGTCACTGGTCTTGCGCCAGTCCAGCCAGTAGAAACCTTCAGGGGTGCGCTTGTCGCCCTCAATGAGCTTGGGGCCTTTTTTGGCGCCCTTGCCCAATGAAATGCGATAAGTCTTCAGTGGTTTGCCGTCGTTGATCAATTGCAATTGATGGGCGGACTTGAGCACCAGCACTTTTTCGATGGTCTTGCCGTTGTAGGTTCCCACCGCAGAAGCCTGGGACACCGTAGCGAACGACAAGCAGAACAGGACAAGCAACCAGCGCATTGAAACGATATCCCTAGAGGTGTCGCGGCTATATGGGTTGTTAGGTATTGGCAGGCTGGGCCAGCGGCGGGATCGATTCGGATCGCACAGGGTAGTCCTCGGTTCGCCGGTCAGCATAGAAGTATTCTAGGGTACGGCCCACGGTGCGAAAAGCCAGCTCGTCCCAGGGAATGTCCGCTTCGTCGAACAGTCTCACTTCCAGGCTTTCGGGCCCGGCGGCGAAATCCTCGTCCACCAGTTCGGCGCGGAAGAATACATGCACCTGGCTGATATGCGGAACATCGATCAGCGTATAAATGCTCAGGTTGCGCACGCGGGCGCAGGCTTCTTCGGCGGTTTCGCGCACGGCCGCCTGCTCGACGGTTTCGCCGTTCTCCATGAAGCCGGCCGGCAATGTCCAGTAACCGCGCCGCGGCTCGATGGCCCGCCGGCACAGCAGCACTTTGCTGCCCCAGGTGGGCACGCAACCGGCCACGATATTGGGGTTCTGGTAGTGGATGGTGTGGCAGGTATCGCAGACAAAGCGCAGGCGCGAGTCGCCTTCGGGGATACGCTGGGTTACCGGGTTACCGCACTGGCTGCAGAATTTCATGCTTGGGTTCCTGAATGCTGCGCCTATCTTGGCGTCTGCGGGCGGCTGTCGGCAAGTTGTCGTTTCGCGACACGTCGCAGTGCGGGGGTTGGGCGGCTTGCCTGATTGGTGCATGATGCAAGGTAGCGAATAAATCGAGAAGTCTCATGCTGGACGAGCTACTGCATCGAGTAAGCAACCATACCCCACGTGATCTGGAGACTGACCGACGTTTCCCTGAAGCGGCGGTGCTGGTGCCCATTACCCGCAGTGACGAGCCGGAACTGGTCCTGACCTTGCGCGCCAGCGGGCTTTCGACCCATGGCGGCGAAGTGGCATTCCCCGGCGGGCGTCGCGACCCGGAAGACCCGGACCTGATCTTCACCGCCTTGCGCGAAGCCGAAGAAGAAATCGGCCTGCCTCCCGGCCTGGTGGAAGTGATCGGCCCCCTCAGCCCCTTGATCTCGCTGCACGGCATCAAGGTCACGCCCTACGTGGGAGTGATCCCGGATTTCGTCGAATACCAGGCCAACGATGCCGAGATCGCCGCGGTATTCAGCGTACCGCTGGAGTTCTTTCGCAAGGACCCGCGCGAACACACGCACCGCATCGATTACCAGGGCCACAGTTGGTACGTGCCCAGCTATCGTTTTGGCGAGTACAAGATCTGGGGCCTGACGGCGATCATGGTCGTCGAGTTGGTCAACCTGTTGTACGACGCCGGCATCGACTTGCACACACCCCCCAAGACGTTCATCAATACCTGAAGCCCCGAGGATCCTCATGAAATATCGCCTGGGTGATGCCCGTGTCGAAGCCCACCCACAGAGCTGGGTCGCCCCCAACGCCACATTGGTGGGCAAGGTCCGCCTCGAAGAAGGCGCCAATGTCTGGTTCAACGCGGTGCTGCGTGGCGATAACGAACTGATCCTGATCGGCAAAAACAGTAACGTGCAGGACGGCACGGTGATGCACACCGACATGGGCTTCCCGCTGACCATCGGCACCGGCGTGACCATCGGCCATAACGCCATGCTTCACGGTTGCACGGTGGGGGACTACAGCCTTATCGGCATCAATGCGGTGATCCTCAACGGCGCGAAGATCGGAAAAAACTGCATCATCGGCGCCAACTCGCTGATCGGCGAAGGCAAGGATATCCCCGACGGTTCGCTGGTGATGGGCTCACCCGGCAAGGTCGTGCGGGAATTGACCGAAGCCCAGAAGAAGATGCTCGAGGCCAGCGCGGCGCACTACGTTCACAACGCGCAGCGCTACGCCCGTGATCTGGCCGAGCAAGAGCAATGAACACGCCCGAACGTCCGGTTCCGTCGCCCTGCGTGAACATCTGCGCCCTGGACGATGACGACATCTGCACCGGCTGCCAGCGCACCGTGGCGGAAATCACCCGTTGGAGCCGGATGGACAACGACGAGCGACGCGGGGTTCTGGCGTTGTGTCATGAACGGGCCAAGGCCAGTGGGTTGGTGTGGATGTTGCCTGCACGGCCGTGATGCCCATTTGTGACACACACACTTTGTGGCGAGGGGATTTATCCCCGCTGGGCTGCGAAGCAGCCCCAAAAACAGCAAACTCAATCTGCCTGATACACCGAGTTGTCGGGTTTAGGGCTGCTGCGTAGCCCAGCGGGGATAAATCCCCTCGCCACAAGTGTTTCACCAGCAATGCCTAATGTGATCGTCGCCCCAACCACCGATCCACCCCCACCACCCCCAATGCAATCCCGACAAACCCTGCCAATATTCCCCCGGCATTGATGAACACCTGTGGATAACCCAGGGTCGCCACATCCATGAAAGGGTAGGGGTAAGCCGCCAGTAATTCCCCCCGCAGCAGGAGCCAGGCGAAGTACACCACTGGGTAAATCATCCACAGCCCGATGTGCTGCATGCGCAAGGTGCCCTTGGGCACGCAGAACCACCAGTAGGTCATGAACAGCAACGGCATCACGTCGTGCAGCAATTCGTCGGCCACGAACTGCCAGCCTTCGGGTTGCCACAGATGACGCAGCAGCAGGTTGTAGGCCAGGCCGACCAGGGCGATGCTCACGGTAATGCCGCTGCTGACCGCCGGCTGCAAGAACCAGCGCCGGGCCGCCGATTCTCGATGGATCAGTTCCCAGGTCAGCACCACGGCCACCAGGGTGTTGGTCAGCACCGTGAAGAAACTGAGAAAGTTCACCAGGCCGCCGAGCAAGCTCGCGCCCAGCTCCCAGCGACCGAGCAGGATCAGGTACAACTGGATGCTCAACCCGGCCCAGCCCAACAGTGCCGCCACTGACACGAAGCACTGTCGCAGCGCGGGGCGCCGACGGATCTCAATGTCCACGGCTCAGACCGGTCGTTTGGTGCGCATCAGCTTGATGTACAGCCGCTCGACTTTCTCCCGCGCCCACGGCGTCTTGCGCAAAAAGGTCAGGCTCGACTTGATGCTCGGGTCGCTCTTGAAGCAACGAATGTCGATGCGCTCGGCCAGACCCGACCATTCGTAGTGCTGCACCAGGGCGTTGAGGATCTGCTCCAGCGTCACGCCGTGCAGCGGGTTGTTGTTGGATTCGGTCATGGGAGGCCTTCGCGCAAAGAGGTGTAAAGCCGCGCACCTTAGCCGAGGTGCCCGCGTGGTGGAAGTATCACTCAAACGCTGCCTGTTGGTTTCGCTGCCCTACTGTTACCGAATCCGAAATGATTCATGTCAGTAAAAGGTCTTTCTCTATTTGTAACAGGACATTATCCTTGCGCCGCCTGCTGAAACGCTTCTTCTGCCGTGCCAAAGCCCCCGGCGTTCAGTGAATCCCCTAAAAAGATCAAGAATTCCTTCTCTATGTTCGATGTTCAGACTCTGCAAGACAGCGCTGTCCGGCACCGTATTGCCGCCCGAAATACCCTTCACCTGATGGCCGGTCTCGGCGCCTTGGGCATTGCTATCGGCGCTCAGGCCGCTCCTGCGTTCGATAGCGACTCACTCTGGATGCTGGGTGACTGGAACGGCACGCGAAGCGAACTCGCGAAAAAAGGCTACGACTTCAAGTTCGATTACACCGGCGAAATGGGCAGCAACCTGCACGGCGGCTACGACCATGACCGCACCGCTCGCTACAGCGACCAGTTCGCCTTCGGCACGCACCTGGACCTGCAGAAAATCCTCGGTTGGCACGCCGCCGAGTTTCAACTGACGGTGACCGAGCGCAGCGGCAATAACATCAGCAACGACCGGATCAACGATCCACGTGTTGGCGGTTTCACTTCCGCCCAGGAAGTCTGGGGCCGTGGCCAGACCTGGCGGTTGACGCAGATGTGGTATCAGCAGGCATTTTTCGATGAGCGGCTCGATATCAAGGCCGGCCGTTTCGGGGAGGGCGAGGATTTCAACAGCTTTCCCTGCGACTTCCAGAACCTGGCGTTCTGCGGCTCGCAAGTGGGCAATTGGGTGGGCGGCATCTGGTACAACTGGCCGGTCAGCCAATGGGCGCTGCGGGTCAAGTATCACCTCACGCCTGAGCTGTACGCGCAGATCGGGGCTTATGAACAGAACCCGTCGAACCTGGAAACCGGCAATGGCTTCAAGCTCAGCGGCAGTGGCACCCAGGGCGCCGTAATACCGGTGGAACTGGTGTGGTCGCCCAGCCTCAACGGCCTGCCGGGCGAATACCGCGCCGGTTATTACTACAGCAGCGCCAATGCTACCGACGCTTACAAGGATCGCAACGGCCAGCCGGCCGCCCTGAGCGGTGAGGCGTATCGCAGCGCGTCGAGCAAGCATGGCGTGTGGCTGGGGGCGCAACAGCAATTGACCAGCGTTGCCAGTGACCATTCCCGCGGCCTGAGTGTGTTTGCCAACGCCACGCTGCACGACAAGAAAACCAACGCCATCGACAACTACGTCCAGGCCGGTCTCGTCTACAAAGGGCTGTTCGACGCCCGCGCCAGGGATGACATCGGTTTTGCCCTGGCTCGGGTTCACGTCAATCCGGCTTACCGCAAGAACGCCGAAGCCAGCAACCAGGCCCGCGCCGTTCAGGATTACGACAATCCGGCCTTTTTGCCACCCCAGGACACCGAGTACAGCGCCGAGTTGTATTACGGCGTGCATGTGACGAATTGGCTGACCGTGCGCCCGAACCTGCAGTACATCCGCCATCCAGGCGGCCTGGACAAGGTCGATGACGCGCTGATTGGCGGGATCAAGATTCAGTCGTCGTTCTAATAACGACGCCAAACCCCTGTGGGAGCGGGCTTGCTCGCGAAGACGATTTCACATCCGGCGCATACGTCGGCTGATACACCGCTTTCGCGAGCAAGCCCGCTCCCACAGCAACCGCTGCACCCAATTGCCTTTTTCAACTGAACCATGCCCCCTCAAGATCGTCATCTACAGTGACTACTTGCGCGGGACTCCTTAAAACCTCACGGAGAATCACACTATGAGCACTGAGGGTGCTATGAGTCGAAGCCGTCTGCTACCGAGCCTGCTCGGCATTCTGCTTCTATTGATGGGCTTGGCCCTGTTGGCGGGGGGAATCAAGCTGAGCACGCTTGGCGGCTCGCTGTATTACCTGTTGGCCGGTATCGGCCTGGCGCTGACGGGCGTGCTGCTGATCATGGCCCGGCGCGCGGCCCTGGGCCTGTACGCGCTGGTGCTGTTCGCCAGTACGGTGTGGGCCCTGTGGGAAGTGGGCCTGGACTGGTGGCAACTGGTGCCGCGCCTGGCCATGTTGTTTGCCTTGGGCATCGTCATGTTGCTGCCGTGGTTCCGTCGCCCGCTGTTGACCGCCGACGCTTCGCCCATGGGCACCCGTGCCTTGGGTGCCGCCGTAGTCATTGCCGGTATCACCGCGCTCGCCAGCCAGTTCACCAATCCGGGTGAAATCAAGGGCCAACTGGACCGCGACAGCGTGCCAGGCATGACCAACACCGCACCGGCGATGCCGGACGGCGACTGGAACTCCTACGGCCGCAGTGCCCATGGTGACCGTTATTCGCCCCTGGCGCAGATCACCCCCGAGAACGTCAGCAAGCTGGAACCGGCCTGGACCTATCGCACCGGCGACCTGCCAGGGCCGAACGACCCGGGTGAGACCACGGCGGAAAATACCCCGCTGAAGGTCAACGGCATGCTCTACGTGTGCACGCCTCACAGCCAGGTGATTGCTCTGGAGCCTGAAACCGGCAAGGAAATCTGGCGCTTCGATCCGAAGCTTTCCACGCAGAAAGCGGAAAACTTCAAGGGCTGGGCCCACATGACCTGCCGCGGCGTGACCTATCACGATGACGCGGTGTACGCCTCGGCCGAGCAGAGCCCGACCGGCGCGGCCAGCACCACGCCGGCGAGCACCGTATGCCCGCGGCGGATCTTCCTGCCGACCGCCGACACGCGCCTGATCGCGCTGAACGCCGACACCGGCAAGATGTGCGAAGACTTCGGTGACAAGGGCCAGGTCGACCTGACCGCCAACATCGGTGGCTTCACCGCCGGCGGTTACTACTCCACCTCGCCACCGGCCGTGACCCAGAACCTGGTGGTGATCGGTGGCCACGTCACCGATAACGTCTCCACCGACGAGCCAAGCGGGGTCATCCGCGCCTATGACGTGCACACCGGCGAGCTGGTGTGGAACTGGGACAGCGGTAACCCGGACGACACCACGCCGATTGCCGAAGGCCAGGTCTACACCCGTAACTCGCCGAACATGTGGTCCATGTTCAGCGTCGATGAAAAACTCGGCATGCTCTACCTGCCGATGGGTAACCAGACGCCTGACCAGTTCGGTGGTTTCCGCACTCCTGAATCGGAGAAATACGCCGCCGGCCTGACCGCGCTGGACATCGCCACCGGCAAGGTGCGCTGGTACTTCCAGTTCACCCACCATGACCTGTGGGACATGGATGTGGGCGGGCAACCGACCCTGATGGATCTGAAAACCGCCGACGGCGTGAAGCCGGCTGTTCTGGCATCGACCAAGCAGGGCAGCATTTACGTGCTGGACCGCAGCAATGGTCAGCCGATCGTGCCGATCAAGGAGATCCCGGTGCCGCAAGGCGCGGTAGAGGGCGACTACACCTCACCGACCCAGCCGATGTCCGACCTGAACTTCGTGCCGCCGGTCCTTGAAGAACGTGACATGTGGGGCGTGACCCCGTTCGATCAGATGCTCTGCCGGATCGACTTCAAGTCGCTGCGCTACGAAGGCATGTTCACGCCGCCGTCGCTGCAAGGCTCGATCGTCTACCCGGGCAACTTCGGCGTGTTTGACTGGGGCGGTATTTCGGTTGACCCGGTGCGCCAGATCGCCTTCGTCAACCCCAGCTACATGGCGTTCAAGTCCAAACTCGTCCCGGCGGCGGAAGTGGCCGGCGGTCCGGGGCGCAAGAGCGAAACCGAGGGTGTGCAGCCGAACAAAGGCGCGCCGTATGGGGTGATCCTCGAAGCGCTGCTCTCGCCAATGGGCCTGCCTTGCCAGGCTCCGGCCTGGGGTTATGTGGCGGCCGTCGACCTGACCAACAACAAAACCCTGTGGATGCACAAGAACGGCACCGTGCGTGACAGCTCGCCGGTACCGATCCCGCTGAGCATGGGCGTACCGAGCCTGGGCGGCGCCTTCACCACCGCCAGCGGCCTGGCGTTCCTGAGCGGCACCCTCGACCAGTACCTGCGTGCCTATGACGTGAAAAACGGCAAGCAACTGTGGGAAGGCCGCCTGCCCGCAGGCGCCCAGACCACACCAATGACCTACACCGGCAAGGACGGCAAGCAATACGTGCTGGTCGTTGCGGGTGGCCATGGTTCCCTGGGCACCCAGCAGGGTGACTATGTGATCGCTTACAAGCTGCCGGATTAAGCAAAACCGGCGCTCATGAAAAAGGCGACACCTTTGCGGGTGTCGCCTTTTTTTGTGCCGATTTACTCAGGTTGAGGCTGCCCCCGGCTTTTGTGGCGAGGGGATTTATCCCCGCTGGGCTGCGAAGCAGCCCCCAAAGCAGTCACCTCAATCTTTCTGATCCACCGAGTTGTCAGGTTTTAGGGCTGCTGCGCAGCCCAGCGGGGATAAATCCCCTCGCCACAGATAAATTCCCTCACCACAGGAGACTGTGTTTCGCCCCAGGCTTTACAACTCGATCTTCACCGCCTGGGAAGCCCGGGTCGCCTTGGCGCGGGCGGTTTCGATGGACTCGTCTCGCGCCAGGGCCACACCCAGGCGGCGTTGGCCGTTGACTTCCGGCTTGCCGAACAGGCGCAGGGCGGTGTCCGGTTCGGCCAGGGCGGCGCCGAGGTTGGCGAAAGCGGTCTGGGTCGACTGACCTTCCACCAGGATCACCGCCGAGGCCGATGGGCCGAACTGGCGGATCAGCGGGATCGGCAGGCCGAGGATGGCGCGGGCGTGCAGGGCGAACTGCGACAGGTCCTGGGAAATCAGCGTCACCAGGCCGGTGTCGTGGGGGCGCGGCGAGACTTCGCTGAACCACACCTGATCACCCTTGATGAACAGCTCGACGCCAAACAGGCCGCGACCACCCAAGGCCTCGGTCACGGCTTTAGCCACGCGCTCGGATTCAGCCAGGGCCACCGGGCTCATGGCCTGGGGTTGCCAGGATTCCTGGTAGTCGCCCTTTTCCTGGCGGTGGCCGACCGGTGCGCAGAAGGTGGTGCCGCCAACATGGCGCACGGTAAGCAGGGTGATTTCGTAGTCGAAATCGATGAAGCCTTCGATGATCACCCGACCCTTGCCGGCACGGCCGCCTTCCTGGGCATAGTCCCAGGCTTTCTGTACGTCATCGGCACTGCGCAGCAGGCTCTGGCCCTTGCCCGAGGAACTCATCACCGGCTTGACCACGCACGGGAAACCCAGGGTCTCGACGGCCTTGCGGTAGTCTTCCACGGTGTCGGCGAAGAAGTACGGCGAGGTCGGCAGACCCAACTCTTCGGCGGCCAGGCGCCGGATCCCTTCGCGGTTCATGGTCAGTTGCGCGGCGCGGGCGGTAGGGATCACGGTGAAGCCTTCAGCTTCCAGTTCCACCAGCGTGGCGGTGGCGATGGCTTCGATTTCCGGCACGATGAAGTGCGGCTTCTCGGCCTCGATCACCGCGCGCAGGGCCGCGCCATCGAGCATGTTGATCACATGGCTGCGATGGGCCACTTGCATGGCCGGCGCGTTGGCGTAGCGATCCACGGCAATCACTTCAACGCCCAGGCGCTGCAGTTCGATTACCACTTCCTTGCCCAGCTCACCGCTGCCACACAACAAAACACGGGTCGCGGTGGGCGACAATGGAGTTCCGATACGGGTCATCTGAAGGTCCTCAAACAGGAGCGGAGCATCGAGGGTCGCGCGCCGGGCGAGCTTCCCATGGGGAGAAAGCGCGGCATTTTACATGAACCGCAGGTTTTGGCTTCAGCCGACGACGGCCTGTTTGCGCAAACGCCAGGCCATGATCAGCCACACCGCCGTGACCCCGGCGAATTTCGAGACCAGCGCGGTAATCACCACGGCCGGTGTCAGGGCATCGATCATGCCGAAGAAAATGAAGGTGTCCAGGGGAATGCTCAGGGCCGAACTGATCCACAACCGGTCATGCAGCGGACGTTTGGTGATGGAGAACACCAGCCAGTCAATGCATTCGGATACCGCGAACGCCGTGGCGCTGGCCAGGGCAATGGTCGGGTCGGAGGTGACGTAGGACAACACCAGCGCCACCAGCATCGCCACGATGGCGCCGTGGCCGAATCGGGTTTGCACCATGTCCCGCAGAATGAACACCAGCCCGCCCCAGGCCGACCAGATGATGTCCAGGTGCGGCGCGGCGGAAAACGCGAAGTTGATCAGCACGACGCTGCTGATGTAGGCGATCAGGAAAAGCATGGATTGGGGTACCTGGGTGGGTGTGAATCAAACATTCAAGAGCAACGTTAACCCTGTGGCGAGGGGATTTATCCCCGCAGGGCTGCGCAGCAGCCCTGAACCTGACAACTCGGTGCGTCAGGTAGATTAAGCCCGCTACTTCTGGGGCTGCTGCGCAGCCCAGCGGGGATAAATCCCCTCGCCACAGGGTTTGGGTCCAGTCAGTGAGGGCAGGGTACTTCAGCCAGTGGCGCTGGGGCCAGCCGCCCCCCTCAATCCTCCTCGCTGCCTTCTGCCTTCCAATACCCCACCGCCTTGACGAAATCCTGATCCAGCCCTTTCTCCTCCAGCAACACCTTGCGGATCTGCCGCGATACCTTGCTCTCGGTGGCGACCCAGGCGTACAGCTTGCCGCCGGGCATTTCCAGCTGCTGCACGGTGGTCAGCAGGTTGTTCTGGCGGCCTTCGCGCAGCACCCAGATCACGTGTACTTGCGCGGGGCTGTGAAGGATTTGCTGCTCGGCGCCGTTTTCCACTTCCACCACCACCAGCGCCTGGCGGTTGGCCGCCAGGTTTTCCAGGCGACGGGCGATGGCGGGCAGGGCGGTTTCGTCACCGATCAGCAGGTAGTGGTCGAAAATGTCCGGGACAATCATCGAACCCCTCGGCCCGGCGATGTTGAGGTATTGCCCGGGCGTCGCCTGGGTCGCCCAGGTCGCGGCAGGGCCATCGCCATGAAGCACAAAGTCGATGTCCAACTCCAGCGCCTGCAGGTCATAACGGCGCGGGGTGTAGTCGCGCATTTGCGGCATCGGGCCCTGGTCCTTGCCAGCGCCGGGGGTGAAGTTTTCCAGGGCGGCATGTTCCTCGGCGTTCTGCGGGAACAGCAGCTTTACGTGATCGTCGCTGCCCAGGCTGGTGAACCCGGCCAGTTCCGGCCCGCCCAAGGTGATGCGGCGCATGCGTGGGGTCAGGTCCTGCACGCGCAACACTTGCAGACGGCGGCGCTTGATCTCGTGGCTGACACGGTGAATGGTGTTTTGATCGACTTCAGTCATTGGCTGGACTCCGAAACAGGTGGACGGTCGGGACCGTCGATAATGGCTTTGGCGGTGTTGTTGAGCAGGTCGCGAATCCGCAGGGTTTCTTCCGGGCTCCACCGGCCATGGTGTTTGTGCAGCGCATTGCGCAGGTTATACACCGCTTGGTGAATTTCCGGGGGGCGGTCTTGGCCGCGCAGGGAGCGCTTGCTCGCTTCAATGCGCACGCGCACCTCATTCAGCGCCGGGGCCTGGTCTTCAAGGAATAGACGTCCGGCGTCGGTCACGCTGTAGCGTTTTTTTCCACCTTCGGCGCTGCCGGCGATCAATGCGCCCATTTCCAGGAAGGTCAGCGTCGGATAGATCACGCCGGGGCTGGGGCTATAGGCGCCGTCGAACATGTTTTCGATACGGCGGATCAAATCGTAGCCGTGGCAAGGCTGTTCGCCAATCAGCGCCAATAACAGCAGCTTCAGGTCACCGGAGGCGAAGACGCGTGGTCCACGACTGCCACGCTCACGGCCCGCGGGGCGTTGTTTGAAACCGTCGTGCTCATCGTGTTTTCGGGGGACTGTCATATGCCTGCTCTCCGTTCTGCATAAGATAGAACTGAGATATATCTTTAATCCGTAGATATATCTTTGACGCTCGATATATCTTGGAACTAAGATATATCTAAGTGGGGTTCGAATTGTTTTATAAAAGATAAGACCTTACCTGAATCCCTTGCCTGTACGGGCGGCAAAATAGGCAACTGTCTGAATTTGCAGTGTTCAGTCCAGGGTGCGGGTTGCACGTGTGGGTTGTTTCTTACATCCAAACTTCGTTTTTATATAAAACTGCGTATTTTTCGTTATTGCGTATGTCGGTTTTACTACGTGTCTTTGAGAATAGGCCTGCTTATTTTTAATTAAAGAGAGTTGATCATGCTCCGGCGTTGAGGTCCGGCCAGGCTGTAGTGGGGCTGAAACTTCAATCCTTCTCTTTATGCTATGAACAGGTGTCAAACATGCTCAAACAAATCGTATCCGGTACTGCTCTGGTCGCCGCAGCCCTGAGTTCCTCGCTGGCCTTCGCTCTGGACGATGCCCGCTCCTCTATTCATATCACCGCGACGATCCCCACCAAGCAGTTCCACGTACTGCCACGCAACCCTGACTTCGGTAAGGATGAAGTCATGAACTACAACCCGGTGACCAACACCTTGAGCACTTTGCGTCAGACCTTCGACGTGAAGAACACCGACGGTTCGGTCCACGCCTATCTGTTGGGTGGGCAGGCTTCGCTGACCAACGGTACGGACGCCATTCCGTTGCTGACCCGGTTCAACAACGTCACGCTGACCGAGTTCCCCCAGGAAGTGGTGTCTGACGCGGCATCCACTCCAGGAACCCAGGCCGACATGCTCATCATGGCCTCGACCGTGCCTCTGGAGAGCCAGGTCGGTCAATACACCGCCGACTTCACCGTCATCTTCGACGCGGTGCCTCGCCCGTAAACCCTTCACTGCCCGATCAGGCTTTTCTCCTCCTGCGGGCATGAACGCAGGTCGGCCGCCCGGCCGGCCTGTACCTGGAACGTCCCGTTAGCTTGCTGATATGAGAATCCGTTGATGTTTGCGATGACACCCATCGTGGGTGCGCTGGCGCTATTGTTGTGCGCCAGTGCATGGGCTGCGCCGACTGCCCCCGGTACGACGCCGAGAAGTCTGTTGTCCCAGGCCAAAGGGCTGCCGGAAGAATTTGAAGCGCACTTTTTCGATGTGCCTCTGGCGGTTCGCTTGGAACTGGATCAACAGTACCTCGGCGAAGCCATGGTGGTGTTGACCCGTGATGATCGTATGACCTTGCTCGAATTCACCGACACCCAGGACAGCCCGATCCCGGCCGTTGAGCGGGAGCAATGGGAGCAATTGCTGAAACAGGGGCTTGCCCTGGGTGCCTGCGAGGCCAAATGCACGTCGGGACTGCTGGCGGTGCATTACAGTCTTGAACATTCACTGGTCTCGATCCTCACCGAAAAGGTCGAGCGCGGTACCGTGGAAAAGCGCTATTACGATCAGCCACAGGAGGGCAGCCTGGGCTTGATCCTCAATAATCAACTCAATCTCAACGGTGGTCAGGAACAGGACACGGGTGGGCGTTATGGCCTCAATGCCAGTTCCAGCATCGGCAACTGGACCCAGTCGTTCGACCTGCAACTGTCGCGCCTGGGCGGACCGGACGATAAGCTCTACCACGCCGTTCATGAGCTGCACACCCAGCGCGAGATGCAAGACAGTTTTTTGCGCCTGGGTTATTTCATGCCGGGCTCCGATGGCCTGAACCGTCAGATCCGTTCGTTTGGGGCCAACCCGGATACGGCGCTGGGGGTCATGTACGGTAGTTCCGATAGCCTGGTGATCAATAATCCCAAGCCCAGCGTGTACCCCATTTATGTCACCGCCAGTCGTCAGGCGGCGGTGGAGATCTACCGCAACGGCCTGTTGATCAATACCCAGGCCGTCAGCGCCGGCTTGCAGAGCCTGGATACCCGGCCATTGCCCGGCGGCATCTATGAAGTGGAAGTGCGGCTGATCGAAGACGGGCAGACCACCGCCACCTCTCAGGAGCTGGTCTACAAGCCCAACAACTGGCGCAGTGCGGATGATCGCTGGCGCTATAACCTGTTTGCCGGTCGCGAAACCAAACTGCTGAGCAACTGGGACGATCAGCCGTCGGGCTTTACGACTGCCGGGGTCGGTATCAATTACTTGTTGCACCCGCGAGTAGTGTGGGGGCTTTCCACGCGTCAGGTGCAGGACAAACTGCAGTACGGCAGCTCGGTGGACTGGACGCTGCCCAACAACACCAGCCTGTTTGCCAACGTTTACCAGACCGAGCAATACGGCACCGGCATGGACCTGCAGGCGCTGTACAGCTACGGTCTGGGCAGTGTGGTGGCCAGTCACAATCGCAGTTGGCTGGACACTCGCAACACCTATGAGATCCTCCCTGACGGCACCCGTATCCGCCAGCGCGACGTGTTTGTCGGGCAGACCAGCAACTCGTCGCTGTCGGTCACCCATCGACTGAGCAACAAGTCGTCGATCAACGGGCGGCTGTTCTATAGCGAAGGTAATATCCAGGGCACCGGTGTGGATCTGGGATGGACCCAGCGCAGCAAGCTTGGCGGCAGCGATGCCAACTGGCGGTGGTCGGTGTTCGACCGTCCGGGCACCTCCAGTACCGCCGATCGACGCAATCGCGGCGTGGACCTGAGCGTCAGCGTGGCCTTGGGCGGGCCGGGTGAGTATTGGTCGGGCAGCATTGGCACCCGCACCTCCCGTGATGGAACGCGGGACAACAATGGGTCGCTGACCTATCGCCGGGATCTGCAGGATCACGTGCTGCAAAGCGTGTCCGCCACGGTGCTGGCCGATACCTATGGCGTGGGCCTGTCCGGCCTCGCCAGTTTCGACACCGATACGGTTTACGGCGACGGTTTTATCCAGCGCTCTTCCTACAACGACAACCTCACCGGTGGCTTGAACCTCAGCAGCACGGTGGCCGTGGGTGGCCAGAAAATCGCCTTTACCGGCCTGCCCCAGAGTGGCGGTGCGGGCATGATCGTCGATGTGGAAACCGACCTGGACGATATCGTCCTGCTCGCCGACGACCTGACGGGTGGCAGTACCACGTTGCGTGCGGGCCGTAACTTCGTGCCCATCACCGCCTATCAGAACAGCCTGCTGACCTTCGACTTCGACGGCGTGCATCCACCGGCGGCCAACATCGAGCCTTCACGCAGCCGCTATCACTTGAACAAAGGGGGCGTGGACTACCGCAAAGTCAGCGTGATGAGAAGCGTCACTGTGCTCGGTCGCCTGCTGGACGCGCAGGGTCAGCCGCTCAAGGGCCATCACGTGATCAACCATGCCAGCCGCGGGGTCAGCGAGGTGGACGGTTTCTTCTCCATGGAGATGAACGCCAGTTCCCCGACGCTTGAAGTGCGCTACGGCAATGACTTGCTCTGCCAGTTTCGCCTCGACCCGGATAACGCCAACAGCGAGGGCGATGTGTTGATGATCGGTGACTTGCGCTGCACGCCAGACACCCTGGCCGACCGCAACAACCCGATCGAGACGGCGGGTTGAACCTGATCCTGGCGCGCCGGCCAGCGTGGTGCGCCCTTCAATATTTCAAGCAGTGCTACGTGAAACGGTCGCCATCGACCGACTTCCATTCATGAGGTTTTGGTAATGAAGCGCTTATTGGTTCTGTGTGGTTTGTCGCTGTTTTCGCTGATGGCCCAGGCCGGGCCGCAAATTAATGTCGGGGTGGTTTACGACTATCTCGAAGGCGACAAGAGCACCTACATGAAACGCATCTTCAACGGCGGAACGTCCACCGCCTTCGTCAAGGTCGACATCCTGGAGATTCTTTACAACGACGACGGCAGCTATCTGGAAGTGCCGCTGCAGGATCAGGACGGTGTGCTCGCCAGGAATGGCCTGATGGCCAGCCCTGCGCGCCTGATCGTACCGGCCAACGGCATGCAGGGCACGCGTCTGCTGTTCATGGGGGACCGCAGCAAGGAGCGTTACTTCCGGGTTCGCTTCGTACCGGTGGTGCCAGAGGCCGAGGACGAGTTCGCGATCAGCGCCGAGGAGCGCGAGGATTATAAAAACGAACGCATCGCCGCCGGGGTGAAAGTGCTGGCCGGCTTCGGCACGGTGTTTTTTGTGCGGCCCAAGGACACCCGTTTCGAGACGGTCATTGATGACAGCGCCGGTCGCTACCTGCTGCGCAACAACGGCAACAGTGTGGTGGTGATCGATGAGTTCAAGGATTGCGCCGCGCAAAAAGACAACGATTGCCGGCCGACCACCAAGCACCACGTCATGGCCGGTCGCACCTTTTCGTTCGACAAGGAGCCGGGGCGTGAATACCGCTTCAGCCTGATCGAAGGCCGCGAAGAGAAAGCCGTCGAGATCAAAGGCTGACGGCATGCTGACGCCACAGGTAATCAATATGTTCAAGACACTGCTACACACCTTCGTGTTCACCGCGTTGACACTGCCGGGGTTCGCGGCATGGGCGGCCGTGGAGCGGGAAACGTTCGAACTCGTTGTCAGCATTCCGACCACCGAGTTCCACGTGTTGCCGGTCGACCCGCAACTGGTCGAGCGCGAACAGCCGATGCTGTTCAGCACCCTGACCTCCGGGCTCCTGCCGCTGCGGGCCAATTACGAAGTGAAGAACATCAACGGGGCCATTGGCGCCCGTCTGGGGCAAGAGGCTTACCTGTCCAATGGCCGTGAGCGTATCGACCTGCAGGTGAAGTTCAACAATGTCCAACTGGCCTTGGATTCGGCCCAGGTGGTCTCGGCCGCCGAGGCCAGGCCCGGTCGGCGCGTGGGGTTGGAAATCATCGCTATCAAGACCGATGAGGAGTATGCGCCTGGGGATTACTACGGCACGGTGCATATGGTCTTCGATGCCATCGCGCCGTAGGGCGGTTGTCGTTATTGGAGTGGGAAAATGAGTGGTTCAAGTCTTTTTGAGCGTGGTGTTGGGGTGTGCCGTACGACGGCGGTGCTGGCCTTGCTGTTCGCGGGCATGCCGACGGCCAGTGCCTTGACCCAGGAAATCAGTGCGATTTTCCGGCCCGACCCGGCGAAACCCATGGAGAACAAGTTCACCAACACCACGCCGGTGAGTGGATATTGCGCCCAGCTCCCAAGGGAGTGCGAAATTGCGGGTATGTTCAGTATCCGGATGCCCATTACCTTTGATTCATCCAAGGCGATTGAGGCCAATCACAGTGACTATCGGCAAGGCGCCACATTCAAAGTGCCTTCCGATTGGCGCCCGGTAACCGTGATCAATTCGGGCACGGGCGAAAGTGAAGTGGTTGAAATTCGAGTATCCGGTATCGGTTCACAATATCGACTCAGCGTCAGCCCCGTCGAGCTGGTGGGGGGAGGCAGTGTCTATGGGGCTCATGAAAAACTATGGGGTAGCGCTTGGGTGTATGCACCTGCACCGTGCCGTTACAGTGGTGTGGGGCTCTACAGCACGTACCAGTACGCTTTTTTCTGGAAGGCTCCGCAACAAGCCGCTTGTTCTAAACAGGCCAAGTACCGGGTGCCCGACATGAGGTACACCTATCTGGATTTCGCGTACGAACTGCGCACCCCCAACCCCTTGAAAATGTCGGCCGGTCATTACACCGGTACGTTGAGCTATAGCGTTGGGCCAGGGCAGGACTTCGACATGGGCGATGTCATGCTCCCGAACGACTCAGTGATCTCGCTCAATTTCAATCTTGAGGTTCAACACACGCTCAAAGTCGAAGTGCCTCCTGGCGGTAATAAAGTCGTGCTCGAACCCCAGGGCGGCTGGCAAGCCTGGCTGAACCAGGGGCAAAAACCGACGCGGTTGTTTCGTGACCAGACCTTTCATATATCAGCCTCGTCGCGTTTCAAGATGGGCCTGCAATGCCAATTCGCCGGTTCGAGTGATAACACCTGCCTGCTCTGGGCACCCAGCTCCGGCCAACTGGTGCCGGTGAATATCAGCGTGACCCTGCCCAACGGCTTGACCGACGCTGCCGGTCAACCGGTCAATCGTCGTCGGCTCTATCTCGATGGCAGCGGCACCGAGCTGTTCCAGCCGGGGCATTACATCGACCGTCGGCCGGGGACGGTGCATTTTGAAGTCGCTCGCAACCAGGTGGAAGAAATGCTGGCCGGGGAGGCAAAGAACTACATGGGCAACGTGACGGTGATCTGGGATTCGGAGGTGTAGATGATCTTCTGTGGGAGCGAGCCTGCTCGCGATGACGGCCGCACAGTCAACATCACCGCCAACTGACCCACCGCCATCGCGAGCAAGCTTTGCTCCCACAGTTTGCTTTGTCCCCTCACTTTGCTAACACAGTGGGGTGATTCAATGGCCTGCCATCAACGGCTGGCACTGGGTATGGGTCCCCGGTTGCAAGTATGGTGAGAGAAACGGCGCCATGCCTTTGAGCACTTGTACCGGCAAGGCCGAGGTGAATTTGAAGTTCTGCGCCGATGCTCCCGGCACATAGGCGGTGAGGGTGCCGAAATGGCTGTCGCCAATGTAGAACACAAAAGTGGCGGTGCGGTTGATCGACTTGGAACTGATCACTCGCCCACCGGCGCCCACCGCTTCGATGCGGTTGTCGCCGGTACCGGTCTTGCCACCCATCGATAACGGTGTGCCGTCGGCCAGGGTGAAACTGCCGGCCACCCGTTTCGCGGTGCCGGCATCGACCACCTGGGACAACGCACTGCGCAAGGCTTGCGCCACTTCCACCGGCATCACTCGTTTGCCATTGTCCGGGTCGCTGATCAGCCGCGTTTCATAAGGGGTATTGACGGCGAAGTCGAGACTGTCGACGCGTAGCGCCGGGAGCCGGATACCGTCGTTGAGGATGGTGCCCACCAGTTCCGCCAGGGCGGCGGGGCGGTCGCCGGAGCTGCCGATGGCGGTGGCCAGCGACGGCACCAGATGGTCGAACGGGTAGCCGACTTTCTGCCAGCGTTGGTGAATATCAAGGAAGGCCTCGACTTCCAGCATGGTGCGGATACGACTGTCCCGGGCGCTCTTGTGCCGGCTCTTGAACAGCCAGCTATAGACCTCCTGGCGTTCGAACCGGCTGGCTTTGACGATCTGGCTGAACTTGGCATCGGGATTGTTCAGCAGATAACCCACCAGCCACAGGTCCAGCGGATGGACTTTGGCGATAAAACCCTGGTCGGGCAGGTCATAGCGGCCCGGTCCGTAGTTGCTGTAAAGCCGTTCGAGGCGTTCGTCGGTGAGCTTTTCGGCGCTCTTGGCCGACTTGAGGTGCGAACGCACAAAGTGGTTGAAGCTTTCCTGGCTGTCGCCGGGAAAGAAGTAACGGTGCACGGCGGCCAGGCGGATGGCCGTGGGGCGCATCCCGTCGAGGAAGGTTTCCAGACGCTGGCCTGTGTCCTTTTTCTGGTACTTCTTCCAGAACTTGAGCAGGAAGGTGGTGCCTTCGCGGTCGGCAAACTGGGCCAGGTACTCTTGGCGGCGCGGATTTTTGTCGTCCTTGAGCAGCTCCGAACTGTTGTCGGGGCCCGCGTACGTGGCGTAGCGCACCAGATCACGCATCAGGCGAATGAATGGCAGGTTGATCGACTCGCGCAGGGCGTCGCGCAAGGTGGGATTACGGCCGTTATCTTCTTTACGGAAATTATTGAAGGTGTGCAGCCCGCCGCCGGTGAAAAACGCCTCGCCGGGGCTGGCTGAATAGGTACGATCCAGCGCCGCCTCAAGCATCGTCGGCAGGTTGCGATCGCTGTGCTGGATCAGGTAATCGACGGCCCAACGGGAGAGGCGGTCCTGCTCGGCGATCTCGGCTTTTTTCAATGTTGCCGGGGTTTCGTGGGCATAACGTTCGTGCAGTTCGGCGATGATCTGCAGGTAGGTGGTGAGCACTCTTAACTTGGCGGTGGAGCCCAGTTCCAGTTTGCTGCCTTCGTTGATATCGAAGGGTTGGTCGGTGCTGTCGGTCTGCACGCGCACACGCGAGCCGTCCGGAGTCAGCTCCAGCAGGGTGAAGCTGTAGCGCACCTGGGCGGTGCTGGTAGGCGTCAGAAGACGTTCGCCCATCAGGCCGATTTCGGCAGCGAACGCCGGGTCCGCCAAGCGCTTGAGGTAATCGGTGGCCTGGGTCTGCAAGTCGTTTTGCAAGGTGCTGGTGGCGGAGAGGTCCAGGCGATCGAGGTCATAAAATGAGCGGTTGAGCAGCGTGGCAAGACGACTGCGGGCGGCGCTGATGCCTTTGTTGATTTCGTTGGGTTGAATGGTGGGTTGCTGCACCCAGTCGCGATAACTGACCTTGCTTGCCAGGGTCGCCTCGGCCAGCGAGGCGTCAATCACGCCGTTCTGGGCCAGCAGCCGGACGTGGCTGTCGGTCAGGCGCGCCAGCTCGTCACGGCCTCTGGACAGGTAATAGGAGGGGCGGCGCTGGGCGATCATCAACGACAGCATTTCCCGCAGGGCCAGGCCTTTTTCCGCGAGGCTGCCAGGATCTGTCGCGGTGCTGGACAAGCGTTCGTTGGCACGATTGAAATCGGCGCCGTACCAGACCCGCAAACCTTCGGCCATGCCGTGGACTTCGCCATGCCCCGGTACGGCGGAGAGCGGCACGCTGTTGAGGTAATCACGGATGACTTTCTGCCGAGCCTCAAGGGTCTGTGGGCCGGCCTGATAGGCACGCACACTGGCGGAAATCATCTGGCGGATTTTCTCCGCCCCCGACCCGGTGAGGCCATCGGCGGAGTGGCGATATTTTTCCAGCTGCGTCGCCAGGGTACTGCCCCCGGCGGACTGCCCTGGCAAACTCAGGAATTTGGCCACCTGGGACCACGCCGCCATGCCGAAGCGCGGCCAGTCCACTGCCGGGTTGGCCTGGGGGTGCTTGGGGTCGAGCAAAAAGCGGTTCTCGATGAACAACAGGCTTTGCACCACCACGGGAGGGATGGCTTCGAAGCTGGCGTACAGTTGCTGCGGATACTTGAACTGGTACAGCGGCGCGACGCGGCAATCGGTGATGGTCAGGCCGGCCTGGATCTTTTCCGCATAGGGGGCAAACAGGCCCTTGTCGACGTAATTCATCAAGGCCGGGGAGAAACGTGCCTGGGCCTGAATCACATAATCGCGCTTGAGCAACCGCGGCAGGAACTCACCCAGCGAGCTATAACCCAACCGCCGGTCGAACGGGCCTTCTCCAGGATAGACGATGGCATCGCTTGGCCCCGGTTGCACCGAATAGGTCAGAGACGCGGCGTACCGGCTGATCTCCTGGGCCTGAAACCTGGACGTGCGCATTTCCTTGGCCACCGCCAGGCCGACCACCACCACGATAATCAACAGCAATAACCAGAACGCTCGCCAGCCATGTCCTGCCCGGCGTTTTTTTTGAGGTAAAGGTGCTTCTTCCATACGTTCAGTCGGGCCCACAGGTTTACTCGAATCGGTTTGCCATAACGCGCCCATAGTCGACTGATCCATTCACGCATTGATCGGGACTTGCTTGAAGCTTAGACGGTGGTGGCGCGGGCGGCGGGAAATTGTGGACGCCGGATGCATGGGACGGTTGTTGTTCTCAATGGTTGATGGGCTTTTGTGGCGAGGGAGCTTGCTCCCGCTCGGCTGCGCAGCAGTCGCAACGGGTGCATGGCTGAGCAGTATTCCAAGGTTGAAAATCCGGGGGCGGCTGCGCCACCCAGCGGGAGCAAGCTCCCTCGCCACGGGGACTACGCTGCTCTCGGAAACGTCGTTCAAATATCAAAGCATCGAGTCAGTCCGGGCGGGGCTACCGTAAGGAGGTACCCCTACCACAGGAAGCCAAGGAATGCGTCCTCCACACCCAAACTCTCATCGATTGCGTCGCGGACGCTCCTCGGAATGGGGACGAGGCTACCTCGTCACTACGGTCGTTCACCAACGCATGCCCCTCTTCCAGGACTGGCGATTGGGACGCTTACTGGTTGCAGAACTGCGCCAGGCTCATGAACGAGGTCAGGTTAATTCGCTGGCCTGGGTTGTCATGCCGGACCATCTGCATTGGCTCGTGCAACTGGAGCAAGCCCAACTCACTCATGTCATGCAGGCCGTCAAATCTCGCAGCACCCTGGCAATCAATCGAGCAACGAATAGAAAAGGTGCCTTCTGGCAAAGCGGTTTCCACGATCGTGCGATCCGCGACAACCAGGACCTGCGGCCCGTCGCCCGGTACATCATCGCTAATCCGCTTCGCGCAGGGCTGGTGGATCGCATTGGTGATTATCCGCTGTGGGACGCGATATGGCTCTAGTTGCTTTGGTTGCTTTGGTTGCTTTGGTTGCTCTTGTGGCGAGGGAGCTTGCTCCCGCTGGGTGGCGCAGCCGCCCCCGGATTTTCAACCTTGGAATACTGCTCAGCCATGCACCCGTTGCGTCTGCTGCGCAGCCGAGCGGGAGCAAGCTCCCTCGCCACAGGGGCGGTGCAGGCCAAGAACCTTGCGCTAGAGCCCTCGGCATGTGCCCGGGCATGACGCTGCACCATCGCTGTGCAATACTCGGCGCCGTTTTACGAATTGGCTGTAATCCCAGGCAATACGTCTCCATAGGTGGGTGTATGGATGAGGTTTATCCCTGATTTTCCCTGGTTTTACAGTGAAACTCTCTGCCTCTGGCTTTTTATACTGCACGACCCGCTGATCCTGCGGCTTTTGTTCTACAGGACGGTCTGTCCACAAAACAGACCCGGTTTCGGCAAGGTGGCAGGCCTATCGGCTTGCGGCTTTGGAGACTCGGTGGTCAATCCAATAACAAAACGAGGTTGTATCCCTATGCCTGTCGGCAATCATCTGCCCCATGGCGAGACCGCTCAGGGTGGTCCGCTCAAACGTGAACTCGGCGAGCGGCATATCCGCCTGATGGCGCTCGGCGCTTGCATCGGTGTCGGGCTGTTCCTCGGCTCGGCCAAGGCCATCGAAATGGCCGGTCCGGCGATCATGCTGTCCTACATCATTGGCGGCTTGGCGATCCTGGTGATCATGCGCGCCCTCGGTGAGATGGCGGTGCACAACCCGGTGGCCGGTTCGTTCAGTCGCTATGCCCAGGATTACCTCGGGCCGCTGGCGGGCTTTCTGACCGGCTGGAATTACTGGTTCCTGTGGCTGGTCACCTGCGTGGCGGAAATCACCGCAGTGGCGGTGTACATGGGTATCTGGTTCCCCGACGTGCCGCGCTGGATCTGGGCCCTGGCGGCACTGATCAGCATGGGCTCGATCAATCTGATCGCGGTCAAGGCCTTCGGTGAGTTCGAATTCTGGTTCGCCCTGATCAAGATCGTCACCATCATCGCCATGGTCATCGGCGGCGTCGGCATCATCGCCTTCGGGTTCGGCAACGATGGCGTGGCCCTGGGTATTTCCAACCTCTGGACGCACGGCGGTTTCATGCCCAACGGCGTGCAGGGTGTGTTGATGTCCCTGCAAATGGTGATGTTCGCCTACCTGGGCGTGGAGATGATCGGCCTGACCGCCGGTGAGGCGAAGAACCCGCAGAAAACCATCCCCAACGCCATTGGTTCGGTGTTCTGGCGGATCCTGCTGTTCTACGTCGGTGCGCTGTTCGTGATCCTGTCGATCTACCCCTGGAACGAGATCGGCACCCAGGGCAGCCCGTTCGTGATGACCTTCGAGCGCCTGGGTATCAAGACCGCCGCCGGCATCATCAACTTCGTGGTGATCACTGCTGCGCTGTCGTCCTGCAACGGCGGCATCTTCAGTACCGGGCGGATGCTCTACAGCCTGGCGCAGAATGGCCAGGCACCGGCTGGTTTCGCCACCACCTCGGCCAACGGCGTGCCGCGCCGTGCGTTGCTGCTGTCCATCGCCGCGCTGTTGCTGGGCGTGCTGCTCAACTATCTGGTGCCGGAAAAAGTCTTCGTCTGGGTGACCTCCATCGCCACCTTCGGTGCCATCTGGACCTGGGTGATGATCCTGTTGGCCCAATTGAAATTCCGTAAAAGCCTGAGCGCTTCGGAACGTGCGGCCCTGAAATACCGCATGTGGCTGTACCCGGTCAGTTCATACCTGGCGCTGGCATTCCTGGTGCTGGTGGTGGGCCTGATGGCTTACTTCCCGGACACCCGCGTGGCCCTCTACGTGGGCCCGGTGTTCCTGGTGCTGCTGACGGTGCTGTTTTATACCTTCAAGTTGCAGCCCACTGGTGATGTGCAGGGCTCGATGGATACCGCTTCATAAATTGCCGGCAATAAAACGAAAAGCCCCGGTCGGATGATCGGGGCTTTTTTGTTGAGGCCACAGTCAGCTGAATTAGGGGACACCTGTTAGTTCTTACAGTAGACCGAATACCGACAGCCCCCTAGATTAAGTTGCCTGAAGCACCGGCCCGGTCGGGGGCATCCATGAAAGCGTTATGGAAAGGGTTTTTCAGCTACTCCCTGGTGGGGCTGGCCAATACGCTGATCCATTGGCAGATATTTTTCGTGCTGCGGGTGGCGTTCGGCCTCAATCAAGCGATGAGTAATTTCATTGCTTTTTGCGTGGCGGCCTCATTCTCTTTTTATGTCAATGCGCTCTACACCTTCGAGGCCAAGGCCTCAGTGTTGGGCTATGTTCTTTTCTTAAGTGTCATGGGTGCCCTCAGCTTTATCGTGGGTTACTTGGGCGATCGCTGGCATGTCCACGGCCTGCTGACTGTGGCGGTGTTTTCGCTATTGAGCCTGGTGATCGGTTTCCTGTTGTCTCGGTTTGTGGTGTTCCGCGGACATCGCCAATGAACGTTTCGTTGATCGTTCCGGTATTCAATGAAGAACAGGCCATCAGCCTGTTTTACGAAAGTGTCCGTCGGCATCCGGCGTTGAAAGAGCACGTCGTCGAGATTGTCTTTATCAACGATGGCAGCGGCGATCAGACCGCTGCCATCGCCCGCGAAATTGCATTGATGGACAGCCGGGTGCTGTTGATTAACTTCTCTCGTAACTTTGGCAAGGAACCGGCCCTGTTTGCCGGCCTCGAGCACGCCAGCGGCGATGTCGTGATCCCCATGGACGTGGACCTGCAAGACCCCATCGACGTCATTCCGCAGCTGATCGCCGAATGGGAGAAGGGCGCCGAAGTGGTGTTGGCCAAGCGTCGCGATCGCTCATCTGACAGCTACCTCAAGCGCCGGGGCGCGGCGTTGTTCTATGGCGTGCTCAATCACATTGCCTACCCGCACATCGAGCAGAACGTCGGGGATTTTCGCTTGATGGACCGCAAGGTGGTGGAGGTGATCAAGACCCTTCCCGAATACCAACTGTTCATGAAGGGGGTGTTGTCGTGGGCCGGCTTCAACACCGTTGTCATCGAATACGACCGCCCCTGTCGCGCTGCCGGCAAGAGCAAGTTCAATGGTTGGAAGTTGTGGAACCTGGCGCTGGAGGGGATCACTTCGTTCAGCACGGTGCCGTTGCGATTGTGGACTTATGTGGGCAGTTGCATATCGTTGGTTTCGCTTCTGTACGCGGTTTACATGGTGCTGGACAAGATCCTGTTTGGTAACGACGTGCCGGGTTATCCGTCATTGATGGTTGCAGTTTTGTTCCTGGGCGGTGTGCAACTGGTGGGTATCGGTGTGCTGGGTGAGTACATCGGGCGGATCTATCTGGAAACCAAGCATCGGCCTCGGTATGTCATCAAGGAAATGATTCGGGGAGGCAGAGTGAAATCTCGGAATGGATCATGATGTTGAAGGAAGTGATCAGCCGCGATTGCCGCAAACCCTTACTCCAGGGAAGTCATGATCGATGAAGGTGCCTCGCGTTTACTTAGGAGCACTCCCTAGCCGGCTTGTTGATCGCTCAGCTTTGGCTGTGGTGGCAGTCCTTGCGCTCGTCGTGCGTTTTCATGGAATAACCGTACCCGTTATCTGGTATGACGAGGCTTTCAGCGTGCTGCTTGCCAGGCACGAGCCTTGGCAGATCTGGTCCATGACGGCACGAGACGTTCATCCACCGCTTTATTATCTCGTGTTGCACTACTGGATGATTTTGTTCGGCGACGGAGTTTTAGCAGTGAGATCGCTCAGTGCGATCGCAGACGTTGGCACCGTCTTGCTGAGCATAAAAATGATGAGTCTGGTTGCCACACGAAGAGCCACCTGGATCGCTGCATTGCTGTTGGCGTTGCTGCCGATCTCGATTCGTTACAGCCAGGAAGCCCGCATGTACACCCTGCTCGGGTTTTGGCTGATGGGGGCAACCGTGGCATTGGTGTGCTGGATTAAGGCGAGTGAGAGGAAGCAATTTGCATTCATTTATGTACTGCTGATGACAGCCGCTTTCTATACCCACTATTTCGCGGCGCTGTGTGTGCTTGTTCATTGGTTTTATTGGTGGTGGGGGCGTCCAGGTGTTTCTCAAACCCTGCTACCCGTGCATCGGTGGATTCTGGCCAACGCTGCGATAGTGGTGTTGTTCGTGCCGTGGTTGCCTCACTTTATCGACCAACTGTCAGGCAGGCAGGGGCTTGAATGGATACCGCCTGTCACAGGGCAGGCAGTGTTTAGTCTTTTTTGGCAGGTTGTCATGTTGAATGGAGAGTGGGCGCAATGGTTGGGTCTACGTGCGCTGCCCTTACTAATGGTCATTGCTTTCGCGGCCATATTGGTTTGGAAAGATAATACTCAGCATCGCTTCAACAGTTTGTTGGCGGCCTATTTATTTATTCCGATTGTCGTGCTTGCTGTGGTGGCGTTATTCGTTCCGAGTTTTGTGCCTCGCTATCTAGTATTCGCAGCGGCCGGCTTGCCACTCGTCATTGCCGTGGCTCTGGATGTATTAACGCCACGACCTAGCGTGCTGATCTTCTCCGTGGCAATTGCGGTGGCAGTGGAAATACAGGGATTGCAGGTGGTGTATCGACAAACGGAGGAGTTGAGCGGAATTGGTTTGCGTAGAGTTTTCGGGCTTGCTGGGCTGGCAGCTATGATCAAGCAAGCCGCTCGGCCAGATGACCAAGTCGTGCTTGAGTCTTTAAAGTTGTACGTGGAATTCAGTTATTACAACCAGACAGGTATACGACCGAAGTTTTACATCCAGTCGTCTTCTAAAACCGCTCAAGAGATATCTTATCGAAACGGCTACGTCTTGATTTACGAAGGTTTCAGTGGGGACTATCTGAATAACCTGGAGACTCTAAAGTGTCACGGGCGTAGAGTCTGGTGGATAGCCCCCAAGTCTGATGCCAAGCCGTTATCAGAAAAAGATTGGGAACAAACCTTAACCCTTGTTGACGGGGAAATGGCTGCTTCGCTATTCACCTCCAAGGCAGCACCCATCTCAGATGAGGCTGGCAATCCAGCCACCGCTACGCAGCCACCACTTCCTGCGGCTCAAGCCTGTCCACCCTCGCCACAGGTGTATCGTTCCCTCACCACAGAAAACAGTGGTTGTACCGAGCCTGTCAGACCGCCTGCTTCATCTGCCGCACCGGCAACTCCACGCGGAAGGTGGTACCCACGCCGACCTCGCTGCGCACTGTGATCTCGCCGTTGTGTTTTTTCACGATGCCGTAGGACAGTGAAAGTCCCAGTCCCGTGCCCTGGCCGACAGGTTTGGTGGTGAAGAACGGGTCGAAGATTTTCTGCAGTGTCTCAGGCGGCATGCCCGAGCCGTTGTCGGCGACTTCGATCCACACGGTGTCTTCTTCAACGCCGTTGCGCAGGGTGATGGTGCCACGCTCGGGACCGATGGCCTGGGCGGCGTTGACGATCAGGTTCATGATCACCTGGTTGATCTGCGACGGCAGGCATTCGACTTCCGGCAACGGGCTGTATTGCTTGACCACGTCGGCCTTGTACTTGATTTCATTGGCGACGATGTTCAGCGTCGAATCCAGGCCTTGTTGCAAATTGGCCATCTGCCATTCCTGGTTGGAGTCGACACGGGAGAAGTCCTTGAGGTCCTTGACGATCTGCCCGACCCGGCTGATGCCGTCCTTGGACTCTTTGATCAGCAGTGGAATGTCCTCGACGAGGAAGTCCAGCTCCACCTGATCGCGCAGCTTTCTCAGATTCACCACCAGTTCCGGCGAAGCAATGGCTTGCTCGGCACTGTCATAGGCCTGGAGCATTTCCTGAAGTTTGCCAAAGTAGCCATCCAGGGCGCCGAGGTTGGATGAAATGAAACCGATCGGGTTATTGATTTCGTGAGCGACCCCGGCGGCCAGTTGACCCAGCGAGGCGAGTTTTTCCGATTGGACCAGTTGGGTTTCCAGCAGCTTGCGTTCGTCGATTTCCATTTGCAGCAGAGAGCTGGCCTGTTTGAACGCCTGGGTCCGCTGCTCCACCAACTCCTCGAGTTTGCTCATCTGCAATTGCGCGCGGGAAGTCATTTCCCACTTGGTGGTCAGGGTGTTGGCCATTTGCTGGACTTCGATGTTGTCGAAGGGTTTCTTCAGAATCAGCAACCGGTCATGGCCATTGAGGCGGTCCAGCAGTTCGTCCCAGGAATAGTCGGAGTAGGCGGTGCAGACCACCACTTGCAACAGTGGGTCGTGCTTCCAGAGTTCCTCGATGGTTTTGGCGCCATCCCAGCCCTCGGGCATGCGCATGTCGACAAAGGCCAATGCATAAGGGTGCTCCGTTGCGAGCGCTTGCAGCAGTTTGTTCAGACCCTCCTGGCCGCCGTAGGCCGAGTCGAGTTCGAATACGGTGCCGGCCGGTTTCGGTGCGTCGCCGAACAAGGCATTTTCCATGTCCAGCAAGTCGGTATTGACCTGATCCTGCGGCGTGAGAATCTTGCGGAAATCGTCATGGATGGCAGGTGTATCGTCGATCAACAAGATGCGGCGGTTGCTCAGATTATTCATGCTCACCTTCCGCGAGTTTCAAGGGCAGTTGCAACACGAACGTTGCTCCTGTGCCTGGCCCCTCACTGTGAGCGGTGAGGTGGCCGTTCATTTCAATGGCCGCCAGAGCGCAGCTATGCAAGCCGAACCCGTGGCCCTCCTTACGGGTGGTAAAACCATGGGCGAAGATACGCGTCATGTTTTCCGCCGGGATGCCTTCGCCTTCATCCTTGACGCTGATCTGCAGGGTGTCGTCATTGATCACCGTGGCCTTGAGGGTCATGTTCCGGGCGTGGTTGGAAACCCCCGCCATGGCGTATTTGGCGTTGCTGATCAGGTTGATCAGAATCAGCAGCAAGCGATGCTTGTCGCCCAAGATTCGGGGCACGTCACCGTATTCCTTGAGCACCGTCACGTGGTGGCGGGTGAGGGCGCCGGAGTTCATGCGCAGGGCGTCTTCAAGCAGTTCGCTGACCACCAGGGGCTCCACCAGGCTGTTGGCACCGGCATAGGACTGCTGGGTGGAGACGATATCCTTGATGTGATCCACGCTCTTGCTCAACTGCGCCAGCTCGTCGGTAAGGCCTTGCTGTTCGACCGCGATGGCTTCCACCAACTGGTTCAGATAGCCGGGCAACAGCTTGCCTTTTTCGTCTTCGGTGAGGAAGTGCCCCAGGTCATGGGGGTGTTCGTTGATCAGTTGCATCGCTTTGCCCAGCCCGAGGGTCTTGCTGCTGCGCAGTTTACGGCTGATCAGGTCGGCGGAGATGTTCACGCTGTTGAGTACGTTGCCGACATTGTGCAGCACGTTGGTGGCGATTTCCGCCATGCCTGCCTGACGGGCGGTGTCCATCAGTTCGCTCTGGGTGTCCTTGAGCTGGCGGGTGCGTTCTTCGACTCGTAGCTCCAGCTCGTCATTGGCGGTTTGCAGGGCGTTGTTGGCCCGTTTGGTTTCGGCGAAGCTGCGCATCAGCCGGATTGCCAGCCAGATCAGGATCAACACCAGGAGCGTGGCGAAAACCAGCAGGAAGATGTGGTTGCGCTGGTGTCGGGCGGCGGCTTTCTCCTGGTCCCTGTCCAGCAGGTCGGTGATGGTGTCCAGTCGACCGGCTACGGTAACCGCCTCGATTCCCCGCAGCAGTTCATTGACCCGCGGTTGTTCGCGCAGGATCAACGCGATATGCCTGTGCAGAATGTCGACGGAGCTGTGAAGCCCTTCTGGCAGGCGTTCCTTATTGACATCAAGCCGGTTCAGGCCCAGCAGTACTTCAGCGGCTTGTTCGCGGGTGGTGATCTGGGCGAACTCCATGGCGCTGAGCAGCAGGTCGTAGGTGTCGATGGCGACGTTTTGCAGCCGCAGTTTGTCCGTGTCCGTAAGCTGGGCGAACTGGGCCTGGATGTCGTCCTCGGCGGTGGGCAGGAAGGCCATGGAGTTGCGTAGCACGGCATTGTGGGACTTGAACTGCTCCACCAGACGGGTTTTTTCCTTGATCGCCTTGAGATATTCGTCGCGCTGGTTTTCCCAGCGTGACGGCGCGTGGCGACCCGGATCCGATTCAACGGCGTCAAGGCGTTGCCAGAGCCGCGCCATCTCATTCAAGGGCGACACCAGTGGGTCGTAATTGTCGCTCAGGGCCATTCGGGACTTGAGGACTTCGTTGTCCCAGATAGCGTCCTGCTGCTTGAGTTGGCGGACCAGGTCCCGGGATTCAATGTACGAGGCGGCCTGCTGCGCGCCCGACTGGATGTACATGAACAGCAGGATCGAAGCCAGCAATAGACCGATGAACAACAGGCCGAGGCGACGGAGAACGGTCATAGAGGTTTGCCCTCCCATTCGCCGGTCAGGGTCTTGAGGAATTCGACGATCAGTTCCGTGTCGTTCTTCATGGGCTCACGACCCAACTGGTACTGGAACATCACCTCCACGGCACGCTCCAGAGTCGGTGCAGAGCCGTCATGGAAGTACGGCGCGGTGACGGCGACGTTGCGCAGGCTGGGCACCTTGAAAACCTGACGGTCGCTTTCGTCGCCCGTGACATTGAAGCGCCCCTCATCGGCGGAGCTGGGATTACCCCGGTCCTGGAAATAGTCACCCATGACACCAAACTTCTGGAACATGTTGCCGCCGATATTCACACCCTGGTGGCAGGCGATGCAGCCATACGCCTTGAAGCGCTGGTAACCGAACTTTTCCCGGGGCGTCAGGATGTCGGTATCGCCCAGCAGGTACTGGTCGAAACGTGAATTCGGGGTCAGCAGGGTGCGTTCATAGTCGGCCAGGGCGCCCTGGATGTTGGCCTGGGTCACGCCG
The DNA here is from genome assembly GCF_900110355.1 of Pseudomonas sp. NFACC39-1. Taxonomy (NCBI): domain Bacteria; kingdom Pseudomonadati; phylum Pseudomonadota; class Gammaproteobacteria; order Pseudomonadales; family Pseudomonadaceae; genus Pseudomonas; species Pseudomonas sp. NFACC39-1. The sequence goes on along the minus strand of NZ_FODL01000001.1, from coordinate 294,892 downwards.
TCGGGGTAGGCATCGTCAAAACCCCGGGCGTAGTCCGGGTCCTGGCCGATGCGCTGGAGCACCGTTTTCCAGGTACTGCCCATTTCCGCCGGGCTGGTCACGACGATGTGCACCTGTTCTTCCAGGGTGTCGACGCGCCCGTCCCAGAATTGATGGAAGTTCAGGCTGGCGTTGAACACCGTGGGGGTATTGAACTCCACCGGTTTACCGTCGAAGCCCAGGGAAAACTGCTTGTCGTCGGCGCCACCCTTGCCCAGGCGATGGCAACTGGCGCAGGACAGGGTGTTGTTGAGCGACAGTCGCGGGTCGTTGAAAAGCCGCAGGCCCAACTGGACACGCTTGGGGTCCAGGGTCGGAATGGGGGGCAGCGGTTTGAGCGGTTCATCCAACGGTTCGGCGTGAACGGTCACGCTCAATCCCACCAGCAGGCCGAGAGCCAGAATCAGTCCATGTGACGCCATGGGATGCTTTCCTTGAAACTTTTGGTTTATGGAACTCAGCTGTGTTCACGCAAACGGGTTGTGGCGTTGTTCCCACTCGCTCATCCACAGCGCAAAGGCTTGTGGTTCCACGGCCTTGCTGAAGTAATACCCCTGCGCTTCCTCGCACTGGTGAGCCTTGAGGAACTCCAGTTGCTCAGGGGTTTCCACGCCTTCGGCAATGATGTGCAGGTTCAGGCTCTTGCCCAGGCTGATGATGGTGCTCACCAGTTTTGCGTCATTACTGTCGATACTCAGGTCGCCGACGAACGACTTATCGATCTTCAACACATCCACCGGAAATTTCTGCAGGTAGCTCAGGCTCGAGTAGCCGGTGCCGAAATCGTCGATGGCCAGCCGTATTCCCAGTCGCTTGATGGCCTTGAGGATGGCGACGGTGGTGTCGACGTTCTGCATCAGCACGCTTTCGGTGATCTCCAGTTCTAACTGTGTCGGGTCGAGTCCGGTTTCCTTGAGGGTCCGGGCGATGCCTTCGACGAAGCCGCGCTGGCGAAAATCGATGGTGGAGACGTTGACGGACAGGTAGAGCGGACGCATGCCATCGGCTTGCCAGCGACAGGCCTGCTGGCAGGCTTCCTGGAGCACCCATTGGCTCAGCGGGACGATCAGGCCGCTGTCCTCGGCCACCGTGATGAAATCCGACGGATAGACCAGGCCGTGGTCAGGCCGGTTCCAGCGCACCAGTGCTTCGACGCCGACCACTTTGCCGCTGCTCAGGTCGAGCTTGGGCTGGTAGTGCAGCACGAACTCCTTGCGTTGCAGGGCCAGGCGCAGGCCCGATTCGATGGTTTGCTGCTGTCGCGCCCGACGGTTCATGTCCTCAGTGAAAAAACGGTAATCGTTGGGGCCGCTTTCCTTGACGTTGCGCATCGCCGTTTCGGCTTTTTTGATCAGCGCCACGGCGTCGAAACCGTCGCTCGGATACGTGCTGATGCCCAGGCTTGCGGTGACGGTCAGGTCATGGCCGTCGATGGGGTGGGGGGTGCTGATGGCTGTCAGCAGTTTGTCGGCCACGCCTTTGGTCTGTTGCGGGTCGGTTATGTCTCCCAGTATCACCACGAACTCGTCGGAGCCGTAGCGAAACACCGAGTCGGATTCACGCACCACCATTGTCAGCGCCCGGGCCACCCGCTTGAGCATTTCGTCGCCCACCGGATGCCCCAGTGCGTTATTGATACGCTTGAAACGGTCCAGGCCGATGAACAGCACCGCCAGTTGCCGGTCGTGCCGGCGGCACTGTGCCATGGCCTGGGTCAGGCGATCACCGAGCAACATGCTGTTGGGCAACTCGGTGAGTACGTCGTATTGCAGCAAGTGGGAGACTTTCAGCAATTCCTGGACCCGTTCCTCGATGGTGCGCTCCAGGCTGCGCATTTTTCTTGCCGCATCTTGGGCTAGTTGCCATTTCCAGGTCATGGCACTGGCCATCTGGCGGATTTCCAAGGTGTCGAAGGGTTTCTTCAGGATCAGCAACTGATCGTCGAACTCGATGCGTTCGGACATGGTTTCCCAGGAGTAATCCGAAAACGCCGTGCACAGCGCGATTTGCAGCCGGGGGTCGGCCTCCCACAAACGCTCAATGGTTTGCAGGCCGTCCCAGCCCGGCGGCATGCGCATGTCGGCGAACACCAGCGCATAAGGCTGGCCTTCGGCCTGGGCGCGCTTGACCAGCTCCAGCGCCTCTTCGCCCTGATAGGCCGAGTCGATCTGAAATTGCAGGCGGCTGACCTGGGGCGTGCCAAACAGCAGGCTTTCAGTGTCGTCCAGCGAGTCATCGCTACCAGCGCCCGGGCTGAGGATCTTGCGAAAGTCCTGGTGGATCGCCGGCGTGTCGTCCACCACCAGGATTCGCCTGTTCGCAGGCACCGACATGGGGTTCATGGGTTGCTCTCCGATAACTGGCTGGCAGGCCGGGTCCAATGGTCCGTCACGGGAACGATGGTGCCGGCCTTGAGCAGTTCGGCGGCTTGTCCACTGTCGACGGCAGTGCTGAAGTAATGCCCCTGGGCCTGCATCGACCCACCGCTGGACATCAGCGTGGTGCGTTGTTCCTGGGTTTCGACGCCTTCGGCAATGATCCCGATGCCCACATCCCGGGCGAAGTTGATGATCGCTCGCAGCGTCATCGCGTTTTCGGGGTCGGCGTTGGCGCTGTCGAGAAACCGTTGGGCGAGTTTGAGATGGTTGACCCGGTAGGTCTTGAGGTAATCGAACGAGGAATACTCGGTGCCGAAATCGTCGATGGCAATCTGCACGCCCAGTTCGCACAGACGGGGCAGCACGTCGTTATGGGTCCACTTGGTTTGCGCCAGGGTGGCCTCGGTGACATCAAAACGCAGGTCCCAAGGGGCCAGTTCCCAGCGGGCGGTGGTGCGCAGCACGTCATAGATCAGCTCGGGACCGGTCTTGAGTTGCGTCAGGCTCAGGTCGATGGCGATCACCGGGGGCGCCATGCCCTGGTCACGCCACTGGCGCATCTGTTGACAGGCCTGGTCCAGCACCCAATGCCCCAGGCCAATGATGATCCCGGTCTTCTCGGCGGCCGGCATGAACGACGCCGGCTCCAGCCAGCCTCGCTCAGGGTGGTTCCAGCGCACTTGCACGCCCATGCCCAGGATTTTGCCGGTGCCCAGGTCGACCTCCGGCAGGTAGTGTAAATGCAGCTCGTTGTTTTCGATGGCCTGGCGCAGGTCATTGGCCAAGGCGACGCGGTCGGTGACTTCCTGATTAATTTCCTCGCTATGGAAATGGTACTGGTTGCGGCCCTTTTCCTTGGACCGGTACAAGGCCATGTCGGACTGTGCCATCAGGCTGTCGGCGCTTTGGCTCTGGGAGGAATACAGGCTGATGCCGATGCTCACGGAGATCCGCACTTCGTTGCCGTTCAGGGAGTAGGGCGCCACCAGGGCATCGCGGATCTTGGCGGCCAGGGCGGCGCAATGGGTCGCTTCGTGGACATCCAGTTGCAGGATGGCGAACTCGTCGCCACCCAGGCGCGCGACCACGTCGTTCTCCCGGGTACAGCCCTTGATGCGCGCGGCCACCTCCTGTAGCAGCAGGTCGCCGATCGGGTGGCCCAGGGTGTCGTTGATCCGCTTGAAATGGTCCAGGTCCAGGTAAAACATCGCAAACGGTGCCGCCCCCCGGCGAGCCGCGGCAAAGGCTTGATGCAGACGCTCGATCATGGTGGCGCGGTTGGCCAGCCCGGTCAGGCCGTCGGTGCGGGCCAGCAGGGCGATTTTCTCCTCGGCCAGCTTGCGTTCGGTGATGTCGAGAATGATGCCTTCGACTTCCAGCAGCAGGCCCTGTTCGTTGCGCACCGGAATGTAGCGGTTTTCCACCCAGCGGAACATGCCGTCGCCAGTGCGCATGCGGAACTCGATGGAGGCCCCCGCCGTGTCGCGGTTCAAAACGCGGACCATGGCGTCGTCGATCTTGCCCTGGTCGTCGTGATGGATCAGGGTTTGCGCCCAGTCCGGCGAGTTGACCAGTTGCGCCGCCGCGTGGCCGAACTTGGTGATGTTGTGGGAAATGTACATCAGCGCGAACGGCGGCTCGCCACGCAGGCGATAGAGGATGGTCGGGCTGTTCTGCACGATGATGTTGGCGTCGGCCAGTTCCCGCGTGCGTTCCTGGACCGCGCGTTCGAGCATGTCCATTTTCAGCGCCGCATCTTCGGTCATCTGCCATTTGACGGTCAGGGTACTGGCCATCTGGCGGATCTCGATGGCATCGAAGGGTTTTTTCAGGATGAGCAGGCGGTCGCCCAGCTCGAGGTGTTCGGCGATGTCTTCCCAGGAATAATCCGAATAGGCGGTGCACAGCGCCACTTGCAGCTTGGGGTCGACGCGCCACAGCCGTTCGATCGTTTCAAGGCCGTCCCAGCCAGGGGGCATGCGCATGTCGATGAACGCCATGGCGTAGGGTTTGCCCTCGGCCAAGGCAGATTCCACCTTGTTCAGGGCTTCCATGCCCTGGAAGGCCGAATCGAGCACGAAACTCTGGCTGGCAACCGCCACAGGCGCGCCGAACAGGGCTGCTTCAGCGCTGCTCAGGCTGTCCTCAGGGGTAGCATGGGGGCTGAGGATCTTACGAAAATCCTCGTGGATTGTCGGAGTGTCATCGACGATCAGGATCCGTCGGTTGGCCCTTTCCGTCGGCAGGCTCATGGCCGTGCACCGTCGCGATGCTGACTGTTGAACCGTGGATACATCTGATATCCCTTCCGTTGGCATGAGTATTCTGGCCTGTACTTGGCCCTTCATGGTCTACAGCATAGCTGTCTCATTGGGATGCGCTCGGCCGGTCAAGGCAAAATCGTGTCTAAATTCACGCAATCTACTAGCCTCTAATTCGGGGGTAGGGTAGAACAGGTGTCGTTAACAGGAGGGGGGTCCAATGGAAGATCAATCGCAGGATGTACCGGTCAGGAAGCCGACGGTGCTGTTGGTCGATGACGAAGAGTCGATTCTCAATAGCCTGCGCCGGTTATTGCGCAGCCAGCCATATGAGATCCTGCTGGCCGACAGCGGCGCCAAGGCCCTGGAAATCCTCAAGGAGCGGCCGGTCGACCTGGTCATGACCGATGCCCGCATGCCCAACATGGACGGCGCCACGCTGCTGGCGCAGATTCGCAAGCTTTATCCGTCGACCTTGCGCATCCTGCTCACCGGTTATGCCGATGTGGAGATGATGACCAAGGCCATCAACGAGGGGCAGCTCTATCGCTACCTCAGCAAACCCTGGAACGATGAGGAACTGGTGCAGGCCCTGCGTCAGGCCTTGGCGCACCAGCACTCTGAAAGTGAGCGCCAGCGCCTCGAAGCGCTGAACCGCGAACAGAACGAACAACTGCGGATACTCAACACCACCCTGGAAAAACGTGTGGCGTCGCGCACCGCCGAGCTGCAGCAGACCGCCGACATGCTCGACCTGGCCTATGACGAGCTCAAGCGCAGCTATGTGACGGGCACCGAAGTGTTTTCGCTGATCGCCAACCTGCGTCTGCCCAAGGCCAAGCAGACCAACCGGCAGATCATCGAGCTGATCCGGGTCTACAGCAGGCTCCACTTTCTGGATGAGTCCACCGACCGCGACCTGACCATGGCTGCGGCGCTCTACAACATCGGCAAACTGAGCTGGACCGACAACATGATGGTCACGCCCGCCGACATGCTGCACCACACCGAGCTTGATCTCTACCGGGCCTATCCGAAGCAGAGCGAGTCGCTGCTGATGACCCTGGACCCGATGAAAGACGCCGCGCGCATCATCCTCCATCACCAGGAACGTTGGGACGGCAGTGGTTTTCCCGACCATCTGCGGGGCGAGGCCATTCCGTTCGGTTCGCGGCTGTTGAAACTGGCGGTGGACTTCATCGAACTGCAGCGCGGGTTGATCCTGGAGCGGCAGATGAACAGCGACGAAGCGTTGGTCTACATCCGTAAATACGCCGGCAAACTGTACGACCCGGGCATGGTGGAGGACTTCATCAAGGCGTGTGGTGAATACCTGGACGACGTGACCTTGTCGGATCCGACGGTGCAGGTCATGACCACCCGCGATCTGACGGCCGGCATGACCCTGGCCCGCAACCTCAACGCCGACAACGGCATGCTGTTGCTCAACGCCGGCAAGGTGCTGAGCGCGCCGCTGGTGGAAAAGCTCATCGCTTTCGAATCGATGGAGGGCGCGCGGTACAGCGTGTTCGTCAAAATTCCCGAAGAAGAAGATCCTTCGGTGCCGAAGCCGATGTTGGGGTGATGGGACTCGGACAGACGACGAAATCAACTGTGGGAGCGGGCTTTGTGGGAGCCAAGCTTGCTCGCGATGAACGATGACGCGGTCCTGCAGTTAAACCGCGTCGCCCCATCGCGAGCAAGCTTGGCTCCCACAAAAACTGCTCCCACAGTGGTTTTGTGTTGAGTCTAAGGGCGGCGTCAGGCTTTGCTCCTGTCGCTGCGCTCTGTAGTCTTGCGGGCAATTTTCTGCCCGGGGCTTTTATTCATCATGACCACTCCCATCATCCGCATCGCCGCCGCCCTGTTGATCGGACCGGACGGTCGGACCTTGCTGGTGCGCAAGCGCGGCACCCAGGCCTTCATGCAACCGGGCGGCAAGATCGAGGCCCATGAGCAGCCGGTCCAGGCCCTGGTCCGTGAGCTGGCCGAAGAGCTTGGGCTGACGATTGATCCGGCACAGGCCCGTTACCTGGGGCCGTTCAGCGCTCCGGCCGCCAACGAACCGGGTTTTGTCGTGCAGGCTGAAGTTTTTTTGCTGAGTATTGATGCGCCGGTTTCTCCCGCCGCCGAGATTGAAGAAGTGTGCTGGATCGACCCGGCCGGCGGCAGTGATCTGCTGCTGGCGCCGTTGACAGGCGAGGTGATCCTGCCGTTTTATCGAGCCAGCCTTCTCGAGACGTGCTGACCCCAGACTCAAGGACTGACGCCCATGATTCCATTGCCGGACCTGCTGATTTTCGCCGCCGCCGCGTTGCTGATGGTACTCACGCCCGGCCCGAACATGATCTACTTGATTTCCCGTTCGATCTGCCAGGGCCGCAAGGCCGGCGTCACCTCCCTGCTGGGTGTGGTGGCGGGCTTCTTCGTGCACATGTTTGCCGCGGCGGCGGGGCTGACGGCGGTGTTCCTGGCGGTGCCCATGGCGTATGAATTATTGAAATGGGCCGGCGCGCTGTACCTGCTGTGGCTGGCCTGGCAGGCAGTCAAGCCCGGTGCGCGTTCACCGTTCCAGGCCCAGCAATTGCCAGCGGATTCGACGCGCAAGCTGATCACCATGGGGTTTCTCACCAGCGCCCTGAATCCAAAGATTGCAGTGTTTTACCTGTCGGTATTCCCCCAGTTCATCAGCCCGGAACACGGTTCGTTGTTCACACAGAGCATCATCCTGGGGCTGACCCAGATCAGCGTCAGTTTCAGCGTCAACCTGCTGATTGCCCTGTTCGCCGCCGGCATTGCCTCCTGGTTTGTCCATAACCCCACCTGGCTGGCGGCGCAGCGCTACTTCATGGGTTTTGTGCTCGGCGCGCTGGCGTTGCGCCTGATGCTTGAGCAACGGCGTTCGGCGTGAATATTCGACGGCTCGCCGCGGGTGATGCCCAGGCGTATCGCGACCTGATGCTCCAGGCCTACGCGCTTCATCCCCAGGCCTTCACCTCTAGCGTCAGCGAGCGAGCGGCGATGCCAATGAGGTGGTGGGAATCACGTCTGAGCAGTCGGCTCGATGTGTTGTTGGGGGCGTTTGTCGAGCATGAGCTGGTGGGTATTGTCGGGCTGTCCCTGGAGCCGCGGGAAAAAGCCCGGCACAAGGCCACGTTGTTCGGCATGTATGTCACCGCTGCCTATTGCCATCGGGGGCTCGGCTACCAATTGCTGCAAGCGGCCCTCGCCGAAGCCCGCCGCCACAGTTTTTTGCGCCTGGTGCAACTGACCGTTACCGCCGGCAACGCCCCGGCCCTGAAGCTCTATCAGCGTTGCGGTTTTGTGCAATATGGCCTCGAACCGCAGGCGATACGGGTGGGTGAGGACTATCTCGACAAGATCCATATGTGGCGCGAACTGTAAAACCTGGCATGACGATTGAGCTTTTGTGGCGAGGGGATTTATCCCCGCTGGGCTGCGAAGCGGCCCTAAAGCAGCGAGCTCAATTTTCCTGACACACCGAGTTGCCTGGTTTGGGGGCCGCTTCGCAGCCCAACGGGGATAAATCCCCTCGCCACATGAAGAATGCCCGTCAGCGCACGGCACTGACACCATCGAGGGTCGAAAACGAAGTGTCCTTGGCCGTCAGCAGAAAGTCGCGCATGTACGGCGCATCGAGCATGTCGGTGCGCACCGCCGCATACAGCGTGGCGAACAAACCTTTCTCCCCCAGCCGTTTGGCCTTTACATAACCGCGCGAACTGTATTCATGCAGCGCCCAGTGGGGCATGCCGCAGACGCCACGGCCGCTGGCCACCAGTTGCATCATCATCACCGTCAGTTCAGACGTGCGCACCTGGGCCGGCTCGATGTCGGCCGGTTCCAGGAAACGGGTGAAGATGTCCAGGCGATCGCGCTCCACCGGGTAGGTGATCAGGGTTTCGCTGACCAGGTCTTCGGGCACGATGTAGGGCTTATTCGCCAGCCGGTGCTGGTTGGCCACCGCGAGCATCGCTTCGTAGGTGAACAGCGGTACGTAGGTGATGCCCGCCAGTTCCAGCGGGTCGGAGGTCACCACCAGGTCCAGGTCGCCCCGGGCCAGGGCCGGCAGCGGCGCGAAGGCGAAACCCGAGGCCAGGTCCAGTTCGACTTCCGGCCAGGCATCGCGGAACTGGTCGATGGTCGGCATCAGCCACTGAAAGCAACTGTGGCACTCAATGGCCATGTGCAAACGCCCGGCGGTGCCACCGGCCAGCCGACCGATGTCCCGCTCGGCGCTGCGCAACAACGGCAAGGTCGCGTCGGCCAGTTGCAGCAAGCGCAGGCCGGCGCTGGTGAAGCGCACCGGTTTGGTCTTGCGCACGAATAACTGCATGCCCAGGCGTTCTTCCAGTTCCTTGAACTGGTGGGAAAGCGCGGACTGGGTCAAATGCAGGCGTTCGGCGGCTTCGACCAGACTGTCGGCTTCGCGCAGGGCATGCAGGGTCTTGAGGTGGCGGATTTCAAGCACCGTGGGCTCCATGAGTAAAACTCGTGATCAACACGAAAAGGTTGAGTTTGTCTCATGTGGGGCTGGCTGTCGACAATGGCGCCATCTTTTACAGGAGGACACACACCATGGCCCTGGCCCACACCTTAGGTTTTCCCCGCATCGGCGCAGACCGCGAATTGAAAAAAGCCCTGGAAGCCTACTGGAAGGGCGACTTGGCAGCGGCCGCGCTGCAAGTGGTGGGCCGTGAATTGCGGGCCCGGCACTGGCAACTGCAGAAAGATGCCGGCATCGACCTGCTGCCGGTCGGTGATTTCGCCTGGTACGACCAGGTGCTCAGCCACACGTTGACCCTGGGTGCCGTCCCGTCGCGATTCCACAACACCCTCGATGCCCAGGCCAAGCCGACCCTGGACACGCTGTTCGCCATGGCCCGAGGCGCCACTGCGGCTTGCTGCGCTGCCGATCACGGGCAAGCCCAATACGCTCAGGAACTGACCAAGTGGTTCGACACCAACTACCACTACCTGGTCCCGGAGTTTTCCGCCGACCAGCGCTTCGCCCTGAGTTGGGAGCAACTGTTCGACGAAGTGGATGAGGCCCATGCCCTGGGACATCGGGTCAAACCGGTGATCATCGGCCCTTTGACCTATCTGTGGCTGGGCAAGGCCAAGGGCGAGGACTTCGACAAACTCGACCTGCTGGAGCGCCTGCTGCCGGTCTACGGTGAAATCCTCAATCGCCTCAAGGCCCAGGGCGTTGAGTGGGTGCAGATCGACGAGCCGATCCTTACCCTCGACCTGCCCCTGGCCTGGAAAAGTGCTTTCGAGCGGGCCTATCACATCCTTCAGTATTCGCCGCTGAAAAAACTGGTGGCGACCTATTTCAGTGGCCTGGAAGACAACCTCGGTCTGGCGGTGAGCCTGCCGGTGGACGGTTTGCACATCGACGCGGTGCGGGCGCCGGAACAACTGGGCCAGGTGCTCGATCGCCTGCCCACCTACAAGATCCTGTCGGTGGGGCTGGTCAATGGCCGCAATGTCTGGCGCTGTGAACTGGAACAGGCGCTGGCGCAATTGCAGCCGGCTCAGGAGCGGTTTGGCGACAACCTCTGGGTCAGCACCTCTTGCTCACTGTTGCACAGCCCCGTGGACCTGGAGCGTGAAGACCGACTGGACCCTGAACTCAAGAGCTGGCTGGCCTTTGCTGTGCAAAAGTGCGGGGAAGTGGCGGTACTGCGCGATGCGCTCAACGATCCACAGGCGCCCGGCGTGCAACACGCCCTGGCCGACAGCCGTGACGTGCATGCTCGTCGTGCCGGCTCGACACGCATTCACAAGGCCGAGGTCCAGGCGCGCCTCGCCGCGATAGGACCCCAGGACAGCCAGCGGCATTCGCCGTTTGCCCAGCGCATGGCGCAGCAGCGCGCACGCCTGAAGTTACCGGCCTTTCCCACCACCACCATCGGCTCCTTCCCGCAGACTCCGGCGATCCGCCTGGCGCGCCAGGCCTACAAGCAAGGCAAGCTGTCGGCCAACGATTATCAGGACGCCATGCACACTGAGATCCGCCATGCCGTGCAGATCCAGGAACGCTTGGGCCTGGATGTGCTGGTACATGGCGAAGCCGAACGCAACGACATGGTGGAGTATTTCGCCGAGCAACTGGACGGCTATGCTTTCACCCGTTTCGGCTGGGTCCAGAGCTATGGTTCGCGTTGTGTGAAGCCGGCAATCATCTACGGCGATATCAGCCGGCCGAAAGCGATGACCGTCGACTGGATCCGCTACGCACAAAGCCTGACTGACAAGGTGATGAAGGGCATGCTTACCGGCCCCGTGACCATGCTGATGTGGTCGTTCCCGCGCGAGGACGTCTCGCGTCAGGTCCAGGCGCAACAGCTGGCCCTGGCCCTGCGTGACGAAGTGCTGGACCTGGAAAAAGCCGGGATCAAAATCGTGCAGATCGACGAGGCCGCGTTCCGTGAAGGTTTGCCCCTGCGCCGTGGGCAATGGCAGGAGTATCTGGATTGGGCGGTGCAAGCGTTCCGCTTGAGCGCCTCGGGTGTGGGCGACGAAACCCAGATCCACACCCACATGTGCTACAGCGAGTTCAATGACGTGATCAAGGCCATCGCCGCCATGGACGCCGACGTCATCACCATTGAAACCTCGCGTTCGGACATGGAGTTGCTGGACGCGTTCGAAGCGTTCGAGTACCCCAACGACATCGGCCCAGGTGTGTATGACATTCACTCGCCACGGGTGCCGGACACGGCGGAGATGGTCGCGTTGATGAGCAAGGCGGTGAAACGGATCGCGGCGGACCGACTGTGGGTCAACCCCGATTGCGGCTTGAAGACCCGGGCGTGGCCGGAAACAGAAGCCGCGCTGGTGAACATGGTGGCGGCGGCCCGGCAGTTGCGGAGTCAGTTGGCCTGAAGCCCGAATACTCTTACAGGCATGCACCTGACCTGTGGCGAGGGGATTTATCCCCGCTGGGCTGCGAAGCAGCCCCCCAGATCTATCAGGTTTATTGAGTTGCTGGTTTGGGCCTGCTGCGCAGTCCAGCGGGGATAAATCCCCTCGCCACAGGGGAAGTGCTCTGCTTTGCTTCATTTGACCGGGTGGAGCGACCATTTGGCAATCTTCATCAAACTGTCACGCAACTGTGGCAGCGCGCTTGAACAAACTTCATCAGACTCGCGCTCTACTGGGGTTCTGCGTTTTGGTGTTTCTTCATGCGTGTATTTATCTTCCTGGCCGCGTTGTTATTCGGCCTGCCGTCGATGGCGGCTTCTCGCTGTGATGTCAATGTTGCGACCCAACGGGTCGATCTGGATCAGGTCAGCCTGGCGTACCAGAGCATCGGCCGTGCCTCCGACCCGGCGTTGTTGCTGGTGATGGGCTTGGGTGGGCAGTTGATCCATTGGCCGGACGAAGTGGTGGCGGCCCTCTGCGAGCAGGGTTTCCGGGTGATCCGCTACGACAACCGCGATGTGGGTTTGTCCGCCTGGCGCCAGGCGCCCGGCAGCGCCAACCTGGCCTTTGAAGCCTTGCGCTACAAGTTGGGCCTGCCCGTGGCTGCTCCCTACACTTTGACCGACATGGCCGACGACGGCTTGGGGTTGATGGATGCGTTGCAAGTGCAAAGCTTTCACGTGCTGGGGGTGAGCATGGGCGGGATGATCGCCCAGCACATGGCGGCCATGGCGCCGCAGCGGGTGGAGAGCCTGACGCTGATCATGACCAGTTCGGGTGCCGAGGGCCTGCCGGCACCGAGTGAAACGCTGGTGAAGCTGTTGTCCCGGCGCAGTGCGCCGAATCGTGAAGTGGCCCTGGAACAACAGGCCGATCTGCTGGCCGCCCTGGGCAGCCCGATGGTGGTGGATGATCGTCAGGCACTGTTGCATCAGGCCGCCCAGGCCTATGACCGGGCCTTCAACCCCGAAGGCGTGCAGCGCCAGATCATGGCGATCATGGCCGAGCCGAGCCGGGTGGCGCTGCTCAATCAACTGCGCGTGCCGACCCTGGTGGTCCACGGTACCGCCGACCCGTTGTTGCCGGTGATGCATGGCGTGCACCTCGCGGCGCACATCCGCGGCAGCCGCCTGAAGCTGATACCGGGCCTGGCTCACCGGTTTCAAGACGCGTTCAAGGAACCGTTGCTGGGGGCAGTGTTGCCCTACTTGCAGCAGCATCGCGAAGACACCTCGCATTGGGCGCAGATCGAGCCGGTGCAGGTGCCGAATCTGCTGTAGGAGCTGGCGAAGCCTGCGATCTTTTGATCTTGATTTTTCTCTCTAGACTCCTTTGTCCAGAGGAAGATCGCAGCCTCGTTGCACTCGACAGCTCCTACACAGGTCCTAAAGTCTGGCTCTCAAGGCCCCTAGCGCGCCTGCGCCTGTTCCACCAACCAGCCCATCAGTTCCTGCAATTGCTCCGAAGCCTGGGATTTGCGCGGGTACACCAAGTGATAGGCCAACCCGGTCCTGACCTTCAGTTCGAACGGCATCACCAGCCTTCCAGCGCTCAGGTCGTCGCCGATCAGCGACCAGTCGCCAATCGCCACGCCCGTGCCTTGGGAGGCCATGGACATCGCCAGGTCCAGGGTTTCGAAATGCTGGCCTTTGCTGACGTTGCTCAGTTGCACATCCGCTGCTTCCAGCCAGGCGTTCCAGTCGCGCTCGTCCGCGGTAGGGTGCAGCAGCAGATGGTGTTGCAGGTCGGCGGGTGTGCGCAGCGGCACCGGACCTTCAAGCAGTGGACGTGAACACACCGGGGTCAGTTGCTCATCGAACAGGTGCAGGCCCGCCAGCGATGCATCCGGTGGCGGCCCGTAGACCACCGCCGCGTCGAAGGTTTCGCGCTGGAAATCCACGCCGTGGCGGACGGTAGTCGTCAACTCCACCGGTATGTCCGGCCGTTCCTTCTGCCATTGCAGCAAACGCGGCATCAGCCAGCGCAGCACGCAGGTCGGCGCCTTGAGTTGCACGTTCTGGCGTTTCTCGCCGATCTGCTCCACCGCTTCAGCGATCAGGCCGAACACCTGTTGCACCCGTGGCAACCACGCCTGCCCCTGCGGCGTCAGGCTCAGGCCCCGTGCCTGACGCAGGAACAGCGCATAACCCAAATGCTCCTCCAGCCCGGCGATCTGCCGACTCACCGCGCCCTGGGTGATGTGCAACTGTTCCGCCGCCCGGGTGAAGTTGCAGCACTGGGCGGTGATCAGAAACGTGTGCAGCGCCGGGAGCGGGGGAAGGCGTTTCATTGGGAATCGAGCCATGACGTGGGGACATGGCTAGTATGACTTTTTATCCATTGTTGCGGCTATGGCCTGGCCGTTCCAATAACGCCATTCCCCGAAAACAAGAAGGGCAGTGGCAATGGCGACGTGCGGCGAAGTATTGGTCAAGTTACTCGAAGGTTATGGCGTGGAGCAGGTGTTCGGGATTCCCGGCGTGCACACCGTCGAGTTGTATCGCGGGCTGGCCCGTTCCAGCATCCGCCATGTGACGCCGCGTCACGAACAGGGTGCAGGGTTCATGGCCGACGGTTATGCCCGCGTCAGCGGCAAGCCCGGTGTGTGCTTCATCATCACCGGCCCCGGCATGACCAACATCACCACCGCCATGGGCCAGGCCTACGCCGATTCGATCCCGATGCTGGTGATCTCCAGCGTGCAGTCACGCAGCCAGTTGGGCGGCGGGCGCGGCAAGTTGCATGAGCTGCCGAACCAGAGTGCGTTGGTGGCTGGCGTGGCGGCGTTTTCCCATACGCTGATGTCCGCCGCCGAGTTGCCAGGGGTACTGGCTCGGGCTTTTGCCTTGTTCCAGGCCGGTCGCCCGCGGCCGGTACACATCGAAATTCCGTTGGACGTTCTGGTCGAGGACGCCGATGCCTTGCTCGCCAGCACGCCAGTGAACATTTGCCGTGCCGGGGCCGCGCCGAGTGCGGTGGCGCAGATGTCGGCCATGCTGGCGAAGGCGCAGCGGCCCTTGATTCTGGCCGGTGGCGGTGCCATCGACGCAGGCAGCGAACTGACCGAACTGGCTGAATGCCTCGGCGCGCCCGTGGCATTGACCATCAACGCCAAAGGCTTGTTGCCGTCCCGCCATCCTCTGCTGATCGGCTCCACGCAAAGCCTGGTGGCCACCCGGGCCCTGGTGGCCGAGGCCGACGTGGTACTGGCCATCGGCACCGAGCTGGCCGAGACCGACTACGACATCACCTTCGCCGGCGGCTTCGAGATCCCCGGTGCATTGCTGCGCATCGACATCGACCCGGACCAGACCGTGCGCAACTACCCACCGCACCTGGCGCTGGTGGCCGATGCCCGCAGCGCCAGCCAGGCCTTGCTCAATGGGTTGAAGCAACAATCGCTAACCCGGCGCGACGGCGATTGGGGCCAGGTGCGTGCCGCGCGGTTACGGGCGGATCTGGACCGGGACTGGGACGTCGCGACCCGCGCGCAGACCTTGTTCATCGACACGGTTTTGCAGGCCTTGCCCGACGCGGTATTCGTCGGTGACTCCACGCAACCGGTGTACACCGGCAACCTGACCTTCAACCCGGAACATCCACGTCGCTGGTTCAATGCTTCCACCGGCTACGGCACCCTCGGCTATGCCTTGCCGGCGGCCATCGGCGCCTGGCTCGGCGGCGTCGACGCCGGTCACGGTCGTCCGCCGGTGGTGTGCCTGATCGGTGATGGCGGCTTGCAGTTCACCTTGCCGGAGCTGGCCAGCGCCGTGGAAGCAGGCGTGCCAGTGATCGTGCTGTTGTGGAATAACCAGGGTTACGAAGAGATCAAGAAATACATGGTCAACCGTGCCATTGAACCGGTGGGCGTGGACATCTACACCCCGGATTTCATTGGCGTGGCCAAGGCCCTGGGCTGCTTTGCACACGCGGTCGACGGCGTGGAGTCATTGCGCGCCGCGTTACTGGCGGCCCACAACCGCCAGGGCCCGACCCTGATCGAAATCGATCAGGCGCGCTGGATGATGGCGGTGGCCCAATGAATTTCCCCACCACCCAGGACGGCCTGTACATCAACGGCCAATGGTCATCGGGCGATCAGCATTTGCGGGTGATCAACCCGGTCACCGAGGCGCTGCTGACCACGGTCAATGGCGGCGATGAGCGTGCGGTCGATCAGGCCCTGAACGCGGCGACCCAGGCGTTGGCCCACTGGTCGAACACCACCGGCACCGAGCGCGGGGCGATTCTGCGCCGTATCGCCGCGGGTGTGCAGGCCGCGCGTGAGCGGTTGATGCATTTGCAATCGAGCAATAACGGCAAGCCCCTGTTCGAAGCGGCCATCGATGTCGACGACGTGGTCGCCACCTTCGAGTACTACGCCGAACTGGCCGAAGGGCTGGACGCCCGGCAGGACAGCCCACTGGCATTGCCCAGCGAAGACTTCAGTGCCCGCCTGCGCCGCGAACCCTGCGGTGTGGTGGGATTGATCGTGCCGTGGAATTTTCCGATGGTCACCACCGCCTGGAAGCTCGCCCCGGCCTTGGCTGCCGGCTGTTGTGTGGTGCTCAAACCTTCGGAGGTCACACCGTTGCCGGAGCTGGAACTGGCGTCGATCATCGGCGGCTGTGGCTTGCCGCAGGGTGTGTTCAACCTGATCTGTGGCACAGGCCTGGCGGTGGGGGCGCCGCTGGCGAGCGATCCGCGCGTGGCGAAGATTTCCTTTACCGGCAGCAATGCGGTGGGCGTGCAGGTGATGCAACGGGCGGCGGAAACGGTGAAGGGCGTGAGCCTGGAACTGGGTGGCAAGTCCTCGTTGTTGGTGCTGGCCGACGCTGACCTGGAGTTGGCGGTGGAACTGGCCTGCGGTGGCGGTTTCTTCAATGCCGGGCAAATGTGCTCGGCCACCAGTCGCGTGCTGGTTGCCGATGAGCTGGCCGATGAATTCCTGCAACGACTCAAGACTCGCGCCGAAGCGATTCGCGTGGCTGACCCGTTTGACCCTGACGTGGAGATGGGCGCGCTGGTCAACCAGGCGCAATACCAGCGGGTGCTCGGGCACATCGACCGGGGCCTGAGCGCCGGGGCGACGCTGGTGTGCGGCGGACAACGCCCCGCGCATTTGCCGCGCGGCTATTTTCTACAGCCGACAGTCTTCACCGACGTGCCTGTGGACAGCGCGCTGTGGTGCGAAGAAATCTTCGGGCCGGTGCTGTGTGTGCGCCGTTTTACCACCCTGGAGCAAGCGATTGCCCTGGCCAATGACAGCCGTTTTGGCCTGGTGGCCAGTGTCGTCAGTCGCGATACCGAAGTTGCCGAACAGGTGGCCAATGCATTGCAGGCGGGGTTGGTGTGGATCAACGCCCCCCAGGTGATCTTTCCCCAGGCGGCGTGGGGCGGTTACAAGCAGAGCAGCATGGGCCGCGAGTTGGGGCCTTGGGGGCTGGCGGCATTTCAGGAGATCAAGCATGTGGTGCGGGCGGTTTGAATTCTAGAGGTGGGGTGTCTTTACTGGCCCCATCGCGAGCAGGCTCGCTCCCACAGTTGATCTGGGTGAACGGAGAGTTTGTGTTCAATACAGATCCCTTGTGGGAGCGAGCCTGCTCGCGATAGGGCCGGCACAGCCAATCCAAAAAACAGCTCAGACGGTCATCCGCAACCGCGCCAGATCCCGCAACGGCGGCGCGCCGAACAGGCGGCTGTACTCGCGGCTGAACTGCGAAGGGCTTTCATACCCCACCCGATACCCCGCCGCCGAGGCTTCCAGGCCTTCGGCCAGCATCAGTCGTCGGGCTTCCTGAAGGCGCAGTTGCTTCTGGTATTGCAGCGGGCTCATGGCCGTCATGGCCTTGAAGCGGTGATGCAGGGTCGAGACGCTGAGGTTCACTTCCCGGGCCAGGTCATCGATGCGCAACGGTTGCTCGAAATGGCCGTTGAGCCATTTGATCGCCTGGCTGATGCGATGGCTCTGACTGTTGGTGATGGCGATTTCGTACAGCCGATAGCCCTGAGGGCTGCGCAGCAGGCGGTACAGAATCTCCCGGCGCACCAAGGGCGCAAGCATGGCGATGTCTTTCGGGCTGTCCAGCAACCGCGTCAGGCGCAACACCGCGTCGAGCATCGGCGTGTCCAGCCGTTCTACATACAGGCCGCGACCGGTGGGACGCGTCGGTACGCCCAGCGGGCCCGCGTCGGCGATCAGCGCGGTGATTTCCGCCGGATCGATGTCCAGGCGCAGGGCCAGGATCGGTTGATCGGGCGAAACGCTGGCGACGCAACCACTCAGGGGCATCGAGACCGAGACCACCAGGTAATGGAGCGGGTCGTAGTTGAACAACTCGTCGGCCAGGCGCACCTGTTTACTGCCCTGGGCCATGATGCACAGCGCCGGTCGCGCCAGCACCGGGGCGAATTGATGGGGTTGGCTGTGGCGCGACAGATTCAGCGAGTCGATGGCCGTGGCGTAGCTGCCATCTTCACAGGTATTGCGGGTGATGATCGACGCCAGTTCGGCGCGCTGTTGTTCCAGATGCGTGTCCAGCGGGACGTGGGCGTGGTCAAGCGGCGACATGCCGGAATCCTCGGGAAATGCGGAGCGATGAGCAGAGCTTATGTTTGTGCAAGTTGCAGTGGTAGCCACATCCTGTCGAAAGCTTGCCTGATCCTGCACGGTGCATCGAATCGCAGCGGCATAATGTGACCGAAACTTGCTTGAAACCTTTTGTTTCAACTTTCCCGAATCCTTGCGGATGGAGAACCGCTTGGGTCCCGCTCCCGCGCAGGATCGTGCAATGGGTCGGCAGGAATCGACTAACCAGGCTGGCGTCGTGGCGCTTAACCTTTGATCCTGTCGCAGCCTGTCCCGGGCTGCACAACGGATTACCTGGGAGGTTGAACATGTCTACACAGATCCCCGTCAGTCACATGGCCTTTGTGCGGGCCCGTTCCGGTTGCTCCAAGCCATTGGGTGCACGCCTGAGTACGCTGATTGCGCCTTCGCGCCAGGCGCCCGGATGCCTGCATTTTGCCTTGCAGCAATCGCAATGCGACGCTGATCTGTGGCTGGTGTCCGGGCTCTGGGTCAATCAACAGGCGATGGATGCTTATTTCAATTCCCCGGCCATGGCGATCTTCGCCGAGCTGGTACAGGACCTGGTGGTGAGCAGCCTGGATTTCCACACCTTCCGGGAAGTGTCCGCCGCCCAGGCGACCGAAGGGGGCCTGGCGAAGGTACACAAACTGGCGGGTTGAAGGTTTAATGAGCGTCATTTTCCATCGCCAGGATGCGCAACATGGCACGTAAAGCCTTTGAAACCTTCGAAGCTGTTTCCGCGGTCGTCCCCAAAGAGGGCGGCGGCTACTACGCGGCGATTGCCACCAAAGCCATTGGTGGTTCCGGTGCGCCGCGTTTCAACAAGGTGCTTGAAGAGCAGAGCTTCAAGACGGCCACCGAAGCTGATGACGCTGCTGCCGTGCAACTGACCCATCTCAAGGGTGTCGACGACGAGGGCGAGCTGATCTGGAACCTGCGAGATTAACGTTGTGGGAGCAAGGCTTGCCCGCGATGCTGTCACCTTGGTTCCAAAGACAGACCGCGTTGTCTTCATCGCGGGCAAGCCTTGCTCCCACAGATAATCGTTGTGTCACAGGGTTCGGTGTGCATCTCTATTGAGGACGATGCATCTTGAATAGCGCCTCGGGACCCAGCTGGAAATAATCCGCCGGCCCGCCGCCGCGCAAAATCGGCTCGGCGGCGGCGGTGTCGTATACCCCATCCTTCAATAACCATTTGGCGATATGCACGGCGACCACCTCGCCTAGGATCAGCCAACTGGGCACCAACACCTGGTCCGCACGCTGCAACTGGATGATCTGGGTGACCTTGCATTCGAAGGACACCGGGCTTTGCGCGACGCGTGGCACCTGAATCACCCGTGATGGCGCTGGCGTCAAACCGGCCAGTTCGAATTCATTGACCTTTGGCGCGACCATGGCGCAGCTCTGGTTCATCTGTTCGGCCAACGGGCGTGTCGCCAGGTTCCAGGCAAATTCGCCGGTCTGCTCGATGTTGTTCAGGCTGTCTTTGCGCCCGACGCTGCAGAAGCCGATGATCGGCGGAATGTAGTTAAAGGCATTGAAAAAACTGTAGGGCGCCAGGTTCAGGTGCCCTTCGGCGTCCTGGGAGGAAATCCAACCGATGGGGCGTGGGCCGACGATGGCGTTGAACGGGTCGTGGGGCAGGCCGTGGCCCTGGGCGGGTTCGTAGTAGTGGATGTCGTCGGGCATGAGGAGAGGGTCCTGGGGGATGGGTTTTGAGGATGTTGTGGATAGTGCAGGCGGCGCCTGTTTTTGTCAGCACCTGGCAAGCCTGCTCACTCATTTGCTCTTCAGGGTTCACGGAGCTTTCGTCTGCCACAGAATCCTGTGGGAGCGAGCCTGCTCGCGATGACGATGTGGCAGGCGACGTAGGGGTTGAATGTGCTGACCTCTTCGCGAGCAAGCCCGCTCCCACAATTTGTTCTTCAGTGACACCACTTTGGTGTTCGGCTTGAGGCTGACCGTTTTCTGTAGCTCAAAAACAACTAAGCCCGGCCGAAGCCGGGCTGTGAGAGAGCCTCGTTGGGATTAGCTGAGGGAGGCGGTGTTAGTGCGGTCAAAGCCATCTTCAGCGATAGCGTTCGAGCCAGTACGGTCAAAGCCGTCTTCAGCGACAGTGTTCGAGCCGGTGCGGTCAAAGCCGTCTTCAGCGA